>CAYLMJ010000014.1:0-56651 GCA_964384995.1 uncultured archaeon | reverse complement strand
ATTGAGGCGAGCGAGCCTCAGGAGAGTTCGGCTAAGGACGATGAGGGGGATTTGGAGTCCTATCACCCTCGGCCTTCCGAGCGCCTACATGAGAACGAAGGATACCCACCCCCCAGGGCGGCCGTGGTCAAGACCTGGCCCGATAAGAGGGACCACTACCCGCACAGCGGGCCATTGAGCATCCTCTGGCCGGCCAGCCTGTTCATCGTGGTCCTTCTGCTGGGGGTCATCCTGGCAGCCGTGTCGCGTTCCGACACCGTCACGGCAGAGCCCGAGACCGAGGCCGAACTGGAGATCGAGGAGGGCATGGTCTTCTTCCAGTTGGACGATATTGAAGATGGTTCATTTCGGATGACCATATCAATCTACATCACCAACTACGGTGAGGAGGAATCGGGCGAGGTCAGGGTCAACATCTATGCCGAGAACAAGTTCAACGACATAGTCTACGATTCAGCCAACAAGACCGTGGACCCGATCGGGGGGCGAAAGACCATCGAGGTCACCCTCCCCATCGAACTGCCCGATAACAACTCGTTCCGCATCAGAATATTCCTTTTCGAGGCCGGGCTGATCAAGATTCTGGGCTATGGTGAGGTATCGCTGACCAACATTGACCAGACCGTGGTGGAGTATACTGATGCCGACGGTGGTGGGCGAGGCGGTCAGCCTGCTAATGATCCTATGTCTTATGATGACAGCGAAGATAATGATGGTCCGGGTTTTGGCTTAGTTCTTCTCATCGTTGGGATGGTGGGGGCGACTATCTTGACCCAACGTTCCAGGAGAAATCCCAACAATCATCCCCGGAGGAATGACCATGACCAGTAATGCCGATAGGGATCTCGATGTTCAGGAGCGTCGAAGCCTGCAGGTCTTTGCCATGTTCGCCATAACCCTGCTACTCATCGGTGTTTTGGTATTCCTGACCCACGAGGAAAAGAAGGCATCCAATCCGGAACCAAAGGAGGCCGAATTGCGCATCGATCGCCTCTTCACCCAACTGGCTGGCTGGGACAACCTATCCTACGATTTCGACATGCGCATCCTCATTACCAACCTGGCCGAGGCCCCAGCCGAGGAGGTCAGGATCGAGATCGCCGGAATTGACAACCGAGCCAAACTGACTTACGACAAGCAGGACAGTGCATTGTTCTCCATCCCAGCCGAGAACACCACCGAGCGGTCGGTGAAGCTCACCCTCCCAAGGGTCAATGCCCACAAGATGTTCGTTATGGTCTTCGTTGGCGATGAGCTTAAGCTCAAGGGCTATGCCATAATATCGGTCGCGGGTTCTAGCGCTAAGCGTGACTTCCAGGTCACCTATCAGCGTGACGTCGAAGGTCAAGCCCCACTGGAACCGATCTCAGATGACGTCAACGGTGAGGAACAACTGGTCTTCTTGATGTTCGCCATCGTAGTGGTAATCGAGTTGATCCTTTTGGTCTCGATGATGAGCTCGGGTAGCCTGCGCTCGGCCCTGGGCAAAATGCGTTCCAGGAAGGATAGAAAATGCAATGGGGATGAAGAATAGGGCCCAAAGAACGAAAAGTTCCACGAATGACCGAAATAGCTTGTTCGACGCTGGATCCTAACCTGAGCCAACAACATCCACCTTCAGACCGCCCAACTTCTCGATGGAGGCCTCCACCACGTCGCCGGCCACGATCTCGGAGACGCCCTCGGGGGTGCCGGTGGCGATGATGTCGCCGGGCTCCAGGGTCATGACCCGGGAGAGGAAGGCCACCAGCTCGTCCAGCTTGTAGAGCATCTGGGAGGTCCGGGCGCTCTGGCGGAGCTCGCCATTGGTGCGCAGTTCGATGGCCAGGTCCTGGGCTCCCTCGATGCCACCCACGACCTCCGCCTTGGTGGCGTCGGAGATGGGGGCCGAGGTGTCCCAGCTCTTGGAGATGCCGAAGGGTCGGCCGCTCTTCTTGCCCTCGGTCTGGATGTCCCGGGCCGTCAGGTCCAGCAGGATGCCGAAGCCTGCGATATGCTCGTCGGCCGCCTCCTGGGGAATGTGCCGCCCCTCCTTGCCGATGAGGGCGTAGAGCTCCACCTCGTGATGGACGCAGGAGGAGAAGTCGGGCAGGACCACGGTGCCGTCGGGGGGCAGGAGGGCGGTGGCCGGTTTGAGGAAGAAGTAGGGCCATGGCGGGGGCGTGGACTTCATCTCGGCGCTGTGCTTGGGATAGTTCTGGGCCAGGCAGATGACCTTGCCCACAGGCAATCCGGTGATGGGATAGGGCTCGGAACCCCGAATGGCGAGGGCGCGCATGGGGAGGTGAGAGGTGAAGGAGTGATTAACCTTACCGGAAGAGTTCACCAGACCTCGGTGCCGAACACCAGATGGTCCTCGCTGGCCTGAAGGTACAGGCGCCGCCAGACGGCCAGGGCCGTGGCGGTGTGGGTGCCTGCGAGGGCGGAGGTCGTGGGTGTCGGTCTTGAGGTCGGAGTCGTCATTGTCATCAGCTCCATCTCTCCCTCAGCTTGCCATTAAAAGGGGTTTGAGGGACAACCATCGAACGGAACGACCCTGGGGACTGGTTCAGATAGTCTATACTGTGGCTTCCATGGCTCAATCCAGCAGTTCGACCCGGCCCGACCCGAGGTGGTAGACCGCTGGCACGACCTTCAGTCCCTCAGCATCGGCCAGGATGGGCTGACATTCCCTCAGCTGGGAGGCAACGTGCATGGCGTTGAACATGATGGCAGTGTCCAGCCGATCAGGAGCTTTCGCCGCGTTCTCATTGGTGAACTTAACGGCGGGAGCGAGTGCCTCCATGATGGGGCCCAGATGACCCTCGGGCTCGCCTCCGGCCAGGGCCGCCGTGATGGCGCCGCATCCCTCGTGGCCCAGGACCATTACCAGCTTCGTGTCCAGATGGGCCACGGCGTACTCGATGGAGCCGATGACCACGTCGTCCAGGACGTTGCCGGCCACCTGGATGCCGAAGATGTCCCCCAGTCCCTGGTCGAAGATGTGCTCGGGCACCACCCGGGAGTCGGAGCAGGTCAGGATGATGGCGAAGGGGCTCTGGCCCCCGGTCAACTCGCCCCTGCGTTCAGGGTCGATCCGGGGGTGTTGACTCGCGTTGTCCATGAAGCGGCGATTGCCTTCCATCAGACATTCCAGGGCCTCATCGGCGGCAAGGGCGGGGCACATGACACCGCCTAAGCCCGGACGGTTATTAGGCTCTCCCCACACCGCGCGGGACGGGATGATGACCCTTGTGGCCCTGGTTCAGCCCCACACCTCGGCGAAGCGGTCCACCACCTTGTCCAGGAAGGTGGGCCGATAGGAGATGAGGACCCGAGCTACCTCGTTGGGTTCCTGCACTTGGTAATGGACGGTGCGCCCCTCCTTCTCCCGGCTCAGCAGGCCCCGCTGGACCATCTTCTTCAGATGGAAGGACAGGGTCGAGGGCGAGATGGTGAACTGCTCTCCGATCTCCTTGTGGCTGGCTCCCGGGTTGAGCAGCAGGAAGACGGCGATGCGGCGGGGCACCTCCTGGCGCAGCAGGCCCACGATATGCTTGCCCTTGACCCGCTCCCGGGTGATGTAGTAGCGCTTGTAATGGCCGTTGGGTCGTGTGACCACCAGCTCCCGCCGCTCAAGGTAATCGAGATGGTACTCCAGGTTGCCCATAGACGAGACCTCGGCCCGCTTCTTCAGCTCCCGCAGGTGGCATCCGGGGTTCTGCTCGACGGTCCGGTAGATCTGCTGGCGGGTGGTGAGCTCCGGCTCGGGGGCCTCGTCTTCGGCCATCCTACTTCTTCCACACCGCCGCAAAGAAGAGGGTCAGGGCCAGGGCATCCAGTATCAGCTGGGCCGCCAGGCTGAAATCGAGCTCGTCGAAGTAGTCCAGGGTCAGACCCAGGATGCGGACGAAGAAGACGCCGAAAGCCGCCGCCACTATGGCGAAGCGGGGGTTCTCCAGACGCCGGTAGGCCATCAGCGATATGAGCACCAGGACCAGGGTGAAGACCGTCAACCAGCCCAGCAGTACGCCGTCGAGCTCCATGGTCCCACCATCTCCACTGAGTATAATAATGGCCCCGCCCCGTTCCACGATCACGGGATGAGATGGCCATTGCCAACCGCCGCCTCCCCTTGGAGCCGAAGGTCTGCCCGATAGTTCGATTGTTGTCCCTGACGATATATATAGCGCGGTGGCGAGGGAAGGGTCAAGGCGAAAACGCCTGGAGGCATTTCAATGAACAAACGAATAGCCGTTGCAACCGTCGCCTTCTCCCTGCTGCTCGTGGCAGCTGTGGGGATGGTGAACGCAGAGATAGACCAGCGAACCGACGCCGCCTCCGAGCCCTCGGAGAATTTCGGTGAAGGCGCCCCCATGAACGGGGGCGAGGGACAGGGTCCGCGAGAAGGCCCATGTGGCCGCGGCCACCACCAGGGCCCCCGCGAGGGGGGCGAAGGTGAGGGCGGCGAGCGCCCCGAGGGCGAGGAGGGTCCCCGCGGGCCTCCTGGCGAGGGAGAGGGCGAAGGCCGTGATGGTGAAGAGCGGAAGGGCAAGCCCAAATGCCCCAAGCCCCGCGACAAGGGCGAGGGCGAGGGTGAGCCCAAGGAGCGCCCACCCAAGGTGAACCTCACCGACCTGGACGAGGATACCCTGGCGGCCCTGATGACCCTCAAGGCCTTCCTTGACGAGCAAAGGGAGAACCGGGAGAACAACACCGATGAACTCCCCGATGACACCGACGACGACCCCGCCGACGACAAGAGACCACCCAAGCACAAGGACCACGGCGCCCGCCTGCTCATGGACCTGCTGAAACAGCTCCAGGAGATGGAGGACGAAGCCGACGACGACAGTGACGATACCGGCGACGAGATCTAGAGCTACAAGCGAGCATGGCTCACACCACCAAGGCCAGCCCAGGAACACGCCTTGAACCGGGGAGAGGAGGGCTGCCTCTCCCCTATCTTTATTTTACACCCCCCCTTACAAACCCAATCGGAGAATGAAACATGCGCTGGATGATACCCCTTGTCTGCCTGGTCCTCCTGGTCGCCATCGTCCCGGCCACGGTCGCCGCCCAGGGTCGCGGTCCGGGCCCGGGAGGCCCGCCACCCCATGGAGGCGGCATGCAACCCCCCCATCACGACGGGAACATGGTGAAACTGGAGACCAACTCCTTCGTGGTCCATGTCCATGTCGACAAGGCCGAGGTGGTCTTTGGCTACCCGGCCTCCCACCAGCCCCCCTTCCACCTTCAATTCACCAATCTCATCGGCTACAACGATTCGGGAGAGGCAGGCTATCAGCGGGAGGAGGCGCTCTACAAGGCCCCGCTCAACGGTCCCTGGCAGATCGGGCAGGTGAACGAGGATGAGAACGCCGAGCTGGGCCCCTACGTCACTTTCGACATGTCACGAGGTGTGGGCTTTCATGCCGTTGGCGGATCCCGCGAAAAGATCGACGGCGCCGCAACCCTGACCCTGCATTTCCTGCTGGCCACCAACAGCTTCACCCAATCCCTGGACTCGGGGGTCAGCTACGAGGTCCTCGGTTCATCGGAGCTGAAGATAGACATCGAGATAGAGTTGCACAAGGAGCTTCCGGTGGAGGACCTGACGATAGAGCAGGTGCTCTTCAACGAACCCCCCCAGGGCGAGCGGGAGCGGCACTTCCAGATGGAGGAGGCCCATCATCAACAGCGCCTCCACCCAGGTTTCAACGACACCAACGAGCACCTCTTCGAGGACCGGCAGGCAGGCCACCAGCACATCGGCATGGTGAACACCGAGGAGCTGGAGGAGGGCTTCTACAACTGGGTCTCCCAGGCCGAGCTCAGCCGGGACCAGACCACCCAGTTCGAGAACGTCACCACCACCTACGCCACCGACGGAACGGGCCTGCGCATCTATCTTTCCTACCCCTTGCTGGCCAACCTGACCTCCATCTACCACGACCCCAGCGTCGGCATGGTGGCCGACAACCTGCCCCAGTTCATCGAGGCGGTGGCCAAGAAGTTCATCGACCTGCTCCTGTCGTTCGGTCTGGGGGGCCTGCTGGCCGTGGGCTTCATCCTGGCCGCAACCTTCGCTGTGACAGGCCGCAAGGAAGAGGACAGTGGACCGTAGATAGTAGATCGGCTCACATCAACGGAGCAGGAAACCCGACGAGTAGGCCCCTTTTGCCCTGAACCCAGCCTGACCGTTCGAGGAACGTCCCTGACCCATTTAATAGCGCCACGGCGAGGCAATATACAGATGATACGGAGGCCCAGAAAATGAGAACGATCGCCTGGTTCCATCGTCGTCGCCACGACTCCCCCAAAACACAGCCGGAACTTGCCCTCTTGACCCGCGGTGAAACCGAGCTGGAAACTGGAGGAGCGGCGTTCGATCTGAGCGCCTGGGAAGCCATATTCGAGACTCCCAAGGGCCTGGAGAGCCCTAATAAGGCCCCTGGACCAATATCCTCTGAGGGTTCAAACATGGCCGAACCGGAACCGTTGCCCGAGGGAATATCCGATCCCAATGATGCGACCCAGCTGATCGAAGCCCTGAAAAGAGCCGAGGGTGACGAGCTGTTGGCCCTATGCCAGGCCCTGGGCCGACTGGGGGATGAACAGGCTGTTGAACCGATGGTCCAGATCATGGTGAGCCAGCCCTGGCCCAAGAAGGTCTTCGACACGATCCTGGAGTCCCTGCGCAAGATAAGCAACGAGGCCTATCACCAGGGGGTGCGGGAGCTCATCGGTCTTTTCAAGAAGGAGGCCCTGACCACCGCCGACCTGGAGATGCACAACCTGGTCGAGTTCCAGATCCATCAACTGCCCCCTGAGATCGTGGGAGCCCAGTACGAGCAACTGGCCCTCTTCGATGACGCCATCGATTGGTACACCAGGCACGGCATGGTCCAGGAGGCCGCCGACCTGCGGCGCAAGGTCATCTCCGGGAAAGCGGGAGCCAGCGACACCGACCGGGTGGACCGCTTCGTCAACACCCTGGACCGCATCATGGTCTGGAAGGAGAAGGGGATGCTGACCGACGAGGAGTTCGAGAAGGCCAAGCGGAAGCTCCTGGAGTGAAACAGGATGCCTAGTCCAAAACCCTTTGAGCCGCAGTCCCATCGGGGGCCATGCGATCGGCAACCGAGTACCTGACCTTCCAGGTCCCTGCGCGCATGGACTTCGTCCACATCACCTCCCACGTTCAGGACATCGTGAGCCAGTCGGGCATCCAGGAGGGCCTGTGCCTGGTCAACGCCATGCACATCACCGCCAGTGTCTTCATCAACGACGATGAGCCAGGCCTTCACGACGACTACAAGCGGTGGCTTGAACAGCTGGCGCCCCACGCCCCCATCGACCGCTACCTGCACAACCGCACCGGCGAGGACAACGGCGACGCGCATCACAAGCGGCAGATAATGGGCCGCGAGGTGACAGTGGCGGTGACCAAGGGACGACTTGACCTTGGGACCTGGGAGCGCATCTTCTACGGCGAGTTCGACGGACGAAGGCCCAAACGGGTCCTGGTGAAGGTCATCGGGGAGTGAGATCGATCCCATTGTGGAAACATTCTAAGCTGGACCTCATTTGCCTGTGCTAGGATGTGCAGACTGTGGACCTCTTCGATATTTTGAGTATATTGTTCGTTTTGGCCTTTCTTGCCATCATGTTCTATTTCATGAAAAGGAAGAGCAAGGCCTATGAAGGCTGGACCCAGTTCGCCCAACAGAATGGTCTGAAATTGGAGCAACCACCAGCGGTCTTTGGAGGTCTGATCAAACTCCCGCCTACTGTGGAGGGAACCTATGAGGATCGCAGACTCATGATGAACAGCTACGAGGTCCATTCTGGAAGCGCTTCAAATTCATCCAGCACCACCTATCATCGCCTTGTGATCGAACTGAGAATTCCTTATACTGGCAAACTGACCATCCACAAGGAGGGATTGCTGGCCAAGATAGGCAAGGCCCTGGGCAAGGAGGATATCCAGCTCCACGACCTTCAGTTCGACCCGGAATACGTGGTCAGATGCTCGGACAAGGAGCTGCCCAATCAGGTTCTGGGTGTGCTCACCAGGAACCGATTACTGGAGTTCAAGAAATGGGACTTCGTCTGGGAAGGAGATACCGCTATCGCCGAACGGGTCGATGTTGAGGGAGACCCAGATAGATTGACCAAGCTGGTCCAGATACTCGCTGAAGTGGCCGACCAGCTCGAGCGAATGGCTCATCGGCAGGCTTCGACGGACGATTGACATGGACCCCGGACCAGTCGGGCCTCTCTACTTCACCGGCCGAGAACAGTGGCGGGACTGGCTCAAGGCCCACCACACCACCGAGAGCGAGATCTGGCTGCTCTACTACAAGAAGCACACCGGCAAGCCCCGCATCCCCTACGACGACGCCGTGGAGGAGGCGCTGTGCTACGGCTGGATCGACGGCAAGGTCCGCACCATCGACGATGAGCGCTTCATGCAACGCTACACACCTCGCCAGGACCGGTCCATCTGGTCCAAGCTCAATCGGGAGCGGGCCGAGCGGATGATAGCGGAGGGCAAGATGACCGGAGCCGGACTGGCCAAGATCGAGGCCGCCAAGGCCAGCGGCGAGTGGGATAAGGCCTACTCCTCCAAGGAGCCGCCCGAGATGCCCCAGGAACTGAAGGAGGCCCTGGAGGCCGACGGGGAGGCCAGGGCTCTCTACGACGCCCTGCCCCCTTCGCAAAAGCTCCAGTACCTGCGCTGGGTGGACGACGCCAAGCGGGAGGAGACCAGGCGGAGGCGAGCCCAGAGGTCGGCGGAATACATCCTGGAGAGGAAAAGACCTGGGATTTAGTGAGCTACTCGTTCTTCAGTAGCCCATTGCGCAACCGTCCTTCCTCGACTCCGTACCGCCGCAGTAGACCCGCCGCTTTGGGTCATCGAGGTGGTCGATCCAGAGGCCCTGGTAGCCGCCGTACTCGCCTCCCTTCCCATCGTGCCATCTGACCTGGTGTCCCAAGCTTTCGAGCTTTTTATACTCGTCGTCGTGAAATCCCGGTTCTAGCCAGAGCTCCCCGAATTCGTCCTTTTCTGGCCTTTCGACCCTGCTGAGGCTGTGGATGGGGCGCTGTGAGCCCACATGCTGCCACCTGGGGGCATCGCCCGCCCGCTGGACGTCCATCCCGAAGTCCAGGATGTTGGTGAGGACCTGCAGATGGCCCTGGGGCTGGAAGTCGCCGCCCATGACGCCAAAGGCGAAGACCGGCAGACCGTCCCGGGTGACCATGGCCGGGATGATGGTGTGGAAGGGCCGCTTGCCGGGGGCGTAGCAGTTGGGATGGTCCGGGTCCAGGGAGAAGAGGGCGCCCCGGTTCTGCAAGCTGAAGCCACAACCCTCAGGGACCAGGCCGGTTCCAAAACCGGTGTAGTTGGACTGGATCCAGGAGACCACGTTGCCCTCCGAATCGGCGGTGGTCAGGTAGACCGTGTCACCCGCTCCAAGGGCGAACTGGCCGGGTGCTGGAAGGGACGAGGCATGACCGATGTCGATGAGCTTTCGACGCTCCTCGATGTACTCATCCCGGAGGAGGGCACCGACGGGGAGGCTGGCGAACTCAGGGTCGGCGCAGTGGCGGGCCAGGTCAGCATAGGCCAGCTTCTTGGCCTCCACCATCAGGTGCATGGCCGCGGCCGTCTGGGAACCCAGGGAGGCCAGATCGAAACCTTCCATCAGACTGACCATCTGCAGGGCGGCCAAACCCTGGCTGTTGGGCCCCAGCTCCCACAGTTCGTGGCCCCGGTAGCTCACCGACAGAGGTTCCACCCACTCACCCCGATGGTCGGCCAGGTCATCCCCCGTGAGGTGGCCTCCCGCCTCCTGGACGCTGTCCGTGATGGTTCGGCCGATGGGGCCGGCGTAGAAGGCTTCCGAACCGTCGTTCGCTATCCGTTCATAGGTAGCGGCCAGGTCGGGGTTGTGAAAGGTCTCCCCCGCCTGGGGAGCCCGGCCATCGGGCAGGTAGGTCCTGGCGAATCCAGGGGCTCGGGCATATCGCTCCTGGGTCTTCTGCCAGTGGCGGGCGATGACCGGAGTGACCTGGAAGCCCTTCCGGGCATGATGGATGGTGGAGGCCAGGAGCTCCCCCATGGCCAGGCGACCGAATCGGTCGTGGATGACCTGCCACCCCTCAACCGCTCCCGGCACTGAGACCCCCAGGGCGCTGTGAAGGGGGATCGCCTCATCATCGATCATTGTCAGGAGCTCCCTCAGCTCATCCAGCGCGAGACCCTTGGGTGACCGTCCACTGCCGTTGTAAGCCCATAGCTTACCTTCCGAATTGTCCCAGCCAAGGGCGAAGAGGTCGCCGCCCACCCCACAGCTGGTGGGCTCCATCAGGCCCAGGGCGGCGTTGGTGGCGATGGCAGCATCGACGACACTGCCTCCTTGCTTCAGGATGTCCAGCCCGATGCGAGCAGCGAGCGGCTGGCTGGCGCATACCATGCCTTTAGTCCCCTTCACGGGCGATGAGGAGGCAATGGCAGTGGCGGAAGGCATTGAAAGTTCGAGGGAAAGGGTCCTATTAAGGTCACCCAATCGGCCTGTCCTTGTTCGTCGAGCGGAGGCGCTTTCCTATTCCGCTTCCTTCCTGAAGTTCAGGCAGTAGTGATGGAAGGTGTTGGAGACCCAGGCGTACCGGTAACCGTAGGGAGCCAGCCTCTGATTGTCCTGACACCAGATGCGCTCATCCTTGAGCAGGTAGATCTCGCCCAGACGGCGGCCCAGGTCCCAGGCCAGGGGATACAGCCGGGGCCCCTTCTTGACGTTCTTGACCACCACCGTCATGTACGCTCCGGGTCTGAGCACATTGAACACCCGGGAATAGACATCCACCAGCGAGTCCACGAACTCCTCGTAATCCTTTATATTCCCCACGTCGGAAGGGTCATCCGAGTAATCCACGTCCAGGCCGTTGGCCGCCCTCTCTCTCTGGGTCTCGAATCCGGAGGCCTTGAGCATGTCCCAGTAGGGAGGCGAGGTGAGGCAATAATCGATGGGCGGCAGTCTCAGCTCCTCCAGCTGGACGGCATCGTGGACATGGACCTCGGCCGTCAGATCGTCCATCTCGGCGTGGTCGCGCTTCAGGGTTCCCACCCTCTGGCTGGCGATATCGGCATACTTCTCCTGCAGTTCGATGCCGATGGCCGACCGGCCGGTCTGAAGGGCCCCCACCAGGGTCGAGCCGGTTCCCGCCATGGGGTCCAGGATCAGCTGACCCGGTTTGGTGAAGAAGCTGACGAACTCGTGGACCAGCTCCTCGGGGAACTTGGCCGGATGTAGCAGCACCTCATCGTCCCTGGGCTTGGGATTGAGGACGAACCACGACTTCTGGAACTGGAGCCATTCGGTGGAGGTGCGGTCGTTGAGCCGGTTGTCAAGATGGTAGTGACCGTTGCGCTCAGGCACGGTGACGGTCTTCAGGTCTTCCTGGATCTCGGCCTGGGGAGAGAGCCAATCCGGCAGGGGTCGGGACACGACCTCCCATCATCTCCCTGCTTTTTCATCCAACGGCCCAATTATCAATCCCGACTATCACGCCAGGCGGGCAGGTGGGTCATGTAGGCCTCGCTCTTGGCCAGGGCCTTCTCGATGGGGATGTCCTCGCTCTTGGCCATGAAGGCGGCCATTCCATTGAGCACGGTCTTGTAGGGCTTCAGCTCACCGGCCTCGTCGGTGCAGTAGACACAGTAACGATTGTCGGGAAGGTTTCCACCACGCTGGTCCAACCCGTTCATGGGCATACCGCAGGACTGGCACATGTTGTCCAACATGGTCACAGGAGCTTGCACACACTCACCCGACCCCCCATGGCCCAGGACATACTAAACCCTTGGGGACCCTGGAACGAGGCCATCGAGGGCGTCCCCTCACCCTCTTGTTCAACCCGTTCCCAGTCTCTCCACCACCGCCGAGCCGAACCGCGAACATCGGCCGTTCCCTCCCAGGTCGGGAGTCCGCAGCTCAACACGGCCCAGGACCTCCACAAGAGCCTCTTCCAATGCCAGGGCCGCCTTTTGGCCCCCAGGGTCGTCGTTCCGCTCACCCAGGTATTCTAGCATTAGTTTCACCGAAAGCAGCAGAGCGGTGGGATTTGCCGTATCCTGGCCCGCCTGGTCCGGAGCCGAGCCGTGGACCGGCTCGAAGAGGGCGTGCCCATTGCCGAAGTTGGCCGAGGCGGCCATGCCCATGCCCCCCTGGAGCACTGCGGCCAGGTCGGTGGCTATGTCGCCGAACATGTTGGTGGTGACCACAACGTCGTATTTCGCAGGCTCACGCATGAGGGACTGGCAGAAGGCGTCGATGTAGGCGTGGCCCCGGTGGATATCGGGATATTCGTTGCCGATACGATCGAAGCAGGAGCGGAAGAGCTGACAGCCGCGCAGGACATTGGACTTGTCCACACAGGTGACCTGGCGCTGTCCATCCCGGTCACGGGCCATTTCGAAGGCGAAGCGGGCGATGCGCTCCGAACCCCTGGTGGTGATGATCCGCTCGTCGATGACCCGCTCATGGTCTGACGCTCCAACGGTCGCCTTGCGCGGCAAGGTTTGCCCGTTCTCATCCCCCGCCATTGAGTGGGTACCGGCGTAGAGACCTTCGGTGTTCTCCCTGACGATGACCAGGTCCACATCCTTGGGAGACCAGACCTGTTCGTGGCTTTCCGATACCCTGTGGGTAACACCGGGGAGCAGTTTCACGGGCCGCAAGTTGGCATAGAGGTCGAGACCTAAGCGCAGGTCGAAGATGACGTTGTGACCGGCGTTGAAACCGCTGGGCAGTTTGGCACCCGGATGCCCCATCGCACCGAGGAGAACGGCGTCGGACCAGTCCCGGCAAAGCTCGAAGGTTCCGGCCGGCCACTCCTCACCGGTCTCCAGGTAATGCTGGCCCCCGCAGGGAACCTCTCGCAGGTCCAGGGCGAGGTCGAACCTGTCGGCGAGGGTCTCCAGGACCGCCCGTCCCTGGGCCATCACCTCGCGGCCGATGCCGTCACCGGGGAGGATGACGATGTTGTGGGTCACGCTCTCACTCCCGACACCGGAGCTTCAATCTGCCCGAGGTGGTCCATGCTCAGTCCCGTACCCTCTCCGGTTCTGCCTGCCGCACTGTTGGCACTGGACCGTCATCGTCCCCTGCCTCAGTCTAACCCTGGCCGTTCTGCCCGGCCAGAGGAAGGCGTGGCAGTGGCGGCACATGCGCAGTTTCTGTTCCGGAGAGAGGCGCAGATTGTAGCGCATGCCGATGAACCGGGCCAGTCGCACCGACCGGTGGGCCAGTTCCAGGTCACCCTCCCCTTCCCCAAGGCCCTTGGCCGCCTCCAGGTGGGCCAGCTCGAAGAGATAGTCAATGCGCTCCCGGGCGGTGGCCAGCATGGCCTTGGAGCGGCGGCGGGAGGGTCGGCGGCGGCCCATGGGCCTCCATTGAGGGGGCCAGCTTAAGGCTTGGCAGGCAGGAAGCTGACAGCAAGGCGTGGGAGGAAGGAGAAGGGGAGAATGGCGATGGAACAGCTTCTACAAAGGATATAGAATCGTCGCCTCAGGTCGAGGGCAGGGTCTCGTCGCTCCTTTGTGCCCGGTCCATCCTGACCGCCAGGGCCAGACCCAGCGTCCCCACCATCAGCGCCGAGGCCAGGTAGAACGGGGCGGCGTAGCCCCACATGGTCCAGACCACGGCTCCGGTTGCGGGTCCCACGGCTCGTGACAGGGCACCCAGGGACTGGCTCAAACCCAGCACCGCCCCCTGCTGTCGGGGCCCCACGGCTCGGGAGATGAGGGAGTTGATGGCCGGCTGGATCATGCCCGAGCCCACCGAGAAGATGGTGGTGACCAGGGCCACGGAGGGGATGTCCCAGCTCAGCGGGATCAGGGCGATGCCCACCACCATCAGGACCAGTCCGGCCCGGGTGTTGACCAGCTCCCCCCAGCGCTCGACCATGGGGTCGACGAACCACCCCTGGACCACCAGCGAGACAAAGCCCATGTAGGCAAAGAGCAGGCCCGCCTCCATCAATCCGCCATTCAGCTCGTCCTTGACGAACTCGATGTAGACCCCGAAGATGACCGAGAAGGAGAGCATGAAGAGGGCGAAGACCCACAGGAGCAGGCCCAGAACCGGGGTGCGAAAGTAACCCACCGTTATCCGCACGGCCTCCTTCAGGGGCGGTTTGGTAAGGGTACGATCCTCGGGTGGCAGGGATTCGGGCAGCCAGCGCAGGGCGGCCACCATGTTGATCCCGGAAAGAGCGGCGGCGAAGGCGGCGGCCAGCCAGATGTGCCACTGACCGATGGTGCCTCCGATGGCCGGACCCAGGATGAAGCCCAGGCCGAAGATGGCTCCCAGTTGCCCCATGCCCTTGGCCCGCCGTTGAGGGGGCGTGATGTCGGCGATGTAGGCGTAGGCGGCGGCCAGGTTGGCGTTGGCCACCCCCTGGATCACCCTGGAGCAGAGCAGGATGCCAAAGAGCAGGGTCACGTTGGAGCTCAATCCCAGCTCGGGGTCGGCCAGGCCGAAGATGGTGAAGCTGAGGGTGGAACCGGCCAGACCGAAGATGATGACCGGCCGCCGGCCGATGCGATCGGACAGACGCCCCCAGATGGGCAGGAAGAGGAACTGGGCGAAGGAGTAGGAGGAGATGAGCAGGCCCACATGGAGGATGTCACCTTCCAGGTCCTCCACCAGGTAGTTGACCAGGGGGATGATGATGGAGAAGCCCATCAGGTCGATGAAGACCGTCAAAAGGACGATGCTCTTGGGGGATAGGGCCGGCATGAATCAGCCCGGGGAGCCGGGGTGGGTATAAGGGACTATGCGAATCGTGAGCTGTGTCACCGGTTGAGGTGTCGACCTTCGGGGAAACGTTGATGACCATTCCAGAAAATACCCATGATGCCACCCTTGCCATCCGCTGAAGCCGGGGCGGGGGCCAAGATCGACCAAGGGATCCCAAGTATCATCTTCCAGTTGAAATTTTTAAGGGGGCGCACTATACCGGCGCAATGGGATCCAAAACCGATGGGACCAAGTTCGTTCACAAGAGTCATCTTTTCTTCAAGGACCTGCAGTTGAACATGTCCGAATGGTGCAAGTTCGGCCAGAACGCCATCTCAACGTTCAACGAATCCATCGACAGCTTGAAGGGGATCAAGAGCTCGCTGGTGACCGGAAAGGTGGACGAGGTCCCCACCACCCCCTCCTTTTCCATGATGCCCATGTTCACCCGGGTATCCCTGGAGGATTTCGATCGCTACAACTGGATCAAGTTCAAGGCGGCCATCGAGTACCCCGAACAGGTCGAGCAGATCGAGGGGATCGGAACCCACGTGGACAAGTCGGGGTTCATCAACTACGCCATCAAGCTGGAGAGCATTCGCGATCAGGATTCGGATTTCTCCCTTGACGACACCACCGCCATCATGGCTGATCTGGTGCAGGACACCTCGCTGATGATGGAGGCCCTGCTGTCCCAGTTCCAACGCCGGATCCTGACCCTGGTCTACGGCAAGACGCCCAACCGGCCCAAGTTCACCATCGCCATGTGCTCCGAGCTGCAACCGGGGCAGGCCAAGGCGACCGACTACCAGGACGGGGAGACACAGGAGAACGAGATCAACCAGATCGTGGATATCGCCTACAAGTTCGTTGACCTGACCTCAGACGAAAAGCTGATCCTGGGAACCAACGGCATGATCCTGGTCACCTCCCGGCCCGAACACTTCCAGCCGGTCCTATCCTTCTATGGCTCACTGCGCGGCCTGCAACTCTTCCAGGCCACCTTCTTCGCCCGCTTGCGGAAGATGTGGGACCGCATGAAGGATCTGCGTCACAGCATCCTGAACCTGCAAAATGAACGGGTCATCGACCGTCTTGAGGGAGAGCTGGCCGAGGTGGGCGCCGACATCGTCCTCATCGAGGAGATCATCGCCTCCATGACCACGGCCATCAACGAGAGAGAGGCGATGTGGGAAGTCCATTCCAAAGAGCTGGACCAGGATAACCAGAGCCTGGCCGAGATACTCGAGATAGGACGTGAGGTGCGGGTCACCACCCAGAAGATAAAGGACATGGAGATGGTATCCTCGGGACTGGTGGATGAGGTCAAAGGGCTCCGGGACATGCTCAACACGCTGGCCGAGAAAAGGATGCGAGAGCTGTCCAAGCTCATGGCCAGCAATGTCCAGCAGGGCTCGGATGCCCAGCTGGCCATGGCCGCCAACGTCAAGGCCTCACGTTACAGCGGGGCGGCGTTGAAGATACTGTCCGTCATCTCGTCGGGAGCTCTCGGCCTGAAGCTTTCCGATCTGGCAATGAAGGCCGTGGATGATTACAACGAGGTCCACGAGAAGAACTGGGAACTCTTTGGCAGTCCCAACTTCTGGGGAGGCTTCCCCCAGGTCATCTCCGGAGTTGTCTTCTGGATCATCTTCACCGTGGTCTTCTTCAAGCTCATCAACGCCTCCAAGGACAAGATGAAGCTGGAGAAGCTGGCCAAGGATTACACCCTGAACCTGCGACTGCCCATCGATGTCCGGACCACTCCCGACAAACTGCGCAACTACATCGCCACCAAGGAGGTGATGTTCGATAACATAGAGCCCACGGGCCACCGCACCTCCTGGTATCACAAGGAACCCAAGGGTGAGGACAAGATATTCTACACCCTGACGTTGAACTACAACCTGGCGAAGGGCCATATCCATTACTTGCAGGCCTTCACCGAGGACAAGAAAGGCCAGGCCCAGTTCACGGTGGACTTCGTGCTGAGGGACCTTGAGGCCCAGGGTCTGCTGAACTCAGGTCAGGTCAGGCGGGTCAAGCGACGCATGGGTCTGACGGCGAGAGGAGGTGGATGAGATGGCGGAAGAGCAGTTGGCGGATGAGCAGTTGGCAGAAGAGCTGACGAACGATCAGAAACGATTGCTGCTGGTGATATCCAGATTCTCGGAACCGGCCCAATCACAGGATGATACAGAGACCTGGATCAAACGCATACCCCTGATGTCCCTGGTCAACCGCGGCATCCGGATGGGCGTGTTCACAGAGTATGATTTTGCCCCCATGCTGGTGGAGTACATGGGACAGATGCGCTATGCCAACATCAGCCGCGGCGGCATGGATGATATCATCGATCTGCGTGAAAGAGGCCTGGTGGACCGTTTGAAGCTCGCCACCTCCCACCATGTCTACATCTCGGCCTACAAGATCACCCCATTTGGGGTGGCCTGCCTCCAGGGCCTGGAAGAGGAACACCATGAGGCCGTAGGCGAGTTGTTGAGCTGCAAGGCGTGTGGAACGGGAACGGTGGAGATGGAATCCAGGGAGGCGGCACCCTATCTGATCTGCAAGGATTGCGGCAAGGAGGAGCAGGTCCCCATCTTCGACATCGAGAAGATCCCCTACGTCTCCAGCCCTGTGTTCTCCAACATCTGGCTGCCTCCGGATTAGGCTGTTTGATATCCTCAAAAATACTAAATATCTCTGCGCATTGACCTCGGGTTACCATGACCGACCTGCGCGAACGAGTTGATGAGGACAAGGGCCTGCTCAAGAAGATCCAGAACCTGGTACCTGGCTTCAAGGGCTACCGGGCGCGGGAGGACCTGCGGGACGCCGACGCCATGCTGCGTCATCAGCTGGCCGACCAGCTGGGCCGGGTCCAGCGTCAGGTGGAGGACGCGCGGGAGGCCGCCGCCGAGAACTACATGATCGGACAGCTCGACAAGATCGGACGCCTGATCAATAAGCTGGAGACCCTGGAGGGCGAGGTGCGCCACGCCGAGCAGGGCTACTCGGGCTGGGTGGCCGACATCGAGATCAAGGAGGCCGAGCTCAACGCCCTGTACGACTTCGACATGAGCCTGCTGGGAGGCATCGGCCGTATGGGTCAGACCGCGGCCGATCTGTGCGGCGCCGCCCAGGCCGAGAACGAGGCGGAGATGAAGGAGCACCAGGGTGCCCTGAAGGCCCAGATCCGCCAGCTGTCGGACACCTTCGGTCGCCGCATCCGCTCCATAACCGGCACCGAGGTGGTCTGATGAGCCTCTTCGGTTCCAAGACCTTCGACTGGGAGCCCGCCACCAAGCGAGGCAACCTGATGTGGAAGCACCCGCGCAACATCCGGCTCAACGACAACGTGGTGGTGCGGGAGGACGAGATAGCCGCCTTCTACCGCGATGGCAAGGCCCTGGCCTACTTCGACCGCCCCGACCGGTACGCCCTCACCTCCATCAACGCGCCCATCGTGGGCCGATTGGTCAAGATGCTCTCGGGGGTCGAGCAGAGGGCCGAGGTCTACTACCTGCAGAAGAAACCCTTCGACGGCAAGTTCGGCTCCAAACAGCCCTACCAGTTCCGGGACCCCGAGTTCCACGTGGTGAGCCTGAGAGTCTTCGGCCAGTTCCGCTACCGCATCTCCAGTCCCGAGAACTTCATGAACAAGTTCGTGGGCACCCTGGGGGTCTCGACCAAGCGGGACGTCGAGGAGCGGCTGAAGGAGCAGGTGCTGGTGGTCACCTACGACGCCCTGGGCGAGATGAAGAAGCGAGGCCTGGCGGTGCTTGACCTGGCGGCCAACCTGGAGGAGATCGAGCAGGTCATCCTGGCCAACTCCAAGGACCACTTCGCCCCCTATGGCATCGAGGTGAACAAGATAATCGGTCTGCACATCTCCATGCCCGAGGCGGTGCAGAAGGCCGTGGATGCCCGTTCCTCGATGGCCATCACCGGTACCAGTTACATGCAGTACCAGTCGGGAGCGGCCATGCGCGACGCGGCCTCCCAGCCCGGTGGCGGAGGAGCCGCTGGAGCCGGCGTGGGCCTTGGCGCCGGGATCGGCATGGGATCCCAGATGATGGGCGCCATGAACCAACCGGCCCAGGCCCCGGCCCCCATCGGCGGCAAACCCTGCGTCAAGTGCGGCACCGCCCTGTCAACCGGGGCCAAGTTCTGTCCCAACTGCGGCGCCTCTCAGGCCCCGGCCAAGGCAGCCACGGTGGCCTGTCCCAAGTGCAACGCCCAGGTCAAGGAGGGCTCCAAGTTCTGCAGGGAATGCGGCAACTCCATGGCCCCGCCCAAGTGTGCCGAATGCGGCCATCAACTGGCGGCTGGAGCCAAGTTCTGCCCGGAGTGCGGGACCAAGACCGGGTGAACCCATGGGCGACGAGATGGATGAAGGAGCTGAAGGACCCGACACTCCCACCGAGGGTGCAGGCAAGGAGAAGATGGAGCAGATCAGCGGCTTTCCCTGCAAGTCGTGCGGCGCGGCCCTGGAGTACGCTCCCGGCTCTCCCAAGATGGAATGCCCCTACTGCGGCACCGAGAACGAGATCGACATCGACTTCGTTCCCGAGGAGGTGGAGGAGGAGCACGAGCTGGAAGCCCTGCCACCGGCCCCGGCCACCTCCAAGAAGGGCCTGGAGGTGGAGCAGCGCACCTTCAGATGCAAGAGCTGTGGCGCGGTCCAGTCGGTGGAGGCCAAGACAATCTCCACCCAGTGCGCCTACTGCGAATCCGACGCCATCATAGAACAGCCCAGCAACCCCGATCTCATCCGTCCCAGCGGTCTGATACCCTTCGCCTTCGATCAGGAGGCGGCCATTTCCAAGTACAGACAGTGGCTCTCATCGTGGTGGCGGAAGCTCTTCGCGCCCAAGGCCCTTTCGGGTCAGGCGGCCATGACCAAACTGCAAGGCATCTACACGCCCTTCTTCACCTTCGACGCCCAGGCTGAATCGGACTGGTCGGGCTATCGGGGCGACTACTACTACGTCACCGTGGGCTCGGGGGACAACAAACGGCGGGTGCGCAAGACCCGCTGGACCCACAAACGGGGCCATCACTCACACTTCTACGATGACATCCTGGTCTATGCCTCCCGGGGTCTGCCCGAGAAGACCATGCACAAGATCGAACCCTTCCACACCACCAAGCTGGAGCCCTTTGCCGGCGAGTACCTGGCGGGCTTCTCGGCCGAGGAGTACACCAACGACCCCAAGGAGATGTGGGGCCAGGCTCGCAACACCATGAAGAACGCCGAGCACCGGGCCTGCCGGCGGGCCTTGGGCGGAGACACCCAGCGGGGCCTGAAGGTCCGCACCCGACTGCAAAAGCCGACGTGGAAGCACATTCTCCTGCCCATCTACCTGGCCAACTACCTCTACGGCACCAAGCAGTACCACTTCCTCATCAACGGCCAGACCGGCAACGTTCAGGGCTCGTGGCCCATCCACTGGGGCAAGGTGGCCGCCGCCGTGGGCGCCATAATCGCCACCGCACTGGGCATCGCCGTTGCGACGGGTGCCATCTGAGCGGTCATCAGAGTCGGGTCAACGACCCGGACGAGTTGCGTCCAGATACCGGAATACTTACAGGTCCTTGAACTTCACGAACAACGCCGCACCCAATATCAGGGGGATGATGCCTATCACACCACAGATCATCCGAAATCTCTCCTGGGTGTCCAGGGTATCCTGGGCATCCTGGCCTGCTGGGCTTTCAGCATAACCGGGTACGGCCGCCTCGTTATCATCGTAGGTCTCTTGGTTGCCGGTATATCACATGTGCATGAATATTGCGCCGATCAAGAACAGAACGCCCACGGCGATCAGCACTATTCCACCTGTTTTCTTGCTTACCATTCACTCACCTTCTATCATGGGCCAGGCCTCTCACGGATCTGGATGAGAAATCCATTTACTTGGTATCCAGAACCAGATTGCATTTGATTCAATTGATCCATTTCGAAAGCCATGGCTCAAACAACCGTAATGACGCTGGATATATAAAATTCTGCTAATGATCTTGTGATATTTTCCCATTCCCTGGCGGTCACCTTTTCGTCATCCTCGCCGTCGCCAGCGACGATGGCAGAACACCGCCAGAACCACGGCCGCCATCGCCATCACCAGCGGGGGCGCCGAGCCGTCATCGTCCTTGTCACTGTCTATGGTCACCTCGAAAGTAACGACCTCGGAATATTGAGACCCGTCGTAGGCTCGCACCTTGAGGATGTGCTTGCCGTCGGCCAGGTCAGAGGCGTCCAGGGTGTAGGTCCACTCATCGGTCCCCGACACCGGACCCCAGTCGCCGTCATCGATGGCCACCTCCACCACCGTCACCTGTCCGTCGTCATCGGCCGTCCCCTCCATCTTGATGGTCTGGCCCACCTTCGCGTCCGGTGTCGGCTTGGTCACGTTGACGGTGGGCCTGCCGTTGACCTCAAGGGCGGCGTATTCCCAGTTGGACCAGAGACCCTCGTTGTCCTGGACCCGGAAGGTGATGACATGGTCGTCGGGTGAGAGGGTATCGGTGGTGAAGGCCGCCTGGTCGCTCAGGTCGCCGTCGATATCGGACACCCACTGGTAGGCGATGATGGACCCATCCTGGTCGGTCCCGGCCCCGTTCAGGTCGACCAGCTCCCCCTCCAGGGCCTCATCGGGGTCGATGAGGATGATGATGGCCTCGGGGGGGCTGTTGTAGCTTGCGGTCAGCCAGGGATCGAAATCGACGCCCACGGAGGCCGAATCACCCTCGCCATCGGGATTGTCGTTCCCGTTGTAGGGTCCCGACGCATCGCCCCACCAGTTGTTCTCGGCTTTCACGGTGACACCGTTGTTGCTGCTGGCGTCGATGCCGTAGACCGTGCTGTTGACGATGTCGTTGTGCTCGATGGTGTTGTCGGCCGACAGCATGACCAAGGTCAACCCGTCATTGTTTCCTGTGAACTCATTCTCGCTGAGGGTGTTGTTGTTGGCATCGTAAAGGTAGGCCCCTTCCAGCTGGCTGTTCCGAACGACGTTCCAGGTGAAGGTGTTGAGGTCGGAGTATCCCAGATAATACCCCCACTTGTTGTTGATGATGGAGTTGCGGTTGATGGTGTTGTGATGGGAATCGTCAAGGCCGATGCCCGTGCCCTCGTTGTCCTCGCAGGTATTGCCGTTCAGGATATTGTTGTCGGACCCTTCGATCCAGATACAGGCGAAAGCGTTCATCTTGCAGGTGTTGAAGGTGAGGCTGTTGCCATCGGAATCGAGAAGATATATCCCACTGCTACCGGTCGATCCCGTGCAGTTGTTGGAGATGATGGTGTTCCGGTGGGACTGGTTGAGCCAGATACCGGGACCATCGTTACCCCAGCATTCATTCCAGTAGATCGTATTGTTGTTTGAAGAGACAATACCGAAACCGCTGTTCTCGTTCTTGTTGGCGATGTTGCCAGACACCTGATTGTCGTTCGAACCCTCCAGCCAGATGCCGGTGTAGGCATTGGCCTGGCAATCGTTGCCCTTGATGGTGTTGTTGTTGGATCGATAAAGGCTGATACCACTGCCATCCCGGGAGCCGGAGATGTTGTTTTCGGCAATGTGATTGTCATTGGCATGGCGCAGGTAGAGATTGTGGTCCCAGGCCCGCCTCAGGAGGTTGCCCTCAAGGGAGTTGTTGTTGGACCATTCGACCACGATGCCCTTGTCCCCGCTCCATGAGACATGGTTCCCATCGACGGTGTTCTCGTGGGACTGGTCGAGCATGATCCCATCGTCGTCGTTGTAATGGCAATCGTTGCCGACGATGGTGGTGTTGTCCGACCGGTAGAGGTAGATGCCGCTCAGTCCCTGTGAGCCCGAGGCGTTGTTCTGGGTGATGATGTTACCGTCGGAGAACTTCAGGTAGAGATTGTGGCTTCCGCCCTCGGTCAGGGTGTTGTTGATCATCAGATTGTCATCAGAGTAACTCAGGAAGAGGCCCGGATTGGCGCTCCGGGCCCCGGTGTTGTTGCCGATGAGATTCCAGGTGGAGTTGATCAGATGGAGGCTCGATTGGCCGTTGTCGTCACCCCGGTTGTAGCTCACGGTGTTGTGATTGGATAACGATAGGCGGATGCCATCGAACTCATTGTTCGAGCAGATGTTGTGGGAGATGGTGTTGCGCTCGGACAGCGAGAGGAGGATCCCGGTATCGTCCTCCATGGACGAACAGTTGTTGTGGACGATGGTGTTGTTGAAAGAGGTGTTGAGGTAGATGCCCTCCCGGTAGTTGAAGGAGCAATTGTTGTAGCCCAGGTAGTTTCCGTCCGAATGGTCTAGGTATATGCCGTTCCAGGTGTTGTTCTCGCAGGTGTTGTTGGTGAGCTCGTTCCCATCGGAATGGAATAGAAATATGCCGTTCCAGGAGCTGTTGGAACAGTTGAGGTCGCTGAGGGTGTTGGAGTCGGAGGTGACGTTGAGGGCTGAATGGGGATTGCCGCCGCTCCCGGTGATGGAGAGCCCCTCCAGGTGGGCCCCATCTGCGGTGACCGTCACGACATCGCCGCTCCCGTTTCCCACGATGAAGGTGGAGCCACTGCCGTTGCCGATGAGCTCAACGGTCCGGTTCACCATCAGGTTCCCATGATAGGTGCCGTTGTAGATGCGGATGGTGTCATCTGCCGCGGCGCTGTCGATGGCCGCCTGGATGGTATCGTGATCGACCCCTCCGTCATCATCGACGTACCAGGTCGCCCCCTGGGTGGGTTCACTTGTAGCGAACACTACAACAAAGGTGAAAGCGATCAAGCCCAGGATGGCAAGCCCCATTTTGCGCCAGGAGGGATATGGAATTGCCACAGATCGGCCAGTAAGTTGAGCCCCAACACACATGAACTGGGTATCAATATGGGGTTGATAGACCTTGTGGGCCGAATATGTCGATAAAGGAGCCGGGAAGCGGCAAGGACCAACGCTCCATCGACTTGATCCCAACATCAATGGAACAAATCGACACCCCGGGTAAACCGAAATTTACCAGGTCGGTTAAATATCAAATGGGAGGTCCAATGGCCCACTCCCTTTCCCCAGGTTGGCATACCTCCGAGCTTGCTATTCTGGAACTTGTGTGTGTGCTATCATTCTGGCAAGCCATGGGTACCATGGGGACATGCCCTAAAATACTTGCGGTCCCGGAAAAAGTGACCGATTCAAGAACTATCTCGCTCAATTTGGGGCATTTTTGCAAAGCTCGAGCTCATTTTCACGTCGACAGACGGGCAGCAGGGCTGGGAGGCTCGGCCCTGAACGGGCCGATTGGAGGATCACAAGGATCAAACAGCACTGGTCACTGCGGCCACGGGGTTGCTCTCTTCATCAACCGCCAGGAGCGGGCCCTCCGCCTCAGCGGGACCACCGGGCGCGCTCACTCGATGCTTCATGGCCGCCTCCAGGAATCCGTAGTGGAGGGCGCTGGGACGATGGGGCCGGGACTTGAACTCGGGATGGAACTGGGAGGCGACGAAGAAGGGATGGCCCTCCAGCTCGCAGACCTCCATCCGCCGTCCCGACGGGTCGCGGCCAGTGAAACGGAGACCGGCCGCCTCGTAGCGCTCGATGTAATCGGGATTGACCTCGAAGCGGTGACGGTGACGCTCGGTGATGTCGGTGGCCTTGTACAGGGTGGCGGCCCGGCTGTCGGGGGCCAGCAGGACCGGATGGCTGCCCAGGCGCATGGTGGCGCCCATGTCCTCGACACCCTCCTGCTCGGGCAGCAGGGAGATGACGGCATGGGGTGTCTCCTCGTCCAGCTCCGAGGAGTTGGCACCCTCCAGGCCCATCACCGACCGGCCGAACTCGGCCACCGCCATCTGGAAGCCGAAGCAGATCCCCAGGAAGGGCACCTGGTTCTCGCGGGCCCAGGCGGTGGCCAGGATCTTGCCCTGGGAGCCCCGGACCCCGAAGCCTCCAGGCACCAGCACGCCATCCACCCCGGCGAGGGCCTGGGCGGTGAACTCGGCACCCTTGTCCTCCAGCTCGGTGGCCTCCAGCCAGCGGATCTTGGGGCGACAGCCCAGGGCCGCCGCGGCGTGGTTGAAGGCCTCGACGTGGGAGATGTAGGAGTCCTTCAGGTGGGTGTACTTGCCGATGAGGGCCAGCTCGACCTCGGGACCCTCCTGGCTGATCTCCCAGGCCGAGACGAACCTGCGCCACTGGGAGAGGTCCTCCTTGGCCGGGGGCAGGCCCAGGCGGTCCAGCATATAGGCGGTGACACCCTGGGAGTCGAAGCGCAGGGGCACGTGGTAGATGGAGGGGGCGTTGGCGGCGGAGATGATGGCCCGCCGGGGCACGTCGGTGAAGAGGCTGAGCTTCTCGATGATGCTCTTTTCCAGGGGATTCTCGCATCGGGCCACGATGACATCGGGATGGATACCCAGGCCCCGCAGCTCCTTGACCGAATGCTGGGTCGGCTTGGTCTTCTGCTCGCCGACCACGCCCATGACCGGGACCAGGGTGGTATGGACGAAGACCAGGTTGGGATGGTCCACCTCTCGGTGGAGCTGACGCACCGCCTCCAGGAAGGGCATGGACTCGATGTCGCCCACGGTGCCGCCCATCTCGACGATGCAGATGTCGGCCTTGGCCTTGTCCGCGGCCTCCTTGATGGAATCCTTGATCTGGTTCACGATGTGGGGGATGATCTGGACGGTGTCGCCCAGATAATCGCCCCGCCGCTCCCGGTTGATGACCTGGCGGTAGACCTTGCCGGTGGTGATGTTGTGGTCGGCCGAGAGGTCCCGGTCCAGGAAGCGCTCGTAGTTGCCCAGGTCCAGGTCCACCTCGGAGCCGTCCTCCATCACGTAGACCTCGCCGTGCTGGTAGGGGTTCATGGTGCCGGCATCGCAGTTGAGATAGGGGTCGATCTTGACCGCCGTGACCTCGTAGCCCTGGCCCGCCAGCAACAGGCCTATTGAACTCGCTGAGATGCCTTTCCCGAGCCCCGACAAGACGCCGCCCGTTACGATCACATACTTCATAGTAACGGGGCCACCCCAGGGCGGGTTGAGCCTATAAGGCTTCGCTAATGGGGATGATAATTAGGGATGATAAACGCCGGTGAGAACAGAGATTTGGGGGGTGATCGATATGAGATTTTCTGTCTGAACATGCTCGGCAAGCTCGCGCCATTCCGCAGGACCAGTTCCACCTTGGCTCGATGGTCGGCCAGTCCTACGGACTGTCCTCAGCGAGAGAATCGCCGCCATCGCGATTCTCTCGACAATCCTTTTATATACACCCCAAGTATCGAGCGTTCTCGACGAGACCCAAGGAGGTCTTTTTTGGCAATTACACGCTTTGAGAAGGCGCGAATCATCGGAGCCAGAGCGCTCCAGATAAGCATGGGTGCTCCAGTCACCGTCGAGGTGACCGAGGAGCTCATCGACCCGGTCCTCATCGCCATCAAGGAGTACGAGGCGGGCACCATCCCCATTGCGACGTACAAGAAGGAAGAAGCATGATCATCGAGAAGGCCACCATCCGCAAGATCCTGGACAGTCGGGGCAATCCCACCGTCGAGGTGGATATCCGAACCGCCCATGGTTTCGGGCGGGCGGCGGCACCCTCGGGAGCCTCCACCGGAACCCACGAGGTATCGGCCTGGCCCGAGGGAGGCGTGGATGGCGGCATCAAGCTGGCCCGTCTGGAGGTGCTTCCATCCCTGATGGAACAGGATGTCTCGGACCAGCACGGCGTGGACGCCCAGCTCCACGAGCTGGACGGCACCGACAACTTCTCCCACATCGGCGGCAACGTGGCGGTGGCCATCTCCCTGGCCGCGGCCAAGGCGGCGGCCGACAGCCTGAACCTTCCCTTTTACCGCTATGTCGGCGGCCTCAACCTGTCCGATCTGCCCATGCCCCAAGGCAATGTACTGGGCGGCGGGGCTCACTCCGTGGGTGGCACGACCATCCAGGAGTATCTGGTGATATCCTTTGGCTCCACAACCGCCGAGTCGGTGATAGCCAACGCCAAGGTCCACCACCGGGTGAAGAAACTGCTGGAGGAGCGTTTCCCCGAATCGGCCCTGGGCAAGGGCGACGAGGGCGCCTGGACGGCCCAGCTGGAGGATGTGGAGGCCCTGGAACTGGTCTCCCGCGCCTGCCAGGAGATGGGCGACGAGCTTGAGATCGAGATCCGCCCCTCCCTGGACCTGGCGGCCTCCGAGTTCTACCACGACGGCCAATATCACTACGGGGACCGCACCCTGACCCCCGAGGAGCAGGTCGATTTCGTGGCCGGGCTCGTGGACCGCTTCAACCTCTACGCCGTGGAGGACCCCCTTGACGAGAACGATTACGCCAGCCATGCCGAGCTCACCAGTCAGGTAGGCGACCGCTGTCTGGTGGTGGGCGACGACCTCTATGTGACCAACGCCAGCCGTCTGGAGGAGGGCCAGGCCCTCAAGGCCACCAACGCCATCCTCATCAAGCCCAACCAGGTGGGGACCCTCACCGACACCCTGAACACCGTGGCCCTGGCCCATCGCTCGGGCTTCAAGACCGTCATCTCCCACCGCTCGGGCGAGACCACTGACAACAGCATCGCCCATCTGGGCGTCGGCCTGGGCTGTCACATGATCAAGACCGGCACGGTCGGAGGCGAACGGCTGGCCAAACTCAACACGCTTATCCGCATCGAAGAGGAACTCACATGACCGAGACCGCACTGGAAGAACCCGTCGCGACCGAGATCGAGACCGAAGCCGAGGCCGAGACCCCCCTGTCCGACCTGCTGCTGGATGAGGACAAGTTCCTCACCGCCGGCATCCACATCGGCACCCAGCAGAAATCGGCCGACATGGCCCCCTTCATCTACAAGGTTCGCAACGATGGACTCTACGTTCTGGACATCACCCAGACCAGCAAGCGCATCGCCCTGGCCTCCACATTCCTGGCCAAGTACGAGCCCTCCCAGATCCTGGCGGTGTCGGCCCGGCAGTACGGCCAGAAGCCGGTGCGCCGCTTCACCGAGATAATCGGGTGCGAGTGCATCCCCGGACGCTTCATCCCCGGTCGCCTCACCAATCCCAAGCTGGACAGCTACATGGAGCCCAAGGTGGTACTGCTCACCGACCCCAACGCCGACTCCCAGGCCCTGCGGGAGGCCATCAACATCGGCGTGCCCATCGTGGCCTTCTGCGACGCCAACAACTTCACCCGATTCGTCGATGTGGTCATCCCCGGCAACAACAAGGGTCGCCGCTCCCTGGCCCTGATGTTCTGGCTCCTGGCCCGTGAGATCCTGAAGGCCCGGGGCGAGATCGACGAGGACGAGGAGTTCGATTTCACCCTCGAGGAGTTCGAGGCCAGCCTGTGAGGACCCCTGCCGCGGCAGGAGGCTTCTATCCGGGTGACGCAACAGCCCTGAAACGCTCCATCAAGAAGGCCTACACCCACAGGATGGGCCCTGGCTCCATCCCCGAACCGGCTCCCAAGCGGGAGGGCCGCCTCAAGGGCCTGGTGGTGCCCCATGCCGGCTACCCCTTTTCGGGTCAGATAGCCGCCCACGCTTTCACCGCCCTGGCCCGGGACGGCATGCCTGACACGGTGGTCATCATCGGTCCCAACCACACCGGCCGAGGCTCGGGAGTGGCCCTGACCATGGAGGACCACAACACCCCCCTGGGTCCGGTGGCCGTGGACCTGGAGCTGGCCCGCCGGCTCTTTACGGGCATCATCGACAACTCCGATGTGGCCCATCGCCGGGAGCACTCCATCGAGGTCCAGCTGCCCTTTCTCAGACTGCTCAAGCCCGACCTGCGGTTCGTGCCCATCGACATGTACATGCAGGACCAGACCACCGCCAGGCGGCTGGGGGAGCAGGTCGGCCAGGCCCTGAAGGAACACGATGGCGAGGTCGTGGTCATCGCCTCCACCGATTTCACCCACTACGAGCCGGCCAGCGTGGCCCACACCAAGGACGCCCTGGCCATCGAGCACATCGAGGAGATGGACATCCCCGGCCTGTACGAGACCGTGGCCAGCCACAGCATATCGATGTGCGGCGTGGGGCCTGCGGCCGCCACCATCGAGGCCACCCGCATCCAGGGCGCCACCAAGGGGCGCTTGCTCAAGTACGCCACCTCGGGGGATGTCCACGACATGTCCGAGGTCGTGGGCTACGCCGCCATCGAGCTGTTCTGATCCATTTTGTTCACAGCTCTGTCGATACCAAAAGGCCCTTATCGGCGGCTGGGTTGGCCCTGGCAGGCGGCAAAGGCATGGCCCGCTCCCCCATCACCTGGCTGGTCATCGTGACCGCGGCCGCGGTCCCCCTCTACCTGGGTTTCATCATCTATGCCAGCTGGGACGATGTCGCCTCGGCCGTCTCCGGTTTCCCCCTGCCCCTGCTGCTGCCCATACTGTTCCTCAACCTGGCCTCCCACGGGATCCGGGCCCTGCGCTGGAACTGTTTTCTCAATCACTTGAAGGTGGATGTCAGCCACCGGGAGGGCCTGCTGCTCTACTTCGCCGGGCTGTCGATGCTGTTGACCCCGGCCCTGCTTTCAGGGGCGGTGCGGGTCTGGCTGGTCAAGGTCAAGGAGGGCACCGGGGTCAGTCGGACCCTGCCCATCATCATGGCCGAGCGGCTCACCGATCTGCTGGGCCTCATGGTCCTGGCCATGGTGGGCATCCTGAGCTTCGGCTTCGGCTTCATCACCATCGGCGCCACCCTGGTGGTCATGATCATCGTCATCATGGTCCTGCGCCGCCCAAGCCTGATCCGCCGCGGCATGGCCCACCTGCATCGTCGATGGCCCGGTTCCGATATGCTCCAGGCCCTGGACGCCGCCTTCGACTCATCGTACACCCTGCTCAACCCCCGGCTCTTCGGCCTGACCACCCTGCTGTCCCTGGCCTCGTGGAGCTTCACCTGGGTGGCCTTCTACCTGGTCATACAGGGCTTCGAGGTGGACATGGCGGCGGCCACCACCTGTTTCGTCTTCGCCTTCCCCGTCATCCTGGGCCTGGTCTCCCAGATCCCCGGAGGTCTGGTGGCCGAGGAGGGGGGCATCGT
The DNA here is from genome assembly GCA_964384995.1 of uncultured archaeon. Taxonomy (GTDB): domain Archaea; phylum Thermoplasmatota; class Poseidoniia; order MGIII; family CAYLMJ01; genus CAYLMJ01. The sequence goes on along the minus strand of CAYLMJ010000014.1, from coordinate 26,815 downwards.
GGCCCTGCTCCACGAGTACAAGGAGGTGGCCCTGGGCACCGCCACCGCCGTCGCCCTGGTCTACCGTCTGGTGACCCTCTGGTTCAGCGTGCTGGTGGGCCTGGCCTCCCTGGTGTGGTTCAAGCACCACCATATCGAAGACAGCTCGCTGATGAAGGAACGCAACATGTGAACCGGTCCACCCGAACGCGGGGCTCACATCCATCCCCATCCCCACGGTTCGACGACCTCTCCAAAATCTATAAGAAACGGCCCAGCCTGGGTCTGCACCGGAGCTAACCGGAAGTCCCCTACCATGTGCTGGCTGGCCCACATCACCGAGCAGTTCATCTTCAAGAAGCATGCCGGCAGGCTGGACCTGAGGTGGTTGCTGGTGGGAGCCACGGTGCCCGATATCTTCGGCTTGCTGAAGGTGGCCATCTACACCGGGCTCATCGAGCATGAACAGCATCGGGGGCAACAGCTGGGCACCTTCCACACCCCCTTGTTCGGCCTGATCATCGCCCTGGCGGTCTACCTCTACTACCTCCATGGGGCGGGCTGGAGGCCCAACCTGAAGGCCAAGCTGGCCTTCATGTCGGTGCTGGTGGGTCAGTGGAGCCACATCGTCTCAGACTCCTTCGATTCCAAGGGTTGCATGCTCTTCTACCCCTTCTCCAAGACCCGCTATCCCATCGGATTCTGGGAGTACCGGGCCGACCGGGGTCTGCTCAACGATTTCATCTACTTCCACTGGGGCCAGCCCTACGCCCCCATCATCGAGTTCGGCTTCGCCGCCTGGGCCGCCTGGGTGCTCTATCGATCAAGAAGCCTCCAGTGGGGAGCCAAGCGGGTTCCGGTCCCGACCATCTATCCCAAACTGCTCTTCGTGGGCTACGGCCTCTTCATCTGGGCGCCCTTTGTGCTCCTGAGGCTGGTGGGGTACGACTTCGGCTGAGGGGCAGGGAGAAGGGAGTTCACCTCACCGAAGATGGATGACCTCACCCGCCGCGGGGATGTCGATACCCAATCCTTCATCCTCGAATCCCCTCAGCAGTTCCTGCCGCCTGGGCCTCAGGGTCCGCCGCAGATGGACCAGGGCCATACGCTTGGGTCTGACCTTATGATAGAGCTCGATGGCCGCCTCCACCGAGGCATGACCGCTCAGCTCGCTCTCGTCGAGATAGCATTCGTGGACCAGGAGGTCGCAACCGTCGTAGAGCGCCGCCGAGCCCTCGGTCCACATTCCGTCGCCCGAGTAGCAGAGGCTGGCCCGAGAGGATGCAGAACTCGACCAATCGATGCGCAGGGCCATGGCGGGAATGGAGTGCTGGGTGGGGGCCACCCTGAGCCACAGGTCGCCGATGACCGCCTCAGATTCGTCGGCGTTCAGGGTCGTTGTGCCTTCGGGCCTGTCGGCGCCGCCCGGGTCCAGGACGCCGAAGCGGAGCTGGTAGGTCAGCTTGGACAGGATGCCCGGGTAGGCCAGATCGGCCAGCCGCTTCACATGGTCGGCCAGGCCCGGGCGGCCCAGAACGGTCAAGGGCTTCTGGCGGCCCTCCTCGGCATAGCGGACCAGCAGGCTGGGCAGGCCAAAGAGATGATCGGCGTGGGTATGACTTAAATAGACAGCGTCGAGAGCCTCGATATCGGGCAGGCCCTCCCAGACCCGGGCCACGGCCGCCAGACCGCAGTCCAGCAGAAGGGTCACCTCGGGGCTCTCCACCAGCAGGCAGGTGTTGGGCTCGGTCGCGTCGAAGGCCTCGCCCACCCCCAGGTAGGTCACCTTCAGGCCGGTCCCGTTCCGAGCCTTCGCCGGCCCGTCATCGTCCGTCGCTCCAGCCTCGCTCATGGGATCAGGTCGGGCAGTCCGGCGATCGACTTAAGGATGTGGGCCGCGCCGGCCTCCCGCAGTTCATCGCCGGTGCTCAGGCCCGTCAGGACCCCCACACCGACGGCCCCCGCCGCCCGGGCCATCTCCATGTCCATGGTGTGGTCACCCACGAGATAGAAGTTGCGAGCGCAAAGACGGCCCGGCTCGAAACCAGCCCTTCGCGCGGCCAGATGGGCTCCGGCGGGATGGGGCTTGAAGGGGATATCGTCGGCCCGGGTGACGATGGCGTCGATGAGATGGGCCAGGCCGTAGTGGTCCAGCAGGGGGTCGACGTAGCTGGGATGGCCCCGGGTGACGATGGCCAGGCCGTACCCGGCCTCCTTCACCCATGCAAGGGCTTCCGCCGTTCCCTCGACCAGGATGCACCGGGTGGCGCCCTCGGCCTCCATCCTGATCAGGGTCTGCTCCAGCTGGCCCATGAGGTGGGCGGTCTCGGCCTCGGTGGCGCCCCGGGCGCGATGCTCGGCCTCGATGGTCTGGAACCCTTCCAGGAGGTAACCTGGAGGCAGGTCGATGCCCATTCCCAGGGGTTCAAGGACCTCATTGAGCCGCTGGCGGATGTAGCCGATGTCGTGGCCGAAGGTGACCAGGGTCCCGTCGAAATCCAGCAGTATCAGGCCCTTACGCCGGTCGGTCCCAGGCCTGTCCGTTGTTTCCTGAGGTATTCCCTGTGGTCCGTCCTGACCCGCACGTTTCAATCGAATGCCTCCAACCAGCCGGGCTTGAGCTTGGCCCGGTGGCGGCCCTCCAAGAAGCGGTAGACCGAGCTGTGCTCGGCGCCGTTGAGGATCATGTCCACGGCGATGCGGGCGGTCTCCAGCTCCTCGGGTCTCCCCAGCAGTCCCACGGTATGGCCGTGGATGACCACGTAGGCCCCCGACTGCTCCTGGATGAGACGGCGGGTCTTGCCCCGGGTGCCGATGAGGCGACCCCTGAGCCGGTGGAGCTTGTCCTTGGACTTGCCCGAGTAGTCGCGGATGTCCATGAGCTCGAAGTAGAGATCGGGGTCCTCGATCAGGGGCAGGGCCTCATCGGGGGTGAAGCCCCGGGCCATGGCCTTGACCGTGTCGCGGACCCGCAGTCCCATGAGGGGGTCGGTACACTTGGTGGGGTCGACCTCCACTCCACCGGATTCGGAATCGACGTTGATGAGGGCTCCGCTCAGCTCCTCCAGCCGGGCCTTGGTGGTCCCGTCTGGACCCAGAATGACACCGATGCGGTCCATGGGGATGCGCACGTAGTAGCTCATGGTCAGCCTTCCTCCTCAGATGGGGTCTCATTTGGTCCATCGTCCTTGAACCCACCCTTGAATCCATCCTTCAAGGCCCCCGTTTCTGCTCCAGTGGCCTTGGGCTGTCCGACGCGCTCCATCACGGCTCGCGGGGTCAGTTCGCGGTCCATGTGGCGCGCAAAGTAGCGGGCGATGTTGGTGCAGTCACGCTGGTGCAGTTCAACGGCCATGGGATGCTCGGCCAGCACAGCCTGGGCCACGTCGATGATGACCGGCTCGCCGCGGCGGACGAGGAGGTTGTACTCCGAGAGGTCGCCGTGGACCAGACCCGTGGCCAGGGTCGCCTGCCAGTTCTCCACCAGCAGTTCCCAGAAGGCCTCCAGATCGTCGGGGGGCAGTTCCTTGAGCGTGGGATAGGGGCGGTCGTGCCAGCCGATGAACTCCATGGCCACCACGTTGTCGATAACTGTTAAGGGCTCGGGCACCCGGACCCCTCCGGCGTGCATGCGCTTGAGATTGGCGAACTCCTTGCGGGCCCAGGCCAGGCGCAGGGCGCGTTTGGAGCGGCCCACCCTTGCGAAGCGGGGATCGCCCAGGATGTATGGGGCCACCTTCTGGAAGGTGGCGGTGGACTGACGGTAGACCTTGAGGGCCACGTTGCCGCCCCTGCTGTTGAGAGCCCGGAAGAGATTGGCCTCCTTGCCGGTGGCCACGGGATGTTCCACGGTCCTGACGATGCCCTGCTGCATGAGCTTGTAGACCACCATCAGGGTCCGCCGGTCGAAGACCTCCTCGTAGGTCTTCTTGTGTTCCTTGTCGCTGGTGGGAGCCAGGTCTGCCAGGCGCAGATCGAATTTCCGTTCCAGGTCGCCGAGTTTGGCCATGGGCCTCAGAACACGTCGATGCTCTCGGGGATCTTGCCCTGCCGGGAGAGATGGGCCGACTGGGTGGAGGTGTACCTGAACTTCACGTCGGCCTTCTCCTGCTGGAAATCCCAGGGAGCGATGATGAGCAGGTCGCCCTCACGGATCCACATGCGGCGGCGCAGTTTGCCGGGGATGCGAGCCAGACGGGGAACGCCGTCCTCGCAGATGACCCTTAGCCGGGAGCCGCCCATGATCTGGTCGGCGACGGCGAAGATCTCGCCCTTGAACTTGTTGGGCAGCCTGACCCTGACGTAACCGGTGGGCTCGGGCCCCTTCCCGTATCTCCTTTTGGGGGCGGCGGGCATCATGCCATCGGGGATGGCCTGGGGAGCCTCGCCTTCTGGCGGTGCCTCTTCGGGTTTCTTCTTTGCGTCCTCTTTGTCGGGACTGGGCTTGTCATCCTCGGGTTCGGCCATAGGAGCCGTGTCACCGGGGTGCGGCTATTTATAATTTGGGCGTCTGGCCGAGACCATGTTCCAGACGGACGGCCCCTTGAGAACTCCTCTCCATCAGACCCACCTCGATGCCGGTGGCCGAATAGTCGATTTCGCCGGCTGGAGGATGCCCATCCAGTACCAGGGAATAGTGGCCGAGCACAAGGCGGTGCGCAGTGCCGCGGGCATCTTCGATGTGAGCCACATGGGTCAGCTGAGATTCCAGGGTCCCGAGGCCGCCTCCTTCCTGGGCCGCATGGTGGTATCGGCGGTGGACCGGTTGAAGCCGGGAGAGGCGCGTTACACCCATCTGTGCGACGAGCGGGCCAACCTCATCGACGATCTCATCGTCTACCGGCTGGCCGAGAGGGATCTTCTATTGGTGCCCAACGCCGCCATGGTGGCCGAGGTCAGGGAGTGGTTCGAGAAGCATTTGCCTGCTGAAGGGGTCACAATGGCCGACGAGAGTCTCCAATGGGTCTGCCTGGCGGTGCAGGGACCCAGGGCCGAGGGCATCATCAGCCAGGTGACAGGGGCTCCCGCAGGCGAGTTCAAACCCTTCTCGGTGCACATATTCCCAGAGCTGTTCGGCGGCCTGCTAGTGGCCCGCACCGGCTACACTGGCGAGTGGGGCGTCGAGCTGATGGGCCCCTGGGAGCAAGGGGTCGCTATCTGGGAGACGTTGATGGCCGTCGGTGCTGAAGCGGGGCTGGTGCCCTGCGGCCTGGGCGCTCGCGACACCCTGCGGCTGGAGAAGGGCTACCTGCTGTCGGGCCAGGATTTCGACCACGACCGCACCTCGCTGGAGACCGCCTGCGGCTGGCTGGTGGACTGGGACCACGATTTCGTGGGCAAGGAAGCCCTCGCGGCCCAGAAGGAGGCGGGGTTCCACCGCCTGACGGGGATAAAGGTCCTGGACCGGGGGATGATCCGCCCGGGGAACGAGGTGCTCCACGATGGCCAGGTGGTGGGGAAGCTGACCTCGGGAGGGCTGTCGGTGACGCTGAAGCACGGCATCGGCCTGGCCTACCTGCCCCTGCCCATCAGGAAGCCCGAGACCCCCCTGACGATCACCGTGCGGGGAAAGCCTCTTAACGCAACAACGGTTAAATTGCCCTTCCTGTAATTTCGCAAGGTGGCATCATGTCCAAGGTTATCGACGACCTGCACTACAGCGCCGAGCACGAATGGATCAAGGTCCTGGAATCGGGGGAAGTATCGGTGGGCATCACCGACCACGCCCAGGACTCCCTTTCCGACATCGTCTACGTTGAGCTTCCAGAGGTGGACACCGTCTACCAAAAGGGGGAGGCCATGGCCATCGTGGAATCGGTGAAGGCGGCCTCGGACATTTTCGCCCCCCTGGCCGGCAAGGTGACGATGGTCAACGAGGCCCTGGAGGAGACCCCGGAGCTGTTGAACGAGTCGCCCTACGAGCTGGGCTGGCTCTTCCACATGGAACCCGAGGACCTGGAGGCTGGCAAGGCCGAGATGATGGACGCCGCCGCCTACCGGGAGTTCGTGGCCGCCTCCGAATGAGCCGGCATTTATTCGTCAAGATACCCAAGGCAGAGGCCCAGCTGTGGCAGGAAAGATTGAGGGCCGCGGGAGTGCTGGAAAGGGGCCTGAAGGCCCAGCGGGAAGGCGATCTCGTCCATTTCCCGGTTCACGACGCTGAGTATTTAAAGAAATTCAACCTGGAGACCAGCCTGAGGGAGGTGGAGGAGTACCCCGCGCCCAGAGGTACCGAGGCGGTGGACGAGGTGCTCCCCGAGGAGCTGAGGCCGCTGATGGTGCGAGCCTACGATCGCGTCGGCCACATCCTCCTGCTGAGACTGCCCGAGGAGCTGGCCGAGTACGAAACCGCCCTGGCCCAGGCCCTGCTGAAAGCCCACAAGGGAGTGCGCACGGTGGCGGTGGACGAAAGGGTGGAAGGCCCCTACCGGGTGCGCAAGCTGAAGGTGATCGGCGGAGAGCCCGATCTGAGGACCGAGCACCGGGAGTTCGGCCTGCGATTCAGGATGGACCTGAGGAAGGCCTACTTCTCCCCCCGCCTGGCCAGCGAGAGGGATAGAGTGGTGCAGGCCGCAAAAGCCTCCTCCTCCATGGAGAGTGTGCCTGCCTCCCCCGCTTCAACGGCCTCGAAAAAGGGCGAGAGGATCGTCGATATGTTCGCCGGTGTGGGGCCGTTCGCCATCGGCCTAGCCCGACGAGGGGGAGCCGGGAGGGTCATCGCCTGTGACCTGAACCCCGACGCCGTCTCGGACATGGAGACGAACATCATGCTCAACCGCGTGGAGAGCATCGTGGAGCCGCGGCTGGGGGACGTGGCCGAGACCCTGACCGAGCGGGACTGGGCCGACCGGGTGGTCCTGAACCACCCCACCGCCTCGCTGGACTTCCTGGAGCTGGCCGTCGGTGCGGCGAAGCAGGAGGCCGCCACCCTGCATCTGTACGTGATGGCGGAGCGGACCGAGGTGGAGGACGGCATACTGATGACCAATATCAAGGAGCGGCTGGCCGAGCTGGGCCGTGTGGGCACCCGTGTCGACTGCCACATCGTCCACGGCTACTCGACGACCACGGTGATGGCGGCGGCGTGGTGCGGCTGGGGCTGAGGCTCCGCGGCAGATCAATCCTTTGCGAGCAGTCTCTCTTTAGCGGCGATGAACTCCTCTTCACTGAGGTGCCCCTCTTCCCTCAGTTCAGCCAGTTCCTTCAGCTGGGATGCCAGATCACCGGTTCCATTCGAAGGTCGGTCGTCACCAATGCTCGAACGACTGATAACACTGTTGACGATCTCGCTCTTCGATCCTTCGACCAGGTCGCCATGGACATGGATCACGGTCTTCAACTGGGAGGCCGTCTCCCTCAAGCGCTTCAATTCGGCAATGTACCGGGGGCTTTCGAAGAAGGCGCGGTCCTTGTCCATTAGCTCCACTTTGTCGTACAGCCGCTCTATCTTCATCCTGTCTGAGGATGACAGTTCAGCCTCCTTTGGCTGACCTTTCAGGAGCGCCAACTCCCTTTCCACTTCAGCCCTGATATCCAGAAGTTCGATGAGCTGCTGTTGGCTGGAGAAGAGAGGGTAGGCAGTTGCGATGATGCCGATGACGATCAACCCGTAGAACGAGTAGTTGATGAGGTCGACCCGATGCATCTCCACAACGTCCAGAGTATGGCCCTTTCCGCGCGCCTTGACCAGATAGTGACCATCCTCATCGGGAGCATCCATGTTCAGCTGATCGAACTGGAACTCCCTGTCGATCCCCTTGATAGTGAAGTAACCGTTGCCGATATCCTCGACCAATCCATAAAAGTACCGTGAATCTCCCTCTTGTACCTCCTGATCCTCCCCGTCAAGCTCGGTCACGGCAACCAATTTCCATATGAAAAGGGAGAGGAATATGCCCAATAGAATAAGAACGATCCCCAACCGGATTATCAAGCTGAATTTATTGATGCTGGAGGGCACAGCCGTCACCTCGATAACTCAGATAACATGAAATTGGGGGTCTGGATATCATCAAAACTGAATCTTGGATTGATTATAAATGAGTTACCGACTGTATAGGATGACAGAAAGGAAATGACACATCCAAATTCCATGGAACAGGACGAGCTGGGCCGCCGGGGCGCCCGCGTCGACTGCCACATCGTCCACGGCTACTCCACGACAACGGTCATGGCGGCGGCATGGTGCGGCTGGGGTTGAGGGACGACTGAGCCATCAAGAGATGCACATCCGAGCGAAGCCGAGCGAAGGCTGAGCGAAGGATGAGCGAAGGCTGACCGAAGGCTGAGCGAAGGATGAGCGAAGAGTGAGCGAACAGCGAGCGAAGGGTGAGCGAAGCGGGAGTGTCACGGGAGGGGCGCCACTCAGTCACACACCTCATCCACCATTCACTTAATCTCTGTGCCGTCTCTGTGAACTCTGTGCTCTCTGTGGTGAACCTATCATTCACCACCTGCTCGACCCGGACCCCGCCTCCTACTGCAACTCGCCCCTATGCTTGTAGGTGGTGACCACCATCATGGTGCGGGTGTCGTTGACGCCCTCGAGGTTGGCGACGGAGTTGATCAGAAAATCCTTGAACTGGGCGTAGTTCTCGAAGCTGGCCTTGACGACGAGGTCGGTGTCGCCGGTGACCAGGAAGACGTCCTCGACGAAGGGCTTGGCGGCCACGGTATGGGCGATGGCATCGACCCTCGTCGTGTCGACGTGGAGCAGGATGAGGGTGTTGACGAAGCCCCCACCATAGAAGCTGGACAGGATCTGGTCGTACTCCATCGGCTGGGCCTGGCCCTCCTTGCCCGGCTCCCCATCCTTGGCGTCAGCGGCGCCCTCGGCTGCCTTGGCGTCGGAGGAGGCGTCGGCTGGTGGGGCTGGGGCGGCGTCAGACTCCGGTTCGGCAGGCTCCGGTTCCACGGCTTTCTTGGCGGTCAGAGGATCAACTCCTGGATGGCGGTGTAGACGCCTTCCCAAGATAAGTTTTTCATTGTGCGGACGAGACAGCAGATTCAAAACTAGACACAGATTTCACTGATTTCACAGATTAGCAAGAATCCGTGTAATCCGTGTAATCCGTGTCGAATAATGGAAAGAGGAGGCGGAAGGTCTGGATTGTGGATATGTCGCAGGTTGTAACTGGTTGACTATCCAGGCGGCAGTCTTATCAAGGGCTGAAAAAGGTGGAGCGAGAACGGATTTGTAGTCGTTCGGGTTTGCTTGCTGAAAGGAACAGCCCCGCTCGGTTCATCGAGCGCCCATCGACGTGAACCTCATCTGACAAGGATTAAGTACTATGGCGAATTATATAACCACTATGGCGACCTCCACCACCATCCAGATCAGCAGCGAACTGCGCGAGGAGCTACAGCGTCTGAAGGTCCATGAGAAGGAATCCTACGAGGATATCATCTGGGATCTCATCGAGGACCGGATGGAGCTGTCGGAGGAGATCCTGCAAGAACTGGAGGAGGCCAGCGAGGATATCAGAACCGGCAGAGTGATACCTTTCGCTCTCGTGAAAGAAGAACTGGACCTATGACCTACGAGATCGTCTTCACGGCCAAGGCCCGCTCCCAGTTGGAGAAACTGGACCGACAGGCGCAGAAGCGCGTCGTGAGCATCCTCGACAGGATCCGCATCCGTCCCCGCCACTACGCCAGCAGGATGGTCGGCAATCCCTACTTCAGGGTGAGGGCTGGGGACTACCGTATCATCATGGACATACAAGAAAACAAGCTGATCGTGATGGTCCTGTACATCGGCCATCGGAAGAGGATCTACAAGCAACAGAGATGACCAGTGATATGTGATATTGGTCGGCAAAATGGACAAGAGATCTGGAAAATCTCAAATAGTTGCGAGGACCTTCATTCATCGGTAAACGAAATGACCCTGCCCAGCGAGCGGATGGAAGAACAGCGAGAGGCCCAGCGTCAGCACCTGGAGCGCTCCATCCAGGGCAATCCTTTCTTTGCCATCCCGCCCCGGCTTCACTCCTTGGCCTTCGGCATTTCCTTCTTCATCGCCCTGGTCGCGGGACTCGATCAAGGCTTTCTCGTCATGTTCGGCATCATGCTGGTCACCTTTGCCATCTCCTTGACGATGTTGGCCCTGGGGGTCAAGTACGGCTACATCCGTCGAGCTACACCAGATGAATTTCTGCCTCGCGGCATGCGATGATCTGTTGCAATGCCTCGGTCTGGCTGACACAAATCTCTCTACAATCTGTGTAATCCGTGAAATCCGTGTCCAATATTATTCAGGGAAACCGGTCCGTCATCACCAGTATCAGCACCACGACACCCAGGACCAGCATCCCGAAGGCAACCAGATTGGCTATCACAAAGAACCTCGCCCTCCCCTCCGGGTCACCCCAGCCCTCCAACCACTTCTCAAGGTGGCTCTTCTTATTGGAGGAGGAGGCAGATGGGTTACTCTTTCGGCCTTTCTTTTCTCGTGTCATTTACCCTTTATCCGCTTGAGCCTGAAGACGTTCTCCCGTTCCATCTCCTCCAGGCGCAGGGTGATGTAGTTGGCGGCGTCCTCAAGCTGGGGGATGACCACGAACTCCAGGGCGTTCACCCTCCTCTTGGTGGACTCTATCTCGTCCAGGAGCTTCTTCATGGTGTTCTCCAGCTCGGCGGCGGCCATTATCTCCTCCACCAGGTGCTCGAAGGCCTCGATGGCCTCGTCCGTGCGCACCGAGGTGCCGATGAGGCCGTAGCCCCGCTCCCGGATGTCCTTGCGCACCGCCTGGGCCTCGATGGCCGGCACGATGACGCCCATCAGGTTGCGGGAGCTCAGGTCCAGGGTGGGCACCTGCTTCTGGGCCAGGGCCGTCGACCTCAGCTGCAGCTTGCCCTCGGCGGCCTCGGCCAGGGCCAGCTTGCGCATGGCCACGGTGTAGAGCTCGGAGAGCTGACCCCGCATGTCCTTTACCTGGGGCAGTATCTTGAAGAACTCCATTATCAGGCCGTCGCGCTTCATCTTCAGCAGCTTGTGGCCCGATTTCGAGAGGGTTATCTTGCGCTTGGTGGCGATGAGTTCTGAGCGGGTGGGTTTGACCTCGATGACCATCACTAATCCCCGGTCGCGTCTCCTTCAGCACCATCAGTAGCCGATTCATCACTAGCAGGCTCCGCACCAGCCCCGGAGGCCCCCTCCCGATGGTCGGGGTGGAACTCCTTCAGCATGGAGGCCTCGATGCGGGTCAGGGCGGCTTCAGGCAGGGTGGCCAGCAGCTCCCAGCCCAGCTCCAGGGTGTCCTGTGCGATGCCCCGGTCCTCGTCGCGGCTCTGGCGCACGAAGCGGTCCTCGAACAGGTCGGCGAAATCCAGGAACTTGCGGTCCCTGGACGAGAGCGACTCCTTGCCCACGATGGCCACCAGGCCCCGCAGGTCACGCCCCGCGGCGTATCCGGCGTAGAGCTGGTCAGAGACCGGCTTGTGGTCCTTGCGGGTGTGACCCTTGCCGATGCCGGCGTTCATCAAACGGGACAGTGACGGCAGGACGAAGATGGGCGGGTAGATGCCCTTGCGGTGCAGCTCCCTGGATATCACTATCTGGCCCTCGGTGATGTAGCCCGAGAGGTCGGGGATGGGGTGGGTGATATCGTCGGAGGGCATGGTCAGGATGGGGAACTGGGTGATGGAGCCCTGCTTGCCATGTATCAGACCCGCACGCTCGTAGATGGAGGCCAGGTCGGTGTACATGTAACCGGGATAGCCACGCCGGCCGGGGACCTCCTCGCGGGCCGCCCCGATCTGGCGCAGGGCCTCGCAGTAGTTGGTCATGTCCGTCAGGATCACCAGCACGTCGAATCCGTGGTCGAAGGCCAGGTACTCGGCGGCGGTGAGGGCCAGGCGGGGGGTGATGATGCGCTCCACGGCGGGGTCGGAGGCCAGGTTCAGGAAGACCACGGCCCGCTTCAGGGCCCCGGTGCGCTCGAAGTCCTGCATGAAGTACTGGGCCTCCTCGTTGGTGATGCCCATGGCGGCGAAGACCACGGCGAAGTCACGAGCCCCCTCCAGCACCTTGGCCTGGCGGGCGATCTGCAGGGCGATGTCGTTGTGGGGCAGACCGGAGCCCGAGAAGATGGGCAGCTTCTGACCCTTGACGAGAGTGTTCAACCCGTCGATGGTGGAGATGCCCGTCTGGATGAACTCCTTGGGCGAGGCCCGCGAATAGGGGTTGATGGCCGCACCGATGATGTCCCGGCGGTCGTCGGGGATGACCGGGGGTCCGCCGTCGATGGGGTCGCCGGCGCCGCTGAGGATGCGGCCCAGCATGTCCCGTGACACGTTGAGCTTGATGGTCTCGGCCAGGAACTTGACCCCCGAGCCCTTGTCGATGCCGGCGGTGCCCTCGAATATCTGCACCACGACCACATCCTGGGAGGTGTCCAGCACCTGTCCCCGCTTGGTGGTGCCGTCGGGCAGGGCCACCTGCACCAGCTCGCCGTAGCCCACCGGCTCGGTCTTCTCCACGAAGACCAGGGGTCCGGCTATCTCGCGGATGGTGCGATACTCCTTGAGGACCTTGGCCATCAGCTCCCACCTCCCATGGTGGCGAAGGCCTCGGTTATCTCACCGCTCACCTTGTCCATTATGTCACCGAAGTCCTCCTCGAACTTGGCCCGTGACAGGGTCACCAGGCAATCCAGACCCGTTATCTGCTCCACGGTGGCGCCGGCCTCAAGGGCGGCAAAGGCCTTGTCCGAGTAATCCAGCAGGACCTTGAGATACTTGTACTGAAGCTCCATTGGACAGTAGGTGTCCACGGCGTGGAAGGCGTTCTGCTGGAGCCAGAACTCGCGGATCATGCGGGCCACCTCCAGGGTCAACTGCTCCTCCACCGGCAGGGCGTCGGAGCCGATGAGCTGGACGATCTCCTGAAGCTCGGACTCCTTTTGCAGGATCTCCATGGCCCGGCCCCGCAGGTCGTTGAAGTCGGGGGCCACGTTGTTGCCGAACCACTCGCCCAGGCCCTCGTTGTAAAGGGAATATGATGTGAGCCAGTGGATGGCGGGGAAGTGGCGCCGCTGGGCCAGCTTGGAGTCCAGGGCCCAGAAGACCTTGACGATGCGCAGGGTGTTCTGGGTGACCGGCTCGGAGAAGTCGCCGCCAGGGGGACTGACGGCGCCGATGACGGTGACCGAGCCGTCCATGCCGGCCAGGCCCTTCACCCGCCCCGCCCGCTCGTAGAACTCGGATAGCTTGGAAGCGAGATAGGCGGGATAGCCCTCCTCGCCGGGCATCTCCTCCAGGCGGCTGGAGATCTCCCGCATGGCCTCGGCCCACCGGGAGGTGGAGTCGGCCATCAGGCTGACATCATAGCCCATGTCGCGGTAGTACTCGGCGATGGTGATGCCGGTGTAGACGCTGGCCTCACGGGCCGCCACAGGCATGTTGGAGGTGTTGGCGATGAGGATGGTGCGGTCCATCAGGGGTCCGCCGGTCTGGGGATCCTTGAGCTCCGGGAACTCGGTGAGCACCTCGGTCATCTCGTTGCCCCGCTCGCCACAGCCCACGTAGACCACCACCTTGGCGTCGGACCATTTGGCCAGGGTCTGCTGGGTCACCGTCTTGCCGGTGCCGAAGCCACCGGGGATGGCGGCGGTGCCCCCCTTGGCCAGGGGGAAGAGGCCGTCGAGGATGCGGGTCCCGGTGATGAGGGGGATGTCTGGGAGGTACTTGGTGGTGAAGGGGCGGGGCTGGCGCACCGGCCAGCGGTGCATGAGCTGCAGCTCGGTGCCGTCCTCCAGCTTGCCGATGATGTCGTCCACGGTGTACTTGCCCGATCTCAGGGACTTGATGGTGCCCGAAACCGTGGGCGGGACCAGGATCTGATGCAGGATGGTGGGAGACTCCTGCACGGTTCCCAGGACCGCGCCGCCTGCGACCTCGTCGCCGGCCTTGGCGGTGGCCTGGAACTCCCAGACCTTGGAATGGTCCAGCCCGGGGGCCGAGACGCCCCTGAGAATGTAATCACCCATCTCCTTCTGGAGCACCGGCAGGGGTCGCTGGATACCATCATAGATGGAGGTGAGCAGTCCCGGCCCCAGCTCGACTGAGAGGGGGGCGCCGGTGGAGGTCACCGGTTCGCCGGGACGGACACCCGAGGTATCCTCGTAGACCTGGATGATGGTCTTGTCGCCTTCGAGACCGATGACCTCGCCCATGAGCTCCTCCTCGCCCACCAGTACGACGTCGTACATTCGGGGAGAGAGTCCCTGGGCCGTGACCACGGGTCCCGATATTCGATAAATATTGCCCTTTACTTCCATAGATCTACACCTACTGCGGTTCGTATTCGATCTTTGAGGGTTTCATCCATCTGTGCTCCGATGGCGATGACGGTGGGCTGGACCGAGTTGGACAGGCTGTTGCGCAGTCCCTCGGGCAGCTGGACCCACTCGTCATCGTGGATGACCAGCACGCCCACCTCTTTGACCTTCAAGGCCGCCTCAACGGCCTGTCGGGGTGTCACCTCGTCGGTGACGTCGAAAATATGACGGACTCCCAGCAAGCGGAAGCCCATGTTGAAAAGTTCGGTTCCCACCACTCCCAGCTCCATCACACCACCACCAGCATCTGCTCGATGTCCCGGGCGGGCAGGTCGAGCTCCTTGCCCCGCGCCAGGGCCCTGAGGTTGGCCACCTCGTACTCCTTGTGGAGCAGGTAGTCCAGCACCGGCAGGACCGAGAGGGGATAGAGGCGGGAGAAGCGGCTGGCACCCTGGGCCAGGTAGTTGTCCAGGCTCAGGATCAGCTCGTGGAGGCCCTGCTCCTTGACCGTCGCCAGGCCGCCGGCCACCGCCTTGCCGATGGAGGTGCCCTCCACCGCCGCGATGACATCCTCCACCGAGGTGGTGGCGGCCAGCCGGTCCACGGGCAGTTCCGACCCGCCGGCTATCAGCAGTTCGCTGAAGCCCGAAACGCCCCGGTGGCGCAGGCGGGTCACGGTCTTGAGGTTCACCACGTCGATCTCGTGACGGATGAACTCCAGCATGAGCCGGTTGGCCCGGGAGGTGGGCTTGACCGTGTCCAGGAGCTGGCTGTAGTAGTAGCAGTCCAGGGCGTCCTCCACCGGTTGAAGGGTGGTGAGCTCGTCGGTCAGGGTCGGGGCCAGGACGGAGTGGTAGGGGGTGCCGGCCAGATGCTCCAGCAGTTCCGGCAGGGTGCTGGACCCCGCCAGGCGGCCGAAGAGCTCCCGGCTCTCCCGGTTGGTGGTGAACATGCCCCTGAGGATGCGGTCGGTGCTCTCGCCGGCGTAGACGCCCCTGATGACCCGCTTCAGGTCGCCCAGGAAGTAGCGTTCCAGGTAGCGGCTCACGAGCTCCAGCAGATGGCCCTTGCAGAAGGACTGGATGGTGGCCGAGTTGCGCCTCAGATTGGAGGCCAGGGCCACCTCGATGAGGTCCAGGCCCCGGAACTGGGAGGCGTACTTGTCCACGTCGTCGCGATAGTCCAGCTCCTGGATGTAGCGGGTTATCTCCACCACCTCCATGGCCAGAAGATGGCGGTAGGCCTCGGGCTTGATGAGCTTGGAGCGACGGACCCGGGCGCGGGTGGCGGCATAGGCGAGGTTGGAACCGACCATGGGACTACCGGTTGACCAGTTCACCCGCCGGGCTCGCCCAGCAGGGTGGCGTAGACCTCTTTGAGATGGTCGGGCCAGGCCGATTCCACCAGGGTGGCGAAGCGCAGGTCCAGGCGGGCCTCTGCCCCCTCGATGGTGAAGCCGGGCTCCTCCAGGGGGTCGCCAGCCTTGCAGCCGGTGAGCTTCTCCAGTTCGGCGGCATCCTTGGCGGGACAGCGCAGAACCCCTGTGACCTGGCTTGTCGAGGCCATCAGCTGTTTATATAGCGCTCGTCGGTCAGCGGCGGGCAGGCCCGCCATCCGGTCCAGGGCCTTCTGGCGCACCTGGTCCAGGAGTCCGTTGAGCATCACCAGCTTCTGGCGCTCCACCTCCAGGCGGGCGGTGGGCAGCTCCTGGGCCTCCATGCGCTCGATGGTCCTGGTCACCTCGTTGAGCTCCTGTTCCCTGTGGGCGGCGGCCTGCTCGCGGGCCTTCGCCAGGATCTCCTCCGCCATCTGGGCGGTCTCCTGGCGGACCTGCTCGGCCTGGTCCTGGCCCTGGGCCCGGACCTGCTTCAGGATGGCTTCCAGGGTCATGTTCACATCTTGCCCATCAGCAAGAAGGCGATGACGAAGCCGAAGAGGACGATGGTCTCGGGGATGACGATGAAGATCAGGGCCTTGCCCATGAGCTTCTCGTTCTCGGCCACGGCGCCGACGGCCGCGGCCCCGATGTCCTTCTCTGCCAGGCCTGCGCCCAGGCCGGCGATGCCAACGGCGATGCCGGCGCCCAGGGCGATCATGCCCGCTTCGCTGGAACCTTCATCATCGGTCTGAGCCGAGGCGTTCCCGGTGAGGGCCATGGCGAAGAAGAGTCCCACCAGGGCCATCAGGAACAGCTGAAGTTTGCGGTTTGTCTTGTGTTTCATCAGTTTGCCTCCATTGGATTTGGAGATTGGATCAGAGTGCGTTTGAAGCCGAAGGGGGAGTACTCGTCGCCTCCACCCTCGAAGAACTTGGGGAAGAACTCCACGTACTGGAGACGCAGAGCGTTGATGCCCGAGCCCAGGAGGCCCAGGATGACGATGCCGATGTGGCCCACGATCCAGAGCAGGATGCCAATGGGCAGGAACATATCGCCCGAGAGGCTGTTGACCAGGCTGGCCAGGGCCGCGTCGGCCAGGCCCACCGCCACCAGACGCAGGTAGGAGAGGCCGTTGGATATGACGGAGAAGATCTCCATGAGGGCCATGGGGCCCTCGCCCTTGAACAGCAGGACACAGCCCACCACTAGGAGGCCCAGGCCCAGATAGGCCACCTCCTGGATGCCCGAGTCGAGGAAGTAGAAGGGGATGAGCAGGACCAGGCCCCACATGATGATGAGCCAGGAGCCCTTCTCCAGCATGCCGTGGGCGAAACCGTGGGCCCGGGTGATGTTCACCAGGCCGATGATGAAGGCCAGGGTCATGTGGGAGATGCCCAGCACCAGCGAGATGATGAGCAGGGTGTTCACCGAGTTATCTTTCAAGAGGCCGTGGTCCCGGTTGAACTTGTCGAAGATGGGATGGGTGTCTGAATGGTAAAGATGCAGGGGATCGGGAAGCCCGAATCTGTGGATTATCTCCGAGAAGTGCATCCCGAAGGCCTCGGTGAAGAGGATGGTACCGAACACCGCGGTCCAGACGCCGCCGATGATGATGATGCGTCCCAGCATCACCAGTTCATCGTTGTGGGGCATCTTCTTGACGATGAGCCAGCCGATGGCGATGTAGATGAGGCCGTAGGCCAGGTCCGACACCATCAGGCCGAAGAAGAGGGGCAGCGTGACGAAGATGAGGGCGGTGGGGTCCAGCTCGCTGTGCTTGGGGGTGGCGAAGAGCTTGGTGATGAACTCCATGGGCCGAACCGGCCCGGGATTCTGCAACTTGACCGGGGGGACCAGGGTCTTGCTGGCTTCCTCGGAGCCCTCCACGGCCTCGGCTCCCGGGAGCTCCAGGACCGGGTCCTCCTCCAGGTGGACCTCCAGGCCGGCCAGGGCCTTCTCCAGGACCGGAAACTGTCGCTCGGGCACCCACCCGTCGAGCACGAAGGTGTGGGCCGAGGTGGTCAGGCGCAGGGGCAGTTCCGACTTGCCGGCCTCGATGGCCAGGTACTCCTCGGCGGCGGCCAGCCAGTTGCCGTGGCGGGTGGCCAGGGCCTCCCGCTCGCCCCGCAGGGCCTCCAGCTCGTTCTCCAGCTCGGCGGCGCGGCGCCGGTTCTGGGCCAGCAGTTCGGCGGGGTCGCCCTTGCCGGTGGGCGGCTCCACGGGCTTGAAGCCGTGCTGGGAGAGCAGCTGGGCCGCGGGTTCGGAGCGGTCGGCGGGGATGAAGCAGATGGTGAGCTGTTCGGTGACGATGGCATCCACCACCAGGCCCTCCCCCTCCAGGGCGGCCAGTCCCTCGGGGGACAGACTGCCCATCACCACCTCCAGGGAGCGGTAGCCCGACAGGTCCTCCAGCCGCAGGCCGGTGCCCTGGAAGAGGCTCAGGCGCTCGATGGATGAGAGGGTCTCCTCCAGCTCCTTCCCGGTGCGGGACAGGTCCTCCCTGAGCTTCCTGATGGGCCCGGATATCTCAGCGAGCTTGGGCTCCAGCTCCCGGACGAGCTCGGCTCCCGGGATGGGGTGGGCGGGGTCGCCCTCCTCCACCTCCAGGACCTTCTGGAGTCCCCTGATGTCCAGCAGGAGCTCGGAGACCCGGGCGCCGTAGCCCAGGGGCTTGCCCGAGCTGAAACCCTCCTCCAGCTCCTCCGGTTCCAGCAGGTGGACCAGGTTGAGCTCTTCCAGCACTTGAGTGGTCTGCTCCAGCTGACTGAGCAGGCCTGACAGATTGATCTTGACCATCGACGCGGGCCTAAGCATCCCGCGCCTCCATGAAGAGCTGGACGAATCGGTCGGCGGCCGCCTCAACCCGCCCCTCGCAGTCCTGCCCGAGCTGGTCCAGCTCGGCCTGACCCTCCTTGAGGATGCCCTCCCGGGCGGTGTCGATGCTCTGACGGGCCTGGGCCTGTCTCTCGTCGGCCTCATCCCGGACGGCCTTGGCCTCGGAGGCCATCATCTGCTGGGCCTTCTGACGGGCTTGAGCCAGTTCCGACTCCCGTTCCTGCCGCGCGGCCTCCAAGGTTTCGGCGGCGGTCGTCTCGGCCTCTTTAATCTGGGCCAGTAGCTCTGCACGGGACAATTTTAAACCACCCGAAAATAGCTACTGCCGTAATTATCAAGGGTTAATAAGCCTTAATGAGGCCGTCCCCAACAACAGCTGATAACGGGACCCAACGGTTTCGAGAATCACCTAATAAAGGGCGGCTTGGGCGGCTGCCTGAGAACGGGCAAAGGCCCTGGCCGGGGCCTGGCGGGGAGGCAAGGATTTAATATCGCAGGCGGATGGTGGTGCGGTAACTGACATGGCCAAGAAGAAGCGAACCCTGGATCTGCCATCACCCTGGTCCGATTTCGAACTGTTCAGCACCCGGGAGTGGCCCGAGAACGTGACCCGGGAGGCCAAGCTCCTGGATGACAAGTTCAAGGATGTCCACAACGTGTTCCACGGCCTGGGAGGCCATCTGCTGGAGAACATGGTGGGTCGCCACGACGTCATCCTGTGCAACGTCTGCGGGATCCTCTTCTTTCCCGAGAACCCAGACTCAAAGTGCCCCCTGTGCTCCCTGGTGCGCTGGCTGGTCAAGCTCAGTCCCAGCCTGAAGAAGGCCGGCGAGGGGGAGATCGACGAGGCCCTGGACCTGAAACCCCGGCCCCTGCTCCAGGACTGGTCCGACGACTGAGAGCAACCGGGCGGACCCATCCCATACCTCCCATAGCCTCCGAGATCTCAAGAGACCTCCCGAGGCTTCCTGTCCCCTCTCAACCCCTTTCGACCCCTCCCGAACCCTCCTGAGCCATCCTGAGCCATCCTCCGCCTTCGGCGGACGCTGTTGGGCGGGACCCAACTAATATAAAGCTATCGAGCCTAAGGAGGACGATATACGATGGTGAAGAGACAAGTTACCTCTCCATTGGTCATTCTGCTGGTGGCGCTTTCGCTGCTGGTCCCCTCACTGATGGTCTGGAGCCCCGATGCATCGGGCAACGACACCGACCCCGTCTGGCCCCAGTTCGGTCGCAACGAGCGCCACACCGGCGAGGGCCCCGTGCTGGAGCGGGGATTGCCCAACCGTGACCCGGTGAGGGTCTGGGACTACGGCCGGGCCGAGGGGGACGACGATTTCGTGGTATCCTGGGGCACCGTCGTCGGCAATTTCACCAACAACCTGGATGACAAGACCGAGTACGAGAGGGAGTCCCAGCACGTGGTCTACGTCACCGCCACGGAGGACACCGAGGACGGCGGATGGCGCACCAAACTGCTCATCCGTGATGGCGAGACCGGCGAGCTGATGTGGTGGATGAACCTGGGCAAGATGGAGAACAATCACGGCGACCTGATAGGGCTCAACGATGTGCTTGACCGCAGGATCGGCATGCCCGCACCCGCCATCGCCGACTTCGATGGCGACGGGCGACTGGAGGTCGCCCAGGGCCGCACCGAGGGCAACATCTCCATCTTCGATCCGAAGATCTACTACAATTCTGGAAGTGACAACTACATTGCCGGCAACGAGATCTGGGACGACGAACCCGAGCAGTACGAGGCTCGTTTCACCCTGGCCCGCACCAGTCCCTCCATCAAGGACCTGACCAACGACGGCCTCCCCGACCTGGTCTTCTCGGGCCTCTTCCACAATGGTGATGAGTTCAGCGGCGTCCGCGTTGTGGCCCTCAAGGGCACCGACGCCAGCGAGATATTCAAGAAATCACCCCAGGGGACCGAGATATCCTCGCCCGCCATCCTGGACCTGAGCCCCCGCATCTACAGCTTCATCACCCTCTACGACGGGGGTCAGATGGAGGCCTGGGCCTGGGACGAGGGCGGCAACGCCTGGTCGGGCTGGAATCCCAACGGGGACCTGGGACCCGACGTTCGCGACCCCCTGGAGAGCGACAACGACAATCACCCCATGCTCCCCTCTCCGGTCATCGCCGATCTCACCACGGACACCGGTGAGGAGGTGGTCATAGCCGTGCCCTCCCCGGACGGCGACGGCGATGGGAAGGTGTACGTGTTCCAGGGCCAGGACCAGCCCGACCGGGCCAACGGCTGGGACGAGCCGGTGACTGTGGAGGGGGACATCGATGGAACGCCGGCGGTGGGTGACATCGACGGCGACGACAAGAACGAGATAGTCATCCTGTCCTGGTGGGACCGCGAGTCCACCGGCGACGAGAGCTTCAGGGTCACCACCTTCAACGGCGAGGACTCCTCGGAGAACTGGCGCTCGGACGAGACCTCCATCGACACGATGTACGCCGACTGGACCGACGACGATGGCGAGCATGCCATTGCCTCCCCGGTCCTGGTGGACTTCACCGAGGATGGCTTGCCCGACGTGGTGATCGCCGTCACTCCGGAGGTCCTGGGCCTCAGGGGCAAGAACCCGGGCGGCAACGTCACCGAGGAGGAGTTCCACTACGCCCTGCCCAACCGCAACAACGACAACCGGATGTTCGACTCGCCCACGGTCTGCGACCTCAACAACGACGGGGCCGTGGACATCCTGGTCTCGGGGACGGCTTACACCGCCAATCTCACCGAGCTGACGCTGAAGCGGGGCGACATAGACTTCCTGGACCAGGCCAAACAGCCGCTGGAGAACGACTCGGCTGAGGAGGGCGACCTGGTCGACCTCTCCATCCGCATCCACAACAAGGGCACCCGGGATGCCAGGAACGTCAAGATCTACGTGAGGGAGCGGGATCGGGAGAGCGGCCCCCAGCTTCCGGGCTCTCCGTTCACCAAGAGCATCGACCACCGCTCATCGGTCTCCATCGACGTGGAGGACTGGGAGCCCAGCTACACTGGCGACATCCCGGTGTGGGTGGTCATCGAACCCGATACAGAGGACAACCCGGAGGTCCGCTACTCCAACAACAACGCCTCCCGCACCCTCCATGTGTGGCCCGCCTACGGCGTGGAGCTGGAGGTCCGCGACAATGCCACCCAGACCGGAGCACCCGATTCCAACGTGACCTTCCTGCTCAACGCCACCAACCTGGGCCGCAAGAGCGACAACTTCACCCTGAGCTACGACTGGGACGAAGATGAGGACTGGTCCAGCGAGGCCCAGCCGCCCCTGACCGACATGGCGGGCAACGAGACCCGGGAGCTCACCCTCAACGTCACCATCCCCGAGGAGGCCACGGCCGGCGAGCATTACCTGACCTTGAGGGCCACCTCCCAGGGCAATAGCTCCCGCCACGACGAAGTTGACCTGACGGTCATGGTGGGCGAGGTCCACGCCTTGAGTATCGAGGCCGCCGACAACGAGACCTACACCATCCCCGATCACACCATCTACTATGATTTCACGGTCCACAACGAGGGCAACATGGAGGAGACCTTCACCATCACCGGAAGGCCCGGCGATGGCGATTCCAACTACTGGGATTTCGACCTGCCCGGCTCGGTGACCGTGGGACCCGGCGAATCGAGGACCAGGACCCTGACCATCGAGAGCCCCGGATGCAACGCCGGCGGGTGCGACACCCACTACGGCGAGGGCTACAACCTCACGGTGAAGGTGACCTCCGACAACGGGACCGGCGAGGACATCACCGTCAACCGCACCTTCTACACCACCATGGGCATGGCCCTCATGGAGCCCCTGGCCCAGAACGCCGATCCGGGCAGTCTCGTCAGCTACGGCATCAGGATCTACAACCTGGACGAGATATACCAGGACCAGACCTTCGATCTGACAGTGACCCAGGGACCCGGGTCGTGGGACCCCGAGCTGGAGAACTCCAGCGTCACCCTGGACCGGTACGACTCCACGACGCTGTCTTTCAACGTCACCCCGCCGGGGGGTTCTTCTCCAGGGGAGGTCGCCACTCATGTTATTCGCGTCAGGGCCCAGGACCACAACTGGGAGGATACCCTGAGCGTCGAGACCACCGTGAATCCCCTGGAGGGCCTGCGCCTGGTGCCCCGGGAGGACTACCCCCGCAACATCCGCGTATCCAACGAGGACACGGTGGAACTGCAGTTGCGGGCCATCAACTACGAGGAGGATGAACTGAACGTCTCCTTGCGTCTGGTGGAACCCGTCGACAGAGGCTGGACGTACAGCTTCGACCCTCCGGGCGGTGAGACCTGGACCGACAGCCTGGAAGGGGGCGGGGAGAGGATATCCATAGACTTCACCATCACCATCGGCGATGATGCCGAGGAGGGAGAGCGCATCGACGTGCTCTTCAACCTCTCCACCACCGATGATGACAACTTCTCCCAGGAGCTGGGCTTCACCTTCGTCGTGGACCCGGTGTACGATGTGACCCTGGAGGGTCCGACAGGCACCCAGGACCTGCTGGTGAACGTCTCCCAGCCCTTCCAGATCAATCTCACCAACACCGGCAACGGCGAGGACCGCATCAGCGTCTCGGTGGAGTTCGGCCAGGAGAACTGGACCGAGCAGGACATCAACGGATTCTACGATCTGGAAAAGGATGAGACCGAGGAACTGATACTGAAACTGAACCCCAATGTCAATTTCACCGTTGGAGATGTGCACGACCTCACCATCAAGGCCATCTCGGATGAGGAGCCCACTGCCCAGGCTGAGTGGACCATAAGCTTCATCTGCACCGCCTGGCGCCTTGACAGTTCAGCCAACGTGAGCAGTGAACCGGGCGGCGCCGTTTCGTGGAGTTTCAAGGTATCCAATCCCTCCGATACATCCGAGAACCTATTCTTCGAGATCGACGATGAAATTGTCAAGGGATGGGACACTTACAATCTGACCGATGCCAATGGCGATGAGCTCTCCCAGGACAACTACGGAGGCCGTGATACCTACTTTGTCAACCTGGCCTCCCATGGTTCAACCGAGGTATTCCTCAACGTCGTCATCCCCGAGGAGCGTTCACCGACGACCCACCCCTTCGACTTCGTTCTCCACATCGTCGGCTTCGCCGATGAGATCCACAACCTCTCGCTGGAGGTCCAGCAGGTCTTCAACCACACCCTCGAGCCGCTGACACACGGCACCATCCGCCTGGGCAACGACCTCATCGTGTCGGCCACCCTCACCAACCTGGGCAACGGCGAGGACACCTACGAACTATCGGCCCAGGACCTGGGAGCCCCGGGCTGGACCATCGTGCCGGTGGAGGCCGAGGTGACCGTGGCGGCCGAGGATTCCCAGGAGGTGGAGTTCAGCATCACCGCCTCCGGTGAGCCGGCCCAGGCCATGGCGCCACCCAGAAGCTACGACTTCGAGGCCACGGCCACCTCAAAGGGTGCTCCCCTGAACCATCCCAACCGTTCGGCCTCGGTGGAGTACGAGGTGGAGGTCCAGCCTTTCTACGACTTCGAGCTTCACTTCACCAATCCCACCACCCAGGAGGGGGATGTCAACTCCGATGTCTACTTCTCCTTCCAGGTCAACAACACCGGCAACGTCCAGGACACCTACGACCTGGAGGCCGTGGCCAGCGTGACCCAGCTCTACCCCACCTTCGCCAACAACGAGGAGACCCTGACCATCGACGCCCTGGACGACGGGGCCAGCAATGTCAGGGTCAACGTCCCCGACACCGGCGAATCCTGGACCATCAGCCTTACGGTCGCTTCCCAGGGCAGTGGCTCGGTGGAGCAGACCGTGGTGCTCAACCTCACCGTGGTCCAGTCCCTCTTCAACCTCATCGTCAAGCAGGTCTACGTGGACCCCGCCGACCCCGAGGATGGCGACACCATCACCATCACCGCCGTCCTCAAGGCGGTGGACGAGGATGCAGATGGCGTGACGGTCAATGTCCTGCTGGACGGCGAGGAGATCGAGAGCTTCACCGTCGACCTGGACGCCGACACGGACCTGACCCGCAAGGTGGCCACCTTCGAGGGCAAGGAGGGTGAGCACACCGTGGAGGTCGTCATCGACCCCGAAGACGACTTCGAGGAGACCAAGGACGGCGACAACTCCAACGACGTGACCTTCACCGTGGCCGAGTCCGGGGATGACGGGAGTGGGGCCTTCTGGTTCATCCTCATCCTGCTGGTCATCCTCATCGGAGGGGGCTACTACGTCTACCAGCAGCGCTCGGAGCTCACCGAGGAGGAGAGGTCCGAAAAGGGCGCCCTGCTGAAGAAGACCGACCGCTTCCCGCTGATAATCAACTGTCCCGGCTGTGCCGTCAAGATCAAGGTCAACAAGCCCGGCGGCTTCCGCTGCCCCGCCTGCAAGACGATTGGCAAGGTGAACGAGAAGGGCAAACTGGGCAAGGAGCCCTCCAAGAAGAGCAAGGAGGAGGCCAAGCCCGACGATGAGAAGGCCAAGGAGAAGCCTGACAAGGACGAGACCGAACCCGAGGCCGGAACGGAGAAGGAGGAGGCAACTCCCTCGGAGCCCTCGACCGAACCCTCGACCGAACCCTCACCCGAAACCTCGCCCGAGACGCCGCCATCGGCCCCGGCCTTCACCTTCCCGGCCGTGGCCGGCTGCCCCAACTGCCAGACCCAGATCCAGCTGACCCAAACTGGAGCGAACCAGTGCCCCGCCTGCAAGTCCATGCTGGAGGTGACCGAGGCGGGGATGGTCAGCGTGAATCCCATCCAGCCCGGAGCCGAGCCCGGGACCGAAGTGGCACCCGCAACGACCCCGGCGGTGGAGGGAACCGCAGCCGCCGCCCCGGCTCCCGAGGCCCCCGCGGCTCCAGAGCCCGAGCAACCCGAGGAGCCGCCGGTCGAATTCCCCATCATCATCCGCTGTCAGGGCTGTCAGGCCAAGGTGCGGGTCCGGGAGCCCGGCAAGTTCCGTTGCCCGGCCTGCAAGACCACCGCCAGGATCACCCCCCAGGGCCAGGTGGAGGGCGACAAGCCCCCCGAGGAGGAGATGGACTGGGGCGATGACGACGACACCGAGGCCCCCGCCGAGACCAAACCCGCCGGCGAGGCCAAACTGCCCCTCTCGGTGGGATGCCCCCACTGCGAGGCCCGCATCAAGGTGCCCAAACCGGGCAAGTTCCGCTGTCCGGCCTGCAAGTCCATCTCCAGGGTTGACGCCAGCGGGGCCATCGAATCCATCACTGGCCCTGAAAAGGGCAAGGGCAAAGCCAAGGCCAAAGGCAAGGGCAAGGGTGCCAAGAAGAAAGGCAAGAAGGGCAAGAAGGGCGCCAAGCCCAAGCCAAAGCCCAAGACCGAGCCGACTCCCGAACCGGCGCCGACCCCGACCCCAGAGCCCCCAGCCGAGGAGGAGATGGACTGGGGTGACGACGATGCCGATCCAGGGACCGAGGCCGCGGCCACTCCCGCTCCCGAGACGACCCCCGCGCCCGAGACCACCCCACCACCGGCAGAGCCACCCTCCCTCTTCCCCATGGAACTGGGCTGTCCCACCTGCAACACCCCCATCCGGGTACCCAAGCCCTGCAAGTTCCGCTGTCCCGGCTGCAAGGAGGTGGGCCTGGTGGACGGACAGGGCCAGGTGGCCAGCGAGGCGGCCATCAAGGCCGCGGCCGAGCAGGCCCGCATCGCGGCGGCCCGCACCCCGGAGGGGGTCATGCTCAACTTCCAGGAGCATCTCAAGCTCTCCCCGGAGGAGGCGGCCCAGCTGTACAACGACGGCTTCACCTCCCTGGGAGCGGTGAAAAAGGGCTCCCAGAAGAAGCTGGAAAAAGCCCTTCCGGCCCTGACCCCCACCCAGGTCAAACGACTGCGGATGGACATCCGACTGATAGACCTGGAGGCCATCGAGGGCGCCGAGGCCAAGGCACCGCCCGCCGCGCCCGAAGCACCAGCGGCGGACACCCCCGAGGCGCCCAAGGCCCCCGAAGCGCCCGCCACCGCAGAGGCCCCAGATACGGCTGGAGCCGAACCGGCCGTCGAGGGACCCTTCGAGGGTGGCTGTCCAGCCTGCAACTCCACCATCGAGGTCACGGGCCCCGGGCGCTTCCAGTGTCCACACTGCTCGGCCACCTCCGAGATGGCGGCCGATGGAACGGTGACCCTCCTGACCGCCGGAGGCCAGCCGCCCGCCGCCCCGGCCGGAGCGGCTCCACCACCTGAGGCCGCCCATCCCCAGGGTCCGGCCTGTGCCCACTGCAAGGCCGTGGTGAGCGTTCAGGAGCCGGGCCTCTTCCGCTGTCCGGGTTGCATGAGCGTCAGCGAGCTGGG
>CAYLMJ010000013.1:0-59969 GCA_964384995.1 uncultured archaeon | reverse complement strand
CCTGTCCACACTACGAGGATAACTCTGGAGTGAACACAATGTCAAGGACCAAACCTGCTAGAATGGCCCTTATTGGGCTAATATTGATTGTATCGGCAACCTTTGGTGGTTTGCTGGGCTTTAGCGGCCTCACCGCTGCGGAGCCTGCCAGTTCCACTATTTTAGGCCTCGTGGAGAACGAGAACGGCCAGGGCCTGGATGACGTATCAGTTGTCGCTTTCAATCCTGATGCAGGAGGGTCCTTTGCCTCCACTCTCACGGTGGAGGGTGAGTTCCTGCTCACCGGCCTGGACCCTGGCCACTACGTGGTTCGATTCACCCATGATGAATACCTATCGGACATCGTCTTCACCTCTCTCAACCCCGGCGAGAAGTACCAGCTGGAGGAGACCCTGGAGATGGTGGACACCACCGACTTCTCCAAGAACCTCACCGGCACCATCACCGACATGGGCACAACCGATCCCATCGAGGACGCCATGGTGATGCTCATCGACGACAATGGCAACATTGGCACCAGCTACTTCGACACCCCCCAGCCCCACCACTACCTCACCTACACCAACGACCAGGGTGAATACAGTTTCACCGACATGCTCTACACTGGAGCATATGACCTTCGCGTCTCGGCCGACGGTTACTACACCGACGTGACCAGCATCGGGATCGCCACCGACTCCCAGGAGAACGTGAGCCTGGTCCCGGCCGAGGAACACTATGTCAAGATCTACGTGGAGGACGAGGAAGGCATCGGCATCGACCCCGATGACGTGGATGTGCTGATGTACGAGTACTCCACAGGGACCTGGACCGATGCCGGGAAGAGCGTTCTGTCCCACCGGTTCTGGCCCCAGGATGGCAAATACCTGTTCATCGCAGAGCCTGAGGACGACAGCACCTACAACTCCGGTGCCCTGGAGCTGGATGTGGACGACAGCGGTTCACACACCATTGTGCTGACGGACAAGGAGAAGAATGACCGCGACCACACCTTCGAATTCACAGATTGGGACACCTTCACCTATTCCATGGACTTCGACATGGCCTTCGATGAAGGTCGGGCTTTCGGCGAGAACACCGGCCGCGACCTGCTGGAGCCCATGACCGGCCTGCTCTACTTCGATGTGGACCGGATCTGGGGCGACAACGACGGCACGGCCGATGACACCGAGTTCGATGCCTACGTGGCCTGGGAGGAGGACCTGGACGCCGGCATGACCTACATCGACGAGGACCACCTCAAGGTGAAGGATGACGGCTGGAACTCCTACGAGTACGCCGAAGGCACCTACTCCATCGAACTGTCCGACGCGAACGGCGACCCCCTGGACAACATGGCCGTCCACGAGACGGATGCTACCTTCAACCTCCTGACCGTCGCCGACTACACCGCCGACCTGGATGAACTGGACGAGTACCAGGTCAAGATCCTGATCCCCAACCTGCAGGACGACACCCCCGACCTGAGCTACTACTTCGACTGGTCCGATGATTTCGAGACCACCGCCAACACCACCAACAAGACCTCCGGGGCCATCGTCACCGGAACACCCAACACCCTGATCGTTCCAGGCGAGGCGCCTGAGGACCACGAAGACGCAGAGGATGGCTATGTGACCCTGACGGTCAGTGACAACGAACTGCCCACACCGGTCATCGACATCCTCACCAGCCTGACCCAGGTCGAGTACCTGGACGCTGACGACGAGCTGATGAAGGTGTGGGTGGTCGACTCCCTGACCCAGGTGAACTTCACCGGCGAGGACTCCACCGACAGCCAGGAGATAACAAACTACACCTGGACCTTCACCGGGGCCCAGGTCACCGAGAGATACGGCGTGGAGGTCAACAACACCTTCGACGACCTGGCCGAGGACAACAACAACGTCACCATCGAGCTCACCGTTTCCGACGCCCATGGCGAGAACAGCACCACCGTCGACATCTACGTTGACGACACCGACCCCACGGCCATCTTCAACATGACCGTGAAGCACGCGGCCGGGGCCGACGGTGACCCGTACACGTTCAATGCCACGGACGGAAGGTCCAACCTGGACGAGAACCCGGTCTCCAGTGACGTCATGGTCTTCGACGCCGGCAACTCCACCGACGCCGGCTTCCTGGGCCAGAACGCCCTGGTCAAGTACGAGTGGCTCTTCTCCGATGATGAGACCATCGACGGACCCATCGTCTCCCGGGCCTTCAAGGACCCCGGCGAGTACACCGTCACCCTGACCGTTACCGACGCCGCCGGCAACAACAACAACATGTCCGAGGACTTCATCGTCAACGACATCGAGCCCCCCGAGGCCGCCTACACCTGGTGCGGCTACAACGAGACCGGCAACTGCACCCCCGACGCCGGGTTCGTGGGCCGGCCCTACGAGTTCAACGCCTCCACCACCGAGGACAACTCGGGTGTCGTGACCAGCTACATCTGGGACGTGACCAGATCGGCCGATGATGTGGAGGACCAGTTCACCATCGAGGAGTTCCTCTTCTCCCTGGCGACCGCCGAACACACCAACGACCTGATGGACGGCGAGGTCACCACCGCCCTTGAGAATGCCTTCGCCACCAATGGCGTGGAACTCGAGGACGGGGCGATGCTCCAGATGGCCCCCAACGCGTTCGCCTCCCTTTTGGGAGAGACCCACTGGCACATCGAGACCGAAGATGGCGGCTACACCCTCAAGGACAACGGCACCACGGTGGACGTCTACAGCTCGAATGCCAGCGAGGAGGCCCAGGTGGTCTTCATCACCTTCCTGGAATACAAGGACGAGGGCTACTCGGTCACCCTGACCGTGTCCGACGGGGACGACAACCAGGCCCAGTACATGCGGACCATCATCCCCGCCCGCCCCGACCTGCCCGACCTCTTCTCGCCCAACATCGTCATGGACCCCGAGACCGTCAACGAGGGTGACACCGTCACCTTCGAGGTGGACATCAAGCTGCTGGGACGCAACGTCACCGACGACTTCCATGTTTCGTTCTACAAGGACGAGATCGGCCAGGGCAACCTGCTGGACAACGTGACCGTCACCCCCGACGAGATCAACGGCGCCGAGGACCAGACCCTGACCCTGACGGTGGAATGGATCGATCCCTCACCAGGCGACCGCACCTTCATCGTCTTCGTGGACAGCGGCAACGAGATCTACGAGGGCGACTTGGACGAGAAGGTCGAGACCAACAACCAGCAGTTCACCCCCTTCTTCGTCATCGAGGAGGAGGATGAACCCTTCAACAAGTGGTTGATCATCGGCATCCTGGGCGTGGTGGCCTTCCTGGCCATCGCCGGATACTACTTCTTCATCCAGCGCCCGGGCTACTACGACGACGAGTGAGACGCCAGCATCGGACCGTCCCACCGACGACCCGCCATTTGCTGACCCCTGATGGAACAGCGACAGCGCTGACGATATCTGGAACCGCTGCAGGGAACCGGGCCCACAGGCCCGCCCTTGCCCCCAAGAGTGCCTGAGTGAGAGCCGCCCAGATGGCTTGGATGGAGCAGGCTCGGCAACGGGGTGATGGGAGCCAGGCGCCCTGGATTGCCAGACCCGCCGGTGGGTGGATGAGCGTAAGATGGACCGTTAGATGGGTCGTCGGGATGGCCGGTGCTATGGTTGACGGAACGGTCGATGGAGTGAACGACGGAATGGCCGAAGGTCGGTGTTAGCTCAGTCCTCGGACCCTTTGGGCACAGCCTCGCGGTGCTGGAGCATCTCGCTGTCATCCAGCTCGGAGACGTTGCGGCCCTTCATGGGCGTACCCAGGCCCCGGGAGACCTCGGCCACCAGAGCCGGGTCGTCGAAGTGGGTGGTGGCCTCGACGATGGCCTTGGCCCTGACCTCCGGGTTCTCGGACTTGAAGATGCCCGAGCCCACAAAGACCCCGTCACAGCCCAGCTGCATCATCAGGGCGGCGTCGGAGGGCGTGGCCAGGCCACCGGCGGCGAAGTTGACCACCGGCAGACGCTGGATGCGGGCCACCTCCTCCACCAGCTCCACCGAGACGCGGGCCCGCTCGGCCAGGGTCAGGATCTCGGTGCCCTCCCGGTTCTTCAGGGCGGCGATCTCGCTCTGGATGTCCCGCTGGTGGCGGACGGCCTCGATGACATCGCCGGTGCCAGCCTCGCCCTTGGTGCGGATCATGGCCGCGCCCTCATCGATGCGCCGCAGGGCCTCGCCCAGGTTGCGGGCGCCGCAGACGAAGGGCACGGTGAAGGGCTCCTTGGTAATGTGAAAGTAAGGGTCGGCCAGGGTCAGGACCTCGGACTCGTCGATCATGTCGACGCCAAGGGACTCCAGGACCTGGGCCTCGGCGAAGTGGCCGATACGGGCCTTGGCCATCACCGGGATGGAGACGGCCTCCATTATCTCCTGGATCTTGGTGGGGTCGGACATGCGGGCCACGCCCCCGTCGGCGCGGATGTCGGCGGGCACTCGCTCAAGGGCCATGACCGCGACGGCTCCGGCCTCCTCGGCGATGTGAGCCTGGTCGGCATCGACCACGTCCATGATGACGCCGCCTTTCTGCATCCGGGCAAAGCCCCGTTTGATAAGCTCCGTGCCGTAGCGCAGGGTTGTCAGGTCCAGCTCGAAAGCCATGGTATCACCTTCTTGACCGTCGAACAGGACCCGGTTATAAAAGGTACCAGAGAACAATGGTTACGATGGAGCGCTGGAGCCGATATTCCGATGATACGGATACACCTCCCGGCCCGCCCGCCTGCCTTCCCTTGCCGACATTGCCCGCCCTGCTTGTTTGCCTTGCCTACATTGCCTGCTTGCCTTGATACGGGTTGAACTGCCACAATCTTATCTTTGACACGGATTTCACTGATTTCACGGATTGAAGAATCCGTGTAATCCGTGTAATCTGTGTCTTTTTTCCTGGACCATGCACCTTATAAAGGAGGCAGGCCCGCCTGATGCCTGCTGAAGAAAAATGTTGTCGAGGGAGACCGGCGTCGGCTCCCTCACGCCAATGAGACACTGCCAGCAGTTCGCAGGGCGCTGAACAGTAATACTGGAGCCGACATGGAACCCTTTCTCTTGTGATATTTAAATGATGTGAATCAAGGAGGGTGCCGGCCGCCCCTCACGCTGTTACCCTGATGGTCGGCGTTCCCTCGGTCCTGGCCATCGTGGTCATCTTGCCGGTTCCTGCAATTTATATGTTTTTTAGAAGCTTCTAGGTTATTAGTTCTGATACTCTGCTCATATTCTCTATCCGGTCTTCATTCGGTCTTTGTTCGGTCTTCATTCGGTCTCTCTTCGGTTTATCCAAACGGTAGACAGTCTGTTAGCATACTGTAAGAAAGTACTTTTTAGCCGCCTTTCAGGCAAAACAAGCCAGCGGCCCCTTCAACGATTATAAACCACGACCACCCTTCATCGGCGTGAGCTCAGCCAACGACGGCCACATCGCTCCCAGCAGGCAGGCCAAGCCACCCTGGCTCAGGGTCACCCTGCCCGGCGGCGACACCTACAGGCATGTGCGGGAGCGACTGGGGGAGGCCCGGCTCAACACCGTCTGCCAGGAGGCCCGCTGTCCCAACCTGGGCGAGTGCTGGGCCCACGGCACCGCCACCATCATGCTCCTGGGCGATGTCTGCACCCGGGCCTGCCGCTTCTGCGCCGTCGGCTCGGGCCTGCCAGCGCCACCCGACCCCGATGAACCCGGGAACGTGCTGGAGACGGTGCGGGAGCTGGGCCTGGACCACGTGGTCCTCACCGTCGTGGACCGCGACGACCTGGCCGACGGCGGCGCCCGCCATATCGCAGACACCGTGGCCCTCATCCAAAAGGAGCTCCCCGACGTCACCGTCGAGCTGCTCACCGGCGACCATCGGGGCGACCGGGCGGCCCTGGCCACCATCGCCGGCTCGGGGGCCCGGGTGCTGGCCCACAACCTGGAGACCGTGGAGCGGCTGACGCCCCTGACCCGGGACCCGCGCTGTGGCTACCGGCTGAGCCTGGAGGTGCTGTCCGCCTACCACGAGCTGGCCCCCGACGCTCGCCTGACCAAGTCGTCGCTGATGCTGGGCCTGGGGGAGACCGAAGACGAGGTGCGGTCAGCCATGGAGGACCTTCGCGACGTGGGAGTGGACCTGCTGACCCTGGGCCAGTACCTTCAGCCCACCTCCAGCCACCTGCCTGTGGCCGAGTACGTCACCCCCCAGCGGTTCGAGGAGCTGGGCCAGCAGGCTCTGGACCTCGGTTTTGCCGATGTGGCATCCGGCCCCCTTGTGCGTTCCAGCTACCGGGCGGCCCAATTGCTTGGCAAGGCCAGGCTTTGAGGTCACCCCAGGGAAAGGGAGAAAAGGTGCAGGAGGGGGCGCGAAGGCCCCCTCGATTTAGCAGGCAGCTAACATCATATGGGACTTGACACAAGGGGTGGTTCAGGTGTCGGTCCGGCGGACCATGATCAGACTTAGCATCGACAGGGCCACCAGACCGACCGCAGGCAGCCTGCTCCTTTCCGGGGGTTCGACCTGTCCCTTCCCGCCTTCCACGGGGACCGTCAGCTCATCGTACGTCCCCTCGGCCTCCTCACCGGTGGCCAGACCGTGGAGGTATACCACGGCCAACACCCCCAGCATCAGGACCGTCAGGAACACGAGCCACGGACGCAGTTTCCGTTTCGGTTCGGGAATGGACATCTCGGTCGCTCCTTGGTCCCTTCCACTCCCGTACTTTATTAATGCAGATTGGAAAGCTCCCGAAATGATATTAATGGATTTTGGAGAGTTGACCTAAACGAGGAGAGTAGGGATTGTGAACCGGCGCCCCTTGTTCATCCCAGGTCGAGGCCCGCCAGAGGCTTTGCCAGCTCCGCCCCCTGGTTGCTTGGTGAGTTGACCCGCTTGGATACCGGATAGGCCTCCATCTCCTCCGCCGGATAGGGCCTCAGCAGGGGCTCGAGGGCCACAGGGTCGCTCACCGAGGGGTCCAGCCACAGCTCCCGCCCCTCCCTGGGGATGATGACCGGCATGCGGTCGTGGATGGGCTCCAGCAGGCGGTTGGGCATGGTGGTGAGGATGGTGCAGGTCCGCAGCTCATCGCCCTCGGGGCCGCGCCATGATTCGTGGAGCCCGGCCATACCAAAGAGTCCCCCCTCGGCCAGGCCGATGTGATGGGGCTGTTTGCCCATCCGGGTCTTGCGCCACTCGTAGAAGCCGCTGGCCGGTAAGAGACAGCGCCTTGAGCCGAACGCCGAGCGGAAGCTGGGCTTCTCCGCCGCGGTCTCGGCCCTGGCGTTGATGAGCCTGCCGCCCATGGAGGGCTCCTTGGCCCACGATGGCACCAGGCCCCACCGCAGGGTCGTCAGGACCCGGGTCCCCTGCTCCATCGTCACCGCCGCCACAGGCTGGGTGGGAGCCAGGTTGTAGCTGGGCTCCAGGGTGCAATCGACCTGCTCCACCTCGAACTCCTCGGCCACCACCGGCACCGGGAAGCCAAGGGAGAATCGGCCGCACATGGAGCTGGCAGGGGCAGGTTCGATTAAGGGTTTGTCCACTATCCCTTTGTGGTTCGGGACCCAGGGTCCTTTCACGGGTTGCAAAGCAGGTTGAACCAATCCTTTATGGCCTCCCCGGTCCAATTGTATCCAAGGCATGGCATCGAAGCGCGACTACTACGAGCTCCTGGGAATCTCCCGCGACGCCGACGACGAGGAGATAAAGCGAGCCTACCGCAAACTGGCCCGCAAGTACCATCCCGACCTCAATCCCGAGAACACAGACTGGGCCACCAGGATGTTCCAGCAGATCCAGGAGGCCTACGAGACCCTCATTGACGCCAACAAACGGGATCACTACGACCGCTTCGGCCATCGCAACCTCAACGTGCGACCCAGGACCCGGTCCGGTCCCCGGCCCAGTGCCAGTCCGTTCTGGACCCACGCCCCCGACGACGATGTGTGGAGCTACATCCGGTAGGTTCTGCTATCTCCGGTCCCACTCAACAAGGCGGGCAGGCAAGGCAATTAAGAGAGCGCCAATTCCCATCTCAGGCAGGCGAGGGCCTGTCCATCTGGCTCTCACCGTCACAAGCCTTATAACCGGCCCCACGGTGGCGGCGGCTCATGTCCAGTACCACTCCCCAGATGTTCGCCGGGTTCTCCTACATTCCCGACCGCCCCAGGTCACGACGTCGTCGTCGACGCCGTACCATCGGTTGAGCCCGCCCGCTCGACAGCCAAGGGAAAGAAGAGCATCAAACCTAATTAGCCAGTCAGGCCAGGCCAGCTCCCTCCATCAGGCCGAGCCAGCAAGCTCCGTCAGGCTGGGCCATCCTCAAAGGCAAGGGCTGAAGATCCACTCCCGTGAGACCTGGGTAGCGACCTGTTCCGTTGAACTTCCCATTCCGACAACGTTAAACCCCCTCCCGGGCATCCGGCCCCGTGGAATCCAAGGCCCCTGCGGTGACCCACGATGATCTCATCGAGGGCGAGGTCGACGACACCCCCGACCTGGGGGAGATCGTGGAGGTGCCCGAGGTGGACGGCGCCCCAACGCCCCAACGCGAGGAGGAGCCCGAGACATCTGATGACGATGGGGAAGAAGAAGGTGAGGCCGAACCCCCGGAACCGCCCTCCCTCATCATCGTTGGCGGCAGCTGGCAGGCCATGGAACTGGCCCGGCTCAATCCCGGTTGCCTGATCATCGAGAAGGAAGCCAGCTGGGTCAAGCGCCTGGACCGGGACCTGCCCGATTGCCGCTTCCTGGTGGGCGATGGCAGCGACCCTGAGGTCCTGGAGGGGGCGGGCGCGGCCAAGGCCCTCTGGCTGGTCCTGCTCACCGGTTCGGACGATGAGAACCTCAGGGTGGCCCGCACGGCCAGCGAGGCCTTCCCCAAGCTGCAGATCCTTTCGGGCCTGGAGACCAAGGAGGGCAGCGAGGCCCTGCGGGAGCTGGGGGTCCAGCCCATCCCCTGCGGCACCGCCACTCTCCCCTCGGTGCTCAATGACCTGCTCCACCCCCATCCCCAGGACCTGGCCCAGGTCTTCCTGGTGGCCGGCCATCCCTGGGTGGAGGAGCGCCTGGCCCGCATCGAGGTGCCCGGTTGCAACCAGGCGGTGGCGGTGCGCCGCGGCGACGAGCTCCTGGCCCCCAATCCCGAGCTCCTGCTGGCCGAGAACGACACCCTCCTGCTCCAGTGCACCGAGGCGCCGGGCTCCCTGGTGGGGCAGGCCCTCTCCTCCCCCGAGACGGTGCGACCCTTCCACCGCTTCCTGGTCACCATGACCGAGGGCGGGGCTCTTGTCGGGCGCTTCAAGGAGGCCCTGGTGCTCTCCCAGACCTCGGGGGCCAGGCTGATGCTGGCCGGACCCGCGGATATGCAGACCCTCATGGATGAGGCCACCGCCGAGGCCCAGGCTGTGGATGTCGAGGTGGAGCAACTGCATTGGGGACCCGGAGGCGTCCGCGAGCTCCTGCGCACGGGGGAGGAACACCAGATCGGCATCGAGGGCGAGCGGCCGCGCCAGGCCGATTGTGTCATCCTGCCGCCGCCCAAGCAGCAGAGCGCCCTGGACTGGTTCCTGGGACGGGCGCCCATGGTCAACACCATGCTGGGGCGAGGTCATCCCCCCATCCTCGTGGCCCGCACCTTCGGCCCCTATCGCAGCGTGCTCTTCGTCATCGACGGGCGCAAGCTCTCCCAGCAGGTCACCAGCTACGCCCTGCGCATGGCCCGGCTCTTCGACGCCGAGCTCCACGTGCTGGTCTACCGCGGCTACGACCATGACAAGGTCGAGAGCCAGCGGCGGACCCTCAAGCGGGCCATGGAGGCCTACCGCCTGAAGCTCACCGAGACCGTCATCGAATCCCACCGGGGCCTGGAGTTCATCCAGCATCTCCGTTCGGGTGAGGTGGACCTGGCCGTGACCTCGGCCCGCTCCCGGACCCTGCGCCGCGACCTGCTGGTCACCGCCCTCCTGCGGGCCCCCTGTTCCCTGCTGGTGATACCATGAGCGGGCTGGAGGAGGGCCTGGGACCGCCCCTGCTGGTCATCGCCCTGGGCATCTTCATCATCCCCGTCATCGCCCGCCGGGTGGGCATCCCCACCGCCGCCGCCGAGGTCCTCTTCGGCGTGCTCCTGGGCATGGTGGGGCGCTACCTGCTGGAGGACCAGCTGGGCCTGGAGTTCAGCCTGGGGGCGGGCCTGGAGTTCATGGCCCTGATGGGCCTGTTGATCCTGCTCTTCCTGGCCGGTCTCGAGCTCGATTTCGACCGCCTGGAGGATGCCGGGCCGCGACCCCTCATGCTGGGCCTCTCGGGCTACCTGCTCACCCTGGCCCTCATCGCCACCGGCGCCGGCTGGTTCTTTGCCGACGAGCCCAGCGTAGACTCCCTCTTCCTGGCCCTGCTGCTGTCGGCCACTTCCATCGGCATCGTGGTCCCGGTGGTCAAGGAGGCGGGCATCTCCCGCAAGACCCTGGGACAGGACCTGATCATCACGGGCGCCGTGGCCGAGTTCGTGGCCATCATGGGCCTGGCGGCCTACGCCCTCTTCCTGCGAGAGGGTTCCGGAAGCACGATGGGCTACCTTCAGCTGGGATTCCTGCCCCTGCTGGCCCTGCTCTTCTGGCTGGTCTACCGCCTGGCCAACGAGATGATGTGGCACTATCCCCGGGCCATCTCCAGGCTCTTCTCGGGTCACGACGCCCCCGAGACCGGCATGCGAACATCATTGGCCCTGATGCTCCTTTTCGCAGGACTGGCCGCCGCTCTGCGCCAGGAGGCCCTGCTGGGAGCCTTCCTGGCCGGTCTGCTGCTCTCCCTCCTCTTCAGGCGGGCCGAACTGCTGGAGCAGAAGCTGACGGCCTTCGGCTACGGCTTCTTCATCCCCATCTTCTTCATCTGGACCGGCTTCCAGTTCGACCTGGCCGACGCCGGCTTCGACCTGGGTGACGACCCCGAGGACACCGAGACCCACCTCTTCAGCCTGGAGCTGGTGGTCTACGAGGAGCACCTGAAGGCCGGGGCGGTGGCCGACGATCTGGGCAATGCCTTCAACGACAATGGCCATGGCCTCTCGGACACGGCCTACCTGCTCCAGGATTCCCAGACCAGATGGAAGCTCCTGGACCAGGGGAACGAATACCATCTGACGGTGGTTGGCCAGGACATCCGGATCTCCATCGTCGAGGAACCGATGCCGGGCCTGGATTACCGCATGGCGGCCATCCCCCTGGCCCTGGTCCTGCTGATCCTGATGCTGGGCTCCAAGCTGATCGCCGGTGGCCTCTTTGCCCTGGACCACGGAGCCAAGAAGGCCCTGGCCGGGGGAGCCCTCATCGGGGCCAATCTGGCGGTGGCCGTGGCGGGAGTGGAGATCGGCATCGAGGCCGGGGCCCTGCCCGAGAACCTGCGCTCTCCGGTCATCCTCACCGCCCTGCTATCCACCCTCATCGGCCCCCTGGTCTTCGGATGGTTCCACCCCCGGCCCACCGACGATGAGGGACAGGGCGGCGACGACAAGACGGTTCCCGAACAGCCGTGAAATTGGGGATGGGGCCAGCGGTTAGGCTTTAATTGGCGCCCCTTGCTGTCAACCCATGGCCCGCGACTGGGTCGCCCAACGCTCACGACTGCTGGATTATCTCGAAAGGCAGGGTTACCTCAAGAGCCCCGGGGTCAGGGCGGCCATGGAGAGCATCGACCGCCGCCAGTTCGTCCCCTCCCGGGAGCGGAACCGGGCCTACGACGACACCCCGCTGCCCATCGGCCAGGGGCAGACCATCTCGGCGCCTCACATGTGCGCCATGATGCTGGAGGAGCTGAGAGCCCGACCAGGGGCCAAGGTGCTGGAGATCGGTTCGGGCAGTGGTTACCACGCCGCCCTGGCCTCCAGGGTCGTGGGCCCCGAAGGTCACATCCACACTGTGGAGCGCATCGAGGCCCTGGCCGAGGGAGCCCAGATCAGCCTGGCAGAGGCCGACATCACCAACGTGACGGTCCATCTGGACGACGGCTCCCTGGGATGGCCAAAAGAGGCACCCTACGACCATATCATGGTCACCTGCGGGGCGCCGGCCATGCCGCCTCCCCTCCTGGAACAGCTCAAGGATGGGGGTCGATTGGTGGTGCCGGTGGGCAACCGCTACCATCAGCGCCTGCTGACGGTGACGCGAAGGGGTGATTCGTACGATGAGGAGTCGACGGGCGGGGTGGCCTTCGTGCCCCTGATCGGCGAGCACGGCTTCGATGGGTGATCGGAGTGGATGACATGGGCGAGGACGACAGGGCGGATGAGGGGCCGATGACGGCGCTGGATGATGATGGACTGGCCAAGGGAGATGGGGCTGACCCGGAATCGGACCAAGTCCCGCCACGGGGAGCCTGGCCCAGGTGGGTGGTCACCAACATCCTGCTTCACGACGGGAAGGTGCTGCTGCTCAAGCGGTCCCAACTTGTGGGCACCTTCAAAGGACGCTGGGCCGGCTGTTCCGGTCATGTGGAGGCCCATGAGACGGTGGAGCAGGCCTCCTACAAGGAGATCCGCGAGGAGACCGGCTTCAAGGAGAATAACCTCCGACTGCTGGCCCGGGGTGAGCCAGAGCTCATCGAGGAGCCCCACGGCTCGTGGCTGGTCCATCCCTTCCTATACGATGTCGATTCCGACGATGTGACGTTGGACTGGGAGCATGTGGACTTCCGCTGGGTCAGACCGGAAGAGGTCGTGACCTTCGATGCTGTGCCCGGACTGAATGATGTTATCCAGGAGCTGCTTGCAGCCAGACCCACCTCATCCGCTGATTGAATCGAGATGGCCGAGTCACCACATGCACATCTTCGGTATGCCTCCCCTGCATCCAAAAAGATAGTGTACCCTACGCCGCCCTGGCCGGTCGGGTGTCATACTCGATGAGACCTAGACCATGGCAAGCCGGACAGGCTTGCTCAAAGCCAAAGCTGAAATCTTGGCCGGCGAAACGTCCTTCGCCGTCACACATCGAACAGTGCTTTAGAACGTGCAGTGCATCACCTGGTGTACTTCCAGCAGGCCATTCTATTAAAGTCTTTAGACACCTTTTTCAAAACGGAAATATCCGTTTGTCGACGAGCAGTATTTAAATGTTTTTGAGTGTACGCCATTCTACGTCATCCAAAAGCCCTTAACCAATCGAGGGATGGTCTGACCATGGTCCTGTTGGGAGCCCACGTATCGGTGGCCGGCGGCCTGATCAACGGCCCCATCAACGGCGCGGAACTGGGATGCGAGGCCATCCAGATCTTCTCCAAGAACCAGCGCCAGTGGTATGCCCGGCCCCTGGAGGAGGCAACGGCCCAGGCCTTCCGCCAGGGCATGGCCGACCACGGTCTGCGGGCCGTCATCGTCCACGACTCCTACCTCATCAACCTGGCCTCCCCCAAGGCCGAGATGCTGGCCAAGTCCCGCACCGCGTTCACCGACGAGATCCGCCGAGCGGACGCCCTGGCCACCCAGGGTCTGGTCCTGCACCCCGGCAACCACCAGGAGAGCGGTGAGGTGACGGGCATCGCCACCATCGCCGCCTCCCTGGAGCAGTGCATGACCGAGGCCGGCGGCACGGTCCCGGTGCTGTTGGAGAACACGGCTGGCATGGGCACCAGCGTTGGCTACACCTTCGAGCACCTGGCGGCCATCATCGACGATGTGGACCCGGCCCACCAGAAGCGATTAGGGATCTGCTTCGACACCTGTCACGCCTTCGGCGCCGGCTACGATATCACCACCGAGGCTGGATACGAGGCGGTGATGGATGAGTTCGACAGCGTCATCGGCCTGGAGCGGCTGAAGGCCTTCCACCTCAACGACTCCAAGAAGCCCCTCGCCTCCAAGCGCGATCGCCATGATGGCCTGGGCCTGGGGCTGATGGGTACCGAACCCTTCCGCTGCATCGTCAACGACCAACGGTTCGAGGGACTGCCGGCGGTCCTGGAGGTGCCCGGCGGCGATGATTCCTACCTGCGGGACCTGAAG
Organism: uncultured archaeon; assembly: GCA_964384995.1. Taxonomy (GTDB): domain Archaea; phylum Thermoplasmatota; class Poseidoniia; order MGIII; family CAYLMJ01; genus CAYLMJ01. Next base: position 45,981 of record CAYLMJ010000013.1, on the reverse strand, counting down.
CTGTTGCGCGGCCTAATTGACAATTGATAGTGGTTCTTCAGGTCCAATACTGCGCAGTTCAGCGATAACGACGGGACCCCGGTCCAGCACCCTTGCTGAGAGATGAATGGGCTCTCAAAAAAAAAAGTAGAGGAGGTACGTATGCCAAAGCGTACAGATGAACTTGAGGGTCAGAGAGCCCAAACTAACTCCCGAGATGATAGTATTTAAATTTTTTGGCCCATTTGGCCTTGGAACATGAATGGATCCCACTTGATGGGTCCTGCTATCGAGGCCCGTTCCCGGCAGGATCAAGGAGTGAAGTGATAAGCAATGAATGAACCAGGTGACGCCTGATGCATCATGAAGCACTGCAGAGACGCACGACACACCAGAACGTCAACTTTTCGTTGGATTGGCCTCTTAAAGGCTTGTGTTTGCAAGAAGTCCCGATACTGATGGGTTTAAATCACCCGATGCCGGGCCCATTTCCACGATGGGTGCCAGGGAAATCAGCTCATCCCTTAATGGATCGGGTCGGTCCTGAAGGATTATGTGGTCTGAAGGCCCGCCCCCTGGCTTGTTCCAATTGGGCTTGCTGGGTCGTTCGCATACCTGGTCCCTGGGACCCTGGATGGCTCGGTGATGATGATGCTATGGTCTGGCGGGACTCCCTTGTCTGGCCGTGGCTGACTTTTGGGCGACCTTCCTCGGACTGACCGGTGTGAGGCGCGTCGGTGAACGGACCGGATCTACTTTCCGATCAGGTCCTCGACGTGGGTGTTCTTCCGCGTCCCCTTGATCAGGTCGATGCAGTGCAGGGCGTCCCGCTTGGCCTTGTAGCCCTCGCCACTGGCGATTATCTCCTTGTTGTCCGCCCGCAGGCGCCAGCGGAACTCTCCAGCCTTGTCTTTGTATATCTCGAATTGCATGGTGTTCACCTCATGGCCGTTTGGCACACCCGGACAACTGAAGGGTCAGCATAAGGTTTTCGTGTCACCTGAGCCCATGGCATGGGAAAGGGCAGGCAGGAGAGTCAGGGGCAAGCATGGGCAATGGCATTCATAGGCAAAGGCAAGCAAAGGCAGGCAAAGCAACGCAAGGTGAGGCAAACAGGCTCGAGCCCGGAGTCCGTCCCCTCTGCCACCATCTCCTTTCAAGGTAAACCTTAACCCCTCACCCTCCCTGGCCCCGGCGCATGGCGAAGAAAAAACCCCAGCGGTTACGCATGGGCGGCACCAAGGCCACTCCCAAGGTGGAGGAGAAACGGCTCCTCCGCTCCATCCGGGCCCTCAAGGAGGACCCCCTCAAGCTCATCCCCAACTGCGACCGCGCCGACAACCGGTGCAAGTTCTGCCCCTATCCCAAAATAATCCGCAGGCTCAAGATGGTCCAGCAGATGACCGGGGTCGAAGGACCCAAGGGCGAGAAGAAGCTCATGAAGCTGGCCAAGGGCTCGGACATGGCCGCGGCCTACGCCGGCGCCCTGGTGGTGGAGCGGTCGGGCGAGGCCCCCCGCCTGGCCATCGCCCGCTATCCCACCGGCTCCGTGGCCTTCGCCGTGCGGGGCGGCGCGCCCAAGGACAAGCACATCGGGGTGCAACACTGGAAGGAGCCCCACTGGCGGGCCATGGCCCATCGCGACCACGTGAAGTCCAAGGGCATCTACCTCTTCGACACCTCCAAGGGACTCTTCTGCACCGCCCGGAGCGCCAGGTACCCCGAGGAGCTCCTGACCGAGAAGGTCCGCGGCTCCAAGGCCAAGCTCAAGGCCCGGGGCGACCACTGGCTCTGCCCCCATCTGGACCCCGATGATCTGGAGGCCGAGCCCCTGCCACCAGGCATCTACCTGACGGTCCACACCGACCGGCCCGGCGACTCCGTGGTGGGGCTCTGCGGCGACTGCGGCCTGGACAACACCGAGAACACCCTGGCCCGCCTGCTGGAGCCCTGCGCCACCAAGAACCCCAAGTCCCTCATCGACACCAAGGTCAACGGCGGCCTGCAACCGGCTCCCGACTGCGACGAGGACCTGCCCGCCCTGGTGCTGGAGAAGCCATTGCAGAACTACCAGCAGGGCACCATCACGGACCGCCAGCTCCTGGACACCCTGGAGCAGACCCAGATGAAGGCCCTGGAGGACGAGGACGCCACGGGGCTGGTGCTGGGCCGCATCTACTACGGAATGGCCACAGAGGCCATCTTGGAGGCCCTGAAGGCCAAGGAGCCCGAGGCCGGGGCCCTGAAGGCCATGCTGCCCCAGATCGATGACCTGCTGGTGCTGTCCGACCCCACCCCCGCCCGCCTGCTCAACGAGCTGTGGCCCGACCACGGCAGACTGGGCCTGGAATCCATCCTGGGAGAGGGGGCCGACCCGGTGTGGCTGAAGGACCTGGAGAGCCGCTTCGATGGCAAGAACGCCCACGACCTGCTCCGCCAGGCCCGGGCGCTGAAGGAGGCCGAGGCGAAGCTGGCCGACCTGCCCCGCTACCGCAACCTGCCCGAAGCCGCCAGCGTGGCCGACACAGTCGTTCGCCTGACCCGCACCGAGGGGCCCAGAGAGGCCTTCCGGTACATGGAGAAGCTCAAGAGCCGCGAGCACTCGGTGAAGGCCGTGGGCTGGTCGTGCCTGCTGGTGCTGGAGAAGGCCAAGGGCCAGGAATGGCGCTACACCCAGGAGGAGCGCGACTTCGGCGAGGCGCTGAAGCTCCACACAGAGGTACTGCTGGAAGCCGAAGGCGACAAGTACCACGACACCCTCACCACCCTGCTGGCCTCCACCGGTTCGACGGCCAAGCTGGAGCGCGTGAGCTGATAGCCACCGACTTAGATCCTTTCACCGCTGCCTGCTAAACTCGACACGGATTACACAGATAACACGGATTAATATAAATCTGTGAAATCCGTGTAATCTGTGTCATATACTCAAGGTACACTCAACCAATACTCGAGCTATACTCAATCTATACTCAAGCAATACTCGAAGTAATGTCTAGGTAAGCTCGAAATTCGCTCGAAATAAGCTCTAGCTATACTGAACTCTTGCTCCATCGAGGTACATCTTGGTGTATCTTGGTGTATCGTGATGTATCGTCCATGACCCATATAGGGAGGGGCCCGGGAAGAGGCCCCTCAGGGTTGCGTCCCGTTGGCAAACTCATCGCAAGGAGGTCGGCAAAATGCCTTGATGAGTTGCGGCGTGCATAGGTGATTGCATCGATAATGCCATCGACTTGCGACACTCTCAGCCTGGTCGCCATTCTATTTAAGTACATTCACCCATCGACCAAAAGGGCCCACGAATGGGGAGGCCCGCCGACGATGGGCGGGAAGATGAACTGTGGTTCGAAGGTCATCACCGGAGGCGTCGTATCCAGGGCAAGCGGGGTTCCGTATCCAAGGCAGCATCAAGGGCAGTCGGGGCTTCGCACAAGCCTTAAAACCGGCCCACCATCTGACTCGTCCAGTGGGCCTGTGGTCTAGCTGGTTATGACGTCGCCTTGACATGGCGGAGGTCCCCGGTTCAAATCCGGGCAGGCCCACCATCACCTTATCTTCTGCCCGTTCTATACCTTCAGTGACCTCACGAGCGGAGCGATGTGAGGTCGCGAGTTTTTAATCGAAGTTTTTTCAAAAAATTCGCCGGCAGGCCCACTCATCTCTATTCCTTTTATTATGGATTATGGAGGAACACACTGGCATAATTGGAGGAGGCAAGGGGTGTTCTCCTGGGTCCACATCCATCGTTTTTTCCTCTTTGCGGCCCAGTCCAAGTTCCACCTCAACTCTCCGTTCCTCGTCGATAAAAGCCCAATTCACACCATTCTCACCGACGATACCTTTTTAACTGAAAATCATCGTGGAATCGACAATGGAGGGTGCGCGATACCTTGCCCTGGCAGTGGCTGTCGTCCTGCTGGCTGCCCTGCCCTACGCCCCCTGGGTCGAGTTCTCCCAGTCCCGCCACATCGATCCCGACACGGCCACCGAGGATGCCCATCTCCCCACCCAGGACAACGATGACGACGGTCTGCCCGACTGGTGGGAGATCATGTACAATCTCAATCCCTTCGACGCCTCCGACGCCCACGAGGACAGCGACTGGGACGGCATCGATCTCAACCGCGACGGCGATCTGACCGAGGAGGAGAAGTACACCAACCTTGAGGAGTACAAGGGCGATACCTACCCCAAGCAGACCCTCGACCTCACCGAGCAGGGCATCCGAGCCTCCGATTCCGATGGCGACGGAATGCCCGACGGATGGGAGAAGCACTACGGCCTCGACCCCCTCTCCGACATCGACGCCAACCACGACTGGGACCACAATCACAAGGGCGATGGCCTCACCAACGTCGAGGAGTACCTCAACAGCACCGATCCGTTCAACATCGACACCGACGGCGACGGCATGCCCGACGGATGGGAGGTCGAGTACAGCCACCGGAAGTACAAGCACGGCCTGAGCCCCACCTATCGCCCCGATGGCAGGATGGACCCCGACAACGACGGCTGGGACTACGACCGCGACGGCGACATCAACTCCACCGAGATGTACACCAACCTGGACGAGTATCTCAATGGCACCCATCCGTTCGAGCCCGACACCGACAACGACCTGATGGTGGACGGCTGGGAGGTGGCCTATGGCCTCCTGCCCCTGGAACCCAACGACGCCGAGTTCGACCTCGATGATGACGGCCTGCTCAACAAGTACGAGTTCAACACCTCCTCCTTCTTCAACGTCACCGAGACCGACGGCATCACCGATTCGGACCCCACCAACGACGACACCGACGGCGACGGTCTGAAGGACGGCCGGGAGGCCAAGAACCTCCACACCGACTGGACCGACTTCGACACCGACGGCGACGGCATGGACGACGGCTGGGAGGCCCTCTACGACCTCGAGCCCAACAACCCCAACGACGGCATGGACGACCCCGATCAGGATGGGTGGGACTTCGACCGCAACGGTTGGCGCGACATCGACGAGAACTTCACCAACCGGGAAGAGTACGACTCCTTCATCTTCCTCTTCGAGCTGGACCTGAACCGCACCCTGAACCATCTGGAGGCCCGCCGGCTCCATTCCAACATCACCGACACCTTCACCGCCCACGGCCACCCCCTGGACGAGGAGGCCTTCCTCACCCGCATCAACCGGGGCAACTGGAAGGTGGTCGACGCCGAGAACCTGCGGACCTACCGCATCGAGCATCAGATCACCATCTACGGCGAGCTCAACGAATCCCTGACCGTCTACGCCCAGACCAATCCCCGGCTCAACGACACCGACTTCGACCTCATGTTCGACGGCTGGGAGCTCTTCTACAAGCTCAACCCCATGGACCCCGACGACGCCCACGACGACCCCGACCGCGACGGCTGGTGGGGCTGGAACTTCTCGGGCGTTCAGCCGGTTCCCGAATCCGAGCTATTCACCAACGTCCAGGAGTTCACCAACAACACCAATCCCCGGTACAACGACACCGATTTCGATATGATGTTCGATGGCTGGGAGCTCCACTACGGCCTCAACCCCAACAACCGGCGCGATGCCGAGTACGACAGCGACTGGGACGGTCACGACTACAACGGCTCCGGGGTCATCGAGGAGCCCGAACAGCATCCCAACGTCCTGGAGTTCGAGGACCGCTCCGACCCCTACGACTTTGACACCGACCGGGACAAACTGCCCGACGGCTGGGAGCACAGGTACGGTCTGAACTCCACCGACCCCACCGACAACAAGACCGATTTCGACGATGACGGCTTGACCAACGACTTCGAGTACAACAACTCGGCCACCCATTCGGGGTACCTCGAGGTCGACGGTGTCACAACAACCGACCCTCTGGACAACGACACCGACGATGACGGCCTGTTGGATGGTCACGAGCTGCTCATCTACGGCACCGACCCCACCGACCCCGATACCGACGGTGACGGCATGCCCGATGGCTGGGAGGTCAACTTCAGCCTGAACCCCCTCAACGCCTCCGATGCCGACTGGGACCTGGACCGGGACGGTTTCGATGGCGACTGGGACGGGAACATGACCTTCGAGGAGAACTTCACCAACCTGGAGGAGTACCTCAACGGCACCGACCCCACCCGCATCGATTCCGATGGCGACTCGATGAACGACGGCTGGGAGGCCTACTGGAACGAGAACCGCCCCCGGTGGGCCATCAGGGCCAACCTCACCTTCAACCTCACCGACCCCGGCGACGGCATGCTGGACTTCGACGAGGATGGGCTGTTCAACGTCTACGAGTTCAACAACTCCTGGGTCGAGGACTTCCAGGACACCGACGGCATCTACGGCTCGTCACCCTGGGCCAACGACACCGACGACGACCTGATCCTGGACGGCGAGGAGACCGTCGCGGGCGCTGACGGCTACATCACCGACCCCACCAACCCCGACTCCGACCTGGACGGCATGCCCGACGGCTGGGAACTGCAGTACGGTCTCGACCCCTTCAACGCCGCCGACGCCGATGAGGATATGGACGATGACGGTCACGACTTCGACCGCTCGGGCTCCATCAACCAGACCGAGAGCTTCACCAACCTGGAGGAGTTCCTGAACGGCACGGATCCCACCGAGCCAGATTCCGACGGCGACCTCTTGCCCGATGGCTGGGAGGCCTGGTTCGGCCTCAACGCCACCAACACCACCGGTGACGACGGCACCCTGGGCAACCCCGACGGTGATGGGTTCGACGCCGACGGCGACCATGTCATCGCCGGGGAGGAGCGCTGGTACAACCTCAAGGAGTACCGCAACGACACCAATCCCCTGGAGGTGGATTCGGACGGCGACCTGCTGGAGGACGGCTGGGAGGCCTACTACGGCTACGACCCCGCCGACTGGGACTCCGATGACGACGACACCTCGGACGGGGATGAGGACCCGGACAACGATGGCTGGGACCTGGACAAGAATGGCCAGATCGAGGCCGGCGCCAACGAGACCTACCCCAACTGGATGGAGGCCCGGGATGGTGCCGACCCCTTCAACAATGACACTGACGATGATGGCCTGCCCGACGGCTGGGAAGGCTTGCAGGGGCTTGACCCCACCAATGCCACGGGAATGAACGGTCCCGATGGCGACCCTGACTGGGATGGTTTCGATTCCAACCACGATGGTCAGGTGGATGATGATGAACAGTTCACCAATCGAGAAGAGTTCGAGGAAGGGACCGACCCCACCGATCCCGACTCCGACGATGACGGGATGAACGATGGATTTGAGGCTTACTATAGTTGAAAATTATATCAAGGAGCGCTGACAGATGACCAACGACCGAACCGCGACCCGACGGTTGCCCCTGGCCCTGCTGATGGCCCTGCTGATGGTGGTAGGTGCCCTGCTGGGCGTCCAACCTGTGGCTGCCGATCTGGATCCCGACGACGACCCCGATGACGACGGGTACGACTACCCCGAGGACGATGAGGGCTGGATAGAGTTCCCCAATGTTGAGGAGTACGACTTCGGGACCAACCCCTTCAACCCCGACACCGATGACGACGAGATCTGCGACGGCTGGGAGGCCCACTACCACGAGAAGTACCCCTTCTCGTTCAACCCCCTCAACGCCTCCGACGCCGACGATGACCCCGATGACGACGGCTCTTCCAACCTGGCGGAGTACCTGCTGGGCACCGACCCCCTTAACGCTGACTCCGACGGCGATGGTGATGGCGACGGCGAGGACCCGCCACCTCTGCCGCCAGGACCCCCACCAGGTACCAAACCCGATGATGGAGGCTACGGTCCCGTGGTGGACTACCACATCTTCGACCCCCGTCTGGGCTCTCTGAAGCGCTGGACCGCCTTCGACGCCATGTACTACGACGAGGCCGATGAGGGCAACAACCCCTACACCCTCTACACCTACGATCCCGACACCAAGTACCAGATCTACCCCACCGGATACGAGGACTACAACTTCGTCTTCGACGGCTGGATCTGGATGGGCATCCCCGTATCCTCGGATGATTACACCGCCATCTTCTCTGTCAGCCCCGACGCGGAGATCATCTCTTACGATACCAACTCCACCACCATCGATGTGGAGTTCTTCAAGGATGGCGCCGACAACTTCTTTGTCAAGGCCACCGACGGCTCACCCTCGGGCACCATCGACCTGCAGTACGAGATGGGCACCAACGGCTCCTACTTCGACCTGCCCATCCCATCCTCCCTCGACGTGGACGATGTTCCGGAAGATATCGTCCGCCCCATGCTCCCGGGCGGCGTCAATTCCACCGTCGAGGACAAGGTCAAGTGGTTCCTGACCTACAATGAATCCAAGCCCTCCCTGTACAATCTATGGAACGACGAGACCGGCAAGGAGACCAACATGGCCAAGATCGTGCGCAACCTCTCGGCCTACTTCTTGGCCTTCGACGGCGACAACGAGCCCGAGACCCACGATCCAGATTCCGGCCAGGACATGTTCCAGTGGCTGGCGGTCAGGGGTGTGGGTGCCTGCCGCCACCGCGCCTTCCTCTTCACCACCTCAGCCCTGGCCATGGGGGTTCCCACCCGTTATGTCCAGAACGAGCAGCACGCCTTCGTGGAGGTCTTCATCCCCGACGGCACAGGCAACGTCACCTCCGACCAGTGGCACCGCATCAACCTGGGCGGCGCCAACGTGCCGGTGACCGACTTCCCCCGTCCCGACGACGGCGATGATGATGACGAGCCCGGCGATGACTTCCGCTTCGGCGACAGCGATCCCGGCGACGAGGAGAACATGACCGGCGATCCGGTGTTCGTCGTCCTGACCGACGTCGACCCCGAGGACGGCGACAAGGTCACCCAGACCTTCACCGCCACCGGCTATGTGGCCAACGAGACCGACCGCCTCATCATGTTCGATGTCGGACTGGGTCTCTGGGACATCGGCCACACCCTCCCCACCGCCGAGGTGGGCACCGGAACCACCGACGACAACGGCACCTTCTCCATCCAGTTCACCGTCCCGGCGGACACCCTGAGGGGCGTCAACGAGCTCTACGCCGCCTCCTACGAGACCGGTTTCCTGGGCGTCTCAGACCCCGAGGAGATGGAGATCTCGGCCAATTCCACCCTTCAGGCCAACATCCCGGCCTCGGTGGGCCTGGGCCAGGAGCTCATCATCACCGGCAACCTGCGGGATATCGGCAGTCTGGTGGCCCCCCTGGAGGACATCGCCTTCGAGGCCTGGAGAGCCGGCAGTCCCGACTCCTGGCTGGGCGAGACCACCACCGACGACCTGGGCAACTTCAGGTTCAACTTCACCTTCACCGACAACCCCGCGGCGGTTGGCAACGACTGGCGCATCTACGCCTTCTTCAACGGCTCCACCTACCTCCACCCCACCAACACCTCGGGCCCCCTGAACGTCATGACCAGCTCGGTGAACCTCACCGCCATGCTGGAGCCCGACACCGTCATGCTCGACCAGCTCTTCTGGGTCAACGGCTCGGTCTCCTCCGAGGCCTACGACAAGGGCCTCATCCGGGTGGAGATGGGCGGCCGCAACCTCAAGGAGCAGGCCCCCGGCGCCGAGACCTGGAGCCTGGAGGTCAACGCTCCAAATGACATACCGGCCGGTGACTACACCGTGACGGTCAGTTTCATCTCCCAGCACGCCTCCTACCCCGACGAGCGGGTCAGCCTGGACATCACCCTCATCGGCACCTCGACGCTGACCCTGGACGATGTCATCGGGACCCGCAACGAGGAGCTCACCCTCACGGGACGCCTGGTCGATCATCTGGGCAGTCCCATCGACGGTGGCGCCGTGACGCTGGAGTGGCGGGGCGACCATCTGGCCGACCTGGTCAGCGGCGCCGACGGCCGCTTCGAGCACACCTTCACCGTGCCCATCGCCGAGGCTCTGGGGGTCCTGGACATCGGCGCCCTCTTTGGCGGCGACGCCTTCCACACCGCCTCGGCCGCCAACGCCACCGTGGAGCTCTCCCAGCAACCCCTGCTCACCATCGACACCGTGAGACCCGCCGTGGTTTTCGTCACCGGCACCCTGGTGGTGGAGGGCACCTTCACCGCCGACAACGGCTCGGCCATGGACGATGTCCTGTGGATGACCATCAATGGCAATCCCGTGGGCTCGTTCCGGGCCGCCGACGGAGCCTTCAACTTCTCCTACACCCTCCCCGACGACCCCCGCTGGGAAGTGGGCCAGTACATGCTGGAGGTGGCCTACAAGGGCAACGCCTCCCGCTGGGCCCTGCCCGTGGACGACCAGAACACCTTCGACCTGATGAAGGAGGTCATCATCTCCCTGGAGGGAGGCCAGGTCCATCGGGGCGACGCCATCACCCTCACGGGTGTCGTCAAGGACCAGCTGGGTCACGTCCTGGACGGTCTGGAGCTCACCGCCCAGTGGGGCGACAACTCCCTGCCCCTGCCGGCCATCACCGACTCCAACGGCCTCTACGTCTTCCCCTACACCGTGCCCAACGCCCAGCTGCTGGGTCCCGTCACGGCCACGGTGACCTTCGAAAACGCCACCAACCCCTATTACGTGTGGGGCGAGGCCCAGGCTCCCTTCATCGTCGTTTCCGAGCTGACCATCGATCCCCGGGGCGGCAAGGTCTACCGCAACTCCACCATCACCATCACCGGAACCGTGGTGGACGACCAGGGTGACGCTCCCGACCAGGAGCTCATCTTAAACCTCTACTGGGACAACGAGTACATCGACAACCTGCAGCTGGAGGCCGGCAACGCCGACTTCAGCTACGACCATTTCCTGCCCTTGGACCACCCCCTGGGCCCCCACCGCTTCAACATCAGCTTCGGCGGCTTCGGTTGGTACCTGCCCGCCGAGGGTGAGTCAAACTTCGTGGTCTGGGCCAACACCTCCACCTCCATCGTGGAGTGGGACACCCCCGTCGTGGTGGGCGAGAAGCTCACCGTCTCCGGCACGGTCATAAATGACCGTGGCCAGGGCCTGGATGGCAACGTTACCCTCAACTGGGATGGCGGCTTCAAGTCCCTGGTGCCCCTGGTGGCCGGCGAGTTCACCAAGACCCTCACGGTCCCCCTCACCGAGTTCGCCGCCAACCACACCCTCCAGGCCCGCTGGCCCACCGGCAACTACCTGGAGGGCTCCAGCGACATCGTGACCGTCACCATCATGCGACCCACCAACCTCTCGGTGGAACCGGGCCTGGCCTACCGTGACACCTCCCTGACCCTGGAGGGACATCTCCAGGACCACCTGGGCCTGCGGGTGGCCGACCAGCCCATCCACGTCATGTGGGACGATATCGATCTGGGCCTCGCCACCACCAACGGCATGGGCGACTGGACCCTGGAGTACGACCTGCCCGCCGAGGCCCTGCTGGGCAACCACTCGATCGTCGCCACCTTCGAGGGCTCCACCTTCCACCTGGGATCCCAGGGCCGGGCCCGCTGGGAGGTATGGACGACCACCTCTCTGGAGTACGTCGGCGGCACCCTGGACCGGGTCCACGACTTCACCGTCGAGGTCCGGCTCGTGGACGACCAGGGCAACGGCCTGGAGGGTCGCGAACTGAACCTGACCTGGCCCTGGCTGGAGGACCACCTCTTCACCACCGACGCCGACGGCGCCGACAACCTAGTGGTCAACCTGCCCGACGACTATCAGCTGGGAGAGTTCTGGTCCGAGCTGAACTACACCGGGGAGCCCTTCCACTACCCCAGCACCCGGGCCGGCTACTACGAGGTCTGGGCCAACACCACCCTGAGCCTGACCATGGACGACTGGGCCATGGCCGGCAGCCGGGTCCCCTTCAACGGCACCTTCACCGACGATGTGGGGAATCCCATGTCCGATCTGATCAAGATCTACGTGGATGGCGTCCGGGCCTGGGCGGCCATCGCCGAGAACGGCACCTTCCAGGGCGACTACCTCATCGCGCCCCAGAACCGCTCGGCCATCTACCCTGTCGAGGTGGTCTATCTCGGCAGTGACCCCGATTTCACCCGGGGAGCCTCGGTGGGCTTCAACCTTACCGTGCGCCACGACAGCGTCATGACCCTGGAACCCGCCCAGGGCATCCTCAACGAGACCCTGACCATCTCCGGCACCCTGATGGATGAGGTGGACAACCCCCTGGGCGAGGAGCAGATCCAGCAGTTGATCTTCCTGTGGGATGGTGTGTCCTTGCCGGTCATCGCCGACCAGGTCACAGCCGGTCACTTTGAGATCGAACTGCTCTTCCCGCTGGACGAGCCTGTGGGCCTCCACGCCCTGAACGCCACCTTCGCCGGCGACACCTTCTTCAATCCCTCCACGGCCGAGACAGAGGTGACCCTACAGGGTCGCACCAGCCTGGTCCTGGAGGTGCTGGACAAGGCTGTGGGCGAGGGCGCGCTCTTCACCGCCCAGATAACCCTGACCATGGAGGGCGGTGAACCGGTGGAGGATGCCCGGGTCCTGGTCTGGCTGCCTCCCTCCGAGGCCTTGCCCAACGGGACCAACCGCCTGCTCCACACCGATGTCAATGGCGTTGCCACCTTCTCTTCCACCAACACCGGAACCGCCGACGCCCCCATGGTCCTGACCGCCACCTACGACGGCGACAACTACCGGTTGAAGAGCAACTCCGAGGCGGCGACGGTGAACTCCATCGCCCCGGCCGAGGACGAGACCACCGACCTGTTCATGTACTTCGGCATCGTCGGTGCCGTTGCCGCCGGCGGCCTTGTGCTGCTGGTCCATCAGTTCCGTCAGCGCCATCTGCGCCAGGTGCGTCAGATCGTGGGTTCCACGGCCGATGCCCTGGAACGGGGAGACGACTACAACGCCACGGTCTTCGAGTCCTACGTCCAGCTCTGCCGGGTGCTCCAGCACTACGGTTACCTGCGCAAGGACCATGAGACCGCCCGGGAGTTCGCCCAGGCCCTGGAAGCGGCCCTGCCCATCGACCACGAACCCCTGCTCAAACTGACCCAGCTGTACGAGATCGTGGACTACTCTGAGCACACCGTGGAGCTCATCGACCGGGATGAGGCCATCACCGCTCTGCGAGCCGTCGAGACCGCCCTGACCAGCTGGTCTCAGGAAGTCACGGTGACAGCGTAAACATTAAACCCACCCAGAGGGTCCGGGTTCCAACCCATGGCCGGCCTTTCGCGACGCCAAGGCATCGTATTGCTGGTGGCGGTGATACTGGTGACCGCCACCCTGGTCTATCCCCTCCTGTTGAACTGGGGGGGGCGGGAGCCCCAGCTGTCGGCCTACGGCACCCACTGGAACGACCTGAGCTCGATGCGGCTGGAGCTGGAGGGCAACAGCAACTATGAGATCTCCTCGATCCTGTCCTCGGTTGTGGTCCTGGAGGATGTGGAGGACCCCTCGACCACCCTGCTGCTCATCATCGGCAACGAGAAGGGCTACTCTGATCTGGAACTGGAGGTCATCGCCAACTTCGTCAAGGAGGGTGGGAGCCTGCTGGTGGCCGGGGATTTCGACCGCTCGGACCAGCTGGCCCGGCTCTTCACCTTCGGCTACGCCGGATACACCCTGTGGGACCAGGAATATCAGGGCAACACCTCCCTGATCAAGGTCACCACCGAGATCAATAACACGGCCTACGAACTGCTCTACAACGAGCCCACGGCCCTGCTGGCCGGCCAGGAGATCCCTCCGGGAACCTGGAAGGGGGATGAGTCCATCCAGCCCCACCCGCCATTGGCCAAGTCCTCCCGTCATTCGTGGCTCGACTCCGACGAGAACGGTTTTGTCAGTCCCGACGACGACGACAACGGGGGCAAGGGTCAGTTCGCCCTGATCACCTATGCCACCATCAATGTCCAGGGCCAGATGCGGGGGCAGGCCTACTTCTTTGCCGACGCCTCGTGGCTTACCGAGAACATGTGGGAGAGGAGCGACAACAAGGCCTACTTCCTCCATCTGGTCTCCACCATCCTGCCCCAGGGCGGCACCATCATCTTCGATGAATCGATCCATACCCAGGGGGACTTCCCGGCCTCCTTCTATCAAACGGTGCTCAGCTTCTACTTCACCCTCTCGGGCGACACCATCCTCATCAAGTTCCTGAAGGTCATCACCTTCATCCTCATCGCCTTCGCAGTCATCTACGCCTTCCTGCAGGCCCGGGAGCCCTCGGTCTGGCTCCACCGCTTCCGCGTGGACCGCTACACCCGCCATCCCCATCACTACGTTCAGGTGGGTCCCCGTCTGCGAGAGGTCTTTATTAACCATTTGCGATTAAAGCTGAACCTGATGGACCTACCTCCCGCCAGCAGGCAGGAGGAACAGCTCCATTACCTCCAGGACGCCCTGCGACGCTATCGCATCGCCCTGGACAGCCAGCTCAACCAGTTACTCTTCGAACCTGCAAGCCTCACCCCCGACCAAGAACAGGTTGTGGCCCAGAAGGTTCTCAGGTGGGAACCATGACACCCGAACGCAACGGCCCCTTCGACGAAGAACCCGACGACGACGCCCCCGATCGCGGGGACCAGAGATCCTCTTCGGGCAAGCGCGACAGTGACGCCCACAAGCGTCTGTCCATCAACCAGACCACAAAGCTCCTCAGTACCATCGAGAACGAGGTCTCCAAAGCCATTCTGGGCAAGAGCAGCGTCATTCGCATGGTGCTGGCTGGCGTGCTTTCCAATGGCAACATCCTCTTCGAGGATTTCCCCGGTCTGGCCAAGACCCTGCTCTCCAACTCCCTCTCCGAGGCCCTGGGCTGCCAGTTCAAGCGAGTGCAGTTCACCCCCGATCTGCTTCCCGCGGACATCACCGGCTCCTACTTCTTCGACCCCGCCGAGAACCAGTTCCGCTTCCGGGACGGTCCCATCTTCACCAACATCCTGTTGGCCGATGAGATCAACCGGGCCCCGCCCAAGACCCAGGCGGCCCTGCTGGAGGCCATGCAGGAGAAGCAGGTCACCATCGAGGGCACCACCCACGACCTGCCCAAACCCTTCATCGTCCTGGCCACCCAGAACCCCATCGAGTACGAGGGCACCTACCCCCTGCCCGAGGCCCAGGTGGACCGCTTCCTGATCAAGCTTGAGATGGGTTATCCCGACGAGGAGATCGAGACCCTGATCCTGTCCAACCGTCAGGACCGCCAGAAGGACGAGGTCGACCTGAAGGCCATCACCGATCCCCTGGTGGTCCAGGCTATGCACCGGGCGGTGGAGGAGGTCTACGTCGATCCCCGCATCCTGCGCTACATCGTCAAGATCGTCCAATCGACCCGTGTCGACCCCCGCGTGGCTGTGGGAGCCTCGCCCCGTGGCTCTCAGGGTCTCTTCAAGCTCTCCCGGGCCCTGGCGGCCATTGCCGGTCGGGATTACGTCATTCCCGACGACGTGAAACAATCGGTACTGCCGGTGCTGGGCCACCGTCTCATCCTCAAACCCGAGGCCCGCATCCGGGGCGTCAAACCCGAGGCCATCCTCAACGAGCTGCTCAGTTCCATCGCCGTTCCGGCGGCCCAGATAAATGCTTAGTCGCAAGGGCATCCTGCTGCTTGGACTGGGCATCATGCTGGTCCTCTTTGGACCCCTCATCAACAACCTGCAACTGATGCTCCTGGGCATCACCCTGCTGGGATTCGTCACCCTGAACTCCCTGGTCAACACCCGTCCCATCAAGGTCCGGGTGGAGCGCCGATTCACCGACGAGAAGGTCTTCGAGGGCGGCCGCATCGAGGTGGATCTGGTGCTGATGAACCGGGGTCGCTCCATCGGCTTCCTGGAGGTCTTCGACACCCTGCCCGAGGAGATCCAGCTGGTGGGCGGGGCCAATCACACCATCACCCGGTTGAAGCGTAAGGACGCCCTCATCGTCCACTACTCCATCGAATGCCCCCTGCGGGGCGAGTATCGGCTGGGGCCGGTGAAGATGCGTCTGCAGAACCCCTCCTTCCTCTTCTTCTCCGAGGTGGAGCTCGAGGCCTACTCCACCATCGTGGTCCTGCCGGCCATCGAGGAGATCGAGGGGGTCGACTTCTCCAGCGACTTCCCCAAGATGTACCAGGGAGCCATGCCCATCCGCAAGCTGGGCACCTCCGGCGAGTTCTACGCCATCCGGGAATACCTGCCTGGCGACGATTTCAAACGCATCAACTGGAAGGTCTTCGGCCGCACCCGCAAGCTCATGGTCAACCAGTTCGAACGGGAGGACATCTCCGACGTGATGATCGTCCTGGACGCCAGGGAGATAACCGCCGTGGGCACCCGCGTCCGCAATCCCCTGGTCTTCTCCTGCCGGGCGGCGGCGGCCCTCACCAACTACTTCCTCTTCACCCGCAACCGGGTGGGGCTCATCATCTACGGCGACCGGGTCCAGAGCCTGTCCCTGGACACCGGTGAACGCCACCTTTACGATGTGCTGACCGCCCTGGCCGAGGTCAAGGCCGAGGGGGACCTGGGGCTCTTCTCGGTCATGGACACCCTGCGCAACCACACCCCCCGCTCCCCCATCATCCTCATCTCCAACCTGGACAGCGACGACACCGCCATGGAGACCGTTCGGGAGATATCGGCCCGGGGCTACAAGCTCACGGTGCTTTCACCCGACATGCTGGAGTTCGAGAAGGAGGAGCGTCGCATATCGCCGGCCAGCTACTTCACCGAGAAGGCCGCCCGCGAGGGGATCCTGGAGGAACTGCGCTCCCTTTCGGCCAAGACCATCGACTGGAATCCCAATCAGATCCTGTCGGCCCTACTGCTGGAGGTGTCCCGCAGATGAGGGTGGGGATGCGGGGAGCCCGCTTCCGTCTGCTGGTGATGCAGGGTCTGGCGCTGATGGCCATGATCCTCCTGATCGGTGTGGCCCAGCTGATCAACGACCCCAATGACTCCCTCATCGTCGACCTGACCCAGACCATCCTGAAGTTCGTGGGCTATGGTATCCCCATGGCCTTCCCCGATTGGGGTCTGGCCGCCTCGCTGGTCGCTGGCATCCTGCTGGGTCTGATCATGATGGCCCTTTCCCGCAGACCGGGCCTGATGGTGGGCCTGCTCTTGGCTCTGCTGGTCCTGGCCCTGGGTGCCAATCTCTACACCTGGGACGGTGGCGTGACCCACAGGGGTACCGCAAACGGAGTGTCAACCCATGAGACCTTCGTCGACGCGGAGGCGGAATGGCAGCCCGGCGCGTTGCGTGGCTCCCATCTCTTCATCATCTCGGGCACCGCCAAGGGTTCCCACCTGAGGATAGCCGGCAACACAGACAAGGTGATGAACCTCAGCGGGGCCTACGAGGACGGGGCGTTACCCACCGAGGGCCAATCCCAATACGTCGTGCTCTCCAACACCGAGTACACTCAAATGAAGCGGTTCATCGGGGTCGAGCTGGCCATATTGATGGGGCTGCCCCTTGCAGTGGGGCTGTACGGTGTGGGCCGATCGAGCTTGCAGGGGGTGGGGGGCGGGGCCCTCCTGATCCTGCTCCTGCCTCTGAACCTTGCCGGCAACTCCAGCGAGAACATCCAGTACATCCTGGCCTTCGTGCTCACCTTCCTGATCTACATGGAGCTGGGCTATGCCCACTACCGCTATGCCCGCTATGCTCAGACCATGGGAGAGAGCGCCGATTTCTTCGGTGTCATCCTCTGGTTCTTTGGCATCCTGCTCACGGTGATCTTCTTCACCACCTTCCTCACCGCCGCCGCCTTCTCGTTCCATGAACTGCTGGGGGAGCTGCTGCCCTTGCGCTACACCTCCACCATCGAGTACACCACCATCTACGGTCAGGCCATCAGCGTCCTGCTCTTCTTCCTCATCATCGCCGTCATCCAGGCCATCCTGGCCAGCCGGTATTTGGCCAAGCCGGTGGAAAAGCACGCTCAGGAGGAGGAGGAAGCCAAAGAGGCCCGCAACCGGGAGTTCGCCGAAGGGGGTGCCTCGGGTGAGGCTGTCCCGGTCGAACCGGTGGCCGTCAACGGCGTCCATGTCGTCGAGGTGGACGGCAGCTGATCTGGGGTCGAAGGAACGCCGGTTCTCTCGAGGGTCATTCACAACCAAGCGAACAATGGCGATACTCTTATTATGGATAATATCCATGCATGAGATAATATGACCAATCTCCATACTGCAAAGATGACCGTGGCCGGACAGATATCCATTCCCAAACCTCTGCGTGAGGACTTCTGCCAGCCTGGTGATCACCTCACTCTGGAGCCCTTCGCCGATGGTCTGCTCATACGCCGTATCAAACCTTTTCAGGAAGACGGTACTATCGACGATGAGTATATAAAGCAAGCCAAGCAGTTTGCCTCATCCCCCGATGGTGAGTCCATCGACTGGGAGGTGGATGAGACCCCAGTCGACAAGGGACCCGGAACTGAGGTCCCAAGCTCACGTATCGATGAGGCCGAATGGGAGGACCAGGATGAGGCTACCGCCTCCGATGAGGACCGGGATGATGATGGACCCGGTGGGGAAGACTCGGAGGAGGAGGCTCAGAAGCGCAAGGAGATGTGGAAGGCCCTGTTGGACAGTCGGGCCATTTGATAACCTGACCCACGGACCATGAAGCGTTGAACGATAGTGAAAGGTAAGTTCAGAGCTTGCTCTCCTTTCTCGATCTTGCATCCCTTGAGCGGTCTTTGTTGTCCACGAAGGGGACTTCTTTCGGCGGTTTCAGCCTGGTAGCCGAGGTCTAAGTGTTAACGAATCCCAGGACCCGGTTGCAGTTGGAGCACAGGATGGAGATTATCTGCACCTGGGCCGGAGACTGGGGTCTTCGCATTCCCGGTTCCGGGGAGAAGAGCACCGAGCGGAACGAATAGGGGTTGGTCTCGACACCCACCTTCTTCTTGCAATGGGGGCAAATGGCATCATCATCGGGCATGGACGGGCCTCGATGAGCGGGAGATGGGACTTGCTCAAAAGGTTTGGCATGGTGCCCGCCGTCCCCGGCGGGCACCAGCCGGTCCCTGGTCAGAAGGTCCTCGACGGTCTCGAGGAGGATAAGTTCTTTCCCGGCTAACGTCCACACTCGTGGTTCAAGGTCCGGAACCAGCCTTGGAAGGTCTCCCAGTCCATGTTCTTGATGTTCTCCTCGCAGACACCCTGCTTGTCGATGTCCTGGACCTGGATCAGGCGTACCCCCAGGTCATGGTCGTCGGCGTAGTTCACCAGGTAGAGCTGGCCCTCCAGGGCCTGGGCCAAATTCCAGAGGTTGTTGAACTTCCGGGAGTTCTTGAACCAGTAGCGATTGGGATGGCTCTTCTGGGGTGGCACCGACACACAGCGCAGGAAGTCGAAGAGGATCCAGCCCTCTTCGGGATGCAGGTGGATGCGATCGCTGCTGACGGCGTAGGTGGGGTCGCCATCCAGCAGCTCTTTCACGAATCTGGCTCCGTTGGGATCGGCTCTCGCGTCGGGCTTGACCTCACCGGCATCGGGAGCATCAGGGTCGTCGATTGTGTCCTTGATCTTATCGACCTTGGAAGCGACCTTGAGCTCTTCGGTATCTGCCGGGTCCTGGGTCTTTGCCTTATTGGCGGGAGCAGGTCCTTTTTCCTTTTCAAGTCTCTCAGTAGACATGTACGATGGCATCCCGGATGGATGATAAAGCCCTTCTCGCTTGGCCTTTTGACCTATTATTAAGGGATTTGCCTGGAGGAGTGGGACTGGAGGTCGATCGGGAGCCGTGTTGCACCGCTGGCCTGTTGCTCAACCCGCCCCGGTGATGCCCCGGCAGGCCGAGCAGCAGCCCGGAACACCCTGATGGGCCCCGCAGAAGGCCCGACCGCAGACCCGGCAGGTGGCCAGGGCCGGTCCGCCGCACTGATGGCACAGGCCGACCATCACGGATCCGCCTCCATGGAGGGCTTGGGATGTTCGTGCGGATGCATGAACGAGGAAGGGACTGCTCCTAATTAGCACTTTCTCGTTCTGCGATCCTGCGGCGCAAAAACCCTTAACCACCGCCTGGCATGGCCCGACGATGGCGCGGATACTCATCGGCGTTGCCTGGCCCTACGCCAACGGCCCCCTGCACCTGGGTCACGTGGCCGGCTGTTACCTGCCGGCCGACATCTTCGCCCGCTATCAACGCCTGGCCGGCAACGAGGTGCTCATGGTATCGGGTTCCGACATGCACGGCACCCCCATCACCGTCACCGCCGAGGCCGAGGGGACGACTCCCGAGGTCATCGCCCACCGCTATCACGAGCTTCACAGCGAGTGCATGGAGCGGATGGGCATCAGCTTCGACCTCTACACCCATACAGCCACCGAGGAGCACAGGGTTGTGGTCCACGAGCTGTTCGAGAGACTGCGGACCAACGGCTACATCATTCCCCGCACCCAGGAGGCCCCCTACTGCGCCTCCTGCGACCGTTTCCTGCCCGATCGGTACCTGGAGGGCACCTGCCCCCACTGCGGCTCCCAGGAGGCCAGGGGCGACCAGTGCGACGGCTGTGGCAAGGCCTACGAAGCCAACGAGCTGGAGGCGCCCAGATGCAAGCTTTCGGGAGATACCCCCGAGTGGCGGGAGACCGAGCATCTCTACCTGGCCCTCTCCAAGCTGGAACCTCAACTGCATGAATGGCTCTCCGCGGGAAAGGAGCACTGGCGGGACAACGTCCTGGCCTTCACCCGCAACTGGATGGCCGAGGGGCTTCACGACCGGGCCATCACCCGCGACCTCTCCTGGGGCATCGAGGTGCCCTACCCGGGCTACGAGGCCAAGCGCATCTACGTCTGGTTCGAGGCGGTCATGGGCTATCATTCGGCCTCCCGCACCTTCAGCGAGCAGAGCGGTGAACCCGACCTGTGGCGAGGCTTCTGGGAGGACCCCAAGGCCCGTTCCTACTACTTCCTGGCCAAGGACAACATCCCCTTTCACACCATCATCTGGCCCGCCATCCTGCTTGGAGCGGGAGGGCTCAACCTGCCCCACGACGTTCCAGCCAACGAGTACCTGCTCCTTGACCAGTCCCAGTTCTCCAAGTCCCGGGGCCATCTCATCGGCCTGCCCGACTTCCTGAAGCGCTACGACCCCGAACTTCTGCGCTTCTACCTCACCGCCAACATGCCCGAATCCCGGGACGCCAGCTTCACCTGGGCCGACTTCGTCACCCGGGTCAACAACGAGCTGGTGGCCACCCTGGGCAACCTGATCCACCGGGTCCTCTCCTTCACCCACAGCCGCTTTGGCACTGTCCAGGCCGCAATCCCCTGGGAGCCCGAGCTGGAGGCCAGGGCGAATCAGGCCCACAAGTCCATCACCCAGGCCCTGGAGGCCTGTCATTTCAAGGAGGCCTGGAAGGCCCTGATGGAACTGGCCCATTATGGCAACCAGTACCTGGACCAGGCCGCGCCCTGGAAGCTGGCCAAGGAGGACCCCGAACGCTGTCGGGAGGTGCTGGTGGGTCTGTGCAACCTGACCCGGGCGTTGAGCCTCCTCATGGCACCCTTCCTGCCCAACGCCGCGGCCAGGGTATGGCAGGCCCTGGGACAGGGCGATGGGATCGAGGAGGCCGGCTGGTCGAGGACCCTCGAGACCAGGACCAGCTTCGAGCTGAAGGACAAACCCCTTCCGCTGTTCGGCAAGCTGGACCTGGAGGCCGTGCTGAAGGCCGAGGGCGTGACCGGTGCCAAGGGTGAGGATGAGGGTGCCAGAGAGAGTGATGGTGTGGGTGCAAGTGCGAGTGCCAGTGAGAACCATAGCAAGAGTGAAAGTGAGACCATGACCGAGACGACCGAAATCCCCGATGTGAAGGATCAGATCAATTTCGACGAGTTCCTGAAACTGGACCTGCGGGTGGGCACCGTGACCACGGTCAAGTCCCATCCCAAGGCTGACAAGCTCTACGTCCTGCAAGTGGACTTCGGCGGCCCCACCCGCCAGCTGGTGGCGGGACTGCGGCCCCACTACAAGCCCGAGGAGATGAAGGGGAAGCAGATCGTGGTGGCTGTGAACCTCAAGCCTGCCCGCCTGCGAGGGGTGAGGTCCGAGGGGATGCTGCTGGCCGCTGAGGATGGGCAAGGCCGGGTGCGCCTGCTGACCCCCGAGGCCGAGATCGACGATGGCGCGGGTGTGAAATAGAGCCTACCATGTCCAGCGAGTCTGAACCTGCCGCCTCCGAACCTGGCGTTGGTATGGGGTCCAAGAACTTGCGTCTGGACCTGCATATCCACAGCGATGCCTCACCCGACTCCAGCGCCGCTTGCGAGGACATCATCGCGGCGGTCAAGGCCGCCGGCCTTCACGGTCTGGCCCTCACCGACCACAACTCCATCGCCAACAACAAACGAATGGGGAAGCTGGCCCGCAAGGCGGGATTGCTCTTCATTCCAGGTTGTGAGATCTCCAGTGCCAAGGGCCACATCCTGACCTACGGGATGGAAAGGGAGATGCCCAAGAACCTGCCCCCGGCCCAGGTGGTGCGCATGACCCAGCTGTCGGGCTGTCTGGCCTTGGCCTCCCACCCCTTCCGCCTGGTCACCGGGCTCGGCCCCATCCTCTCCATGGACCTCCCTTTCGACGGCCTCGAGGTCCTCAACGCCCATTCATCGCCCGCGGCCAATGCCAAGGCCGATACCCTTGCCAATTCCATCCGGGTCTGGCGCAAGGAAGCCCCCAGGGAGGACCTCTATCATGACGAGGACGAGCCAGAGGAGTCAATGAGGCGGGATGACCCCTGGGACAGGACCGTTGATGACGATGGGGGGGCCCCGTCAAAGGGACCCATAATGAAGAAGAATGGAAAGAACGCTAAACCCGGAGTTGCCGATGAAGATATGCCCCTGGCCGCCATCGGAGGCTCGGACGCCCACACCGCCGACCGTGCGGGGCTGGCCTGGACCGAATTCCCGGGTCTCGACCCTGACTCGGCCACCGTCGAGGAGGTCATTGAGGCCCTGAGAAGAGGGGAGTGCCAAGCAGGGGGCCGGTCGAGTGCCAGAATGGCCATGGACTATCAGTTCAAGGTGGTCTGGAACCGTCTCAAGCGCGGGCTAAAGCGGATCTGAGCCATCGTTGCCCCGTTCTCGACCCTTCTGTCGGTAATGAGCCTCCACAACCCTTAACCCTTCAGTCATCATATTGTCAGTTCCCGCTCTCGAAGACGCTGCCGATCCGTGACGCGGCGGGCAAAGGGCGGGGCATAGGGTGCCGATGGGTCCCCAGTTCAGGGCTTCGGCCCAGTGAAGCCAGGGCCAACCCCGGCGCCGCACACGTTCCCCGGACGGGTCAGGGCATCGAGCCTTCGGGTCATGACCTTGCCTGTTACGTCCGGGGGACACCTTTTCTGTTCCAAAATGGAGGTATCTGCCTCTAGGATATGTCAATGGAGGCGCAGGCCCAGGATCTTGATCCAACGGAGCACTACCTGTCGTATTGGGTGATTCCTGCTTTAAATACTCAGCATCGTGAAATGTTCAATTGACAAAATTCATGAAAAAACCAAAAAAAAAAGGATGCTGGGCCGGTCGAACGACCCAGCGGGGTGAAGTCTCGATCGGTACGTGACCTAGAGCTCGGGGTCTGTCTCTTCTTCCATCAGGGCTTGAAGTTTTTCCAGCAGTTCGGACAGCTTCCCGGCCTTTTCAGGATGCTCCTCGGATATCTTCTCGATGCGCAGTTCGAGACGGTCCAGTATCTCCTGGGCCTTCTCGGGATTCTCCTCGACCAGATCGTCAAAGCGTTCGATACGCTTCTCCCTTCGCTCCTGGCGTTTGTCCTTCAGCTTCTCCAGGATCTTCTCGGCCTCTTCGGGATGCTCCCTGGCCCATTCCTTGAAGCGCTCGCGGCGGTCCTCCCGCTTTTCCTTGAGCTTCTCTCTCAGCTTTTCGGCCTTCTCGGGGTTTGCCTTGGCCCATTTTTTGAACTTCTCCCGTTTGTTCAGCTTTCGATCTTCATCGGGGTTCTCGGGCTTGTCAGCGGGAGGCTCTTCAGGCGGGTCATCGGTCTCGGCGATGGCGGGACCGGCGGCGGTGAAACCCACCAGCACCATGGCCATGGCGCAAAGGAGGGCAAGGGCGTAGTATCTTAGTGTAGCCATGTACTTCACCTTACAAGGTAAGTAGTATTGCTATGTATGGGCATCTATATAAACATTTGGTAATGGCCAAAATGTTGAAATGTTGGCATTTTTTTCCAATTTTCATCAAAAGCCTTAAAACCACATTATAACTAGCGGCCCTTCCGGGGCACGTATCATGCCAGAGTACACCCACGAGGAGTGCAAGGACGATGAGATGGTCTGGCTGCCTGTTTTTGCCAAGGACCACGCCCCGACGACCCGACACCGATTCTGCAAAGAGACCGGGATAGTGCGCAATCAGGGCCCGGAAGTCGCCCGCAAGACCGGTTTTTACATCAATATCCTGAGCGACCTGCAGGAATATCTGGACCAGGAGGCTCGGCGCCTGGGCCCCATAACCCGATTGACCCAGACCCAGATCCGGCTCATCGCCAAGGACCTGGAGGACCTGGAGGGTTTCGAGGACAAGTACTGGCGCACCGAGTCCTCCCAGGTCAGGGATTTCATCGACGTGGTCCGCTATTACCGCAAGGACCTCCCGCCACGCCTGCTGCTGGACTTCGTGACCCGGCAGTGGTAGCTAAATAACCGGGAAAGACTGGGTGGACGATGGTCATCAAGCTCTCTCCCTCCCTTCTCTCAGCCGATTTTGGCGCCCTGCGGGCTGCCGCCGAGCTGATAACCCCCCATTGCGAGTATCTTCACGTCGACGTGATGGACGGACAGTTCGTGCCCAACCTCACCATCGGACCCCCCGTCGTCGCCTCCCTTACCGGTCTGGCACCTCTGGACATCCATCTGATGGTGGAGACCCCCGAGGGATTGCTGGCCGATTTCGCGAAGGCCGCTGGAGCCAGCACCGCAGCATCCAATGCCTCCTCCTCCCTGCCCGCAGATGCTCCCATACTGAATGTCCATGTGGAGGCCTGCCCCCATCTTCACGGAACCCTGCAACTCATCCGCTCCCTGGGCTGCCGGCCCGGCGTGACCATCAATCCCGGGACGCCGGTAAGCGCCATCGAACCGGCGCTGGAACTGGCCAGCCTGGTCCTGGTGATGTCGGTGAACCCCGGTTTCGCCGGCCAGAGGTACATCGCCAACTGCGAGCCGAAGCTCAAGAGACTGGCCCAGCTGAAGGAGGAGCACGGCTACGACTACGAGATCGAGGTGGACGGCGGCATAGATGTCAACACCATCGGAGCCGCCTGCGAAGCGGGAGCCGAGATATTCGTCGCCGGGTCGGCCATCTTCGGCAAGCCCGACCCCATCGAAGCCGCCAGGGCGCTGAGGGCGGCTGCTGAGTAACCTAGCGAAGATCTTGGGACGATGCGCCTACACCACCACGTTAACCTCGGCGATGAAGGCCTCCAGGATCGGAGAACCGTTCTCGGGGTAGGCACCACGACCGTGTATCTCAAGATGTGACCTGATCGCCGATCTGATGTCCAGCAGGGCCTCCTCGAAGGTGTCCCCATGACCCATGACAACTCCCAACAGGCCCAGGGGGTGGGCCACGTAGCCCTCTGGGTGCTTCTCGATGACGACCTTCACCGACCTGAGCAGTTCGATCAGGTTGGGCCGCGGAGGTCCATTCTGCCCCAGGGGGCCATCAGGGGTGACAGTGCTTTCCATTTCAACCGCACCATGGTATGACATGAGCCTGTAGATGTGGAACTCTAGAAATACGTTCTGGACTCTCCATTTGACACGCTATTTGAGGTTTTCCCAGGTTGCTTCACTCAAGGCTCGTGTAACAATCCGGTCGAAAGCCTGGACTGCAGATGCAGTAGAAGAGCAAGTCCTCGTCGCCGAGGTTGGTGATGCGCTGGGGCGTCCCGGCCGGGATGACCACCAGGTCGCCGGCCTTCACCTCGGTGGCCGGCAGGTCGCCCACCTCCATCTTGCCTTTACCACCGATGATCAGGTACTTCTCGTCCACACCGTTCAGGATGTGACGCTGGGTGGTGATTCCGGGCTCCACCCGGGCCCGGGCGATGGACAGGCCCTCCTCGGCCGAGCTCCAATTTTTCAGGATATGACAGCGCTCCGAGGTGTGGTATTCCTTCGAGAGGTCCTCGGTGATTATTCTCGGCTCCATGGATGAGGAACGGGCTGTGCCTCAAAAGCCTTCAGCCCCTGGACCTCAGGTGACCAAGGTCATTTTGAGGCAGACAGGCCTTTTGCTCCTCGCCTAACTGATCTTCTTTATGTAGATGAACAGGGCGGCGAAGATGCCCACTGATATGACGGCACCGATGGCGATGAGCTTGTAGAAGAAGATGGTCTGATGGCGGTTGTCCCAGTCGAAGGCGATGTCGCACTCGAGCGTGCCGTTGGGCACGGCGTCGTTGGCCCGGGCGCTGTCGGTGTTGTCGACGATGGCACAGTATTCTTCGTACCGGTCATCCTGCTTGATATGCTCCAGCCTCACCTTGCCCGTCACGTTCTCCTTGCCCTCGACGAACTTGAAGGGCTCACCAGCCTCCAGCTTGTAGTACTCGTTGCAGTTCATGATGTAGACATCACCGTAGTTGTCACGAAGATCAACTTCGAGCCAGGCCTTGTCGTGCTTCTGGTAGGGCACCCCCTCGGTGGAGGGCTGGCCGATGGCCATGAACCAGATATCTCCTGCCTGGATGTTGGGCGAGTACTCATAGGCGGCCTCAGCGGTGGGCAAGAAGCCAATCAGCAGTGACAGGGTGAGGCAAACGCAGAGCAACCGACGGGCGAGCATGGTCTCATGGATTGATGGCTGTTCGTGTTATAACCATTTTCAATCCGATAAGTACACAGTCAGTGTGCGGGGAGCGGGATTCGAACCCGCGACCACCCTATGGTGAAGAGGTTTCCAATCCCTCGCCGTAGGCCAGGCTTGGCTATCCCCGCGATATCTTTAAATCGTGTGAAATCTTCATTGCCTTGTTTCCAATCCCTTCCACCCGATGGTGAAGACCCGGTGGTTCAGCGGGTAATCTGAGCCATTTACTATTTTCATTCCAGAGCATTGGCTCTGCTATTCTTGTCCGATCCTGAAATATTTTCTCGTTCGGGTTGTTGACAGAGTATTTGAAACCTTAGTTATCAATCCTCTACCGGAACGAAGTACACATCCGTCGGGGCGACCTTGCTGAGCCTGCGGAACTGGGGCTTCACCTTCATGCCGATCCAGTCCAGGCTGGCCTCCTCCGGGTCCACGCCCATGAGGCGGGTGAGGAAGAGTGTTGTACAGCCTTCGAACTGGATGAGGGCCAGGACGAAGGGACACTGGGGCAGGAAGGCCTCGGAGCCGAAGTGGCAGACCGTGAAGGTGTGGATGCTGGCCGGTCGCTCGGTGATGTCCACCCACTCGGTATCGGCGCCGCACTCCATGCAGGCCGCCCTGGGTGTCGGGAAGCAAGACCCGCACTCCTTGTTGGTGCAGGCCGAGCCCAGCAGGCGCTTGTTGGCCAGGGCCGCGAACCAGGGCGAATCCTGGCCGTAGCTGTGGATGTAGTCGATGGAATAGGGCTGTTTCACGATGATTGGACTGGCCCTTGCCAGTGCGGCGATGTCCAGCGAGCCGTCGTCGTTGAAGGCCACCGGCTGGTTGAAGACAATGGTCCCGTCGTCGGTCTCCTCGAGCTTTCGGGGCAGTTTGGTCATCTATTACCACCCCCGCTCCAGGATGGAGACCGTGACATAGGTCCCGGTACCGGCGTGACTGTGGATGACCCCTCGGTTCGGCTCGTCGAGCTGGATGCCGGGGTCTTTCATGTGCTTCTCGATGGTGCCCTGGAGCTGCCAGAAGGCGAAGACCCCCTGGGCCAGCCCCGTGGCCCCCACCGGATGGCCGCAGGCGATGAGGCCTCCCGAGGGGTTCACCGGCATTTTGCCCACGTCATCGCTCAGGTCGAGGCCGTAGTCCAGGTCGGCCATGAAGGGGGCTCCCGAATCGACATAGCCGCCACCCTCGCCATACTTGCACAGGCCCATGTCCTCGTAGGTCTGGATCTCCGACGAGGTGTAGGCGTCGTGGAGTTCTATGAAATCAACCTCCTTTTCAGGGTCGGTTATGCCCGCGTGCTCGTAGGCCAGCTTGGAGGCCATCCGGCCCGCCCGGAAGGAGTGGATGCCTGGATAGGCCAGCTTGCCACCCTGGAATTGCTTGCCCCTGTAATCCCCGGTCTGCTCGTTGGGCAGGAGGATCACATCCTTGTGGGGCCGGTCGGCCATGCGCATGGCATCAGTTCCGGTGCCAACACCCGTGATCAGCACCGGTTTGTCGGTAAGTTCGAAGGCCGTCTTCTCGTCGGTGAGCAGGCAGGTGGCGGCGCCAT
Source organism: uncultured archaeon (assembly GCA_964384995.1). Taxonomy (GTDB): domain Archaea; phylum Thermoplasmatota; class Poseidoniia; order MGIII; family CAYLMJ01; genus CAYLMJ01. The sequence continues at coordinate 17,683 of CAYLMJ010000013.1, read as the reverse complement.
CGGACATGGTGCAGATATCCAGCAGGGTCAGGGGCCAGGCCACCATTGGCGCGGCTCTCACATCCTCGATCGTTAGCCGGGATGGGGACTGGGCGTAGGGGTTGTGCATTGCGTTGCGATGGTTCTTGACCGAGACCTTGGCCATCTGCTCCACGGTGGTACCGAACTCGTGCATGTGGCGAGCCACCATCATGGCATAGTAACCTGAGTAGAAGCCTCCCACCGGGTAGTCGAAGCTCACATCGGAGGCGTGGGCGATGAACTCGTTGCCCTTCCAGGTGTTCACATGGCTCATGGTCTCGAAGCCGTAGCAGGCGCAGACCTTCATCCGCCCCGAGGCCACCGCCTCGTAGCCAGCCTGGAAGCAGAGGCCCCCCGTGGCCCCGCCACCCTCGACCCGTTTGGAGGGTCTGGGCACCAAACCCAGGAAATCCTGGGCCATTATGCCGGCCATCAGCTGTCGCGTGAAGTGGTCCGAGAAGTAGGAGGCCACCGAGCCATCTATGCGATCAAAATCAAGACCCGGGACATCGCCCATGGCGTAGTCGAAGGACTCCTTGACCAGTTTCTGGAAGGTGAATTCAGGACGGGCCTTGGCGAATTTGGAGACTCCACCGGCCACCATGTAGACCTTGTTCGGGCTGCTCAGGGAAACACCGTCCGACCATCACTTTGAATGCCTAAAGGATTGTGCAATCCCAGTCGTTACTTTATTATCCGGTTGGCTCTCCGCTGGACCATGAGTTCGACGGAGGACCCAGAACCCATCCCGCTGTTGGCCTTCCACAAGGGCAGGACCGCCCAGACCAGCTGGAATGGCCCCCGGGGGCTTCAACTGACCCCGGACCCGAAGGATTTCCGGATGGAGCTGGCCCTGGACCTGCTCAAGAACAAGACCGAGGCCATCGTCCTGGACGGGCGCGGCATCCTGCGCAACATGCCCGACCTGGCCCCGCTGGGCCAGGCCGCAGAGGATTGCCGGCTGTGGGTGGACAGCGGGGTCCGACGCGGTGAGGATGTCATCGACGTGGTCATGGCCGATGTGGCCGACCCCATCGTCGCCGCACGCCATCTGGCGGGTCCCGACCAGCTGGAGATAGCCGCCGATTATTGCGAACAGCTGATGCTGGCCCTCGATTGGTCAGCCGATTGGGCAGCCAATCCCTCCTGGAAGGTCCTGGACTGGGAGACCCTTGGAAGGTCCATGCAGGATTGGAATGTGGACCAGTTGCTGATCCTGTGCCATGATCCAACCCATCTGCCCCATCGCCCGCCCTCGAGCTGGGAGGCTCTTGAACTTTATATAGTGCTCTTCGGTGGACAGCCCAATCCCTGGCCCGAGGCCAAAGTGGTGAGGCCCCTGGATCTGAGCCAGTTGGGAGGGACAGGATGAACGACCCGTTGAAGCTGGCCGTGGCCCTGTTGGCCCAGCGACGGAACCAGACCCTGATCAAGCTTGAGGAATGCAAGCTCACCTGGTGTTTCGACCTGCGATGGGTCGAGCCCAGCCAGGCCGACAGGGTGGTGGAAGCGGCCATCGAGGCCGGCTTTCTGAAGGAGCAGAAAGGTGGCCTTAAGGTCACGTTCCCCTTCGATAGCATCGTCATCCCCACCGGATTCCATCCCACCCTGGAGGAGCTGCTGGCACCCCTGCCAAGGGCACAAGCCACCCCCGAACCCGCCCAAACTGCCTCCTCGTCCCCATCGACCCCCTCTGAACCATCATCCACTTCAACATCCCCTACAACCCCACCATCTGAGAAGGAAGAACCCTCCAAGAGCAGCAAAGGCAGGCCCGCCAAGGCGGTGAAATCACAAGAACCCCTCTTCCCAGCCATCATCAATGCCATCCAGGGGGATACAGGCCTTTCACGACGGGAGATCATCAGCCGCGTCAACCGCTCACAACGGGAGCATGGGCTTACGGACATCGAGGTGGAGGGGCTACTGGAAGGGGCCAGGCAGGGCACCGAACTGGATCGTTTCCACGAACCGACCTCCCGCCTGCTCAGGGAAAGGTACGACGATAAGTGAACCAGCCCCTCTTCGACAGGTACCTACAATAACGTCATTTTTTACCTACTAACTTATATATTTGTAAAAAGGTGTTTCAATATATTAAAATGTGGGTAAGTGCCCTATAACTGCATAAACGTGCGTACCAACGCGCGAGGTCGGATGAGTTTGCGTCGAACCCTGCTGCTTGCCGTGGCCGTTCTGGCCGCTGCCTCTTTCGGGTTGAGCCTCCAGGCCACCGGTTCCGCCGGTGAGGGGGGCTACGCCTGGCTGGAGCAGCGAATGGGACTGGGACCCGAGGTGGGCGGCGATCTGGCCCTGCTGGAAGGCGACCTGGAGACCGGGGGCCACCGAGAGCTGGTGGTCGGGACCGGCAGCGGCACTGTCCTGCTCTTCGCCCACAACTCCACCTCCATCACCGAGCTGGACCGCTCCACCCTCCTGAACGGAGGGGTGAACAGCCTGGCCTCAGGCGACCTGAACGACGACGAACTGACCGACATCGTGGCCGTCACCGAGAATGGCCAGATCGTTCTTTTCACCATCCATGACGGCCAACTGGTAATCCTCTGGTCGGTCACCCTGGATTGGCCAGCCCTGGGAGTAGTCGACCTGGAGACCGTCGCCGTGGTGGACAGGACCATCTGGGTCGGCGCCCAGGATGACGTCTGGAATCTCGATGGGCGCGACCCCGATGTGGACCATGACGGTCTTGTCACCCCAGGCGACGCACCTGAGGGTTTGCTCGAGCACCTCGCTTTCGACAGCCCGCAAGATGAGATCGGTCTGGCCTCGGGCCTGTCAGCCAACTCCAAGGAACTGCTTCTGCTCTCCAATGCCAGCGGCCTCTGGCAACTCGATGATGAGGGCTGGAAGCATATCCTTTACGCAGAACCCGACCCTCAGATGACCGCAGCCCTGGTCAACGATGATCGTCACCCGGATGCAACCCTCCTTGAGGATGGCCGCATCCTGCTGGTGCGCGGTGATGCTGGGTCACCCCATCCCGAGGTGGCGGTCCTGGCCGAGAGGGAGGTCGTGCTGGCACGGGCCGAGGACGACCGGATACTCAGCTTCAACTCCTCTGGGGTCCTGGAGCTCATCAACGGTGAGACCCTGGCCATCCAGGCTTCAATAACCCTCGATACCCAGTTGCAGAACCTCATCGCCACACCCTACGGCATCATAGCGGCCACCGTCAATGGAGAGCTCATCGGCCTCAAGGCCACAGGCTCGGCCCTTCAGGAGTCCTACAGGTTCCACCCCACCTTTGGTGGTCCGGTCCAGGCGGTCCTGGTTGATGATGGCTCACTCACCGATTCCATCCTGGTGGCGGGCGGCTCGGGACGGATCTATCGTCTCGACGGTGACCTTGAGGTAATGGCCTGGTCCCAGATCCTGCCGGCTGGTGTCGTTGACCTGGCCAAGGGGGACCTTGACAGTGACGGGACAATGGAGCTGTTAGCCCTGCTGGCGGGGACCTCCGAACATCAGGGTGGACTGGCCGTTCTGGACCTCGATACGCTGGAGCTCGAGACCTATCTCGAACCGGGACCTCTGAGCCTGGGCCTGCCCCGGAGCCTTGAACTGGCCAACCTGGATGACGACCTCTTCACCGAGCTGGTGATCATCGAACAGCCGGCCAGCAGCTCTTCGGGCAACATCTACGAGGGAAGGTTGACCATTCTGCAGTACAACGGCAGTGCCTGGACGCGGGAGTATCGGACCCCCGCCTCCCTGAACGCCATGGGTCCCCTGCAATTGGGGGACATCGAGGGTGATGGACGCACGGAGATCGCCCTTACCACTTACGATGGCACGGTCGAGTTCTACCAGTACAACACCATCAACGGTTTCGGACCCGCCCTGACCCGGATCTCGCTTCCAGCCATCGGGAATGACCTGCAGCTGATCAACCTGGACGGGGACGGAGCCCTGGAACTGGTGGTGGTGACCGCCATCGGACAGGCCCACATCTACGATCATTCCAACGATGAGTACCAGCTGGATTGGTCCAGCAGCCTCTTCCACAGCTCCCTGACGGCCGTTGAGGTGGCCAACCTGGATGAGAACCCCGGTCTCCGCATGGCCCTGAGCACCGCCGAGGGCGAGCTTCTCATCTACGATCTGCAAGATCACCTGAGGATCTACCGGGCCCAGGAGATGGGCTCCGAGATCTCGAGCCTGACCTCGGTGGGAGAGCGACTGCTCCTGACCACCCTGGGCGAACTGGTGAGCCTCCACATCAACGGCGATGTCGCGGCCAAGGCCGACCTCACCCTGGACGAGAGCTCCTTCCAGCTGAATCCGGCCAACGTCGAGCAGGGCCAAGAGCTGGAGGTGACGGTCAGGCTCCACAACCGAGGCTCAGTGAGCACCGAGGCCCAACTGGTGCTCTTCAATGGCGAACCGGCCCGGGGTGGCACAGAGCTGGCACGATTGTCCAGCGAGGAAGCGGTTCCAGCCCACGGTTTCGTCGATCTGATCTTCACCCTGATCCTTGAGGAGGTCGGAGTGCAGCCCATATACGGGCTCGCCCTGGCCCATGATGATGAATCCGAACTGTCCAACAACATGGCCTGGGTAGAGGTCTGGGTCTACCCACGACGCCAATGCGATCTGGCCTGGGGCCTTGAGAGCCTGGAGCTGGATACCAATGACCCCCGGTTTGCTGACCAGGTCCTGGTCACCGGCGACCTCTACAATGTTGGCACCATGATCAGTTCGCCCACGACCGTTCTCTTCCAGGTCTGGCACCAAGATCGGCTGTTGGATGAGCAATGGATCGATATTCCAATCCTGGCATCAAAATCAGGGCCCCATCCCATCAGCTTCCAGTGGTACGCTTCAGAGACGGGCACCCATGACCTTCGGCTGTTCGTCGACCCCGAGGAGCTCCTCGATGAGCTTTGGGAGACCAATAACCTACTGGAGATACAAGTGGAGGTCGGCCCCGAGAGGTTGCCCGACCTGGTGCTTGATCCCAGCGACCTGATGGCCCTGCAGATGGTCGAGGAAGAGGGCGCCCGCTATCGCCTGCTGGCCTACATGGAGAACCAGGGAGAGCTGGCTTCCGGACCGGTCACCCCTCTGCTCATCGTCGATGATACCCGCCAGCCTTACCTCGGTGATGGAAGCCTCCCGGGTCTGGAGCCCGGTGAGGGCATCTACCTGGAAGCCTACTGGGAGTTCTCCATCCCTGGCCTGCACACCATCGGTTTCATGGCCGATGGTTACCATGACATTCGTGAGACCAGCGAATCCAACAATCAGGCCACGACCACCGTCACCGTGGATGATGGTCTGCTGCACCCCGATCTGGTCCTGGGAGATATCTACCAGCTGGAGGAGGCCTATGCCGACCAGCAGGTCAACATGACCCTCTTCATCACCAACACCGGTGGCGTCACCGGTACCGGCCGGCTGGTGGTCTGGGTGGATGACAGTGCCCAGCTCCCCCTGCCGGTGAGCCTGGAGCCCGGCCAGGGAGATTACTTCGATTTCAATTTCACAGCCCGCGAGGGCCTCCACACGATCACCGTGCGGGTCGATTCCCTCTCTCCGACGGATCTCGACGAGAGCGACAACGAGGCCTCCACCGAGGTGACCGTATCGCCGGCCCCCGACACGGTTGGAGATCCGGAGGACACCCCGCCGGTGGAACCACCGGTCCCGGTGAGCGTCGTAGTGGCCAGTGCCGGGGTCTCCCTGGCCCTGGTAGGAGGAGTGGCCCTCACCGACTGGGGGCGTTACCGCTACCTGGCCCTCTTTGGCCCTCTCTACTCGCGCATCCGCAAGGACAAGGTCCTGGACCACTCCACACGGGAGGCCATCTTCAATTACATATCGGCCAATCCGGGCGAGCACCTGCGCCAGCTGGCCGCCTCCACGAGCCTCCCGACGGGAACTCTGATCCACCATCTTACCACCCTGGAGCGGGAGGAGTATGTCAAGTCCATCCGTGACGGCGTCTTCAAGCGCTTCTATCCCTACGGCAGTCATCTTGACGCCACCGCCAACAAGCTGGGACAACCCCAGCGGGACGTGCTGGCCCATCTGAAGCAGGAGCCAGGCGCCTCCCCTGCACAGCTGGCCAAGGCCCTGGACATGTCCCGCCAGCGGATCCACTACCATCTGCGCAACCTGGTCGCGGAAGGGCTGATCAAGCTGGAACGCGATGGCCCCCGGTCTGTCAAGTGCTTTATAGCCGAAGAAGACTGATTCTGCGTGCTTTACCTGGGCCTGGACGATACCGATTCCCTGCAGGGAGGCTGCACCACCCACCTGGCGGTACGCATTATCGAACAGCTGGTGCTGCGGTCTGATCTGGATCTCATCGGCTGGCCCCGTCTGGTCCGGCTCAATCCCAACGTCCCCTGGAAGACCCGCGGCAACGGCGGTGTGGCCCTGACGCTGGGAAAGGGCACCGGGAGGCCCATGCGGCTGGGAGAGGTGGATGGAAAGCCCCTGCAGGCCTACCCCGGTGGTGTGCAAGGCCATCTTGATGCATCCAACCTGCTGAAGCAGGTGGAACCCATAGTTGAAAAATGGGCCCACGGACAGGCGGAGAACACGGATCCCGGTCTGGTCATCGTCGAATCACCCTTGCCACCCCGGCTGTACTGGCAGAGGGTCCGCGGTGTCGTGGACCGCCAGCAGAACGCCAGCTGGCTTGCTGAGCGGAACCTTCACCATCGGGGATGGGGCAACGGTCGGGGACTGGTGGGAGCCGTGGGAGCCCTGGCCTGGCCCGCTGGTTGGGTCAGCTACGAACTGCTGGCCTACCGGGAGGAAGCGCGCTGGGGCACAGCACGGGAACTGGCGGCCAAGGGTGAAGAACGGTTGGAGTTCGAGCCCGGCACCTTCGATTCCTGCAACCCTTACACCGGGAAGGTGGTGGTGGCGCCCAGGGGTCCCGACCCGGTCCTCTTCGGCCTGCGGGGCCTCTTCCCGCCATTACTGGTGAAGGCCATGGAAGGGTTGGCGGACGAGCCAGTTGAGAGCTGGTTGCTCTGGGCCACCAATCAGGGTTCCGATGACCATATCCAGACTGGAGAGGCTGACCAGGTTGGACCCTGTGGAGGGTATCGTATCCGGGGTCGGGTGGCCAAGAGGCCGCAAAAGGACCGGGGAGGTCACCTCTTCTTCAAGATCAAGGATGGGACAGGGACCCTCGATTGCGCCGCCTTCGAGCCTGGCAAGCCCCTCCCCGCCCAGCTGGAGCTATTGAGCGAGGGTGATGAGGTGGAGGTCTGCGGTGGCACCCACGATGAGCCTCTGACCCTGGCTGTGGAGAAGTTGCGCTTTATATACTCATCGTCGAAAGGAAGGAAAGTGGCCAATCCCCGCTGCCCAAGGTGTGGCAAGGCCATGAAATCACTGGGCAAGGAGGCTGGATACCGATGCCGGCCCTGCCGGACCTGGGTGCCTGAAGAAGAGGCCACCTATGGCTCCGATGACGATGGATTGAAGCCTGGATGGTACGAACCGCCGCCAGGCCAGCGACGTCATCTGGCACGTCCCCGGGTCCTGCTGGAAGGCGATCACTGGAACTGGGAGAGGGTCAACTGGCCTTCCCGCGGTTCGGGTTCTGAAGACGGCTCGGGTCCCTCTGACTGAGAGCCCTCCCCATCACCGCTCCCGGGGAGCATGACCTCGCCGTACTGTCCGCCCCCACCGGGTCTCATTCGATAGTTGCCCGTCCTGAAAGCCTTCAGGGCGGAGGCCACCGGCGGTTGAGCCGTCTCGGCCACTTCCTTCATGGGGGCGTCGATGGCCACGGCGATCTCGGAGCCGAAGCGGCCCACCAGCAGTTCCCACTGGGTCTGCACCTTCTTGCTGTTTGGATTGGCAACACCCACGGCCTTGGCGATGAGCTCACCCAGGGGGATGAGATGTTGGTAGGGGGGCCGGTGATCTGGTGCCTTCCCTGCTCCTCTTGCCTTGCCTGCCTTGTTTGTCTTCTTTGCCGTTTCGGCCGGTTCCCATGACAGCTCGGTCACTCGGTCCACGACACCCTTCTTGATGAGCCCGCCACAGCCACAGCGCCATTGACGGGCCACCGACTCGGGGAAGGTGTGTTGCCGGTAGCAGCGACTGCAGGCCGTGCGGTTGTACTTGCCCTCCTCAGGGGGCAGGCCCACGTTGAGCACCACTTGGCTGCCCTTTTGCCTCAACAGGGCCTCCTTGACCCCATCGAAGGTGGCCTCAGAGGTCTGAAGGCGATTAAACTCCCGGGCGAACTTGTTGGGCCAGGGGGAGTGGGCGTCGGAGTTGGTTAGGAAGGTCAGATTGTCCAGCTCGGGGACGCGGTCGCCGTACGAGCTCTCGGCCGAAAGCCCCAGCTCCACGAAGGACAGCCTGTCGGCCAGGTCGCCGTAGCACTCGGGCAGTGAATCGTGGTAGGCGTAGATGGCGGTCCAGGGGGTGAAAGCGTGGGCGGGCCCGATGAGGGCTTCCACGTCCAATGCCGCCTGGGCCACAGCCTCCCCGGTGATGCGCAGCTTGGGTCGCCCGTCCTTGGCCAGGGTCGTGGAATGGGGCGCCACGGTCTCGCAGAAGCCCTCCACCGCCGACACCTCGGGGAAGAGGATGAGATGGTGGACCCGTCGAGAGTCCTCCACCTCTCCCGAGAGGATGAAGCGGGTCGGCCCCAGCTGGTAGGTGCCGGGCGCCACCTCTTCCGCCTCCTCCTGCAGATGCTTGCGCCACGCCGGATGGGTGATGTCCGAGGCCCCCACCAGGCCGATGCCCTTGCGGGCCGCCTGCTCGGCCAGGACCGGGATGGTCATGTTCTTGGAAACTCCCATGGAATAGTGGCTGTGAAGGTGGAGATCGCAGTCGATGAGGACCTTGCCTGGAGCGGGTTCGGTCGGGACTGATGAGGATGGCATCGATTGGGTGAGATGACGACAGGTCAAGAGGGTTTGGCTAATCGAGGGGTCAAGTTGTGATTCAGACCCTCTCCCAGCCTTCCTCGCCCATGGAGCCACACTCGGGGCACATGGGCTCCCCACCGACCATCACGTCCAGGGTCATGCTGGTGACCCCGCACGCAGGGCAGACCATCTCCTCGGCGCTGTCGATGTGGGCCGCACCCGGTCTCGCCATCGAGGCGGTGGTGCCCGTGGCGGAGGTCTCGGAGGGTGTTGTGGGGGAGGCGGCCGCTATCGCAAGGAGGGGGCGGCTCCGTCTTGAAGATTCGATGGGTGCCTCCATGGCCTTGGCCAGTCGCTCCAGCTCGGTCTCGGCATGGGTCACCTCCTCGGTGTCGGCCAGGGCCTCGGCGGCCGCCTTCATGGTCTCCCACGCCGTCGGGAAATCGGGTACCTCCCGCACCGCCGCCCGGGCCAGCTCCAAGGCCAGCCGGGGATGACCCGCTGTCAGGTAGGCTCTCGCCCGCCCGGTCAGGGCCGCCTCATCGTCGGGGGCGACCCCCAGGGCACCGTCGAAGGCCCCGGCGGCCTTCCTGGCGGCTCTGGAGGATACCTCGTCGTCCGCTTCATCGGCTCGTTCCAGATATAGCTCACCGGCCAGCAACCAGGCCACCAGATCGTCGCTCACCAGGTCCAGAGCCGACTCCACCTGCCCGATGGCGGCCTCGGTTTCGTCCAGCTGGCGATAGCACAGGGCGGCCTCGGTGTGGGCCCGGGCCTGTTGATGGTGGTCGGGGGTCTGGAGCGGCAGCAGTTCCATCTGACGCTCTGCCAGGACGCCGAGCATCCGGGCCGATTCCTCCCACGATCCCGCAGCTTCTCTCAGGTCGCCGGTGGTGGCTAGCAGGGTACCCCTCAGTCCATGGGCCAGGGCCTGGCCCTCGATGCGGCTCAGCTCCATGGTGGGCATCGGCTCGTGCTCGGGCCCATCGTCCTTCCCCTCGCTCTGGTCCCCATCGTCATCGTCGGGGGAGGAGGCGTATTGGTTCTCGACCCGACTGTCGGGATCCGCTTCCTCGAACTCCTCGTATTCCTCGAACAGACCCTCCAGCAACGCGAGGGCCTCATCGCGGCGGTTCAGCTCGTGGAGGCAGCGGGCCTCGCCCAGGCGGGCCTTCTGGAGCAGGTAGCTGTAGAGCTCCCCGGTCTCGGTCTGGGACAGGGCGTGCTGGGCCGAGCGGGCCGCCTGGTAGGAGTCCAGGGCCTCCGCGTAGCGCTCAAGGTTCTCCAGCAATTCTCCACGGGAGAGTTGGGCCCTCACCGAAAGGGGCACCATCACCAGGGCGTTGTGGTACTGGTCCAGGGCCTCACCGGTCAGACCGGCGGTGGCCAGGGCTTGAGCTTTCAGGATCCAGTCGCCGTCCAGGGCCCAGTTGCGAGCCTGCCCGTCGTGGGACCGCACCGCCTGGTCCAGGTAGCGCAGGGCCTCCAGCTCGTTGCCTTCGGTCTCGGACAGCTTGGCCATCCCCTCCCAGGCCTGGCCGTGGATCAGGTTCAGGGTCAGCGCCTCGTTGTAGGCCGCCCTTGCCGCCTGGGGCCGTCCCAGGACCACCAGGGTGTCCCCCAGGGCCACATGGTAGTCGGCGTCGGTGGCGTCCAGCTCGATGGCCGTCTCGATGAGCTCCAGGCCCTCCTCGGGCTGACCCAGGTACATCAGGGCCCGCCCTTTGGCCATCCAGGCGTAGTGGAAGGTGGGGTCCAGGTCGATGGTCCGCTGGTGGTAGGCCAGGGATTCGTGGTAGCGTTTGAGGTGGTCCAGGGCGTTGCCGATGTTGTTGATGGCGATGGTGTACTCGGGCTCGGCCTCCAGGGAGCGTTTGAATATCTCGATGGAGCGCTCGTAATGGCCCTGGTTGTAGTAGACGTTGCCCAGGTTGTTCCAGGCGATGGCATCGTCGGGATTGAGCTCGACGGCCCTCTCGTAGTATCGGCGGGCCTGGTTCAGCTGGCCGGCGATCTGCAGGGTGTAGCCCCGGTTGTACCATGCCACCTGGTAGTTGGGCGCCAGGCGCATGGCCTCGTCGTAGCAGCGGATGGCCTCGTTGAAGCGGCCCATGGAGAAGTTGGTGAAGCCGCGGTTGTTCCAGGCCACGGCGCTGTTGGGCTGTCGCTCCAGGGCCTCGTCGTAGGCCACCAAAGCTTCCTCGTGCTGGGCCAGGGCCTGCAGGCAGTCACCCTTGGCGATCCAGTAGTCCACGCCGTCCATTCCCTCAGGCGCCAGCTCGCAGGCTTGACTCAGGGGTTCCAGGGCCTTCTGGAACTTGCCCCGCTGGAAGAGGTTGCGACCCAGTTCCAGGTGATTGCGGGCGACCTGGGGCTCGGCCTTGACCAGTTGCTGGAGCAGTCCGGTGACCTTGCGCCGGCTCCCGGCCTCCCGGGCCTCGTCGACCATCGCCCTGAGCTGGACCGGGTCGGGTGTCGCCATCTACTTCCTCCGCTCCAAACGTCGCAAGGCCGCCTTGGCCTCCGGATAGTCGGGTTTGAGCTTCAGGGCCGCCTTGAAGGCCTCCTTGGCCTCCTCGACCTCGCCCATCTGTTCCAGGACCACTCCCAGGTTGTGCTGGGGCCAGGCGTACTCCGGGTCCAGGGCAACGGCCTTGCGGTAGCTGTGGCAGGCCTCCTGGTAGCGTCCCTGGCGTCGGTAGGCCACACCCAGGTTGTTCCACGCCGACTTGTGATCGGGTTTGAGCTCCACCGCCCGTTGAAAGGCTTCCAGGGCGCTCTTGGCGTCCCCCAGCCGGTAGTAGGCCTTGCCGATGTTGAACCAGGCCGTGCCGAACTCGGGATTGAGCTCCAGGGCCTTCTGGTAGTAGAGCACCGCCTTGCCGTTCTGGCCCAGCCGGCTGAGAGCGACCCCCTTGTCGTTGTAGACCACCTCGTCCTCCACGCCGATGCTGTCCTTGAGGGAGACCGCGGCCTTGTCGTACTCGCCCAGGGCGTCGTGGGCCATACCCTTAGCCTGCAGGGCCTCCTTGAACCTGGGTCGCAGTTCCAGCACCTTGTCGAACTCCTCCAGGGCCTCACGGTTGCGTCCCACCCTGTGCAGCAGCAGGCCCCGTCGATAATGGGCTTCCCGGTGCTCGGTCTCCAGTTCCAGGGCACTCTCGTAAGCCCTCAGGGCCCGCTGGTGCTCGTCAAGGGCTTCCAGGGCCTTGGCAGCCTCCAGGATAGCGGGGATGTAATCGGGAACCAGCTTCATGGCTTTCTGGGCCGACTCCAGGGCCTGCTCGGGTTGACCCATGGTGCGCAGGACCTTGGCCCGGTCCTTGGCCAGCACCTCCTGGTTGGCCGCCCTGGAGGATACGCGGTCAAAGGCCGCCAGAGCGGCCTCGGGCCGGTCGAGGGCCAGCTCAACCTGACCCTGAAGGTGATGGAGACTGGTGCGTTCCGGTGCCATCTCCAGGGCCTGCTGGACCAGCTTCATGGCCTTGCGAGGCCGTTCCACCTTGAGCAGGTTGATGACCTTGACCCTGATCTTGTCGATATCCTTGGTATCGTCGTCGTCGGGGGTGTCAAGCTCGGACTCTGTGTCATTCTCGTCGTCCATGTTCATGGGTGGAGTTTATGGTGAGCCGGGGCCGTGCAGGGCTCGGGGGCCCGCCTATTTGCCAAATCCTATTATGGCTTGCGGTACGTTCGCCGGCCGCGACGGTTAAGAACTCACCAGTTTAACCCCGCCTACCAATGGTCGTGCTTCTTGATTGCTGCCATCCCGCGCATGTTCACTTTCTCAGAGCGATTGCCAATTGTCTTGAAGAAGAAGGTCGAGCTGTTCATTTCACCGCTAGGCCCAAGGATGTTGTGCTGCCCCTGCTAAATGAATTCGATATCGACTATACTCTCCTTGGGACCCATTACTCTGGCAAATTTGGAAAGGCCCTGGGTCTGGCCTTCCGTTCCCTGGCTCTTGCCCGATTGGCAAAACGGATCAAAGCCGAGGTTTTGGTCGGGCATTGCAACCCCTATGTGGCCCAGGCGGCCCGATGGAAGCGAATGCCATCATTGGTTACAACCGATACCGATACTGGCCATGCCCAGAATCGGTTCCTTCATCCGGCCACCGTTATTCTCACGCCGGAGTGGTTCGGTCCTCTGGCTCGCCCTCACCACTGCCATCTGGCTGGTCGCTGGTTCAAGGAACTGGCCTATATGAGAGACTTCACTACCGACGAACTAGCCACAAGGGATCTGAAGGAACCGTACATCATCGTGCGTACAGTCGGATGGACCGCGGCCCATGACCGGGGGTACGGCATTCAGCTGGAACCCGAACTTTTGGTCGAGCAGATGGGATCCAATTACACGATCTATCACAGTCATGAAGGACCCTATGACGGCGCCGGTGAGGTCAAGATCGATGAACTGCCAATGGCGTCCCACCTCATACATCATGCTCTGAGCCGGGCCTCGCTGGTTGTGACCGAGGGTGCCACCATGGCCGCTGAGGCAGCATTGGCCGGCCGTCCCACCATCTACCTCAACCCTCTGAAACCTGCCTATCTATCGGAACTGGAGCGGGTGGGGCTTCTTTCCATCGCCGCCAACGCTGAGCATGCACTGGACCTGGCATCATCCCATCTGCAGGGAACGCAGGGCAAGGTTGAAGATCGTATGGAAGTTGCACGGGAGTACGTTGCCTCCTGCTGGCCGATAGAGCGATATGTGGCCGAGCTGGTGGGAGCGCTGGCCGGCAAGGGGACCGATGATGTCGTCGAGGTCCACCAACGGTATGTGAAAGGGCAAGATTGACCCCGAGGGAATCTTCCTTGTAACTATGGACTTATGGATTAGTTCACGACCAGGGTCCACTGTCGGGATACCGAGTTCTCTTTGGAGTCCTCGGCCGAGACCTTGACGGTGTAGGATCCAGCCTCCAGTTCGATGAAATGGACGTAGAATATGTGGCCCTCGTCCCGCTCGCGCATCGGGACCGAGTAGTTGTTGGCCTGACCCAGGACCTGCAGTTCGGGGCTCTTGATCCCGGTGGCGGCCCCTTCCAGGGTCATATCGTACCGTTCCAGCTCCCAGTTGTCCATGATGCGCAGGACGATGACGAAGGTGCCGTTGGTGACCGAGTACCCGCCGCTGTCGGGATCTGCCTCCAGGCGGGTCCAGTTGCCGCTGCTGGGCTCCTGCTGGTAGACCTTGAAATAGTCGATCTTGGGATCGGCCAGGTCTTGAAAGGGGGGATTGGACAGCAGGATGAAGAGCCCCAGCCAGGCGAAGAAGGTGATCATTCCCGGCCCCATCCAGTTCTTCCGCTCGAACTCGGAGGTGTCGATGCCCACGGCCGGCAGGATGACGTAGAGGCTGAAGGGGCCCAGAAAGCCGATGATTAGGGCCAGGCCCACGTGAACGGAGGACAGGAGCAGGCTTACGATGACCATCAACGTGGCGATGCCCAGGGAGATGAAGCTCACCTTGGCGTCGCGCACCTCCTTCTCCAGGAAGGCTTCCCGCTCGAACTTGGGGAACTGGAAGCGTTTGCCAGAGCCGCTCTTCTTGGACGCCATCGGCCCGGCCAGGCCTTCTGGCTTATAAAAGATGGCCATGCCAGAAGCCCGTTCAATGGTGGTTGCTCTCGCTCTCTGTGGATCACTTTCGTTCCAGCAGGGTCACCAGGTTGTTGGCTGCCAGACCGCCGATGGAATGGGCCAGGGCCCGTCGGGGAGTGCCCGCCACCTGCCGCTTTCCCGCCTGTTCGGTGAGCTGCCAGTACAGTTCACACGCCTGGGCCAGACCACTGGCGCCGATGGGATGACCCCGGGCCTTGAGGCCTCCCGAGGGGTTCACCGGCAACCGGCCCTCCAGGTCCGTCTCACCAGCCAGGGTCGCCGGTCCCGCCTGGCCCTCCTTCATGAGATGGCAGGCCTCGAGACCCAGCAGTTCGAAGGGGGTGAAGGCGTCGTGCATCTCCACGACGTCGACGGTGGAGGTGGCGATGGGCCAGCCGGCCATTTTTGCGGCCTGTCGTGAGGCCTGCTCGGTGCAGAAACGCAGGGGGTTCCGGCGCTGGGCCACCGGCCAGCGGTCCGTGGCCTGGCCGATCCCGGCGATGACCACCTCTCCGGCCTCTCCCTTCTTGTCCCCGCCGCCGCGCTCCCGCTCCAATAGCAACGCCGCCGCGCCATCGGAGATGGGTGCGCAATCGTAGAGGCGCAAGGGCTCGGCGATCATGCGGGAGTTCAAATATTGCTCGTCGGTAAGACCGTTCTGAAAATGGGCCAGGGGATTCAGCTGGCCGTGGGTGTGATTCTTCAGTGCTACCGCCTGCAGGGCCTCGGGTGTGAAGCGGCCGCTGGCAAACCCCTCAGCTGTCACCTGCGCGGCCATGGATACCATGGAACCGCCAGCGGCCCGCTCCTTGGGGGTCAGGACCGAGCCCAGCAGGCGGGTGGCCTCGGGGGTCTCCAGGTGGGTCAGCTTCTCCCCGGCCACCACCAGGACCCGCTCATACTGGCCCGATGCCACAGCCCGCCATCCGCTGTGCAGGGCCGCCGCACCGGTGGCCGAGGCGGCCTCCACCGTCCATGCCGCGGCCGGTGACAGGCTCAGCCGTTCGGTCAGGGCCGAGGCCAGATTGCCGACATCACCGGCGGCCACGGGACTCCATACCCCGATGGCAAGGGCCTGCGGTTCATGGTCGGTCAGGGGCTGGGTCGCCTGGGCCAGCAGTTCCAGCAATCCCTCCTTCAGCCGGCCGAAAGGGGTGAGGTTGGCTCCAGCGACCCTCACTGGGATGATTTGCTCACCCCGTGTGGGGCAGGGGTCCGCCCCCCTCCAGGAAGATGCCCTGGCCGGGCAGGACCTTGAGCACCTCCATGTAGAGCAGGGTGTGGGCCTGGTTGATATCGATCTTCGATATCCAGCATGACAGTTGCACCACGGCGCACCCCTGGTCGATGCCCATGATCTGGACCTCGACGTTCTGGGGTGCCGCCTGCCACTGGATCTGGGAGGGGAGCTTCCTCAGCAGGGTCAGGGCCAGCTCCACGTCGGCCTCGGCGGCCAGGGTCAGGGTTATCTCCGCCAGGTGCTGTTTGTTGCGGCTGTGGTTGACCAGGGGCTCGACCATGAACTGGGAGTTGGGGATGCGAGCGGTCTCGCCGTCCAGGGTCTCCAGGAAGGTGGCGCGCATGGTCACACCGCGCACGTTGCCGATGAAGTCGCCGGTCTCCACCAGATCGCCCTTCTCGAAGGGTTTCTCCAGGGTGAGGACCAGACCCGACAGCAGGTTGGCCAGGATGTCCCTGGAGGCCAGACCGATCACCAGGCCAGTGATGCTCAGCCCGATGAGGGTGGCGTAGAAGGCCGGTGTGACGCCCCAGTAGAACAGGACGAGCGCCAGGGCGATGACGTAGAAGAGCCAGTTGAGGAGCTGTTCGACGTACAGACGCTGGGGGTCCTTGACCTCCACGTAGGGGTCCATGGTCTTGTACAGCGAATCCATCATGCGCCCGGTGCGGCGGGTGAACTTCCAGATCAGCAGCAGGGTCACGATGGTCAGGGTCAGGCGGAGGCTGTTGTCCTCGATCCACTGGACCAGGGATTCGAACCATTGGGCAATTTCTTCAGCAGGCATGGTTAGCTCGCCCGTTGGCAGGCCATTTGACCTTGGGTTAAGACCCTTTCTGGCCGGTTTGCACCAGCGATAGGTTGAATCCGCACTTGCAGTTCAGCCCCTTGCCGGCAGGAGAGCCCAGGAGGCCCTGGCAATCGGGGCATTTTAGTTTAGAGAAGAGCTCCTCGGCCCAGACCTCCTGCAACTCGGGTTCATCGGCCTGCCTCAATGCCTCCAGCTGGGAGGAAAGACCTTGGGAGCGGGCCAGGGGTTCCAGCAGTTCCAGATGGTACTTGTATCTGGTTCGACGGCGGGTCGGTTCGGTGCGCACGTAGGGGGCCATGAAGACGCCCAGGGCAAAGGAAGTGAGATGGACGATGTGGCCGGTGTTGTCGACGTAGTCGCCATGGGAGATGGCCATGACAAGGACGGTCTCCAGGGCGGCAAAGAGCAGGGCCGCGACATAGACCGGAACCCGCTGTAGGAAGATGAAGATGAGGAACATGGGTATCTCATCCTTGGGATAGAGCCGCACGAAACCGCCCATGATGGCAAAGATGGCCCCCGAGGCGCCCACGCCCAGTATGTCTGGCTCCAGCAGGTCGGGAACGGTCTTGATCAGGGCCAGCATGGCAAAGAGGACCGAGCCGCCGATGCCTCCGGCAAAGTAGATGATGGCGAAGGTGCGGCCCTTGACCCGCTCCTCGAACGGGGCCCCAAAGAGAATGAGCACCAGCATGTTCATCAGCAGATGCATCGCTCCACCATGGATGAATATGGAACTCACGAGGGTCAGCGGAGACCACCACTCTCCTCCACCCTTCAGGTAGTTGGCCTTGAAACCCAGGTCCTCGTAGACTGCCTCTACCATGACCGGATCACCGATGGTGTCCACCAGGAACATCGGAAGGTACAGCGCAAAATTGATGATGACCAGGGTCAACGAGATGATGGATGCGCTATGATACAGGTAGACCAGGCCGACGATGATTATGGCTACCAGGACCAGACTTAGAAGGCTCACTGGCGATGCAGAATGAACCTGTAAAAAAAAGGGAGTGGTCGGAGATGCCCAAAAGGACACCTCCAACCCGACCGAAGGCCGCGGCCCGAAGGCCGCGACCAGGGGTCGTCAGTGTTGTCGTTTGGCGTTCAGTGCGCTCAGTCACGG
>CAYLMJ010000012.1:0-64500 GCA_964384995.1 uncultured archaeon | reverse complement strand
CAGCTCACCGGTACCATCACCTTCTCCTTCACGGTCGGATAGACCTGAAAGGGAAACAGTGAGCATACCGCAGGACTGGTAACCACCAGCCAACCACCTTACGATAGCCCCTTTTCAAAAGGGCGCATGGCACACGAGGGGGTCAGACTGACCCCCTCAACTTGCCTTGCGGTCTGGGCTGGAACGGGGTGTCGGGGGTGGTTGCTGGTACCTGAACAAAAGAACATTCGCTGACCAAGACCTCCCGCCGCGGTGGTGGGGAGGTCACGGTCTTGCCTGAAGTTAACCCAATCGCAGGGCGCATGGCATACCGAGGGGGCATTGGCCCCCTCACCATGCCAGTCCTGCGATCTCTTCATGGGGGTTCTGCCCCCTGCCACTTCTGAACACCTCCCCACTTAGGGCGCTTGCAAACTGAGGGGGCCCTTGCCCCCTCTCCTTGCTTTTTTTCTTTTTTTAATTTTCTTATTTTTTTAATTCACCCATCTCCTCCCCCTTTCGACCGGTGAGCGTCGGTTCGTGCATTTTTATTACCATCCGTGCTATGCCCCGCCATGCGCGTCAAGCAGGCCGACGGGACCGTTGCGGATTACCGCACCGTGTGGATGGAGGACGATGTGGTCATGCTCATCGAGCAGCGGGAACTGCCGTTCAAGTTCGAGCTATTTGAGGCTAAAAGACCCGAGCAGGTGGCCTACGCCATCCGGGAGATGGTGGTGCGAGGAGCGCCGGCCATCGGGGCCACAGCCGCCTACGGACTGGCCCAAGGCATCCTCCAGGGAGGCGAACCGGACAAGGTGGCGGAGCTGATCCGGTCGACACGGCCCACGGCCCAGGACCTCTTCCACGCCACGGCGCAGATAATGGAGGCCATCGAGCCGACCCTGGCCTCCGGTGCCCAGGTGGCCGAGCTGGGACAGGTGGCCATGGCCGCCGCCCAGGCCTACGCCGACGACAATGCCGAGCGCTGCCGGCTCATCGGGGTCAACGGCGCCCCGCTGCTGGAGGAGGGGACCCGGGTGCTGACCCACTGCAATGCCGGGGCCCTGGCCACCGTCGATTTCGGCACAGCCCTGTCACCCATGCGCGAGGCCCACCAGCAAGGCCGGAACATCCATGTCTGGGTGGACGAGACCCGCCCCCGCCTGCAAGGGGCCCAGCTGACGGCCTGGGAGCTGTACCAAGAGGGCATCGACCACACCCTCATCGCCGACAACGCCGCCGGCTACTACATGGCCAAGGGCGAGGTGGACCTGGTGATAACCGGCACCGACCGGGTGGCCCCCAACGGCGACTTCGCCAACAAGATAGGGACCTACGAGAAGGCCGTCGTCGCCCACGAGCTGGGCATCCCGTTCTACGTGGCCATGCCGGTCTCCACCGTGGACTTCTCCATCGAGAAGGGCGGTGACATCCCCATCGAGGAGCGCGCCGCCGAGGAGGTGACCGTCGCAAGGGGCACCGAGCTGGCCAATCCCGGCTCACCGGTGGGCAATCCAGCCTTCGACGTAACCCCAAGAAAGTACGTTGCCGGCTTCATCACCGAGCGCGGCATCCTGAAGCCGCCGCTGAGGCCCGAGGACCTGGCTTAGGCTCTACGATCCAGGGTTCTTGGAACCCATCAATCTGAAACCTTGTTCTTTAATCGACGTAAAGTAGCTCGCAGTGCCAGGTTCCTGGTGGTGGCGAGAACCAGGATCAATGCTTCAATGAACATTACCACCGCCCATGGCGAGTAGCTGGCACCCCGGACCCAGATTAAATAGGAACTTTCATCTGTGACGCGATAAATTCCCCATTCAACAGATTCGGCCCGCATCTCGATGACATGGTATTCGTTAATGAAACAGCATAACTTCTCATCGGGCGTAGTAAGTGTTGCTCTAAATATCTTATAATTGTCGGCAGATACGTTTGTTAACAATGGTGTTTGATACTCGATGTGCCATCCTTGAGCTTCCAACTCCCTTGCATTTGTTATCTCGACCACAAAGCTATCAGGGAGAACGCCAGTATTTCTTACCTTGCAGATGATTGTTATGTATTTCCCAGGGGGTAGCTTTGCATGCCCATTACAATCGAGGTCCAGCGACGGTTCTGCCCACAACGATACCACGAAGCCGCTGCTCCTGGATGTCGAACCATTACCACCACCCTCGCGCTGTACTACCGAACAGGTCACTTTCTCCCATGGCGGTTGGATAGGATAATCGGATGGGACGGAGACGGTGAATCGAATTGGTCCTGACACGTGATCGGTCAGGATGATGGTCGTGTAAGCTGGTGTGACCTGTAGATTTCCGCAGTTGATGCTGACATTGAACACACCTGCTCTATCGTTGGCGATGATCACCTTGATATCCTCACTCCGGTTGGAACCTGGAGAGAGGTCTATCAAGACCTCAGCCTTATCCAAACGTATGCTGTAATCCCTCATTGGTGTTTGTCCACTTGTACCTGGAACCCAAACTATCAAGAAAGAAATCAGGGAAATGGAAACAAGAGCAAAAGCCTGGATCCGCCACATCTCAATCAACTCCTAGTTCGGTTCCTCCGATATCAGATCCGGCGAGAGCCATTCTGCAGTTTGCCTCCTGAGCCTCCGATTGGCCATGACCATAGCCACCAGGACCACCGATTCGAGCATTGCCAGAGCCGACCAACTCGGATATGAGAGGCCCTTGACCTGAATGGACACAGAGGTATTGCTGGTAACGTCCTCTATACCCCAGCCCTTGGATGTGGCTGTCAGTTCGACCCTGTAGCTCTCATCCTTCCAGCCCAGCCAGGACTCCGGAGCCCTAAGGCGAAGGTATAGCAAATGGTAGGGTGCGGATCGGTCGGCCAGGAGGTATGGCGTACGACCATGGACTTCCCAAATCACCTGGGTCGGTCTTTCGATCCTCCAGCCCTGAGCCTCCAGTTCCCGCAAGTTGGTTATCCCCACCTGGATGTCATCGTCGAGGATACCGTGATTGTAAACTCGGACCGGGAGAATGAACTCGTCGCCGGGTCGCACCGACCGTTGTGATGTGGTATCAGGAATAGATATCTCAACCCTTGGGTCGGGAAGGAAATGCACTTGAAAGCCTGTACCTCTATAATTTCCATCGCAAGGGAACATTCCATCTACAGAAATGATATTGGGGTAAACGGTACAATCTTGTATTCTTTTGGAGGAATCCCATGGGCTTGTAACCCTCACTTGAAGTTCGACGGAGTAGGGTGGATCTGCACCTCCACCCTGAGGATTCACATCAACTGCCTCTTCCATTGGCTCAATGTCCAATCCTATGCCACAGGAGGCTTCCACCATAATGGTCAATGTATGAATTGAATAATTCTTGATTATCAAGTTGTTGGTAGCCGTGTGTTTTTGCCCAGGTCGAGGATCGATCCAGATCTCATCCATCTCCATGTGGACACTAAAATCGATGGTTGGGGATTGGCCCCCCGCCTCTATTGGGCTCCAAACAAGGCAGGCAGAGGCGAGAACGACACCGACCACCACCACCGAAAGCAATGAACGATGAATCGTGGAACCTCTGTTTGAAAAGGCTGTATCCAGGACCTTGCCAGCAATCATCTCTGCCATAATACTCTGGCAGGCTTGGGCTATATAGTTTGCTTCAGGACCTTCGGACGAGGTCGGGAGAGAGCCACTCCTCCGATCTTCGTGACAACCTAAGCTTGGTAGCGACAAGTCCCATCAGGATGATCGATTCAAGGAGGATCGTCAATGACCATCCGGAGTAGGGGTCCTCTTCAACCTCGATGAAATCGATCTCGATCTCTACCATGGTGTTTGGTGCAAGCAGATTGACCCGGAAACCTGTACTTCTATGAACTGGGTCGGGTGTGCTTATACAACCGAAGTTAGCCACCATCGTTTGCACCGAGCAATCGCTCCGCTGGGGGGTGGTATTGGGTAAAGCGGATATGGCGAGGTGAAGTTCCGATTTCCCACTGGTGGGCAGTCCCATCGTAGCGGCTATGGGGGTGACACTTATCCCTCCACCGCAGTTGGACTGGATATGAATGGTCAGGCTGTGAATGCTGTGGTTGTCGATGATGACCGTGTTGTTTGCAGTGCCCATTTGGCCCGGACGCACATCCAGAATGACTTCAGCCTTCTCCATCCGAATGGTGTAATCGATGGTGGGAGATTGGCCTTCTGCTTCCGGGCTAGACATAAGGCAGGCATAGGCCAGAACTATGACCATCACTACCATCGGGAGGAACAATCGATGACTCCGGCGACCTCTGTTTATTGGGGCTTTATCCAGAATCCTGTAATTGATCATCTCTGCCATATTTCTATGGCTGGGTTACCCTATATAGTTTGCTTCAGATTTACCTAGGCCTATGGAATTTTCAACTAATCCCGCTCGTCAGGTATCCAACGAGATAATCCTGTCTTTTCACCCTCATCGGCGTCATCGCTTTTGGAGAATGAGTTGGTAAAGGTCATATCAATAGCGTAGTAACCCCCGCCATCGGAATCATCGTCGTTCCCATCCCAATCTTTACGTTCCAAACTGATGATTACTTTGCCACTGGTTCCTGCTTCCTCCAAATACCAGTCTAGGTTACCCATATCCACGTCGTAGATTATGGTGTCAACTACTTCTGGAGTGGAACAGTCCGGGCTCGATTCACAGTAAAGGATCTCCGCTTCGCCATTGCCCATGGTGAACACTACATTCCCGTCCTCATCGGCATCATAGAAGCCAAGCTGGATGAACATGAGGTCATCCTCGGCATCGCCGCTTTCCGTCTGCCCATCATCGCCCACATCGTATTGGATATAAGCTTCAGGCTCCACGTGTTTGACCGTCCGGATCATGGTCACCACATCCGTGACGGTCTTTCCTGCGGCCGAGACCTCGATGGTGTACTCACCGTTGTCCACGAACACATCTCGCTCTTCGATGGTCACCTCGCCTTTTACGCCCTCGGCGGTGTCCGAGAAGGATATGGACCCCTTGTGAGCTTCGTCACCGTCATACAGGATGCGGTATGAACCATCGCTCTTGTCGATCCGGCCCATGGTTGGTTGGCTCAACCAGACAGTGAACTCTATATCCTCATTTGCCGAGGTGCTGTACTCGTACAGGGATGGACTAATCCTGACTTTGCCTCCCTTATAGAAGCCGAAACCGGGTACTGTTAAGGCTGCCAGCAGGAGGATGACGACGATGATGGTGATCAGTCCGCCGAAGGCTATCTTGCCTGGTATGGGACCTAGGGTGAACTTCTCGAACAGGTCGTCCATGAAGGTGTTGTACTCCTCCTCGTCGTCATCGTCATCATCGTCGTCCGATGGCGTCGGGGTGGGAGTGGTCGGAGCCGGACTGGGGGTCGGAGTGGGAGCCGGCGTCGGGTCCGGAGCCGCCTGGGGGACCGGTTCGGTATCCAGGACCGCTTCCTGGATATCGTCATCATCGTCGTCATAGGTCATAGAGAGTCCCGTACCTATACCGCAATCTACCAATAATATAGCTTTCGTTCAGAAAAGATGACCGAATGGGGGTCTTCGATGGTCGGTCGTCAGACTGTATCGATAAATAGAAAAAAAGGGAAAAAGTAGAGGGAGGGTCTGGAGGCGTCCCTCTACTCGAGTTCAGCTGGTGCGAAGCAGTTCACTAGCTGCGGTTCTTGCGCTTGGCCAGGGCTACCGATACGAGACCCAGGGCCATGATGGTGAACAGGGGGTCGAATCCGGGGATGAAGACGCCTCGGACCCAGAAGGTCGCGGTGGCACTCTTGGAATCGCTCCGTTCGCCCTCGATGATCGAACTGGCCTTGACCTCCATGGAGAAGTACTCGTCGGACCAGCCGATGATGGTACCCCGGGGGGTCTGAATGCTTATCTTGAGGTTGGCGTAGTCGTCGGCGTTGACACCCAGTACGACCGGAGTGGCCAGGGTGATGGAGAAGCCCTCGTCCTCCAGCTTCTTGGCGTTGGGCAGCTCGATCTTGTAGTCGTCAACGTAGTTGCCGGTGTTGCGGATCTTGAAGACCATGTCGATGCGCTTGCCCGGGCCGATCCTGGTGAAAGGCTCGTTGGCCTCGACGGACACCATGGCGAACTGCAGGACCAGGGCCTTGAAGCCCGACTGCCTGTTGGCCGGGTCGGGTGAGCTAACACCATCGACGTGGGTGACCATTGCGCTCACCGAACAGTCCCTCTGCTGCAGGGTGGTCTTGGGCAGGGCCGAGATGGCCAAGTGAAGTTCTGAGGATCCGCCAGCGCCCACACCCACCGTTGCGGCTATTGGGCTGACACTGATCCCGCCGCCACAGTTGGTCTGGATCTGGATGGTCAGGGTGTGAATGCTGTGGTTATCCACGATGACCGTATTGGTAGCTGTGCCCGGTTGGCCCGGTCGGACGTCGAGAAGGACCTCGGGCTTGTCCATGCGGATGGAATAGTCGATGGTTGGGGACTGAGCCGCTACCGGGGGGATGTATACCAGGACGGCTACGAGTACCACAAGGGCCATCATGCCAATGGCTGTAATTTTGCTTCGCATTTTGAATGCCTCCAGATGGGGCGTCGCCATACCTCGATAAGAGTTATATAGCTTTTGCCCACGCTAAAAGATGGCCGGCTCTCTATTTATAGGTTTGATTCGCGCTCGAACCTACCTAAATAAAACTTTGCTCAGGCCCCATCCTGGCGGGCGGGCATATCGCGGAAACTGAGCACAGGTTTGCGGGCGGCCTCCACTTGGTCCACCATACCCACTGCCAGATTGTGGGGGGCGGTCAGGAGGCTCTCCGGGTCCTCATGGGCCTGCCGCACCGCCGCTCTCATCGCCTCGACAATGGCATCCAGCTCGTCCAGGGACTCCGACTCCGTGGGCTCGAACATCAGGGCCTCCTCCACCAGCAGGGGGAAGTAGATGGTGGGGGCGTGGATGCCGGCGTCCAGGAGCCCCTTGGCCAGGTTCAGGGTGGAGACCCCGGTCTCCTGCTTGATGCGGGCCCCGCTGGCCACGAACTCGTGCTTGCGCGGGTCCGCGTAGGGTATCTCCAGGGTGTCGGCCAGTCGCGCCTTGAGGTAATTGGCGTTGAGCACCGCCCGGCGGGAGGTTGCCGCAAGGCCCTCGCGACCCAGCAGGCGGATGAAGATGTAGGCTCGCACCAGCACCCCGAAGTTGCCCGGCGTGCCCTTGACCGCTCCGATGGTGGAGGGGCGCTCCCAGTCCCAGTGGTAGTGACCGCTCTCGTCCCGGGCCACAAGGGGAGTGGGCAGGTAGGGTGCCAGCCGGGGAACGGCGCCCACTGGTCCGGCCCCGGGTCCGCCGCCTCCGTGGGGCGTGGCAAAGGTCTTGTGCAGGTTCAGATGGACCAGGTCGAAACCCATGGCCCCGGGGGTGGTCTGATCCATGATGGCGTTGAGGTTGGCCCCATCGTAGTAGAGCAGGCCCCCGGCGGAATGGACCGCCTCGGCGATCTCCACCACCTGACGCTCGAACAGCCCCAGGGTGTTGGGATTGGTGAGCATGAACGCCGCGGTCCGGTCCGACAGCGCCGCCTTCAGGGCCTCCAGGTCCACACGACCCTCATGGGAGGGCAGCTCCACCACCTTGTAGCCCGCCATGGCCGCCGAGGCGGCGTTGGTGCCGTGGGCGGTGTCGGGCAGCAGGATCTCGTCCCGCTGCTCCTCGCCCTGGTCGCGATGGTAGGCCTTCACCATCAGCAGGGCCGTGAACTCGCCATGGGCTCCCGCCGCCGGCTGCAGGCTAACGCTGGCCATCCCGGTTATGCCGGCCAGCCAATCCTGGAGCTCGTGCATCAGGCGCAGGGCACCCTGGATCTGTTCCGGGGGCTGTTCGGGATGGAGGTCCAGGGCCTCGGGCAGGTTGGCCAGCAGTTCCGAGACCTTGGGGTTGTACTTCATGGTGCACGAGCCCAGAGGATAGGTGCCCGAATCGACCCCGAAGTTCATCTGGGAGAGACGCAGGAAGTGGCGGATGACCCTGGGTTCTGACAGCTCGGGGAGGCGCAGTTCCTTGCGCTCCAGCCCCTCCGGGACCAGACCCTCGGGCAGAGGCTCCATCTCGCTTCCCTGCTCCAGCTCGAACAACAGCGGCTCGGGCCAGCGGGCCTGACGGAACTCCCGGCTCATCGGCCCACCTCCGCATGGTCACGGACCAGTGTCTCCATCGCCCGGGCCAGGCCCTCGATGTCCTGCTCGGTGGTCCGCTCGGTGACGGCCACCAGCAGGCCGCTCTCCAGCCCCTCCTCGTCCAGGGGCAGGCCGGGGTTGACCCCCCGTTCGGTGAGACGCTTCAGCGCCTTTGCAACCGGCAGGGGTAGGCCGACGGTGAACTCGTTGAAGAAGTGACCGGGGAAGAGTGGTGCTTCGAGGCCCTCGATGGAGCCCAGCCGACGGGCGGTCTGCTGGGCCCTCTCGGCGCATTCCACGGCCAGCTCCCGGAGCCCGTGGCGGCCCAGCAGGGCCAGGTGAACGAGGGCCGCTAGGCTGTTGAGGCCCTGGTTGGTGCAGATGTTGGAGGTGGCCTTGGACCGCCGGATATGCTGCTCCCGGGTCTGGAGGGTCAGACAGAAGGCCCGGCGCTGATGGTGATCACTGGCAAGGCCCACCAGGCGGCCCGGCAGCTTGCGGGTGAGCTTGCGCGATGAGGCGATGAACCCGGCGGTGGGCCCGCCCAGGGCCATGGCGTTGCCAAAAGGCTGGATATCGCCCACGACGATGTCGGCGCCCCAGTCGCCGGGAGGCCGGTAGAGGGCCAGGGCCAGGGGGTTGGCCCCCACGATGAGCAGGCTCTTGCCCAGGCGCTCCTTGAGCTCCATCAGCTGGGGGTCCACTATGCCGAAACGATTGGGAAGTTCCACATGGACGGCGGCGGTCTGGGGGTTCAGAATGGACTCCAGGGCCTCCAGATCGAGGGCTCCGGTCCCGGGATCCCAGCCCAGCTCCACCTGCTTCAGGTCGAGCCCGGCCAGGTAGTTGGCCAGGACGCCTTTCTTGAAGCGGCAGAGGTTGGCCGGTACGATGACGTTGTCAGAGCCGCGCACCGATGCGTGGGCCAGCCTCAGGGCCTCGGCGATGGCCGTTGCACCGTCGTACAGTGGCTGGGCAGCGGCCTCCATGCCCGTGAGCTCAACCATCGCCGATGCGAACTCGAAGCCCGTCTGAAGGGTACCCTGGGAGGCCTCCGGTTGATAGGGAGTGTAGGCGCTGTAGAACTCGGACCGGGAGAGGATGGCGCCCACGGCGGCGGGGACATGATGGCGGTAGAGCCCGCCCCCCAGGAAGAAGGGTGACGCGCCCGCGGTCCGGTTGGTGCCCAGAAGTTCCCTCAGCTCGCGCTCCACCTCAAGTTCGCTGGCGCCCTGGGGCACTCTCTCGATGCCCTGTCGCACGCTCTCTGGCAGATCGTCGAACAGCTCGTCGACGGAGGAGACGCCGATGGCCTCCAGCATGGCCTGCTCGTTCATCTTGGGCAGATAGTCCATATCGGCTTCGCCGGCCAGCGAGGCCGCCACCCGGCAAAAGCCTTTGGCCTTGATGGTAGGGACTTGGCCCGTATTCCATGTTGATGTTGAGGGACGGACCGCCTCTTGCTATTAACCTCGCTCCACCAACGGCGATGGTGTCGCCTCCCAAATAGAACGCCCGCCTCCTGGCTGTTTCCATGAACCTCTGCCTCCCATTGTGCCTCCCATTGCGCCTCCCGCAACTTTATACCCCGGCAAGCATATTGTCATCCCTCGCCTGCAACGGTCTTCGAGCCTTCGGGCCGTGACGGAGGCCACCTGGGGCGAGGTAAACGCCCCCCGGTCAGGAAAGCAGCCCGAGCTGCCGGCCATGAAGGTCTTATTGGGTCCGGGGGGACACCTCTTCTGCTTCATTCATCCCTCTGTAGCGTGAGGTTGCCATGGGTTGTGAGTGCCATCATTGCTCCAACAGGAGGAGGCGCAGGTGGCACCGCTGGCTGGCGGTATAGCTTGGAGCGGGCGGGTCACTTCCAGTTGTAAGCGTGGTCGTGGTGCTCGTAGGTGATCAGCGTGACGGTCCGCTCCCCATCATCAACCTCGAACAGCAGAACGAAACTGCCCAGGATGTGGACCCGCTTCAGGTCCTGCAGGGGTCTGCGCAGGTTCTTGTAGCGATGGGGGTCCTGGGCGATCTCCAACGCCTTGGCCAGGACGGCCTGCCATTGCCTCCTGTCCCTGGCTCGTAGCTTGCGCAGCTTCCGCACTAATGATGGCTCGATGACGATGCGATGCATCCAATCGCCTTAATCCAGGGGCTCATCGCTCTCGATGAGCTTGCGCAGGTTGTCGACACTGCCGACGTAGATCGGCCTTTCGTTCCTGATCTGCTTGACCCGCTGAACGAACTCGGGTCTCAATTCTGGTTCCAGGATCATGTCTTCGTATTCCTTCGCCATCCGGTCGATGGCCGCCGATTTGTTCCGCAGGCTGTACTTGGCCTTTACGATGTTGAGGATGCGATTGGCGTCGTCGGAGATGTTGATGATGGCCTGGACCATGGTAACATGTTAACAACACATTAATGTTATATTAATATTGTGTTAATGCCATATTAATATCCTTCGGCCGAGCAAGCCTTAATTGAACGCTCATGGTCACACCGACGATGGCGATGGAGGACCGGGAGACCGACGACCCGAAAGATGCGGCAGATGTGGCGGATGCGGACGCCCGCCAGCCACAGCCTCCTCCCACCCCTCGCCCGAATGACCTGATGGAACGCCCCGCCTGCCTCCAAGCCTGGCAGTTCGTGGGCCTGATGGTGGCCCTCGCCACCCTGATCGTCCTCATCGCGATAGCCGTCCTGGGTCACAGCCACTACAATCTGCTTATCGAGAGCGGGGCGACGACGGTCATCTCGGCGGTCAACCTCCTGGTCGCCGCCTGCCTGGCCTGGTTCATCTTCGGATCAAGGCGAGAGGGGGAAACGGATTGCAAGGAATGTCCGGATTTCGACCTCCGCTCGCCGGCCGCGTTCTGGGCCCTGCTGGCGGCGGGCCTGCTTTTCCTGGCTGTCGATGAAGTGCTGTTCATCCACGAGCGTATCGACTGGTTCATCCACTCACTCCTGGGGATGGAGGAGACGGAGCTGAGCGACAGCCTCGACGACGCCGTCGTGGTCGCCTACGCCTGCCTGGGCCTGGCCTGCCTGTGGCACTACCGAGCCGAACTGCGACGCTACGCCGACCTGAAGCTACCGGTGGCCGCTGGCCTGGCCCTCGCCACCCTGATGGTCCTGCTGGACCTCCTCACCACCCAGCGGCCCGGCCTGGGCGGCCTCGACCATGTCTGGTGGATGACCGCCGAGGAAATGTGCAAGCTGGCCGCCCAGTGGGTCCTGCTGGGCGTGCTGTGGAAGGTGAGGGAGATAGTGACTGGGAGGGTGGATTAACCGCACCCAACCACGGCCTCGGCCTCGATCTCCACCAGCATCTCCGGGTCCACCAGGCCCGCCACGACGATGAGGGATTGGGCGGGTCTGATGTCCTTGAACCAGCGGCCGTGGACCTTGCCTACGGCCTCCCAGTCGGCCTGCCGGGTGATGTAGACCCGGGTTCGCACGACGTCGGCGATAGATGAACCTGCTCGTTCCAGGGCGGCCTCGATGTTGCGGAATATCTGCTCGGCCTGGGCCGCCGCGTCGCCGATACCGACAAGCTTGCCCTCCTTCATCGACGTGGTGCCTGCCACGTGGATGTGGTCGCCCACCCTCACCGCCCGCGAGTAGCCGAACCGCATCTCCCACACCGTTCCCGAGCTGATGTTCTGCCTCTGCTTCATCTTATTGCCAGCATCGGTGGGGGCATCACTCTCACTGGAGGAGGAGGCATCTTGGTACCCCTCCCCGGCCATCTCAACACCTCTTGGCCGCCTCGGCCGCTTCATCCACGGTCATCTGCTTCTTATAGTACTCGTCAGGCGGCCGCTTGCCGTTGGCGAACTCCTCCAGCGTCGGCTGGCCCCTCAACCGCTCCCCCTCGATGGGCACCGGGTACTGCTCGGTCAGGCATCCCAGGCACAGGTCGCTCCCCTCCTTGCCGATGGACTCTATCAGCCCCGGGATGGAGATGTAATGCACCGAATCGGCCCCCACCTCCCGGGCTATCTGGTCGAAGTCCTTGTTGGGCGCGATGAACTCCTCCCGGGTGGGCATGTCGATGCCAAGATAGCAGGGGCTGATTATGGGCGGACAGCCGATGCGCACATGGACCTCCTTGGCCCCGGCCTCCCGCACGATGGCCACTATCCGCGACATGGTCGTCCCCCGCACGATGGAGTCGTCCACCAGGACCACCCGCTCGCCCTCCAGCAGTTCGCGGATGGGGTTGAGCTTCTCCCGCACCGAGGTCCGCCGCACGTCCTGCTCGGGCATGATGAAGGTGCGCCAGACGTACCGGTTCTTGATCAGCCCCTCCCTGTAGGGCAGGCCGCTCTCGAAGCAGTAGCCCAGGGCGCAGGCCGTCCCCGAATCGGGGATGGGCACCACCACGTCGGCCTCGGTGGGCCGCTCCTGCCACAGGGCCCGTCCCAGGGAGCGTCGCACCCGGTAGACCAGGACCTCGTCCAGCACCGCGTCGGGCCGGGCGAAGTAGACGTACTCGAACATGCAGTGGGCCTTCTCGCGGCCCGAGTTGATGTTGCCGTGGCTCAGCACCTTGGTGGGCGTCAGCTCCACTATCTCGCCCGGGGCCACGTCCCGGATGAGGCGGGCGTGGATGGCGTCCAGGGCCACCGACTCCGAGGCCAGGGCATGACCCTGCCGCTCGTTCATGAAGCCGATGCACAGGGGCTTGATGCCCAGGGGGTCGCGGATGCCGAAGAGCCGGTCGTTGACCATGATGGTCAGGGAGTAGGAGCCCACCAGCTGGGGCAGGGTGCGCTTGATGGCCGAGATGATGTCCAGGTCCCGGGAGAGCTGGTTGGCGATGAGCCTGGCGATTATCTCCGAGTCGGTCTCGGTGGTGAAGGCCCAGCCGGCGGCCAGGCGGTCGGCCTTGAGCTGATGCTGGTTGGCGATGGTGCCGTTGTGGGCAATGGCCAGGGTGCCCACCGCCGAATCGATTCGAATGGGCTGGGCGTTCAGCTCGGTGGAGGAGCCGGCCGTCGAGTACCTGACATGGCCGATGCCCACCGTTGGTTTGCCGAACTCGGGGGGTTTGTCCCGAAAGATGCTGGCCACCAGGCCCATACCCACCCTGAGCTGGAGGCCGTGGGGGGTGTGGACCGCGATGCCCGCCGATTCCTGGCCCCGATGTTGCAGGGCCCGCAGACCTATGCACAGCTCGCCGAAGATGGGTTTAACAGTTGTAATACCGACGATCCCGCAAGCCTCACGGACTCGTGGATCGGTCAATGGTAGCCCCCTTAATGGCCCTTGGCCCAGTTGAATTTTCGTATCCGGGGCGAGCGGGAGATGGCACTGTAGCCACACGAAGCGCAGGTGCGTTTCCGGGCGTGGTAGGCGTGCTTGCCGCAGCGGCGGCAGATGATATGGGTCTTGCGGTTGCGTTTACCGTAGGAAGGCGTACCCTTGGTCATTTGATCCCTCACGGTGATATGTATACGACGTTGTCTCCCCTCAGGATGGCCTTGGAGAGACGTCTGACGGTCTCACCCTGTTCAAGCTCCTCGGCATTGGCCAGTACCAGGTTCAGGTGGGGGTCGTAACCCTCCAGGAGGCCCCGGTACTCCCGTCCGCCCTGCAGGGCGACGATGACCCTCTGGTCGAGGGCCTGCTTGAGCATGTCGAGTGGTCGTGTCAAAGCTGTTTCACCGTTGTTCTTAGGCCCAGGTCCCAGGGGTGATTTTTACCACTCCGGCACCCGTTCGGTGGCCTTGTGCTCGCGCCATTTTACCCTATATATTTAAGGTTGCCCCTGCCGCCCGGTCCGTCGATGACTTTTAACAATCCTTATATAGCTTTTATTTTACCTGCTAAAAAGCTTGACGATGCGGGTGGGCAGCATGTCAAATACCACAAATCCTCCTACGCGACCTCACTCTAATTTTTTCCATATTGGTCTCCTGGCACTCCTGGGTATCGCGCTGCTGGCCCTGAGCCTCGGCTCCCTGGAGGCCGAGGGTGCCCCTGATTTCGGGGTCAATGACCAGTGGATCTCCCTTGACACCCTCAATCCCCAGACCGGGGAGGAAGTCCAGATCTCGGCCCAGGTCGAGAACTCGGGCGATGAACTGGGCAATGCCACTTTGGAGTTCTGGGATGACTACAACGACGCCGAGCAGAAGAAGACCGTCTCCACCAAGCTGGGCGAGAAAGCGGTCGCCAACCTGAGCGCCGGGGCCTTTGCCAACTTCACCTTCGACTGGGCCATCCCCCAGGACCACCCCCTGGGCGACCGGGATATCCGGGTCCAGCTCGTGTCGGCCGAGGACCAGCATGCCGCCAACGACGACGCCAGCATCCCCACCATCGTCTACCGCGGTTTCAACACCAACGCCGGGGACATCGAGTACGGGACCGGCACCTCCGAGACCTTCCAGACCTACCTTCAGGATGGTCATCTGCGCATCTCCGGCAGTGGCAACGTGACCCTGACCGGGGGACCCTTCGACGTCGACCAGGACCGGGACCACCAGTTCTTCATCGAGCTGGCCGGCAGTGGTCGTCTGATCATCGAGGACGGCGCCGCGCTCCGTTCCAACAAGCCCCTGTACATCTTCATGACCGATGACTCGGCCATCATCATCAAGGACCGGGGGATCCTGAAGGCCAGCCGCATCATAGCCCGGGACCGCAGCTGGATCGAGGTGAAGCACGGCACCATCGAGGCCGGTCTCGATCTGGAGGTCTCCAAGTTCAACCTGCAGGCCGGCTCCTCGGTCAGCGGCACCAACGCCATGATCAGGTCCGGCACGGTGAAGGTCCACGATTCCACCATGGACTACGAGACCCTCTCCCTGGAAGCGACCTCTCAACTGGCCAGCCTGGACATCGAGGGTTCCACCTTCAAGTCCGAGGATTCGCTCTTCCTCAAGGCCCCCGCCTCCATCATCACCAGCTCGAGCTTCACCAAGCCCCTGGTCCACTTCGACGAGGGCAACCATATCCTCAAGGATGTGACCACACCCCGGGTGGCCGTCTCCGGGACCGCCGACCTGGAACGCTGGTGGTACCTCACCGTCACCGTGACCGACATCGGACAGAGGCCCGTGGACAACGCCACCGTGGCCTGGGAGTACACAGTGGGTGGGGGAGGCAGCAATGTCAACACCGACAGCACAGGTAGCGTCACCCTCTCCCTGCTGGCCAACCACACCACCGACGCAGGCGACAACTTCATGGGCAACTACCTGGTCAAGGCCACCTACGAGACCCACTCTTCAACCTTCGAACCCATCATCCTGAGGTCCAACGCCGAGATGGACATCCAGCTGACCTCCCTGCGCCTGAGCAAGGCCCTGGTCATCACCATGCAGCTGCGCACCGAAAAGGGCGGCCTCATCGGAGATCGAGAGATCGAGGCCGGCGACCCCTTCTTCGCCAGGGTGCAGGTGGAGTACGACGACCCCTCCCACGACCCGGTCCTGGGGGCCGATGTGACGGTCACCGTCAACGGCAAGAAGAGGACCGAGACCACCGATGCCGATGGCATCGTTGACATCCACTTCGAGGCCCCCGACGACGATGAGTCCAAGTACACGGTCACCGCCAAGGCCATCGATGAGGACGGAGGCGAGCACACCGTATCTCGGGAGCTCAAGGTCGAGGAAGGACCCGGGACCCTTGACTTCGGGACCATGATGGTCATCATCGTGCTGCTCCTGATCGTGATGGTGGTGATCATCATCCTGCTCCAGAAGGTCAGCCTCTCCTATGCCACCGAGGTGGCCCAGTGCGGTGGCTGCGGCCAGCGCATCCCCCTGGATTCCGAGACCTGCCCCGAGTGCGGTGAGAAGCTCGATCCCTACGAGGCCTTCGATCCCAAGGAGGAGACGATGGTCTCACGCGAAGGAGGGGTGTGAGGGCCCCTCATGGCCCCCTCGACCTCTCGCCGCCGCCACCTCGCCCGTGACGAGTCAGCCGTCTCGGAGATCGTTGGCAGTTCACTCATCCTCTCCATCACCGTGGTCCTCTTCTCGGTCATCATCATCTGGGTGGCCACCCTGGACGGCCCCGATGAGAAGCGTTTCGTGGACCTGGACGCCAGCCTGACAGTGACCGGAGCCGGAGGCACCATCACCATCACCCATTCGGGTGGCGAGAGCCTCTGGGACAACCTGACCTTCGTCCAGCTCTTCCTGAACGACACCGTCTCCAATCTCAACCTGTCGGTGGGAGGCGTTGGCGAAAAATGGGAGATGGGCGAGGCCTGGACCTACGCCACAGCCTCCATCAGCACCAACACCCGGGTCGAGCTGAGGGTCATCGAGCAATCCTCGGAGCTGAACCAGGTCCTGCTGATCATGGTCCTGCAGTCGGGTACCCTGGCCGGGGCCAATGACCCCGGGCTCCACATGACCTGGACCGATCCCGACACGATCACCGCCGACGGCCTGTCCGTCTTCAGGGTCAAGGCCTACGCCACCGATGTGGATGGCAACCTCAACCTGAACCAGGCCGGCAAGGTGGACCTCTCCACCGTGGGCGGCTCCGCTTCCGAGAAGCTCTCGGACCCCGACGGTGACGGGACCTACACCACCGCGGCCCAGACGGTGCCCAAGAACATCACCGCCGGACTCTACCAGTTGACCGTGACCTTCACCGACGCCACGGCCCGCACGGCCACCGCCAAGGTGGTCCTGAAGGTCCGTGCCGTGGACCTGGTCTACACCCGCTCCGACACCATCCAGGCCCTGCTGGAACCCCCCTCCTGGACCACCTCTGACGAGATACAGGCCACGGGTGGCGGCTCATCCTACACCGCCGTGGCCCTGGGTGACGCCGACCTGGACGGCGATCAGGACACCGCCGCCGGCACCGCCGGGGGTGCGGTCCATTACTATGCCAACAACGCCACGTGGCCCCAGACCGTGGTGGCCGGACTCGGCTCCCAGATCAACGAACTGCTGATGGTGGACCTGGACGGCGACGCCAAGACCGAGATCCTGGTGGGCACCGCCGACGGCCGGGTCATCGAGTACAACATGCGCAGCGGAGCCTGGGTGTCCACCGTCCTGGACAACACCCTGGGCGCGGTCCACGCCCTGGACACCGCCGACATGGATGCCGACCTCGACACCGATGTGGTGGCTGGAACCGCCTCCAAGGTGGTGCTGATCTCCAACACCGGAGGCGGCACATGGTCCAGCTCCGACATCGACGCCGCCGTGGGGGCCCAGGTCCACTCCCTGGTCCTGGGAGCCTTCGACGCCACCGACGCCAACAACGACGTGGTGGCAGGCACCAACAGCGCCATCATCTACCTCTACGCCTCGGGCGGGGCCTGGACCCGATCCACCATCGACGCGGCCGTGGACCCCCTGGCCCAGGTGGAAGCCCTGGAGACGGCCGACCTGGAGGGCGATGGCGACCTGGACCTGGTTGTCGGGACCGATACCAACCTCCTGATCCGCTACATGCGCACCGGGGTCCCCTCCACCGCCTGGACCAAGAAGACCATCGACGGGGCCGCTGGCGGAGGCGCCGTGGGCATCGTGGACGTGGTCATCGTCGAGGTCAACGGCGACGGCAACCAGGACATCGTTGTGGCGGCCGGGACCAAGCTCCACTGGTACTCCAACGACCAGCTGTGGAGCCGGACCACCATCACCACCCTGGGTGGCAACGCCGGGCGACTGGCCGTGGGGGAGGTGAGCTACCGTGTATAGGCGGAGGCGTCCACCCCTCTGCCAGGACGAGGAGGCTGTGGCCGGCGTTGTGGGGGCCATGCTCATGGCCGTGCTCATCGTCATCATCCTGGCCATGGTCCACACCGAGTATGTCCCGGCCTGGGTCAAGGAGAACGAGGCCGACCACATGCAGGAGCTGGACAACCAGTTCTCCCAGTTCAAGGCCAACGTGGACAACCAGATCCTCACCGACAACACCAATCTGACCCTCTACTCGCCCTTCACCCTGGGCAACGAGGGGGTGCCCTTCTTCGCCGCCCCCACCAGCGGCTCCCTGTTCATCAACAGCTTCGCCAACTCCATGGTGGTCGCCTCGGCGGACCAGAGCGTCCACCTGAACGCCACCGGCAACCTCTTCTTCGACGCCTCCAACCGGGAGTTCGCCGACCAGAAGCGGGGCTACGAGTTCGGGGCCCTGCTGTTGAACCAGACCTCGGGCAACGCCCTGGTCACCACCGCCCCCAGCTTCACCGTCACCAACAGCTCGGGAGTGGTCAACGTGACCCTCACCACCGTCACCCTGGTGGGTGACGACCGCAGCATCTCCGGCCTGGACACCGAGGGGGTCCGAACCACCTTCAACGTCTACCAGCAGGATAGCTTCAGCTGGGCCGGCGGCGACTCCCTGACCATTACGATCACCACCCGCTTCCCCACCGCCTGGCAGAACTACTACACCACCACGCTTGGGGCGGCACTGGGTGCCACAGCTTACACCGTGAACGTGAACGGCTACACGGTGACCGTGACCATCAACCCCGTTCACAATCTCGACCTGGGCCTTGCAGGCCTTGACGTTTCCTTCAACCTATGACCTCGATAGTAGTGATACCATGACCGACACCGAACCTTCCTCTCCCCGCCCGAGCGACTCAGGTGGTCTAATGACCCAGCTTGGCCAGAGCCTTGGCCTCAAGGGCCGGGAGCTGAAGGTGCTCAAGCCCACCGGGGCCAGTGAATCGCGCATCACCGTAATACCGCCGCTCAAGGACCCCGACCTGGTGGAACTGGAGCTGCGCAAGGTGGACGAGCCTTACACGTACGTGCGCATCTCGTACAACAAGAAGACCCACGAGAAGCTCTACTCGGTCATCGAGCCCCGCCTGAACCGCCACCAGAAGGACCTGCTCCTCTTCGTGGAGGACACCCTGCGCCGGACCCTGCGCTACGATTTCGAGAAGCTGCGCCACCAGGACCAGGTGAGCAAGTACCTGCGATCAGAGGTGACCCGCATCAAGCTGGAGCACGCCCTGCACATGCACAAGGTGGACTTCGAGCGCATCATGTACTACATCGAGCGCGACTTCGCCGGCCTGGGCCTGATCCAACCCCTGATGAACGACCCCATGCTGGAGGATATCTCCTGTGACGGGCCCCAGATCCCCATCTTCGTCTACGACCGCGAGCATGAATCGCTGCGCACCAACGTCTTCTTCACCGATGACAACCAGCTCGACGCCTTCGTCATCCAGCTGGCCCAGAAGTGCGGCAAGCACATCTCCATCTCCGACCCCCTCCTGGACGCCACCCTCCCCGAGGGCTCCCGCCTGCAGGCCACCCTGGCCAAGGAGGTCACCACCCGCGGTTCCTCGTTCACCATCCGCAAGTTCCGCGAGGACCCCCTCACGCCCCCCGACCTGGTCCAGAACAACTCCATCTCCGAGGATCTGGCCGGCTACCTCTGGCTGGCCGTGGAGCACGGCTCCTCCATCATGTTCTGCGGCGGCACCGCCTCTGGCAAGACCACCCTGCTCAACGCCACCGCCCTCTTCATCCCGCCCCAGATGAAGGTGGTCACCATCGAGGAGACCCGGGAGATCAACCTGCCCCACGAGAACTGGATCGCCGGCCTGACCCGCAGTGGTTTCGGCGGCGGCAAGGGCCCCGACGCCCCCGGCGCCATCGACCTCTACGAGCTCATGACCGCCGCCCTGCGCCAGCGGCCCCAGTACCTCATCGTGGGCGAGGTGCGCGGCAAGGAGACCTACACCCTGTTCCAGGCCATGGCCACCGGCCACACCACCTTCTCCACCATGCACGCCGAATCGGTATCGGCCATGGTCCATCGTCTGGAGAACCCACCCATCGAGCTGCCCCGCCTGCTCCTGGAGGCCCTGGACCTGGTGGTCATCCAGAACCTGGTGCGCATGGGCGACCTGACGGTGCGCCGGGTGACCGAGGTCATCGAGATCGTGCGCATCGACCCCCGGACCAACGACCTGGTGACCAACCGGGTCTTCAAGTGGGACCCGGGCACCGACAGTTACAGCTTCAACCGCTCCTCGGAGGTCCTCAAGGAACTGCAGCAGCGCAAGTCCTGGACCGAGGCCAAGGTCACCGAGGAGCTGGAGAACCGCATCAAGCTGGTCAACATGATGGGGACCAAGGGCCTGCGCACCTTCCGCGACGTGGGCACCATTGTTGCCGGTTACTACTCCAATCCCGAGGAAATGATCAAAGAGGTACTCTAAGGATCCCATGTCACGCGACCCCTTCCAGCAGCTGGCCTACCGCTACCTCAGAGGCCTGACCACCGATCCGGTCACCGGCAAGGAGAGCCTCGGCTCCCGCTACAACACCCCCAAACTGAGACGGCAGCTGCTCCAGGCCGACATCGCCATCCGCCCCGAGGAGTTCATCGCCGCGGGACTGCTGGCCGGTTTCGTCGGTTCGGTCTTCGGTCTGATCATCTTCCTGTTCCTGCTGTTCGATTCCATCGCCGGAAACATCGAGACCCACATCGCGGCCATCTCCTTCCTGGCCATCCCGATCTTCTGGATCCTTGGTCTGCGGGTCTACCTGGCCATCCCGGCCTCCATCGCCGCCCGCCGGGCCCAGGACATCGACTTCAAACTTCCCTACGCCCTCAATTTCATCGCCGCCATGTCCTCGGCCAACGTAACCCCGGTGACGGTGTTCAAGGGCCTGGCCAAGCAGGAGGTCTACGGCGAGGTGCAAAAGGAGGCCTCCCGCATCGTCAGGGACGTGGACGTGCTGGGCATGGACCTCATCTCCGCCCTCCACGCCGCAATCCAGCGCTCGCCCTCGCTGAAGTTCCAGGAGTTCCTCCAGGGCATCATCACCACCACAACCACCGGAGGCGAGCTGAAACCCTACTTCTTCGAGAAGACCGAGGAGCTGATCCGGGAGAACCGCTCGGACCAGAAGCGCTTCATCGACAGTCTCTCCCTGCTGGCCGAGTCGTACGTCACCGTGGTGGTGGCGGCGCCCCTCTTCGTCATCATCGTCCTGTCGGTGCTGATGCTCATCAACACCAGTGGAGGTTTCACTCTCAAGGCTGAGATGATTGCCTACCTCATCATCTTCATCATAATTCCGGTCATCCAGTTCTTCTACACCTACGTTATCCGGACCAAATCACCCGAACCACCCGACGCCCCTCTGTCCAGCTCCCTGGGCACAACCTTCTCCGAGCTGGGCAAGGCCCTGCGCCAACCTCGCCATGTGGGCCTGCTGACCCAGGAGCAGAAGGACCAGCTCAACCGCCAGCGCACCCTGCTGGCCACCCTGTTCCTCTCCCTCATCTTCATCGTCTGCATGTTCCTCTCCTGGATGTACGATAGCATGCTGTTGCGGCCCCAGGATTACTTCATCCTCCTGGTGCTCTCCCTGATGGGACCCTACGCGGTCTACGAATGGAACACCCTGCAGCACATCCACCGGGTGGAGCAGACCGTGGGCGATTTCCTGCGTGACCTGGCCGAATCGACCCGGGCGGGCATGACCCTCCACGCCGCCATCCGCAAGGCCTCCCATGGCGTCTATGGCGACCTCACCGACGAGATCATCACCATGGCCATCCAGATCAGCTGGGGGGTCTCGGCCATCGACGCCCTGAAGCTCTTCGCCGAGAGGGTCAGAACTCCCCTCATCGCCCGTTCCGTGGCCCTCATCACCGAGGCCTCCCTGGCCGGGGGCAATGTGGCCGACGTGCTCAAATCGGCGGCCGACAACACCAAGGAGATCCAGCTCATCGCCCGTGAGCGCGAGTCGGCCATGTCCATCTACAATTCGGTCATCTACATGTCCTTCTTCATCCTCATGGGGGTGCTGATGGCCATCTACGCCCTCTTCCTGCCAGCCGCGGTGGAGGCCACTGCCGAGGTGGAGGGCGGCGAGGTGGGCTTCCTGCCCAAGGAGGTGAACGTGGGCTTCTTCCAGCTCATCTTCGCCGGGGCGGTACTGGTCCAGGGCATGGGCGGTGGCATCGTGGCCGGCGTCATCTCAAGAGGCAAGGTCATGGCCGGGATGAAGTTCTCCTTCATCATGGTGCTCATCGGCTATCTCATCCCCCAGCTCGTCTTCATGATGGTCGACGTGTGAGGTGAGCGTCGCCCCATGCTCTTTCCGGTCCACTGCCGCCATGTAGCCTGCAAGGAGGTGGAATTCGAGCTGACGAGGGAGAACCTCGAGGCCCATTTGCCACAACACAGCTACTACCGGGGCAGTGATTTCCTCCTGCTCCATCGGGAGGGGGAGTGGGCGGTGATGGCCCTGGAGAAGCACTCGTCGAAACCCAGCGAGGAGGTCTTCCACCGGCTCACCGGGATGCGCATCCTGTCCCTGCCGGCCACCACTCGCTTCGTTCGGGACCCGGAGGTGGATATCCTCAATCCCACGGCCCTGGCCACACGGGCCCGGCGGGAGCTGAATGAGCGGCCGGAGCTCACCACGGTGGTCATCGAGGGCGAGTTCACCCATCTCTCCTTCATCCATGAACCCGATCTCCTGCCCATCGAGGTCCACGACATCGCGCCACCCCAGCCTCCCAAACTGCTCCATCAGGCCCAACGGGTGCTGGCCTACCAGGATGTGGGAGCTCCGGTGGACCTCCAGCCCCGGGTGGGGGACCTGGTGAAGATGGCCGCCCGGGCCGAGACCGGGGAGGTTGTCCTGCCCTGCTATGGGGGGGATGATCTGCCTTCCGGCAAGACCATCCACTACCTGGACCGCCTCCCTGAAGGTCTGGATGAACTGGAGGCCACCCTCATCGGCTGTCGGCGCTCCTTGGACATCTACCAGGGCCATTACGGTGGTGAGCCGGCTCGCTTCGTCAATATCTGTCCTGCCGACGATGAGTATTTAAAGAAAAGGGAGGCTTCGAAGCTCCCGAACGGGTCGCCGGAGGATACCCTGTGCCTGGCCAAATGCTGTCAGCTCAAGGAGGGGTTCGAGGCCCAGGGGAACGTGGCCTACGTGGGCTGGGGCGCCACTCTGCAGGACGTGGAAGAGGCCCTGTGTCATCTAGTCAGGCGGGCCATCGATGGTGGCGTGGCTCCGGTGAACGAAGCCGAAGCCTGAGACGAGCCTTGACCCTGAGCCAATGGGTCCCGCCTATGACAGGTAAGAGGGATTGCCGGTCAGGATGCCCGAGATGTTCTCGAAGGGCTCGCCGATGTGGATGCCCTGATCGTCGATGGTGAACTCCCGGAAGCGGTCAT
Source organism: uncultured archaeon (assembly GCA_964384995.1). Taxonomy (GTDB): domain Archaea; phylum Thermoplasmatota; class Poseidoniia; order MGIII; family CAYLMJ01; genus CAYLMJ01. Next base: position 41,194 of record CAYLMJ010000012.1, on the reverse strand, counting down.
CGTGGCTGGAGCCGTGCATCTTCAGCACCATCAGGCCCCGGTGGAGCTTGCCTCTGGATTCCACGTAGCGCAACAGGATGTCGGTGTCGATGAACTGGGTCAGCCGCCGGTCGATGGACGACCGCTCGCCGGTGAGGGAGGTCTTGGTGACCACCAGGGCGGCCAGCTCCTGCCGTCTCAGCCAGGAGGCCATGTAGATCAGGAACTCCCTGAAGCCCTGCTCGGTGGCCACCCGGGCCAGCACCGACAGGCAGTCGATGACCAGGCGCTGGGGCTTGAAGGTCTCCACCGCCTCCATGATGCGCAGGAGATGCTCCTCCAGGCTGGCGGCCTCGGGCTCGTAGGATATTACCTTGACCTGGCCCTGCTCCTCCAGCTCGTTCAGGTCGATGCTCCACCCCTCCAGGTACTCGGCCAGCTTCTCCTGGCTCTCCTCGAAGGATACGTAGAGGCCCCTCTGACCCTTGTCGACGCCGCCCATGAAGAATTGGCAGGCCAGCAGGGTCTTGCCCACGCCCTCGGGACCCGAGAAGAGGATGTTGGACTGCGTGAAGAGGCCTCCGCCGCACATCTCGTCCAGCTCCGCGTTGCCCGAGGTGATGCGCTCCCCGGCGGCCAGTTCAGGCACGTTTTCGTGGGAGAGGGGCAGGATGACGACGCCCTGGCCCGGCTGGATGGTGTAGGGGGTCTCGCCCCGCTGGTGGTCCACGCCGCGGAACTTGAGGATGTCGATGGTGCGTCGGCGGTGGCGGCCCTCCTTGAGGTTGCGCAGGACGATGACGTTGTGGGCTGCGTAGTCGCCGATGCCCAGCTTGGTGATCTGGCCCTCCTCCTGGACCCGCTCGCCGGTGATGAGCACCGTGGCCCCCATGGCGTTGATGGCTCCGCCGATATGGACGAACTCTGACCTGACCTCGGCCTGCTGGCTGAACTTCATCATCTTGACGATCATCGAATCGATGACCACCCGCTTGGCGTCGATGGTCTTGATGGCCCGCTCCAGCTCGTGGATGAGGCCGGCCACGTTGTAGCCGTGGATGACCACGCTCTCCTTCTCCAGGTGGGAGGAGGCGTCCACGAAGCTCCATTTGCCGGCGGCCTCCCAGGCGGCGATGTCCCAGCCGAAGCCTGCCATGTTGGCTCGGATCTCGGCGGGGGTCTCCTCGAAGGTCACGAAGACCCCGGCCTGGTCGTACTTCTCGATGCCCATGGCCAGGAACTGGGCGGCGAAGGTGGTCTTGCCGCTGCCGGCGGTGCCCGAGACCAGGGTGACCCGGTTGCGGGGCAGACCGCCCTTGGATATGATGTCGAAGCCGGGGATGCCGGTGAGGAGTCGCTGGACGCCGTTGGTGTTCTTGGTCTTGCTCATTTTTGGCCTCTGATTCAGCCCCCGCTCAGTTCTTCCCTGAAGCGGCGGAGGCGGGAGATGGACTGGGGAATGGACCTTGGGTCCCTGCCTCAGGGAGGACCTGAAGGCCCTTTTGATTATAAAATCCTGTCAGTTGGACCTTTCGGTACAAAAATGGTCCGAATAGGTAAAAAAAATGGTTGACGGCGATCCAGGGTTCCCGTGGACTCGCGTACCACAGTACAGCCTGGAACGCTGGTGGACTTAACTGCCGTGTTCGGGATGGGAACGGGTGTACCCCCACCGCTATGGCCGTCAAACCGACGGCACCAGCAATGGCCCGTATTTAAGATTTATGAGACCCCGGTACCGCCCACTGGCCGGTTGATCCCCACCGATGTTTTTGGACAAAACATCGATAAAAAACTCGCAACCTCACTTCGCTACGCTCGTGAGGTCACTAACTCGATAACTATTCTTGCCTACGTTCCAACCGGAGCCACAGGCCGGTTGATCCCAACCAGCAGGGTGCCTCCGTCCACGCGCACCTCCAGCAGGTCCTCGGTGGTCTCGTTGGAGACGCCCAGGGTCCGGGTGCGGTTCATGGCCGTCCCCACCAGGGGCCACTTCAGGCCTCGCGAGTGGATGCCCATGACCTTCTCGGAAAGGGGCATCAGCGACACGGTGCGGCCCGGTGCCGTTGGCTGGAGCAGGGGCAGGTCGGGGGTCACGGCGAAGATGTCGATGTCGGGGCCCACGATGGTGCCGAAGGCGCCCTTGTCGCCGATGAGCTCCAGCAGGCCCATGTTGGCGTAGGAGTGGTCGGCCCGGCCTCCCAGCGCTCCCACCATCAGGATCTCGCTGGCGCCCAGCTTCAGGGCCGCCTCGATGGCCAGTTCACCGTCGGTGGCGTCCTTGTCGGTGGGGTGCTTCTCCTCGGTCACGCCCAGTCCCCGGCACCACTTGAGCACCTCGGGATGGATTGAATCGAGATCGCCCACCAGCAGGTGGGGCTTGCGGCCCAGGCGGAAGAGGTCGTTGGCGCCTCCGTCGGCGGCGATGATGAAGGCCTCGGACAGGGCATCCTGCTCGGTCTGGGTCAGGGCGCCCGCCCCGCAGACTATCACCGCCCGGGTCACGTGGTCGGGCATGGGATCGTCGTCTGCCAGCGGCGCCTCGTCGTCGTAATGGGCCGGAGCCGGTCCATCCAGCTCATCGGCCTCCTCGTCGGGATGGGGCTCCTCCTCGGGGGTTCGGTGGAGGTAATCCCTCAGGCGCTCCTGAAGGTGCAGGACCTTGTTCTTGAGCCGGTCGATCTTCTTCTCGCTGCGCATCACCGAAACGATGAGACCCAGGAAGAAGCCCGCGACCAGGGCTATCACCACCATGCCCTCGTCGGCGATCTGCTGGGTGATGCGGCTCAAGGCGTCCCCCTCCTCCTCCTCGTCATCGGAAGGTGAGGGTCCGGTGTTCATGTCGGTGAAGGGAGTGCCAAAGGCCACCAGGCCGTTGGGGGTGGTCACCAGCAGGCGGTCGGAGGCCAGGGCGATGTTGGAAAGGGAATAGGTGGCCTGGACGCCGGCGATCTCGGTGTCGTAGAAGTCGGTGAGGTTCCCGGTGTTCAGATCGAACACCCTCACGATGCCGTCGGCTCCCAGGGTCAGGACCCCCTCGGGGGTCGCCACCGGGGCCACCTCGGTGAGGCTTCCCGGGGCCAGGGGGGTGCGCCACAGCAGGTGGCCATCGTTGATGTCCATCGACAGGAGGGAGGCGTTCCCCTGCCCGTCGATGTGGACGCTGATGACGGAGTCGGGAGCGATGGCCGGATGGCGTCCCAGGAAGGCTCCTCCGGGGACCCCCACCTTCCATCTTTGATCTCCGTCTGAGAGGTCCAGGGCGGTGAGGTTCTCGGACCCCTCGGTGCGCACCAGGACCAGGCCCGAGCCCGAGCCCGAGCCCGAGCCCACCGTCAGGAAGAGCTCGGTGCTGACCACAGGTTCGGCCAGGGTGTGGTTCCAGGCCTGGGACCCGTCGCTCAGGCGCAGGGCCCGCACCGTGTCGCGATCCCGTACCATCACCAGCTTGTCGGAGGCGGCGGGGGTGATGCCGGCGGGGGCGTAGCCCATGGCCACCGACCAGAGGGGGTCGCCGTTGGAGATGGACAGGGCCTCCAGGCTCTCGGGGGTGTGGACCAGCAGGGTCGAGCCCACCACCACGGGCGAGCCGCCCACGGTGTTCAGCTGGGACTTCCAGATGACCTGACCGTTGATGACGTCCAGGGCCCACAGGGTGGCCTGGAAGGGGGTGGACTGGGCGCTGGCCGGGTCGATGGTCTCCACGAAGAGCCGTCCCTGGCCGTCAAAGGTGGGCGCCGACCAGATGTACTCGTCCAGCTGGGCGGTCCAGACCTCCTTGCCAGTGAGCAGTGATACCGCGGTGAGACCCACCGGCTGGTTGATGTAGGTGCCGCCCACCACCAGACCGTTGGCCACCACCGGGTCGGTGGCGATCTGGGCCTGCCAGGCGAAGCGGTCCGAGGGCAGACCGGTCTGTTCGGGAGTGTCGAAGCCCACGGCCCCGCTGTGTCCCGCATCGCCATGGATGGCGGGCCAGTTGCCGTAGTTCACAGGCTGGGCAGTCGTCGTGTTGGAAGGACCCTCGCCCCCTTGAGCCGTGGCGTCGCCCAGGCCCACAGTGCAGGACCAGGGTGACAGGGCCAGTGCCTGAACCGTCAGCGACCAGACTAGAAGGATTACTAGAAGACTGGGGGGTCGCCTGATTCGGCAGAGGCGAGAGTGCATCCAAGTTTCATTTATACGAACTTTAAAAGGCCCTTGGGTGACAATTCTGTTGGTGTGGCTGGCGGGGGATGGCGTAGTGTACAGTATATGGGGACCTGGGATCGGGACCTTGGGAGGAAGCCTTGGGGCCTCAGATGATGTCCGCCAGCTCCTCCAGCAGGTCGGGGTGATGCTCGGCGATGACGTCCAGGATGTCCTCCACCGAGAGCCGCTCGATGCCCACCTCGGCCAGGGTCCCCACCACCATGTCGATGACGTGGTCGGGTACCAGGGCCAGTTTCTCCTTGGCCACAAATGCGTTGTAGAGGTTCTCTTCCATGAGCTCCCGCCAGCCCTGCTCGTACATCTGCAGGAACTCCTCGGAACTGTCGCCGGCCTTGACCGCGGCGGCGATGGTCTTGCCGGCCACCATCCCGGCCATGCAGGCGGTGCCGATGCCGCCGCCGGTGATGGAGTTTATCTGCCTGGCCGAGTCGCCCACGATCATGACCCCCTGGGCCACCGTACGATCCAGGGGCGCGCATAGACTGGTGCCTCCGCCCACGATCTCGATGGCCTGTCCCTTGGAGTAAAGGGGATGTTGGGCGATGAAACGGTCGAGATGCTTCTTGGCGGTGGCCGGTTCGTGGCAGTTGGCCAGCAGGATGCCGAAGCCTATGTTGGCCTCGGTCCTGGATTTGGGGAAGTTCCAGAAGTAGCCGCCGATGTCGCTGGGAGCCAGGTAGAACTCGCAGTAATCACCGGGGATGTCCAGGTTCACCAGACGGTACTGGATGTTGGAGGTTATCTCCACCGGTTTCAAGGTGGTCTTGATGCCCGCCCAATGGCCCACCTGAGATTCGAATCCATCGGCTCCAACCACGATCGGGGCTGTGATGTCCCGCTCCTCTCCCATGTGCACGACCCTGACGCCGCATACCATTCCCGCCTCATCGCGGTTTATGGAAAGGGCCCGGGTCTTGATCAGCAGGTCGGCTCCGGCGTCCACGGCCATCTTGGCCAGGGCCTTGTCGAACCGGTCCCGCTCGATGACCATGCCGATCTCGGTGCCCATGTCGGCATCGTCGATGGTCAATGTGGTGCCGTTGGGGGATACGATCTTGGCCCCTTTGACCCGGTTGGTCAGCCATTTGCCCTCCAGGGGGATGCCCACTTCCTTGGCCCAGCGGGGGGCGATGCCCTCACCGCAACGTACCGGGGTGCCGATCTCCTGACGTTTCTCCAGTACCAGGACCCGGGCCCCGCCCTCGGCCGCGAAACGGGCGGTGGTGGTGCCGGCCGGGCCGGCCCCCACGATGATGGCGTCGTAGTCGTATTCCATGGGAGCGCCACCAGGTCTTTCGATTTAATAAGTCATTGGGAGCGAGGAACCTGGAAGGTGGAATGAGGAACGCGGAATGTGGGATCGTGTGCTTGAAGCGTGGAGCTGGGTCTGTTGAGAGTGGAACGCTGAACGCGGAGCGGGGCTCGGGGAACCCTACTTCTCCAGGGGGTTGGGTCCCGGGTTGACGTAGTCCACCTTCCAGTTACCCTGCTTGTCCTTGACGATGGGCACCTGGGACATGTTCTTGAACTTGGTGGCGATGTCGTCGATGGTCACCGAGTAGGTGCCGGGCTTCCAGTCCTTCAGGGGGATGGAGAACTGCTGCTCGATCTCGTGGCGGTAGGAGGGGCCGCAGTTGTAGGCGCAGAAGGGGTAGAGCCGGCCGTCGGGTACCGAGTAGTGGATGGAACAGCGCATCACCCGTTCGATGTCGTAGTTGTAGAGGTCCTGGAAGTGCATGCCGCCCAGGTAGGTGGTGGCCCAGGCGAAATCGCCGATGCCCTTCTTCTTGTTCGAGCTGGCGACGCCGCCCATGAGCTCGAAGACATCGAAGCCCTCGGGGCACTTGTTCACATCGATGAACTCGCCGAAGACGTGCTTGAAGGCCCGGGCCAGGCCCCGCCCCTTGGTCACCTTGCTGCCCTTCTTGAGCACCGACAGGGCCATCCGGCCGGTGCGGGTGTTGGCCTTGCTTGCCAGCTCCTCCATCTTGGCGAACATGCCCTCCGCGTCGATGAAGCGGGTCACAGGGATGTATTTCTTGTTTTCGTCCACGTAGAGGAAGGTGGCGATGCCGCAGTGGGGATGGACGGTGAAGCCCGGCTTGTACTCGCCGGTGATGGCGCTCACCAGGTTGGTGAGGGGAGCGACGAGGGGTACCGGGAACCAGTCGTCGAGCCCTATCTGGCCCTTGGTCTGGGCCTCCAGGTTGTGGGCCAGGTCCGAGAGGGTGAAGCGGTAGCGCATCCGCTCCTCGTAGTCGATGCGACCGGTGATGGACACCGGCTGGTAGTTGACCCCGCGGATGACGTCGTTGTTCTCGATGGCATATTCCGCCATCTGACCCACCTGGTCGTCGTTGATGCTGTTGAGCACCGTGGGCACCAGGACCACCGTCAGGGGCTTGGGCTTGACCCGGCGGCAGTTCTCGATGGCCTTCTCCTTGATCCGGGTTAGATCGAAGCCCCGGGCCTCGACGTAGGACTCCTTATTGAAGCCGTCGAACTGGAGGTAGACCGTGTTCATCCCGGCCTCGAACATCTCCTGGGCGAAAGCGGGCTTCTTGGCCAGCAGGATGCCGTTGGTGGCCACCTGCACCTGGGCGATGCCCAGCTCCTTGGCGACACTCACCGCTTCCAGGAAGTGGGGGTGGATGGTGGGTTCGCCTCCCGAGAACTGCACGGCGGCCGCGCCCACCGGCTTCTGGTCCCGCAGCACCGCCAGCTGGAACTTGATGGTCTCCAGGTCGGGCTCGTAGACGTAGCCGGCCTCGTTGGCGTTGGCGAAGCATACCGGACAGCGCAGGTTGCAGCGGTTGGTCAGGTCCAGGTTGGCCAGGTTGGTGTGGGACTTGTGCAGGTTGCACAGGCCGCAGTCCTCGGGGCAGGAGGTGGCGTCGGGGTAGGCCACGTTCCGCACGCCGATGCCATCCCTGGCGAAGCGTTCCATCTTGAGATACATCTCGCTGTCTGAAAAGTAGGTGTCAATGTACTCCCCGTGCTCGGGGCACTCCTTTCTCATCATCACCTTGCCGTCCTCATCGTAGAGTTCGGCCACGAGATGGCCTAGGCACTCGGGGCAGAGGCTGTCTGTCTGTTTGGGCAGCCCCTTGGCGAGGGTGGAGTGCTTTACGACCGGCTCGGAAGGCATAGTACCACTCGGCGTATCAGAAATGAAAATCTCTTAAACCTTTTGTAGCTGTCGCTACTACACACACGGTCCAAAGGGCCCATCGGTCTTTGCGACCTTACCGGAGGATTTCCATGACCGTCTCCCTTTCCGATCTGGCCAGCCTGCCCTTTTCCGTCTCGACCGAGGAGTTGGAGAATGAATTCCGCCAGGTCTCGGCCCGTTTGGAGATGATCGGCCTGAGCCCCTACGAGGCGCGAGCCTACATCGCCCTGGTGGCCCACGGGTACGGAGAGACCGAGGCCATCGCCGCCACGGCCAAGATACCCCGCACCTCGGCCTACAAGGTCCTGCGCAGTCTGGAGGAGAAGAACTTCGCCATATCGACCACCGGACGCCCCCGCATCTACAAGCCCGAGTCGCCCAAGAAGATAGCCGACCGGGTGGTGGATGAGATACGGGACACCTTCCAGAAGCTGGAACTGCTCAACGAGGTGGTGGCCGAGAAGGGTGAGCCCCAGCTGGTCTACACCGTGGCCGGCAAGGAGCGGGTCATCGAGAAGATCAGCGAACTGCTGGACATCGCGACCCGTTCCTTCATCATCTCCACTCCCGCCTTCTCTCAACTCTACTCCCGGGTGGAGCGCAAACTGCACGACTGCATCAACCGGGGCATCGAGGTGACCATCATCACCAAGCCCCTGCAGAGGGTGCCCGAGGGCTGTACCGTGGTGCGCAACGACCGTTTGCTGGCCACTGATGTCATCACCGACGGTGAGCGGGCCCTCATCGCCTCCCCCGACCTGGCCACTTGCGGATACACTGACAACGCCCAGCTGGCGGCCCATCTGGAGCGCTTCCTGGAGATACTGGTGGAGAAGGGCTGAGGCATGGAGCGGCGGGAGATGGCGGGAGACGACAATTGCAAGGTGATATGATGATCGAGCAACGAGTTGAACGATTGAGAGAGCTGATGGAGAGCGAGGGCCTGGACGCCATCGCCGTGGTCCCGGGGCCCAACCTGCACTACCTTTCGGGGCTTCACTTCCACCTGTCCGAGCGGGCCACCGCCGCCATCTTCCGGGTCCGGGGCAAGCCCCTCTTCGTGGTGCCCCACCTGGAGGAGGGCAAGGCCAACCAGGCCCCCTATCCCGTGGAGGTCTTCGGCTGGACCGACGCCGACGGACCCGGTGACGCTTTCAAAGCCGCCCTGGCGAGCCTGGGCGACGAGGCGGTGAGGCTGGGGGTCGAGGGCCGCCGGTGCCGCTACCTGGAGCTCAAGCTGCTGGGTGGCGCCAGCGTGTCCAGCGCCGATGCCATCTTCGACCGCCTGCGGATGAACAAGGACGCGGCCGAGGTGGCCGCCATGGAGGAGGCGGCCCGCATGGCCCAGGAGGCCTTCGCGGCCACCCTGCCCTTCATCAAGGCAGGAGTAACGGAGAAGGCGGTGGCCGCCGAGCTGGTGACCAACCTGCTGAGGGCCGGCTCCGAGCCAGAGCTGCCCTTCTTCCCCCTGGTGGCCAGCGGACCCAACGGCGCCGACCCCCACCTCTTCCCCACCGACCGGAAGATGGAGAAGGGTGACCTCATCGTCCTGGACTGGGGCGCCACCCATCAGGGCTACATGTCCGACATCACCCGCTGTGTCTCCCTGGGAGAACCCGAGGCCGAGCTGTTGAAGGTCCACGACATCGTCAGGGACGCGGCAAGGGCCGGGAGGGAGGCGGCAATACCGGGGGCCACGGGACAGGACGTCGATAGGGCGGCCCGCAAGGTCATCGTCGACGCCGGCTACGGCGAGCGGTTCATCCACCGCACCGGCCATGGCCTGGGCCTGGAGGGCCACGAGGGCCCCTACATGAACGAGGGCGACCTGACCGAGCTGAGACCCGGCATGACCTTCACCGTGGAGCCCGGCGTATACCTGCCCGGCCTGGGCGGCGTGCGCATCGAGGACGACATGGTCATCACCGAGGACGGCTCCCGGAGCATGACCGACCTGGACCGGGGACTGACGGTGCTGGGCTGAACCAGGGGTTCACCACAGAGAACACAGAGAACACAGAGAGCTGTTCGGGGGAAGAACAGAACATTCGCTGTGATCCGTGATGGAACGAGCTGGCCTGCCGCCTCCTGCAGATTAGGGCCGAGTGCCATGGAATGAATGGGTTCGGTGACGGTCCAGATATTCAGTGTGAAAGATCCACCCATAAAGCCTATGAACCAGCCTCGGTTACCCGCTCCATGAGCTTGGGGGCTTCATTTAGTGACAGCTTTGTGAATGCCTGGAAGGATTCCAATAGGTATCCGTTCCTGCTGGCGGGGGCCTGCCTGATGCTGTTGATGCTGGTACTGACCGTGGCCAGCGACGACGCTGGTGCTGAAGATGCAAAACCGACCTGGTCATACTTCGTTGGACCCGATGGAATGGTGGAGATATCGGCAGATGGCGAGTACATCGCCGTTGGGACCTACAACAACCTCTATCTCTTCGGCAAGGACGGTTCCGAACCGCTTTGGAACCACACCATGGCAACCACCAGCTACCTGGACATATCCGCGGATGGAAGGTATATTATCGCTCAGTCCACCTATGAGGGAGGCCTAGGAGACGGTGAGAAGATCTACCTATTCAACAGGGAGAGCTCGACACCCCTCTGGAATCACACCTTGGAGGACGACAGTGCACTCATCCGTTCCATTGCAATCTCGGCCAATGGTGAGTGTCTCGCCCTTGGCACGACGGTACCTGGAGGCACGGCAAAGGTCCACCTGTTCCAGAAGGACAGCCCCACACCCCTTTGGGAGTTCACCACCGATGGAACCGCAGGGTCGATGGCTTTCTCTTCGGACGGCAGTTACCTCGTTGTCGGAGCCGAGAACCGGCTGTACCTCTTCGGTAAAGCCAACAACACACCCCTCTGGAACTTCACTGCAGGAGATCGCGGTTACAAGGTCTCCATCTCGGCCGATGGGGAGTCCATCGCTGCCGGGACCCACGTTTGGGTCTATCTGTTCGACAAGGACAGTTCCACGCCGCTTTGGAATTCCACCGCCGGGAGCAATCTGTACACGGTGACTATCTCGACCGATGGGGAATACGTGGCGGCCGGTGCCCGGGATAAGAAGGTGTACCTCTTCCATCGAGATGGCCCAACGCCATTGTGGACCTACCTGACCGAGGGGAACGTGAGGTCGATCGCCCTATCAGCGAACGGTTCTCTCCTTAGCGCAGGCGCAGAGGGTGACGCCGTGTACCACTTCTCCAGGGACAACTCTACCCCCCTGTGGAGCTACGAGATCGAGGGTGGTACGAGGGATCTTGCCATGTCCTCGGATGGCGGTTTCACAGTGGTCGGCACCAATCCTTCCGACAGGTACATCCACTTCTTCGGTGGCGTAGGAGATACGAACGGCGATGCTGATGATGGCGACGACCCGGCGCCCTCGCTGGTAGCTGGCCTGGCGGTCGTTGCGATGGTGGCCGTCCTGCGCAGACGCAGGTGAGGTTGTCGAAGGCCGATGCCTGTAGACGATGCGGCCATTTGGTAATGGGATCATGAGATGGGGTCACTCTGGAGGATCTGCCCGCCTGCAGAAGGGTCACACCGGGGTGATGTTCGACTGGATGAATATGGAGATATTGGTCAAAAGCAACTGAAATAAGTTCTAAATGACGATGAGCCATCTGCACCTCAACAATGGCTTTTTAGCCGAGACTCAAATATTCAAGTCGAAGCTTGGACCGGGAACGGACCAGGCGACAAACACCGACAAGGACTGGGGCATTGGCATGGATACACGACTTGGATACAGATTGATAGTGATAGGCATGGGCCTGTCGATCCTCTTGATGAACCTCACGGCAACCGCGACCGTGACCTCCGGCGGGGGGAATGATGACAACTTCACCCAACTGCCAGCCCCAGAGAGCGACATGTTGCTGGAGTGGGATTACCACCTTGGTCATTACCGATACATCTTCACCGAGGGAAGGAGCCTTGATGAAGATGATGTGACCATCGAGGTCAAGCGTGATGGGGGAGGCAGTGAGACCCTGGCGACAGCCTTTGACAATCTCCACAAGGATGGCGATTTGATAATTGGCAACTCCACCATCGAGCCAAGCGACGATGAACAGTTCACCATAACGGTCGTCGCCGATGGGGAGACCCTGGCCGAAAGGGAGTTCGAGACCAGTGGCGAGGAGTTCGTTCCCACCGTGGGCAAGTACAGCTACGAGATGGAGATGGAGATGGTGGAATCCGCGGGTGACTACACCATGTCAATGGAAATGGACCTCATCGCCGAGGTGGAGACCACCGACACCTACGAACTGGTCTTGATGGAAGGACAGGTCTCGATGGATATGGAGGATGAGGGCATGGAACTGAACCTTCAGGGTCCGGTGGAGCAGATGAGCAAGGAGTCCGATGGTGAGACCGTGGACAGCTCCATGTCGATGGACCTGGATGGGACGTTCAGCTACAATGATGGCTGGATCTCCATGGATGGAGATGCCGTGATGCGAATGGCCGAAGAGGACCAGATGAGCACCGACCAGTACATGCTGATGGATGGAGAATGGGAAGGTCTGGGAGAGAGCGGTGATTTCTATTCCGAGGAGAAGACCCTGAGATTCGAGAACCACGACAACCACGATGGTGACAGCTACGATTGCATGGTGCAGGAATCCTACACCATGATGACCATGGGCAGTGACAAGAACGAGAACTTCACCACCAGCTGGAACGTCCGGGAGGCTGGTTTTTCCAACACCACCATCTACTACGAATACGAGGAGAAGGAGAATGGCGATACCACCGAGGAAGGTTCCGAATACCCCGAGAACTCGCCGGTCCCCGATGAGGAGGAGTTCGATCTGTTGGATGTGATGGAGCTGGAGGGCGCCACGCCTGTCGTGCCGGTCATCGGCGATGTCTTCGTCGGAAGGTCGGAGACCGAGGTCGACTTCGCCATCCGTTACGAAGTTACCTCTGCAAAGGGAAAGACGGTGGGTGGTCAGACCTACAACACCCTCATCATCACCGGGGTGGCCCAGGGCGACGGGGATGGCACGGGCCTGATCTACGTCGCCTACGATGACAGGCTGTTCGGTCTGACGCTGTACCAGGAAACGGAGCTCAGCTGGTCGGACCAGACCCTGTCGGCGAGCTACACCCTTGTCCAGGCCCAGGTGCCCGAGAGCGAGGATGACGATGATGATGAGTTCAACATCCTTCTGCTGCTGATCCCTCTTGCCATAGCGGTGGCCGTGGTGGGAACCCTGTTCGTTTTACGCAATCGCAGTGATGCAATGGCGGACGTTGAGGAGCCGTGGGAGCAACCGGTCGGCACACCTCAGGCACCCCAGGCCACCCAGGCCACCCAGGCCACCCAGAGCATCCAGCCTCAGGCCCAGGTTCCCCAGTATGGCCCCCAGGGTGGTCATGCTCAATACATGCCGGGACAGCCATACGCCGCCCAGGCCGCCCCCGCGGCCGCCCAGCTCCCAACAGCTACCTGTCCATTCTGTTTCTCGGCCGCGGGATTCCAACCTCAATACGGATACTACTATTGTCATAATTGTGCCCAGTACCTGCAACTGTAGGACAGGCATCACCCAACAGTAGAGTGAATGCCTGAACGACTGAGGCAGGCCGCTGAGCCCCACCTGATACACAAGCCAGCCTTTTTGGAAAGGATGGGGTGAGATGGGGTCGATTTGGATGGTCACCCTGCATGGTGGTGTGTCACAGAATCGCTGGGTTCAGGCGTCGTCGGTGACTTTGTCACAGTGAGGTCGGTTTCGCTTTTGACCGGTCACCGCAAGGTCCAAATTCCCCCGGCTGTTGCAGTCTGCATGGTTCGGGGACGGTTGCTGGCGATCTTCCATTTGTTGACCTATCTGCCATTGGGGGGCTTGCCATCCCATCGATATACTGAATCAGATTTCAAAGAGATGAGTATTGAAGAATTGAAAAGCTTTCGAAAGAGTGGTTGGATATTTAGATTGATAATGTCCTTGCCTTTGACCTTCTTTATCGGTACACCGTTTGACCAACTATCAGAGTACATTGGATTGATTCTTGTCGCGATGGGAATGGCAGGTTTGGTATTCATCGTAACCCACAGGACAATGAAGATGTGCAAGCAAGAGTTGTCCAACAGAGAGGATGCTCCTTGATGCTTTAGCTTGCCACACTAATTGTTGGCAGTTGATGCTGTGAAAAGCCAGGGCCTCCGTGACGGTGCTTCTCGTCGTTCTCCGGCGGCGGTTCGCCCATGGCTCATTTTCATACTTTTTGCTTACTTTTTGCATACTCTATCCATACTCTTCTCATACTGGTATCATACTTATCCTCCGGTCATCCTTCGGTCATCCTTCGGTCTTCCTTCGGTCTCCCACCGGTCTCTCTTCGGTTTTAGTAATCTGTTCCTAAACTCTGGTAAAGTACTTTCTCTACTCCTGGCAAGGGGGCCTCCAGGCGATCTCCCGTCCCGCTCATCTCCCCCCTCCCCGGTCTTTAAATATCTTGGAAGCGATTCTCAGCCTGAATGGCCTTTTCCGCCAGGGACCCAGCCGACCCGCCGACGCAGACAGCGGCACGCTCGCCGGCCCAGACGCCGGCACAGGCCCGCTCGGTGGCCGGTACCACCGACCCTCGGCGCAAGCTGGTCATGGAGCTCCGCCAGCTCCTGGGTCAGAGCGGCTTCTTCATCTCCGACGTGGGCCCCGAGCGCAACATCTGCTTCGACCTGGTGGCCCGCAGGGATGACCTGCTCCTGCTGGTGAAGGTCCTGACCAATGTGGACGGCTTCTCCCCGGAGGCCGCTCAGGAACTGCGCACCCTGGCCCACTACATGGAAGCCTGCCCCCTGCTCGTCGGCATCCACAGCGGAGCCGGCAAGCTGGAGGATGGCGTGCTCTACAGCCGTCACAACGTCTCCCTGGTCAGCCCCGACACCTTCCGCGACCAGGTCCAGGAGGCCACACCCCCCTACATGCGCTCGGCTCCAGGCGGCACCTTCGTCGACCTCATCCCCGAGGTCCTGGAGGCGGCGCTCAAGGACGAGGAGTTCACCCTGGGCAGTCTCTCCCAGGCAACAGGCGTGGGCCGGCGCACCATCCAGCTCTACCTCAAGGGCATGGCGGCCAAGGTCGATGTGGCCCTGAAGCTGGAGGAACTGCTCAACGAGGAGGTGGTCAAGGCCCAGCAACTGTTCCGCACCGTGGACCAGAGCGAGCCCCCCTTCGCCCCCCTCACCATGCTCGACCGCTTCGCCCGCCATCTCCTGCGGCGCATGCAGCAGCTGGGCTACAACGTGACGCCCACCCATCGGAGCCCCTTCACCGCCCTTGCCACAGACGCCCCGGTGAACGTACAGCCCCGCAGGGAGCTCCTGCTCACCATGGTGGTGGAGGACCGCATCCGCCGGCCCCAGGCCCAGCGCTTCACCCGCATCTCCCAGATCATGGAGCGCGACGGCGTCATCCTGGCCAAGGAGTCGGACAAGGACTCCGTCGCCGGCACCCCGGTCATCCGCAAGAAGGAACTGGCCGAGACCGAGGACTCGGCCGAGATCACCGAGCTCATCGAGGAGCGGCGGGGATAGGCTATGGTGCCTGCCTCCCCTGCCTCTTCCGCCTCCCCCGCTTCTTCCACCCCGTCCACCGCGTCCACCCCTTCCACACCTGCCAGACCCGCCACCTTCCTCACCACGCCCCGCCTGCGCCTGCGGGAGTTCACCCGCTCCGATGAGGACATGGAGGACCTCTACCGGCTGGAGAGCGACCCCCGGGTGATGCGCTACATCGGCCTGGGCGTGGCCCGGTCCCGGGAGCAGGTGCGCGGCTTCCTGGACCGCATCATCGAGGGCTACGCCAGGTATCCGGGCCTGGGCATGTGGATGGCCCACTGTCGCGGCACAGGCAACTTCATCGGCTGGTTCGAACTGGGCCCCCTGGCCGACACCGATGAGATAGAAGTGGGCTATCGCCTGCTCCCCGAGTACTGGGGCATCGGTTTGGCCACCGAGGGCGGTGCCGCCCTGCGCGACCACGGCTTCAGCAAGCTCGGCCTCTCCCGCATCGTGGGCATCGCCCATCCCGACAACGGCGCCTCGCGGCGAGTACTTGAAAAAATCGGGCTAAAATTCGAACGAATGGATTTCTATTACGATATGGACGTCGCATATTATTCATTGAATCAACTAGAATGAGGAATATTCCCGCCGGGTGCTGGCCGTAAGAGTCGAGCACGGCGAGGCTCTACGGGGGAGGACAGCCGAAGGCTGGACGACAAAACTGGGCCTGACCTACCGCCGCATGGACCACTTCTACGACATGGACGTGGCCTACTACGATCTGGACCGGGAATAACCTCCCCATCACTGATGCTTCGTGGATGGGGGGCACCAAAGGTTTTTATATTTTACCGGCACAGGGCTTTCAATGGCAAGTGATACCATGAAATTCACTGCTGTGTTCGAGAAAGAAAAAGACTGGTGGATCGGGTACGTCGAAGAGCTGCCCGGTGCCAACACCCAAGGAAAGACACTAGAAGAAGCGCGCGAGAACCTCAAAGAGGCCGTGCAGATGGTCATTCAGGCCAACAGGGAAATCGCAAGAGAATTTGAAAACACCAAGCAGATAGTTCGTGAAGAGCTCTTGGTTTCCGTTTAATACCGGAGGCCAAGGAAATGAAACGCCGATTGCTACTCAAGCACCTCCGCAAGGAAGGTTGCTTGAAGCGCAGAGAGGGTCGTAAACATACAATGTATTGGAATCCCTCCAATCACAATACCTCGGTCATTCCCAGGCATACAGAGGTCGATGACCGGTTGGCCAGGAAGATATGTTCCGATCTGGGGATCGCTCCCCCTTGATGCCATGAGCAGACCGATGGGAACTGGAGCCTTTTAACCCGCCGCGGTCTGCCATCCCCATTCATGCCCCCCCCCGAGTCAAGCTCAGCCGGCAAGGCCCCCCCAAAAGCCCAGGCAAAGGGCAAGCCACAGGCAAAGGCGCAGGCAAAGGCACAGGCGAAAGAGGCGGAGGCAAAAGCAAAGGCAAGGGCAAAGAGCCTCAAGGGCAAGGGCAAATCCAAGGCGGCGGCCTCCAAAGAGGACCGGCCCGACTACACACCACCCAAACTGCGCCGCCTCACTGTGGGCGACTGCAAGCTCACCATCATGTCATCGGTCAAGGGCCTGGTCAGCGAGCGGGAGCTGGTGCGGGCGGCCTATCGCACGGTTAAGCCCCGGTGCCTGGCGGTGGGCATATCCCCCGGAGAGATCGACGGTCTGCGCAACCTGGCCGAGAGCGGTGACGACCCCCCCGAGTTCTTCCTCTCCCAGCACGAGATCCTCTACGCCACCGGCCTCTCCTTCCTGGCCGACAAGCTGGACGACAAGGTGAAGGTGCCGCCCCCCTCGTTCGACGAGGCGGTGAAGCTGGGGGTGGAGAAGGGTATCGAGCTGGAAGGTCTCGACCTGCAGGAGGTGGAGTACACCGAGGCCTACATCAAGCACATCACAAGGTGGCAGTGGCTGCGCCAGGGCATGCGGCTCAAGAAGCTCAAGAAGAAACCCTGGGCCTCCACCACGCCCGACGATTTCGCCTTCGAGTACGACGACGCCCTGGGCGCCCTGCCTGGCTACGCCGCCCTGGAGCGCACGAGAGAGCAGGCCATGGCCGACCGACTCATCGAGCTGGCCGACGACCACACCCGCATCCTGGCCGTCATCGAGCTCCCCCGCGTCGACGGCGTCATCCAGCGGCTGAAGGAAGCGAGGAAGAAGAAAGAAGAGAAGAAGGAAGAGAAGGAAGAGGAAGGGGAGAAGGAGAAGAAGCAGGATGAGGGGAAGGAAGAGGAAGAGAAAGGGGATGAGGAACCGAGGATGGAACCAGAAGAAGAAGGAAAGGTGTCAGAGACATCGACTAAGAATCCAGGATGAGTTTCTCCCTGGTCGAGAAACTGGAGGATGACAGTAAGAGTTCGCGAACGGAGTGAGTGAAGCTCTTACTGTTGACGCGCCTCCGCCGAAGGCGGAGGAGCGGATGACAGTAGGACTTTGCGAACGTAGTGAGCAAACGTCTTACTGTAGACGCCATTTCCCCCGACATCGGGGAAATGGCGGATCACATGCGGTTGTGAGGTAGCAACGCGGACGAACTGCCGCATGTTGACGCCTCTGCTCTGTTGGAGAGCAGAAGCGGATGACAGTGGGAGTTTGCGAGCGCAGCGAGTGAATCTCCCGCTGTAGACGCCATTTCCCCCGACATCGGGGAAATGGCGGATCCGGAGGGATTCGAACCCCCGTCACCGGCTCCGAAGGCCGGAAGGATATCCAGGCTACCCTACGGACCCGCGTCGGTTGCCAAAGCGGGGGGGGTGATTAGCTTTCCGATTGAAATTGCTGGACCCTGATCCCTTGATACCTTTGATCCGATCCGAAAGACCGTGCAGGCGGTCTGACCTCGATGGGAGAACTTAAATACAAATTCCATCCTCGAAAACCGGCGAGCGACATGGTTCCATCGGGGCGTCTGGCACTTGCGGCATTGGCACTGGCGGGCATGCTGCTGACGGCCGGCGGCACCGGGGCCCTGGGGGCGGCTCCCGGCGAACAGCCATCGTCCTCCAACGTCTTCGACCATGTTGCGACCATCTCCGACTGGTACCGCTACCTGGCCTCCCCCGAGCACTGGGACGCCGCCGACTACATCGAGCAGACCCTGGAGGGCTACGGTCTCGAGGTCTACCGCCAGGAGTTCACCGTCAATCAGTATGGCCAGCCCCTGGACGCCGCCAACGTGGTGGGCTACTACGAGGGTGAGGACCCCGACACCTGGGTGGTCATGGGCGGCCACTACGACGCCACCGAACTGGCCGACTCCGGGGCCTACGACAACGCCGCAGGGGTGGCCACGGTCCTGGAGCTGGCCCGCTACTTCACCCAGGAGGTGGAGGCCAAACCCAAGGTCTCGCTGGTCTTCGCGGCATGGGATTCCGAGGAGCAGGGGGCCCAGGGGTCCGAGCTCTTCGTGGAGCAGGCGGGCAATGGCACCACCATCCTGGCCAACCTCAACTTCGACATGTACGGCATCTCCTATCCCGTGGAGAACCCGGCTTCCATCTCCCCCTTCTGCGACGAGGATTACTTCTTTCTCAACGTCTACACCTCGCCGGTGGAGGACTTCTCGGGCTACGACAGCTACGACTACGACGAAGAGACCCGGGAGAACTTCACCGCCCTGCGCCAGGTGGTGGAGCGGGTGACCTACGGAAACCTGGAACTGCCCCCCGAATGGGTGCTGGTCATGGACGACACCGTCACCGCCTCCGACCATCGCTCCTTCATCCGGGCGGGCCTACCAGCGGTCTGGTTCCGCGGCATGCACGAGCAGGCCTACCAGGCTGGCGATGCCTGCGAGCAGACCATCAAGCACTACTCCACCGATCGGCTCTCCTCCATGGTGGCCATCGCCGGGGGTCGCAGCGAGCTGGAGGCGGCCTTTCAGACCGGTCTGGACATCGCCCATCACATCATCTGGGAGCTGGCGGGCTACGATGATGCGGGGACCGGTGACGACGGTGATGACGGGGACGGCCTCCTGGAGGGGGCCGGCGACAACCCCCTGCTCTGGCTCCTGCCCCTCTTCCTCATCGCCGGGGTGGCGGTCTGGGTCAGGTTCAGGAGCCGTTCGGGCGAAGGCTGATCCTCCATCCAAACACACCCATACACATCCCCACCTATCCCATTCATCCCTTGCATCCCAAATATCCCATACATACCCATTCATCGAACGAGAGGAGCAAGCTAAGGGGCAGGCAAAGGGGCAGGCAAAGGAGCAGGCTCAGGGGCAAGCAAGCTCAGGCTCTGTCTCAAGCCCCGCCCGGTTTGGTAAGGAACACCCGCCGGACCCCGAACTTCTGGCATTCGAAGCCCACGGCCACCGCCCGCTCCGTTGACTTGCCGAACTCCTCCAGGCTCACGGGTCCCCTGGGCTCCACCATCAGGACCCGGCCACCCGGCTTGAGGGCCATGAACAGCTCCCTGAAGAAGAGGGTCTGGTCGGGCACTTCGTGGACCACATGGATGGCCGTGGCCAGGTCCACCTTGCCGTTCAGGTCGTCGATGCCCAGGGTGGCCGGATGGCTGTTGTGACGCAGTTCGATGCGGTCCAGCAGTCTGGCCCTGGCCGCCCGTTTGCGCAGCCCTTTGAGCATGGTCTCTGACACGTCGATGGCCACGACCCTGCCCTTGGGTCCCACCATCCGCGCCATCGGCAGGGTGAAGTAGCCCATGCCCGGACCCGGCTCCAGCACCGTCATGCCTTTCTTCACGTGGGGTCCCAGCATCTTCTTGGGGTTCTCCACCAGGCGGCGCAGGGGGTTCAGGAGCAGGAGCCAACCTATCCAGGGCGGGCAAACGCGGGGATGTTCATGGCTGTGATGGTGCGGCATGGTCAGCCCTTGTCAGGGCCCATCGGCAGGTGTGATATGAACCTGTGTCAGCTCCTAGTGCGGGAACCGGGGGTTCTGGTCCCAGGATCCTAGAATATGCCGCCCTCGTTCACCGGCTCGTAGGGGTTGAACCCGGGATCGCCGTAGTGCTGGTACTGCCAGGTGGTCACCTTGTCCACGTCCCCGCCGATGCCGTTGGCGATGAGCTCGTTCTTGGCCTCCATGTAGGCCTCGCCGCTGGTCAGGTCGTTGTTCATCATCAGGGTGAGGTAGAGGTAGCACAGGCCGGGGGCGGCGATGGGCTGGTAGGGATAGGTCTGGATCCACGAGCCGTAGGCCGTCCGGGTGGGGGCCAGCCAGGCGTTGACGCCCCGCTCCATGGCGGTGTAGGTGATGGTGCCCTTGGGGTTGCCCACGTCGACGCGGCCCACCGAACAGCTGACCCCGAAGAAGATGGCCGGATGGAAGTAGGGCAGGTCGGCGGCGTCCCAGGTCACGGTACCGCTGGGGAAGCCGTGGTCGGCGTTGATGATGACGTAGTTGGAGGCCGAGAAGTCCAGCATCATGGCCGCCTTCTGGCCGCTGTGGGCCTTGTCGGTGTCATCCTGGGTGTTGAACTGCCCCTCGGCCCACATCCGCTCCCGGCACTGGTTCTCCGAGTCCTCGGCGAACTCGGCGGCCCAGCCCATGTAGATGACGGCGTTGTTGGCCCAGGCGGTGTAGTCCAGGACCCGGTTGGCCCGCAGGGTCCCGATGTTCAGGTAATCGCCGTAGTTGACGATGCGATCGTAGGCGTGGCTCAGGTTGCCCAGGCCCTTGTCCAGCATGCGGCCGTTGGCCACCTCCACGGTGTAGCGGTCACCATCCAGGTCGGCGTACTTGTTGTCCGAGGGCGTGCCTCCCACGTTCATCTGCGGGGCCGCCTTCTCGTCCCCCACGATGTTCAGGTAACCGGCGGTCATGCCGTTGTCCTCCATGGAGGCATAGGCCTGGTGGATCAGGGTGTCCATCTGGTTGGCGTTGGCCGGCACGTTGATGAGGACACCACCGTAGTACGTCGCCCAGGCTGATGCCAGGGCTGAGATGTGGGGTGTCGTGACCCCGACCCCGTCATCGGGATTGGTGGCCACCAGGTAGTCCACATCGTGATCGATGAATCGCGCGTACTCCAGGGTGAACTCAAGCACCTCGTCGTCCGCGAGCACCGTCACGCCCTTGGAATTGTAGGGGGTGCTGCCGCAGACGATTATCTGGGGCGCGTAGATGGTCCCCAGCTTGTAGAGGGCCTCGTCGGTGTAGGTGGAATCGTAGAGCAGCAGGGGGATGTCGGCCATTCCGGCCAGGGGCCCCATGAGCAGGGCCCGGGCGTAGGTGTCCACCACCAGGGCCCGTTCGGGGGCCTGCCAGTAGGACAGGGCTATCTCGCCCGAGAACTTGCCGATGTTGGTGACGCTGGGCTCCAGGGTCTCCTTGGGGTTGTTGCTGCCGTCCCAGTCGATGGAGGGGTAGACCTGGTGGCTGGGCACCAGGGGGGCCAGGTAGGGCGCCGCGGCCCAGTCGCCGCCGTCCAGGTTGATGCGCTCGATGTTCTGCACGTCGTAGCGGCTCAGGAAGTTGGTGTGGGGGTCGCTGACCACCGCCTCCTCCTGCTCGCCGAAGAAGTAGAGCCCGGAGAGGCTGGCCCGGTTGCCGGCCCGGTCGTAGGCCCACCCCGTCAGGGTGTGGTTGCCATCGGCGAAATCGTCGGTATCGAAGCTCCATTCATAGGGCGCCGAGGCATCCGTGGTCTTGAGGACCTCATCCAGGTAGAACTCCACGTAATCCATGCCGCTGCCCAGGTCGAACGCCTCCAGGGTGGCCGTGTAGGTGCCATCCAGTTCCGAGCCATCGGCAGGCTCAAGCTCGGAGACCTCCGGCGGGGTGTGGTCAAGGTAGACCACGATGTCGTGGATGTCCCAGTTGTTGGCCTGGTCCCAGCAGATGACCCGCACCTCGTGGCGGCCCTCGGAGGCCAGCGTGGTGTCCCAGTCCCACTTGAAGGCTGAGCCGTTCTGCACCTCGTCGCCGTCCAGGCTGAAGGCGTAGCGGGCCACTCCCGAGCCGTTCTCCACCACCGAGGTATCGACCGTGACCAGCCCGGTGGTGTTCTTGCCGCCCTCGGGGGAGGTTATCTCCACCTCCGGCGGTGTGTTGTCCACAAAGACCGTGACGTTGGTGTATCCAATGTGACCGAGCTTATCGGCCGCCGTGACCTCCAGGAGGTACTCGGGGCCGTCCTCCTCGGCGGTGGTGTCCCAGGTGTGGCTGGTGGCGGTGCCGTTGGCCACCTCCTTGCCCTTGATGGCGAAGGCCACCCAGTCCAGGCCCGAACCGGTCTCCTCCACTTCCACCTCCAGGGTCACCTCGCCGCCCAGGTACTGCTCCAGGGGTGAGAGCCAGGTGAGGCGGGGCTCCTTGTTGTCCACCTTGACCATCAGCTCCACCGGTCCGGCCCTGTTGCCCGCCCGGTCTACGGTCTCGGCCTCGACGAGGTATTCGCCGTCGGACACGGTCAGGGTGTCCCACTGCCACTGGCCGGAGGGGCCCGACTGGACCTCCTCGCCGTCGAGGAAGAAGGTCACGGCCTCGATGCCGGACAGGCCATCGTCGACCTCCACCTCCAGGGTCACCTCCTCCTGGACGAACATCTCCTCATCACCGTAGGGCCACTCTATCTCGGGTGCTGTGTTGTCCACCACGAACTCCTGGGGGGGCATCTCCGACACTCCCTCCCGGGTGTCGCTCACCCGGACGGCGATTGTGTGGGTTCCGTCGTCCTGCCGGGTGGTGTCCCAGGTGTAGGACCACCCCTCGGTGCCGTCAACCTGGAACCAGTCGGCCCCGTCCAGGCTCAGCTCGACCCGGTCCACCTGATCGTCGGGGTCCCAGGCCTCTCCCTGGATGTCCACCTGGCCACTGAGGTACTCTCCCACCTTGGGGCTGTCAACCTGTAGTGAGGGGCCCACGTTCACGATGACCCCCTCCACGACGGCCGTGGCCGTGCCGCCGCGGCCGTCGTCCACGGTCAGGGTAATGGTGTGGATCCCAGGATCCAATGTGTGGCCGATGACGTTCACCGAGGGAGCGTTGCCCTCATAGATGAGACCCGACACATCGGAGGTCCAGCGGTAGGTCAGGATATCCTCGTCACTGCTGTCGCTGGCATCCAGGAACAGGTATCCCAGGTTGGACTGGTAGATCTGCCCCGCCAGGGGGGCTACGATGTCGGCGGTGGGCCAGTGGTTCAGGTCCAGCCACAGCTCCAGGACCTCGGAATGGTACTCACCGTCAAAGGCCCGCAGGCGCAGTTTCTGCTCTCCATGAGGTAGTGAGGCGGGGCTGAGGCCCAGGTACCACTGGGTGGACTCGATGCCCGAGGTCGCCGACCACAGCTCCTGCCAGCCCGAGGTTCCCAGGGAGTACTCGATGAGCTCCAGCAGGCCCTCGGCGTCGGCCGCCTCGCCGGTCAGACTGAACGGGTCGCTGAACGGGTCGAGGCCCACGTTGGTGGTGAGCTCCAGGGTGGGGGCTTCCAGGTTGTTGAACAATATCACCGGAACGCTCACCCGGGCGGTGTTGCCGGCGCCATCCTCGGCCACCACCTCCAGGATATGGGGACCGTTGCTGGCCTCGGTGGTGTCCCACATGAACTCTATCTGCGTGGAGTTCTGCAACTCGATGCCATCCACCATGAAGCAGACGAACTTGATGCCACTGGCATCGGCGGCCTCCACTTCCACTAGATGGCTGCCCGTCAGTGTGGCTGCCTCCCCAGGGGTCACCAGGTCCAGGTAAGGGGCATGGCGGTCCTCGTCATCCTCATCGGATAGGCAGGCGGCCAGGGAGGTGCTGATCAGCAACAGGGGCAGCACCAGGGCTAGAAGTTTCGAAAGGCGCATGGGAACACCGCTGGAATCTGCCCCTGATATGGTAACTTATATTTAAGAATCGAGCAATATCGAGAGGCTGGAAGGGAAAAACGCGTCAGTCGATAGGCCTATGCCCCGCTTAATGCACGATTGGCCTCCCAAAGTGAAAGCAAGGGGCAAAGTTACACTTCGTGGACCATCGATCCGCCCCTGAACCTCAGTACCCGTCCCAGTCGTCCTCTTCGTCCCATGCCATGCGTAGCTTCCGGTAGATGAACCCGATGGCCACCACCGTGATTATCAGGAACACCGATATGTAGCACCATTGATACGGATGTGATATCTGCTTCAGGGAACGGACGTTGTAATGCTGTTCATCCAGCTCCCTGTCGATATCCACCTCGATGTAATCGCCCTCTTCAACGGTGATGAAATTGCGATTTTTCGAAATGGACAGCTCGATGACCTGACCGCTTTCCAATTCATAGCTTCCGTTATTGGTCTCCGCACTCTTGTACGTTCCCCTTAACTTCATTACCTTGAATTTGACAACGTGCTCATTTTTATTTTCGATTATTTCCAGTACCTCACCCTGGACATCATAATACTCCTCTTCCGGGGGGGTATGTTCATTTAGACATCCACAAAAAGCCATCACGATCAAAATTACGGCAGGGACCGCGTATCTTATCCGTCCGTTCGATCCCTGAAATTGAAGGTTGGGCGCTGAACACCTGGAGATTGGTCTGGACACCATGGTTTCACCCTTACCAACAAAAATGTTCAGCTGGATATTTGTAATCTTAGTATCGAATACACTAATTGTCGATATTTTGGGCGGTCGAATAACCCGATACAGAGGTATCGATGGTCAGTTGGGTGATTGGTTTTGCCCGATCAAAGGGATATCAACCCAGCTTGTCCTGGATCATCGGGAAGGCGCCGCCGACGAGGACCAGCAGGCCGCCGATCAGCCCCATGTAGAGGCCGAATCCGAACGCGAACTTGTCCTCTTCATACCCTTCAGTCTTTTCGTATTCTTCATTGAACTCGTTCATGCCATCACTTAAGGAGTTGTATTGCACGAACACCAGGATCAACACCAGTAGGCCAAGGGCGATGAGCAGGAAGGGATAGAACTCCTTCAGAGGCTCGAACTTGCTGCTGATGACGGCCCCAACGAGACACAGGATCCCGAAGACAAGTACGATGATGGGTGGATAGGCCGTATCGATACCGAATTGCTCCAGGGTGTAATTCCAATCGTCTGTTTTCGTTTCGTCATTCAGGCCAATTCCTTTCCAGTTCATGTGTTCATCCCTTGGTGGTTCTCCGATGGTGAAATCGAAGTTCACCCAAGGTAGGAAGAGCCCGATTATGATCAGGAGCGCCCCCATCAGGGCCAGTATCTTCTGCGGTGTCTTGAACTCATCTGTGTCTACAATCTTGTCGATGATCGATTTGGAAGCCATGCACGGTACCCCCACTCAGGATGTACGTTGGGACCAGTTCAGTCCCATTTTACGCTATCGGTCAGATCGAAAAGATGATATTGGTGTGAAACCACAGATTTATCTGGATTCGAACTCGAAACCTGTGACCATTAGCCCTCCATTTCCCTCGTCAAGGTAGGTCTATTGCGGATCGGATCTAAGACGATGCACTGAGACGGCAGGTTCACACCGACCTGTTTGGAGATTCCCTACACATCCTCTCCAACGCGATTCGGAATGAGCCTCGGTTGGAATGCAGGTTCTAGGCTGGTATACTAGCAGCAGCTGAAGGCTCGAAAGGGGATTATGATCTAAGCTGGAGGTCTTTGGAAGTCCCGCTGGTGGCTTTGGAACTGCAATACTATCCCGTCAACCCAGCTTGTCCTGGATTATGGGCAGGGCGCCACCTACGAGGACCAGCAAGCCACCGATCAGGCCCATGTAGAGGCCGAATCCGAACGAGAACTTCCAATCTATGTCAGCTTCGTCAAAAATGTCATTCGCATCGCTCACCCCATCGTTCAAGGAGTTGAACTGCAGGAACACCAGGATGAGGACCAGTAAGCCCAGGATGATAACGAGGAATGGATAGAACTTCTCCAGGGGCCCGAACCTGCTGCTTATGATAGCTGCCATTAGACAGAGGATGGCAAAGATGAGAACGACGATGGGGGGGTAAGCGGTATCTATATCGAAATTCTCCAGTTTGACATCTTCTTTGTATGTGCCGTTATCGTATTCTGTCCCACTCTCCAGTTGGAAAGAATTCCAGTTTAGTGTATCATCTTCACCATCATCATCAATAAAATCAAGGCTCATCCAGGGTAGGAATACTCCCACCAGAATGAGGAGCGCCCCTACCAGGGCCAACATCTTCGGCGGTGTCTTGAACTCATCTGGGTCTATTATCGATTTGGAAGCCATGGTCTGTACCCCTATCAGGATGTGAAAGGGGACCTGGTGAAGGTCTATTTATGCTCTCGGACACCGGTCGAAAGGATGATATTCGTGCAATGGTCCGGCTTTGGACCGACTGACCTCGATTTGAACTCAAACCATAATTACCACCCCTCCTTTTACCTGCCAAGGTGACGCCAGTGCAGGACATTCTCGACCATCTCGAAGAGCAACGGCAAGCTCACTACGATCTTCTTTGCGACCTGCTTCGCATCCCTTCCATCTCGGCCCAGGAGGACCACAGACCGGACATGCAGGCGGCGGCCCGGTGGACCCTGGAGCAACTGGAGGCGGCGGGGCTGTCGGCCAGGATCATCGAGACCTCGGGCCATCCCCTGGTCTACGGCGAGAACCTGGAGGCCGGACCCGACAGGCCAACGGCCCTGGTCTACGGTCACTACGACGTCCAGCCTCCCGATCCCCTGGACGAGTGGGTCAGTCCGCCCTTCGAGCCCGACCTGCGGGATGGCAAGCTGTTCGCCAGGGGCGCCTCCGACGACAAGGGCCAGTTCATGACCCATGTCTTCGCCCTCCAGGCCTGGCACAGGCTCAGAGGCGGTTTCCCGGTCAACGTCAAGGTGATAATCGAGGGCGAGGAGGAGATCGGCTCGGTCTGCCTCTCCTCGTTCGTGGCCGAGAACAGCGACATGCTGGCCTGCGAGAACGTCATCATCTCCGATTCCTCCCAGTTCGGTCCCGATCGACCGGCCATCACCTACGGCCTGCGGGGCATGGCCTACTTCCAGCTGGATGTCACGGGACCGGCCAAGGACCTCCATTCGGGCTCTCATGGCGGTGTGGTGGCCAATCCCATCCAGGTGGTCTCCGAGGTGGTGGCCCGGATGAAGGACAACCACGGACGGGTGGAGATACCCGGTTTCTACGAGGACGTGGTGGAGCTTCAGGATTGGGAGAGGGAGATGTTCGCCAGTTTAGACTTCTCCGACGATAAGTATTTAAAAGAACTGGGCGCCCCCGACTTCCTGCCCGAACGCGGCTTCACCCCTCTGGAGAGCCGCTGGGCCCGACCCACCCTGGATGTCAACGGCATCTGGGGCGGCTACATGGGCGAGGGGGCCAAGACCGTCATCCCCTCCGCCGCCGGGGCCAAGATCTCCATGCGCCTGGTGCCCGATCAGGACCCGGTGAAGCTGGCGGCCCAGCTGGAGCAGTTCATCAACGCCGCCCTGCCCGATGGTGTGAAATCCACCCTTCAGACCATGCACGGCGGCAAAGCCGTGGCGACCCCTCGTGACAGCCCCGGCATCCAGGCGGCCGAACGGGCCATCGAGAAGGGCTTTGGCGTGGCCCCGGTCTTCATCCGCGAGGGCGGTACCATCCCCATCGTCGAGGTCTTCCAGCGGGAGCTTGCGGCCGACCCCCTGCTCCTGGGCTGGGGCCAGGACGACGATGATATCCACGCTCCCAACGAGAAGTTCGTCATCGAGGACTTCTACCGGGGCATCATGACCAGTGCCCACCTGTGGGAGGAACTGGCCCAGAGCTGAGTGGCCCTGCATTGACCGACCATTCGCCCGGAATGATTATAGGGGCCCATCCCCTTTCGGTTTTTGGCGAATAATTCGAGGATAACCCCATGAAGGTGCTGGTAACCATAGCCCACCCCAATCCAAGTTCCTTCAACCATGCTATTCTGGAACAGTTCACCAAAGGCCTGGCGGAGGCGGGCCATGATGTTGTGCTCAACGATCTTTACGCCGATTACTTCGACCCGGTGCTGAACCGTGCGGAGCTCGAGCCTGGCGAGGGGGGGTTGCCCGAGGATATACTGGCCCAGCAGGAGCGGATCGCCGAGGCTCAGGCCCTGGCCTTCGTCCATCCGGTCTGGTGGTACGGTTTCCCGGCCATGCTCAAGGGATGGGTCGACCGGGTCATGACCGTGGATTTTGCCTACAAGTTCCAGAAGGATGGACCACCAGGGTTGCTCGAACACAGAAAGGCTCACTTCCTGCGGACCACCATGGGCAATGAGGAGCGCTACACCCAGATGGGGGTCCTGGAGGCCCTGGACAAGCATGTCACCACCATCTTCTCCAAGATGTGTGGCATCAAGGAAGTGAAAGCCACCACATTCTACGCGGTTCCCATGAGCGATGAACTGCGGCGAGAGTATCTGGAGCAGGCGTACAAGGCAGGCCAAGAGTTCTGAGAACCCCAGAAAGGAATGCCGTTCGATCCATCAGTAACAGGCCTTGCCTTCTCCGGGGTAGCCTCCAAAAGCCTATAATGGCATTGTGGCTCAACGGTCCCGGAGTGTCCTTGCATGGGCCTTGTGACCAAGATCAAACTGACGCCTGCCGTGTTGACCGGCTTCGCCGCCGGTATCCTGCTGCTCATCTCGGGAACCACGGGAGTGGCGACCTGGGCCGAGATGGGTGACCTGGCCAGCGAGCACATCAGCGACAGTCCTGAAGTGGAGATGACCTTCCGGGTCCTGATGTTCCTGGGTGCCCTGGGGGGTGGCCTGGTCATCGCCGGAGCCTATCTCATCGGTACCGAGCGCATCGACACCGGCCGTCTACTCATCACCATCGGCGTGGGCACCGGGCTCATCGGCACCATCATGCTCTTCTGGAGCTGGTACGATGAACAGCCCGAGGTGGTCACCGTGGGCTTCCTGTTGGGTCTGATCGGCATCGGCCTATCCGTCGTCTCCCGTCAGTGGGCCAAGCACATCAAGAAGGAAGAGCAGGAAGATTAGCGAGCGATAACGCCGTTCCTGCTGGGTCGAGTTGCGAGGCCTCTTGGCTCCTCCTCTAAATGAGGGTGCCTGCTCGAAGAGTATTTAAATTCAGATGCGGAACCAGGCGGCCCGGTCGCGCTCGGGGACCACCATGTTGTGCTCCTTTTCCTGGCCGATGGTTGTGGCGGGACCGTGGCCCGGATAGACCTTGGTGTCGTCGGGAAGGGAATAGAGCCTGCCCCTGATGGAGGCCTTGAGGTCCTCGAAGGAGCTCTTGCGAAAGTCGGTTCGACCCACCGAATGCTGGAACAGGGTGTCCCCGGAGAAGAGGACCCCTTCGGAAGCGATGTGTATCGAGACCCCGCCGGGTGAATGACCAGGGGTGTGGATGATCCTCAGTTCCAGGCATTTCTTACTCGCCTTGTTTTCCTTTTTATTATTATTCACATTATTCAGCTTACCTGCCTTTTCTGGTGGGATCTCCTCAAGATCGTCAGTTCCATCATCCGTTGGGAAGTTGTCATCCGAGTCACCCTCGGCCACCTCTTCTGATTCGGGCAGTACGTCTCCAAGATTTATATACTCGTCGTCGGTGAGAAAGCGATCGGGCTCGGGCACCTGCTCGATGTTGAAACCCCACCGTTTGGCAGATGCTTTTGAGTCGGGGATGAAGAACTGGTCGCCCTCATGAAGCAGATATGGTACTTTTTCCCCATATTCTTGTTTGAGCCCAGCCACCGCACCGTTGTGGTCGAAATGACCGTGGGTGGCGATGATGCCCTGGATGTCCAGACCCATCTCGTTTGCGGCGTCGAGGATGTCCTTGTAGTCCTCGCCGGGGTCGATGATGACCCCTTTGCGACTGACAGGATTGCCCAAGATGTAACAGTTGACCATCAAAGGTCCGACCTCGAGATGGCGCATCATCATCCGCTCAGTCAAACAGCTCGCCCTCCTCTGCCTCCCCCTTCGAACCATCGCCGCTTGCCCGAGCCCGCGTGTAGACGACGCTGGAGCCATCGGAGGGACTGTCCAGGCAGACACTGCAGCCCTTGACGCCACCCAGATCCAGTTTGACCACCTTCACCTCGAAACCCAGCTTCTTGTACATCTCAACGGCCTCGGAAAGGCGGGGCTCGTCGAGGATGGAGCGCTTCTGCCAGCCATCACCCTCAAGGGGGCCAGGCACCCCGTCAGCGGCAGTGTCAGCTCGACCATCGGCACTCGTTTGGGTGCCCAGTTCGGTCACATCCACCATGGTCGGCCTCATCCTGCATCGCCTATATCAGCTCGTCTGTTCAGCAGGTTTTCAGCATTATGCGCATGGCATCCAATTGGAGGAGGCAGGCAGCCTTTCAAAATATCTTCAAGGAATTTTCGCTAGATAGCCTGCTCAGTCGCAACGCCTGTCTCTTGAAGCCTGGACAGCAGGCCCTTTCCAATGGGTACCGGGATCTCGCGACCCTCCTTCTTCGCCACTTCCAGCCACAGCTCGATGGCCACCTTGATCTCCTTGAGAGCTTCCTCCTCGGTCTTCCCGAACGCCGAGCATCCTTTCAGCTCGGGCGCCACGGCGATATAGCCTTCGTCCTCTGCGCTGTGAAAGATCTCGATAGTGTAACTAGACATCGGATTCAGCCTCCGTCAGCAGATCGTATCGCTCTATCATTTTGATAAACTGTTGTACTTGATAGGCTTTTGCCTTGCCTTTGCAGTTCTGAAAGTTCAGAAGCTCTTTCACCCCTGGGCGAGTGTAGACCCTGTGGCTCCCTCTCCTTCCTTTTAAGGTGAACCCAAACGCCATGGCAACCCGGCAAAGGTGTTCGAACCTGACATTTTGAGGGTTCCTTTTCAATTTTCCCAGTTCCTGGTTCAGATCCTTCATTCATGGCCATATCATCATTCGTTGGTAAATGCTGTCTGGCTTGCGATTTTGACGCATTAGTTATAGTTTATGGAAAGCTCAGGACACCATTGGCGATCATCTCGGTCAAAGCCCCGATCAGCCCCAGGGTGACCATGATGTTGCTGGCCATCAGGAAGAGCCCGGCCAGGATGAAGACGATTGGCATGAACCGGGCGTCGATGTTGTCATCGGCCAGGACCAGGGTGGAGTAGAGGTAGGCCGCTCCCAGGAGCAGGCCCTTGAGCAGGATGAAGCCGCCGAAGTTGCCGTGGACCAGGTCGTGGAGGAAGGGGTTGGCCTCCTGGGCGCCGTTTGAGACGGCCCACCCGGTGGTGATTATGTCGCCGATGCCAAAGAACAGGATGGCCAGGACCCACAGGAACTCGAACTGCTCCCGCCATTCGGGTACTTCCTCATCTTGTTCTCCGTCGTGATAATGGCCACTCTCCTCGGTGCGCGCCTCCTGTCGCCGTGGTCGGGAGGGTCCCGACCGGTCGTCGATGTTGCCCTTTCCACCCACCGGATCAGGTATCTTGCGACCCTCCTTCCTGGCCCTCTCCAGCCACCTGTCGATGGCCTTCCGCACCCTCGCCAGAGCCTCCTCACGGGTCCTTGCGGTCACCGAACAGCCGGGCAGCTGGGGGGCCGAGGCGACGAAGCATTCGTCCTCTTCGCTGTAGAATATGGCGATGGCGTACCTGGTCATCGGGTTGGGCCTCGTTATCAGTCATATAACGATTGGTCCATGGCCTTGATAAAGGGTCGTGAGAGCGGCCAGTATCAGAACAGGTCGTCGTCGTCATCTTCGCCGTCGCCCTCGGGCATCCGGCCGTGTTGTTGCAGGAATTGCTGGATGAGCTCGCTCTCCCGCTTGGAGTACATGGGGTCCTCCTCGAAGTCGAAGTAGCGGGCGCTGGTCTCGCCGTCGGCTATGGCCTCCACCTTCTCCTCCAGCAGTTCCCGCAGGTCCTGACAGCCCTGGATGACGATGATCATCCTGTCCTCGTCCAGCAGCTGGACCACCCCTTCGGTGGCCGGCACCTGAGCGACGTTCTCGGCCGTCAACTCCTGCCATCGCTCCGGCGGCAGGATCACTGGTAGTATCTGTAGTCGCAGGTCGCAGCAAAGACAGCGCAGGGCCTCGGCCCGAGCCGCCGCCTCATCCAGGGTGGTCTCGATGAGCTGGAAGCTCTCCTTGCGCCGTTCAGGGGCGGCCGTGGGGGGTCCGATCCGTTCCAGGCCGGCGAAATCATCAGACTCCACGAGCTTGCCATCATCAGACTCTTTCTCGACGAGCTCTATATAAATGTCACCAGAGCCACCCAGGTGCCTGTCGATGGCCGAGGCGGCCCGGGCCCCATCGGCCACGGCCTCCACCACCGAGGAGGGACCCCGCGACACCTCGCCGCCGG
Organism: uncultured archaeon; assembly: GCA_964384995.1. Taxonomy (GTDB): domain Archaea; phylum Thermoplasmatota; class Poseidoniia; order MGIII; family CAYLMJ01; genus CAYLMJ01. Next base: position 9,020 of record CAYLMJ010000012.1, on the reverse strand, counting down.
CGAAGATGCCCGAAGCGCTGGTCTGGCCCGTCCCCTCGTCCACCTTGAGCAGGTCCCCCTTTTGCCCCAGATCCATGGGTTCTGCGAAGCTCAGATCTGTTGTCTGGCCGATGGCCAGGATGACCGTAGCAGTGTCGATGGTCTGGGTCGACCCTTCGTCGAACCTGGGGGCGAAGTTGCCCCTGTCGTCGAAGACCGAGGTGCATTTGACCAGCTCGATGCCTTTGACAGAGCCCTCATCGCCAATGATGGCCTTGGGTCCCCAGGATGGATGCATGACGATGCCCTCCTCCTTGGCCTCGGCTATCTCCCAGCCATGGGCGGGCATCTCATCGTCGGATTCCAGGCAGGCCAGCAGGACCTCGTCTGCTCCCAGGCGCACCGCGGTGCGGGCCACATCCATGGCCACGTTGCCGCCGCCGATGACCATCACCCTGCCCTTCAGGACCTTCAACTGCCCCTCCTTGACCTCCTTCAGGAACTCCACGCCCCACAGGACACCCTCCAGCTCCGAACCCTCCAGGGGCAGGCGGCGACTGCGGATGGCCCCGGTTCCCAGGAAGACTGCGTCGAAGTCCCCGGCCAGCTGGGACAGCTCCATGTCGCGGCCCAGGCGCATTTCGTAGGCGAACTCGACGCCCAGCTCCTCCAGCACTCCCACCTCCTCGTCGATGACCGCGGGAGGCAGGCGATAGTCGGGGATGGCGTAGCGCAGCATGCCCCCGGGATGGGGTTCGGCCTCCAGCACCTTGACCTCGTGGCCGGCCAGTCGCAGGTAGTAGGCGGCGGTGAGGCCCGCTGGCCCCGCACCGACGATGGCCACCCGCTTGCCGGTGGGCTCCCTGGGGACCAGCCGCTCCCTCCAGGCCTCGCCTCCGGTCTCAACGGCGTAGCGTTTCAGGTTGCAGATGGCCATGGGCTGGTTCAGCTCGCTCCTCCGGCAGGCCTCCTCGCAGGGATGGAAGCAGACCATGCCTAGGATCTTGGGCAGGGGCAGACGCTCGCGGATGACCGCCAGGGCCCTGTCGGGTTGACCCTCCCGGATGTACGAGACGTAGCGGGGGATGTCCAGGCCCGCCGGGCAACCGTGGACGCAGGGCACCAGGGCGGCCTCCCGCTCCTCACCCTTGGGCACCTCCTTGTCCATCAGGGCCCCGGTGGGACAGACCTCCACGCAGGCGCCGCAGAAGTGGCAGTGGGACTCGGCGTAGTTCTCGTGCTTGGTGGGTCCCACGATGGCCTGGCCTTCATGATAGACGAAACCCAGGGTGTCAACCCCCCGCAGGTCGTTGCAGGCCCGCACGCACCGCAGGCAGGCGATGCAGAGATTGTAGTCCCGATCGAAGAAGGGCTCGTCGTTGTGGACGGGCAGGCCCCGGGGCACGTACTTGGTGATGTCCTGGGCCACCCCCACATGACCCGCCACCTTCTGCAGTTCGCAGTTGCCCAGGAGCACACAGCACCGCTCGGCCTCGGCCACGTTGGAGGAGCACTGGGTCCGGGAGCAGCCCTCCTGCTGGGCGCAGAGCAGGCAGGCGTGGGGATGGTCCTTCAGGATCTCCACCAGGTTGGCCCTCCGCTCCCGAACTATGGCCTCGCTCTCGGTGGTCACCTTCAAGCCCTCTTCGACCGGCGTGTCGCAGGCGGTGACATGGCCTTCACGGCCCTCGATATTGACCAGGCAGAGCCGGCAACCGGGATAGCCCTGGTCATCGGCAGGTCCGGTGCCGTCATGGACAAAGGGACCGTCCTCGCGCTGGATGGACCCCACTGGCTGAAGGCCGTGGGAACTGCCCAGACTGGGATGATAGCAGAGTCTGGGGATGTATATGTCGGCCTGCTGGGCGGCCTCCAGGATCGTTGTGCCGGGCTCGGCCGTGACTGGCTGATCGTCGATGGTGAGGCTGACGCTCATGGTGGCCCTCCGCGGGGCGGGATGTGAAGGGAGAAGACCGGGGTGATCCCGGCCTCAAGTCGAAAGGTGGATGGAGAGAGCGATCACCAGGAGTGGCTGATGGCCCCCGGACCGCAGGCGGTCACGCAGGGCAGCTCGGGACGGTCCTGGGAGGGTTTGCAGGGCCCGCAGGTGTACTTGAGCTTCTTGCGCTGCTCACTGGTCACAGAGGCCACCTCGTCATCGGCAAAGGGATCGTTCTCGTTCTCACCCACCTCCAGCGCATTGGCCGGGCAGGCAGGCACGCAGTCGCCGCAGCCGTCGCACTTGTCGCTGTCGATGGCGATGAAGAACTCCCCCGAGCCGTCCTTGTATCCGTAGTTCGCGATCATGTCATGCCTCCGGTCCTCGGTGCGACCCGCCGGCCTCCTACTTGCGGCCCTTGCCCTTGGACACCAGGGTATGACCGAACAGGGCGGCGCCGGCGGCGCCGGCGATCTGGGTGTCCCACTCAGTCTCCATGGCCGTCAGGTCCATTATCTTCATCAGGCGCTTGATGACGCCCTGGTTCTTGGCCATGCCGCCAGTGATGGCGAAGCGCTCCTCCACCCCTATGCGCTCGATGAGGGAGTAGATGCGCTCGGCCATGGCCGCGCAGTAGGCCGCCAGGACCTCGTTGACCTCCCAGCCGGCCCTCAGCAGGCCAGTGGCCTCGGTCTTGGCGTAGACCACGCAGGTGCTGCTCACGGGATTGGGCTCCTCCTTGATCTGGTAGGAGCGATCGCCCACCTCGGTGATGGGCACCGACAGCAGGTCGGCGAGGACCTCCATGCCCCTGCCGGTGCCGGCGGCGCACTTGTCGTTCATCAGGAAATTCTGCACCTTGCCCTTTTGGTCACAGCGGATGGCCTTGCAGTCCTGGCCGCCCACATCGAGGACGGTGCGGACCTCGTTGCCGTAGATGAAGTTGGCCCCCCGGGCGTGACAGGCGATCTCGGTGATGGAGCGGTCGGCCATGGGTACGTTGACCCGACCGTAGCCGGTGCCGATGCAGTACTGGATGTCCTCCAGGACAAGACCGGTCCCCTCCAGGGCGAAGTTCAGGGCATTGCTGGCGCTGTTGGGACTGTCGGAGCCGGTGCGCATGTTGCCGTAGGCGAAGATGTTGCCGTCGGCCACGATGACCCCCTGGGAGCTCACCGAGCCCACATCGACACCCGCGGTGATTATCTTGGCCTCCTGGATGTCGATGTCAGGGTTCTTCCAGTTGGATTCGGTCCAGCGCCAGAACTCGGGTTTCTTCTCGTCGGTCATATTCATCCCTCCTGGGCCACCAAGGCCGCGCCCACGGCCGCGCCGTAGGCTGGGTCCTCGGGTATGTGGATCTTCACTCCCAGCTCGGTATTGAGGGAATGGATGAAACCGGGGTTCAGGCCCACACCGCCGATCATGACGATGTCCTCGTTGACGCCGATGCGCCGGATCATGGAGACGATGCGGCTGGCCATGGCGTCGTGGATGGCCCGGCTGATATCCTGCTTCTCGGTCTTGGCGTGGATCAGGCCCACTACCTCGGATTCGGCGAATATGGCGCACTGGGCGTTCATGGGAATGGGTTTGTCCGACTCCATCACCATGGGGCCCATCTCCTCCAAGTCCACCTCCAGGGCCCGGGCCATGGCCTCGATGAAGGCCCCGGCGCCAGCGGCGCACTTCTCGTTGATGGCGAAGTCCTCCACCCGGCCCTGCTCGTCGATCTTGGCGGCCCGGCCCATCTCGGCCCCCACGTCGGTGACGGTGCGGGCGCTGGGGAAGTAGTAGTTGGCTGCCTTGGCCATGGTTTTGACCTCGTTGACCTTGACGTCGGCCTGCTGGATGTCGTCCACCCCGGCTCCGGTGCCACCGAACTTTTCGATGTCCGATTGGGCTATCCCGGCGTCCTGACAGGCGGCCTCCAGGGAGGCGGTCACCGCCTTGGACTGGTCGAACCCGGTGAGGGCCATGCCCTTGCCCAGGATCTCGCCGTCCTTCATGATCACCGTCTTGGTGTTCTTGGCTCCGCAATCGATTCCTGCTGTTATCATGAGATTCCTCCAGTAATTCTCCTTGTTGGTCTTGCTGGTCACTCCTCGGGTTTGGTCAGGCCCATGCTCTCCAGGAAGATGTCGAACCTGCTCTCGACGGACTCCTTGTCGAACTCCCGCTCGTCGCCCATGTTGCCCTCGTATGTGAGCACCTTGTGGCCCCGCTCAAGCAGGCCCAGGCGATTCTCGGCGATACCCACCGAGAGGCCCTCGCAGCCCCGGTTGTAATGCAAGATCACGCCATCAAGCTTCCACTGCTTGGCGATGGAATCCATCATCTGGGTCTTGTACTCCGGGCTGTAGTAATGCTGGTACTCGGGTTTGGAAAGGTGCCAGTCGGCCAGCATGGTACAGCACTCTTCACGGGTCTCGGGCTTGTGGTCGGGCAGGGGCCGCGGGACCAGGTCGTTGGACTCCTTGTCGTAGATCCACATTCCCTCCAGGCCGAAGGTGTAGAGCGAGCCCACGGAGACCACGCCCCACTGCTCCAGGTAGCGGTAGATGCTCAGGAAGCCCCAGGGCGGCTGGGTGTCGGTCATTATCCGTGCCTGCTCGTTGGGAACCGCCGCGATGCCCCGGTCCACCCGGTCCTGCACCTCGGGGAGCAGATCGTTCTCGTAGAAGTCGGCGAACTTGCCGTTGGATTTCTGCAGGGTGCCAAAGACGTAGAGCGAGTAGATGGATTTCTCGTCAAGGGGTGCCGGAATGGTCCGATTGAGCATGCATATCTTGGCCCAGACGTGGGTTGAGCGGATATCGTTCCAGGCGGCCTCGAAGAGCAGTTCGTCGTTGTAGGTGCGACCCGTAACCTCCTCCATCCAGTCGATGGAGTCCAGCAATTGGTCGGCCACGTACTTCACCCGGTGCTTGTACATCTTGGGGGCGAAGGGCGGGTAGGGTCCGGCGCCCACATCGATGCCGAACAGGGGTACGTCCCCACCCTCCAGTTCGCAGGCGTTCTGGTACCACTTGGCATGGGAACAGCAGATGTGCTGGGTGAACGCGAAATCGGCCTTGGGGAACTTGCCGCCAAAGGCGTATTCGTCACACAGGATGGAGCCCCAGTAGTTGCGCATGTAGGCGCACAGGTCCCGGGCGAAGCCGAAGTTCTCGGCGGCGGCCATGAACTTGGCCGACAGGGGCTTGTTGAAGGCACACGAGGCGCCGTAGGGCTCGCCGGTGATCCAGTGGACGTCCCGGCCCAGACCCAGGGGAATGGCGTCGAAGGCCCAGGCTGAGCCCATAACCCGAATGCCGCCCTTCTCGTGGGCCTTGTCGAAATCGGCGTACCACTCCTCGCGGAGCTCCTTGGCCTTGCCCCAGCATTTCAGTTGTTCGGTCGGATACTTGGTCATGCATCACACCTCCTAGAACAGGTCATCCTCCGCTTCCAGGGTCTCAAGGAAGGCTTCGGTGCGGATTGCGAAGGGCCCTGCCGCCACCGTGACGTCGAACTCCAGGAAATAGGTGGGGAAGCCGTTGTCCTCCAGGTGCTTGCGCACGAAGGGTATGTCGGTCTCGTGGGGGTCGCAGAACTTCTGCTGGATGATGATGGCCCCGTCCACGTTGTAATCCTTGGCGAACTCCAGGATGCGGTCAAGACGGGTGCGCTGGGGCCAGTCCTTGGTGGGGCAGGGGGTCCGCTTGACATAGCGGGTGGCGATGGCCAGCAGGGGGTCTGACTCACCCGCGGACTCGTCCACCTCCTCCCAGAAGTAGCGGGTGGTGGTGCAATGGTCCTCCACGACCACGGTGCAGCCCACCGACTCCCGCTCGCCCAGGGTCTCGATCATCTGCATGTACTCGATGTCGTCGTTCTCCGAGCCCACCAGCATGATGCGCTTGCCCGGGTCCCGGTCCAGGACCCGCGTCTTCAGCTCCTCCTTGACCTGTTCGGCCACCTCCACGAACTCCCGGGCGTCGGTGAAGAACTGGGCGCAGGTCATGTACATGGCCTCGGTGCCGGTGATGGGAGGGTTGTCCGCCTTGCGGAACTCGTAGATCTCCTTCATCACCCGCCGGGCGTCGTTCATTATCTTGATGCCCCGCCTCAGATCGTCATCGTCGATGGTCTTCCCGGTCAGCTCCTCCAGCTTCTCGATGAGCAGCTTGTACTCCTCCTTGAGGAAAGGGATGGACCTGTCGCTCTGGACGTGGTTGGGCATGGGCAGGAAGTAGCTCCAGCCCGGGTTCTTGTGGATCTCCCAGCTGGAGAAGGCTTGGCGCAGATGCAGGCACGACTGGGCCAGCATGATGCCGTCCAGGTAGTCGTAGCGGCCCTTGAGCCCCTGGGCCAGGACGTCCCGGCAGAAGGGGCAGAACATGCCGAAGATGTGGGGCTCGGTCACGTCCTGGGGCTCGTGGCTGCCCAGGACCCGCACCGGCAGCACGTCGAAGGCGTAGAATATCTCCTCCGGGGCGTAGGTGCAGAAGTAGCCCACGACCTGGCCTCCGGTGCGCTGCTTCCACTCCTTGGCGTAATCGTGGCGGTTGTCGTACCATTTCTGGAATTGTTCGATCATTGGATCTCCTCAAAAACTCAATTGACTTGCTCGTCTTCGGTGTAGGTTCCCGCCGGGCGGGTCTGGTAATGGAGGTTCAGCAGTCCCGATTGCTCAAAGCCCAGGGACTTGAAGAAGGATAGCAGGTCACCCGAGTCCCAGCGGACGTTGGTGTAGATGCCCTCCACGGCCTCCGTTTGAAAGTAATCCAGCAATTTGTGGCCCAGGGCGTGGCCCACGCCGCCTCCCATGTGCTGGGGGTGGATGCTGATGGTCTCCAGCCAGCCACTGCGGCGCAGGCCGAAACCCCAGATCTTGATCTCGCCGATGATGAAGCCGATGGGTCGGTCGCTGTCGGGCTCGACAGCCACCAGGCAGCCTCGGGGCTGGTCGTGGATGTAGTGCTCCAGGGCTTGCCTCCAGCGGGCGGTCACCTGTCGCTTCAGGATGGTCTCCTGGATCTCCACCACCGCCGGGATATCGGACGGCTCCATCGATCGGATCGTGTGTTCGGTCATGATTCGCTTGCGCCTCCCCCTGCTTCGTTGGCTCCCCTCATCCTCAATCCACCCTGATGATCTTGGTATGCTTGCCCACCCAGTCGGGTGGCAGGTAGACCCTTCCCGAGTTGCCCGAGCGCTTGACCACCTTGTCCAGCATCTCCTGACCGTAAACCTCGAACTTGGTAAGGGGCAGTTCGCCCACCTCAGGTTCGGCGGCCATCTCCACCGGTTGGTCACTCGTGGAGGGGCGGGCCGCAGTATTGGTCGTTCTTGAGGCCATCCGGCCGTCAGCGGCAGGCTCCGCTTCGCTGGTGGTCATGCGTTCCCCGAAGTAGCTGTAACATAGCTACAATGCGGCTACAGGACGGCTATAAATATAAACCTAACCCCTGAAATGATTGTGGATTTGTATTGCGAACGTGGGCAGGAACGCTCATCTGCCACCCCCATTCCAGCCCCACTTCGAAGTAACGAATATGGTTAAATATCACAAGTGAAAGTGAGGCAAAGTAGTCAGGGGTACTGCCATGCCAAATCCTTCGCAGAGCGTAAAAGGTGCCTTAGTCCTCTTAATCGTCGGAATTTTTCTTATGCCGAGCATCGCTGTTCCATTTGGGAATGAGCCGGGCGGCAAGGATGATCCGGCGACAGGGGGAGGGACCGGCGAACCGGCCTCGTTCGCCTCCACCACCATCGGACCGACCTGGTTCCCCCAGGGTATCGACAATTCACGCAATCTCAAGGGTCCGGTCCTGCTGGAGACCGATTCCTACTACCGCATGCCCAACGGCACCCTGGTGCCTGTTCCCGACAAGGAACCGACGGACGGGGGCCGTGCCGTGCAGGCTGAGGAGAAACAGCCCTTCACCCACAAGGACACCCGGATGGTGCCCAGGGAGGAACTTGTGATCGTCACCAGCAAGGGTGTCGAGTTCATCGATGACCACCTGAGCTACAACCGTCACATGAAGTTCCGCAATATGTACAAGGAGGGCTTCGAGGACGGGGAGCCCGCCACTGGGGACTTCGACGGCGATGGTCGCGACGAGACCGTCGTGGCAGTGGACTACGAGGACGACGTGGCAGTGTGGGTTCTGGACGACGGCGACAAAGGGCAGTTCCAGACCTTGGAGTTCAGGGACAAGCTGATGGGGGTCGAGGCCGATGAGGACATCTGGGGCATCCATCGGGATAGCTGGTCCATCGACGCCGGTGACATCGACGGCGACGGCAAGGACGAGATCGCCCTGGTGGCCCCGGTGACCCAGTGGCTCGATGTGGAAGATAACCCTTTTGCCGATGGTTTCTTTGCAACCGTCTTGCGGGTCATCCTGCTTGATGACGCCGAGGAGGACTTCAGAGTGCTCACCAACTGGACCGTTGGAGAGGGCTACCTGCCCGACATCACCCTGGGCGACATGACCGGCGACGCCAGGGAGGAGATCATCATCTCCGCCACCGAGGCCAACAAGTGGGACGTCAACCTCTTCCTCTTCCAGTACAACGAGAGCTCCAGCTACATGATGACCCCCCTGCTGGACAGGGAGAGCGGTGAGTACTGGGATGGCGATGACGAGGGGGCCGAGACCTACTGGTGGGGTCACAGCGTCAATGTGGGCGACCGCATCGACGGCAACGACCGCCAGGATTCCGAGGTCGCCACCGGGGACATAGACGGGGACGGGCTCCACGAGGTCCTGGTCCTGACCGGCGCCCACGAGCGGCTGGACGAGGAGGAGGACATGTCCACCCACCTGGACGCCTACGATTACATTCCCGACGGGCGCAACCTGTCCCGCTACAAGAAGGTCCCCGACCAGTGGACCGATTTCCACGACGATACCGGCTGGTTGCGCTTGAACGTCCAGGCTGGCGATGTCGATGGCGACATGATCGACGAGATCGTCGTCGCTGGTGGCTACGATGACGATATCGATGCCTGGATCTTCGACGACGCCCAGCACTCCTTCAAGCAGATGAAACGCTGGAACCATGACGATGGCCTGAGGCCCGGAAAGCGCGGTCGCGTCAGCGTGGG
>CAYLMJ010000011.1:0-73593 GCA_964384995.1 uncultured archaeon | reverse complement strand
GTAGCCCTGGTACTTGTTGTTGCTGCCGCCCCACAGGTACCAGCTGCCCTTGCTGTAGGCTGAGCAACTGGATATCAGGGTGGTCCAGGTGGTCTGGTCCGTACGCTTGATCTGGTTGCGCCAGCAGTCTCCACCTTCGTTGCGACCGGTCATGAGGATGCCCATGATCATCTCCTCCATGCCCGACCAGTCGAACTCGGGGGTCAGCCAGGCATCATCCTGGTAGGGCTGAGGTGTGAACTTCTTGTCGCCGCCCGAGGATTTGACCCAGCCGTTCTTGTTGAAGTGGGCCATGCCGTACTCGCCCTCGTGGATGGTGGAGCGCATGGACTCGTTGGCGGTGCTGGGGTTCATGTCCCAGTCGTAGTCGTGCACCCGGTGGATGTTGATGTGGCCCAGGCTGTTGGCGCCGTTGTCATCGGTGTCCACAAAGGTGATGGTCTTGCCCAGCTCGTTCTCGGGCAGTTCCATGTTCTCAATGTTGTGGGAGACGCCTACATTGGCCTGCATGTAATCATTGGGGGCGAACTGGTCGGCGTTGGCGCCGGTCTTGTCACCGCCGTAGTAGAGCACGGTGGCCCGCATGCGGTCCATGCCAGCTGTCGTGAAGATAACGTGACGCGCGTCCCGCGGGTCGGTCCCGTCATCGACCCGTTGCAATCTATCGTTATCCAGGTTGAACGTCGCCGCCCAGGTCTCGCCTGGCAACAGGTTCCCCGGGGTGCCCTCGTTCAGGTCCTCGGTTTCAAGATCGTCCTCGAACGGGGTGTTGGACCACAGGGTGTTCTCGAAGAGCACCTGGCCGAACTCGTTCTTCAGCTCCAGCTTCACGCCCACCTGGTTCAGGGTCTGGAAACCGTAGTTGGTCACATGGACCTTGATGTCCACGGGGACCATGGCCTCAACTGCCCGCCAGTAGTGGCCGTGGTTGGGGATGTCAAAGTAGGAGATACCCACGTCCACCTGCTTCTGGGTCGCCGGGTCGACGTCCATCCAGTCCAGGGTGGTGGCGATGAAGTCCGCCCGGTCCTCCTGGTCGTCGAAGACGCCGAACTCCTCGGCGAAGAGCAACGACTTGTAGGTGGTCGAGTGGGGGATGCCGCTCTCGGTCTCTGGATACTGGATAGCGTGGTACTTGTAAACCGACTGACCGGGGTCCATGAACAGGGCGCCCATGGCGGAGCTGTCGTAGGGCCGCTGGCGGAGAGGCCGGGAGAGGTAGTTGTCCCCGGCCCAGCCGGCGGAGAATGACTTGCCATCGAAGATGGAGTCGTCCACACCGTCCATGGGGTCGGCCGTGCCGTCAACCACCAGGCCGCTGTTCTGAGCGTGCAGGTAGTTGCGGTAGAAGTTGCCGGAGTAGGCTTGCAGCCAGTCGGACATCTGGGACATGAAGATTATGTTCCGGTCGCCGTTGGCGGCGCTGGTACAGTAGGTGTCGCTGGTGTCACCGCTCTGGTCCTCACCGGAGGCGCAGTCGCCGTCCAGGTAGTTCTGGAGGACGGTGGCCTCGTTGGAAGAGAGGATGTCGGTCTGCCAGCCGCTGTACCAGATGATGACCTCGTAGTCGTTCACCATCCTCAATCCAGTGTCGCCCGAGGGGATCTGGTAGCTGGTACCGCCCCAGGTCCCGCCGCGGAAGACATCGAAGGAGTAGCCCCCGTCGTTCAGGGCGCCCTCCACGAGGGTCTCCAGCCACGGGCCGGACATCCACCGCTCCATGTCATCGTCCACCAGCAGGACGCTGGCCTCACCGGCGGGTAAGCGCGCGGGGGCGTAGCGACCATCGGCGGTCGTGGAGATCGGCTGAGGGAACTTATCCATCAGCTCGGGGGGTGGGGCTGGATTGGCTTCGTAAGCTGTCAGTTCGGAATGGAACCATTCCGGCATATCGTTCGTCTGCTCATGCTGCCAGGTCTCTGCAGTGGCACTCATGGCTCCCACAAAGGAGCTCAGGACCATGGCGGCCAGAGCCGTCACTAAGAGAATTCTCTTTGTGATTGATTCTGAATTTCTTGATTTGCCTGCTTGCATTGATACACCATATCCGATTCGTGTATTGTCTTGGAACGTTCATATCGAACGTACCATGGCGCATTGAGCCTTGAAAGGGTTTAAAAAAAGGGATGAGAGGGCCGTTTTGACAATTATATAAATTCATTGGTGGAGGCTGGCCGCGAATGACTATTTTCCGACGATAGTCCTTACCCATCATTATATTTCACAGAATGTATATATTGTAAATTTCAGGGCCCACGCCTTGGCCTTGGTCCAGGTGAACTGGCGGCTCCATGGACATGTATGATGGGGGGCGAGAACCGACCCCGTGAACGGTTCGAAGACCGGCGGGTCTCGCATATCCTTATCGTCTCGAATCTCTCATACTTTCATAACTGCTGTATCTCTCGCATCTCCCCAGATCTCCCAGATCTTCCCAATCTCCATTATCTCCATATCATATTAAATCCTGTCCTGGGACCACTCTCCATCATCACCGGCACGGTTGTTCTGGATGTGGTTCGCATCCTTGACCTCCCCTTTGGGTTTGTCAAAAGGTGTTCCAATCTATTTAATATACTCCCGGGAGTGAAATTGGGCATGTACGGGTACACCCACCCCCGGCTGCTCAAGGACGAACTGTCGGCCGCGCCCCATGCGCCGCCACTTCGCAAACTTTGGAGCAGGCTCCACCGGGGAGGTCAGCCCCAGCTGTTGCTGCTGCCCCGCCGTCCCGCTCCCGAGGGTCAGGATACCTCGCCCGAGATGGCCCGCTGGCGGAGGCCCTGAGCATGGGTCGACCCCAACGTTTCCGGTGTGACTGCACCGAATGGGAGTCGGAACCGACCCGACTGCCGGCCACCTGTCCCCGCTGTCGGGTCCATCCGGTCCGTGTTGGCCTGCGAGGCCAATGGGGCAAGGGCTGGTACTTCCACAAGACCCCCACCTGAGGTTCCCTCATCGGTGGGTCTGGCCCAAGGGGCCCATTTCATTCTTTCATTTCCATCGATGTCTTGCTTCATTCCCGAGCCAGGGGATAGAGCTGTCCCTGGTATCGCAGGACCATTATCTCGGTGGCCGCTTCGACTTTCGTGCCCTCGTCGGCTTTCCCTTTCCCTCCATCTCCCTCGATATCGAGCTCCGCGGGGAGCACCACCTCCCGGGTCTGCATGGTCTCGGGATCCAGGAGCAGGACCTCGTTGCCCTGGCGGGAGACTATCTGAGCAGGCTGGGCCAGCTCGGGACCACCCAGCCTCTGGCCCCCGCTGAGCTTCTCCAGCGGCAGGGTCAGCTCCTCATCGTCGCCGTAGGTCAGGGGCTGAAGGATGACCCGTGAGCCGTCCAGGCGCAGGATGCGGGCCGGAGCCCGTTCATGGAGGATGAAATCGCCCCTGTCGAAAGGAGGCAGCCGCACCACCAGGGTGACCCGGTAGAGGTTGCGACCCTCCTTGCGACCCACCAGCCGGGCCGACTCGCCCGAGGTCCCGCCGTGCTCGGCCAGGAGGCCCTTGGCCAGGTTCCGGGCTCCACCCAGGGTCGAGAGGTAGTAGTCCAGACCACCCTTGACCCGCTCCTTGCGGGCGGCGAAGAAGTTGCGGTCCTGGCGGGTGCCGTGGTCCAGCCTCGCCTCCAGCTGGGCGGCGATGCGATCCAGCCGCCGCGAGCTCATGCGCTCCAGGCCCCGTACCTGCAGGATGGCCTCGTAGTAGCCGCCAGCGGCCCGGGAGCAGGGGGGACAGACCTGCCGCTTCAGCATCAGGCGGCATTCCAGCTCGGTGGCCAGCTCGACCCCCTCCACCTCACCCTGCACCGTGACCTGGCAGCCTCGGCTGTAAGGGTCCTGGGGGATCACCTTCACCTCGGTGCTGACCTTGCTGGCCCTGGGGTCCAGGCTGACATGGTCCTCCACCAGATGGGCCAGGGTCGCCTCCAGGTTCGGTTCGTCGATCCAACGGGGCCCCCGCATCAAGGCGTCGCACCTGGGGCAGTGGGTCACCTCCACCACCTCGGGCAGGCTGGCCAGGACCGTGCGCTGGGCAAAGCAATCCGGGCACAGATTCTCGGTCAAAGGAGGGGGCTGGCCGCACAGCAGGCAATTCACAAAGGCGAGGAATTGGCCGGCTACAAAAGGGTTGGGCCGGGGCCAAAGCTAAAAACCAGGGGTTGCATGGGCCAACATGACCGAACCGTCAGACCCCGAGGTCACCCCCGACATGAGAAGGTTAGGGCTGGTCATGGGGGCCCTGCTGTTGCTGGCCATCGGTCTGGCACTGGTCATAAACGCCCAGATCTTCGAGGTCCAGGTGAGGGGCACCTTCGGCGAGCCCACCACCGACATCGCCGAATCATGGACCGTCTACGCCGGCCTCGGGGGTCTCATGGTGGGGGTGTTCCTGCTGGGCGTTGCCGTGGGAGGTTTCCCCAACCATGACAACAAATGGGGCCACCTGGGCCTGCTGATCGGTGTGTTGCTCATCGTCATCGGATTGATGCCCTTTCCCTCGTGGGAGATCCATGAGGACCCCAACAGCCTGGAACAGGAATACGAGGCCGTAAACGAGCCGGGCATCTATTCCCAGAACGAGTTCGTCAATGTGCTGGGGGCCATCCTCTTCACCTACGCCTGCCTCATCATCCTCTTCTGGTCGCTCCACGACCTGGTGGCTCCCAAGGGCAGTCCCATATTGCCCCGTGAGGGTGTTGATTATACGGCTGGTTCGATGCGACCGTTCATGGCAGGTGAGGGGGGCCCGCCCCTGATCCAGTGCCCTTCGTGCCTGCGCCGATTCGTGGCCACCGGTGAACCCAGGCACTGCCCCGGATGCGGACAGCCCCTGGCCGACAAGCCAGAATGAGGGAAAGACTACCAGGTCCGGTCATTCCGTTCGATCCGGGCGAACCGGTCAAAGCGGTCAACTTGCCGCGACCGGTCAAATCCCCTTGACCTGAGCCTTTAAATATCCAGCTCCGCGACAGATTACCATGGCACATCCAAATGACGCTCGAGAGATCCGGGCGAGGATCCGACTGCTGGAAAGCAGGAACGGTTCCCACAGCAACCAGCGGGAGATCCTGAAACTGAACCGCGAACTGCTGGAATTGTTAGATCGAAGAAGGCGCAAGAACGGCGCTTGAAGTTCAGACGACCGGGCCTTGCCTGATTCGCCGCAACTCATGCCGCCCGCTCTTTCCGATATGGTAAATAGCAAGGTCACCCCTTTCATCCATTGAACATGGCCTTTGACAGCAGGGTGCTGATTATCTTCATTCTCCTGGCCACGGCCGGCTCAATCTACGCCACGTTCATGGGCCATCTCTCCCTTGGCGCCGGCATATTCCTCATCCTGTTAGAGACCCTGCTGGCGGTGCTGGCCTACCTCTCCTGGGACTGAGTCTTCCACCATCGATATCTTGGCTTGCCCAAGGAGGCTGATCGGCCGATGCAATGCTACATGAAGATGAAAAGGGCCGGTCCCAGAACAGGTAAGACACTGTCACAGGACGCGTAACAGTAAGACTTGATGGAACCGACATGTTTCTTTTTCGTGTTTGGATATTTAAGTTTTTTCAAAAGAGAACTCTACCAACCCGGGCAACCGAGGTTCAAAAGGCATAAGATTTAAAATCCATTAATACGAGGAGAGGAGTCCTGGTGAGCTTCCACGCATGAGAACCCGCAGCTAAAATGCCACTTGTCCAGAGGGGCTTGCGGGTCTTCTTGGGAGCTCCCGGGATTACCTTAATTTCTCAATTCACTTCTGTTAGCTCAATTCACTTCTTTTAGGTCACAAGGTGAATGCTGTTCCACGGTCCATCCCCGCTGGCTGGCTCAGCTAAGACCGATGCGAAGGGGACGGGTGATCGGGTGATCGGGTGATCGGGTGATCGGGTGGTGGGTGATAGGGTGGCGAGTGATTGTAGCGTCATTGCCAGCGCAGTTGGGTAGTGTGGCCCCGTGCGTGGGTGTGCCAAGGTTTTTTCCGGTTGCCAGTTAAAAAGACCTTCGATATTGAATTGAACGATATTTGGTGGAACCGACCCCCACAGGATCTTGCCAATGATCGGGAAAGAGACTATTATCTCATGTCCACCTTGTCAAGAACGCCGTCTGTCGTTCCGTCCGCACCGGCTGGCTCGGCCACAGCCAGGGTGCAGGATGTTGGCACCAGCAGCTTCATCGCCAGCACAGTGATATTGCACGGTGTGCGTGCAAGGATTTCCTCCTAGAGCAGATTAATAAAACTTGCGTTGAACGCGGGACTCGGAACGGTGGCTACCGGCCCCCTCATGACCCAATGAACTTGCAAGAGGACGCAAAATAGGCGAACATTAATATTCAAGAATCGTTTGATGCATCGAGTATCTCTCAAGGAGGTTTCAGATGTCCAGCGATTACTATATCGAGAACGATCGAGGCGCCAAGTTCGACCGGGCCATGTTGGAGCAGGTCGAGACCATCGTTGCCGGCCAGGGCGACGGACGCATCTCCGTGGATGATTGCGATACCCTGTACGCCATGGTGGCCGATGCCGGAAAGTACACCGACATCGAGAAGAAGACCGTACGTCACATCCGCAACAACTACGTGTTCACTGACGCGGCTGACGAGAAGTTCCGCTTCATGATCCGCTCCTGGGCCGCCAAAAGGGGATGGAAGACCCGCATCGCCCGCATGGAAGCCGAAGCCGAGAACAAGAAATAGGCCTCTTCCACCACTTCGCTCCAACACCATCGCATCAGCCCGAGCTTGGGCCAGATCTGCCTCTAGAATATCAGATATGGCAGGCCGCCAGGCCCCGCTTCTTCAGGTATCCCTGGTGATACTCCTCGGCCGTATGGAACGGCCCCGCCTGGACGAGCTCGGTGACTATCCTGCGCCCCGGTCCCAACCGCTCCTGCTCCCGCTCCAGTGAGGCCAGGGCCGCTTCCCTCTGCCCGTCGTCGTGGTATAGGATAGCCGACCGGTACTGGGGGCCCAGGTCGGGACCCTGGCGGTTGAGCTGGGTGGGGTCATGGCACGACCAGAAGGTCCGCAGGAGCTCGTCATAGCTGATGACCGCTGGGTCGTACTCCACCCGCACCACCTCGGCATGCCTGGTGTGACCGTGACAGACCTGGCGATAGGTGGGCGCAGGATAGGATGCCTCGTCGCCGCCACTGTATCCCACACGAGTGCTCACCACTCCCTTCAGTTGGGAGAAAGCCAGCTCCACCCCCCAGAAACATCCGGCACCGAAGGTCGCCAGCCTTGTATTGCCGGATGCGGGTTTCCCATCAACGGGTTTGGAGGATGAGCGAGAATAAGGGGAAGGGGAGGGGGGAAGGGAGGCAGGCTCCGGGATCGACCCATCGACCATGGCAGTTCTTCAACATGGCTGAAGATATCGCTGTGTCTGCACTGATGTGTCAGAATGGTGACAAAGTCTTTTCAGCCGCCCCCATCCTGACCCTTGCGATCTGCCATTTCTGAGGATGACACCATGCCAGCCAAACCCAAGAGCAAGGCCCAAGGCAAGGGCAAGCGCGATGTGGAACTGACCTACCCGGTGGACCAGTTCGCGGCCAAGCTACGTCGTCTGGCCGACTGCCTGGAGGGGGGCAAGGCCTTCACCATCTCCCTGGGCGGTGAGCGGGTCCGGGTGCCCAGAGACGCCATCTACAACATCGAGCACGAGCGGGGCAACAAGGAACAGGAGATCGAGTTCCAGCTCAAGTGGAAGAACTGACCCTCCATTCCCACACAAGGAGGGCTTTCACAACCCAGCAGGAGGAGGCAAACGAAGCCTCTCGCCTATGTAACTACTTGTAGTCCTATCGTCGAGAAACATCAATGAACTCAACTCTGTGAGTTCTCTGTGATTACTCTGTGTTCTCTGTGTCTCTGTGGTTGATCCGAGGAGGTCACGCCATCAAGGCCGCGTCCGCCGCATGGTCCTCGGAAACGGTATCACATGCTTGATGTGGTCGGCGCCGCAGATCCACGACAGCGCCCGGTCCAGGCCCAGGCCGAATCCCGAATGGGGCACCGAGCCGTACTTGCGCAGGTCCAGGTACCAGCCCAGGCTCTCGGGGTCCAGGTCCTCCTCCTCGATGCGCGCCATCAGCTCGTCCGGGTCCCACACCCGCTCGCCGCCACCGATTATCTCCCCGTAGCCCTCGGGGGCCAGCAGGTCGTGGCAGACCAGGGACTTGGGCTCAGCCGGGTCGGGCCGATGGTAGAACCCCTTCTCCTTGGGGAAGTGGGTGATGTAGAGCGGTATGGTCCGCTGGGCGGTCAGAGCCTTCTCCTCGGTGTAGCCGAAGTCATCGCCCCACGCCAGGTCGAAGCCCATGTTGTTGAGCTCGTCCAGCACCTCCTGGTACCTCATCCGCTCGAACGGGGCCTCGATGGCCTTCAGGGGCGCCACGTCCCGGCCCAGCTGTTCCAGTTCGGGCTCGTGGTTCTCCAGCACCCGGTCCAGCAGGTGGCACAGCATCTCCTCGTCCAGGGCCATCATCTGCTCGTTGTGGGTCCAGGCCGCCTCAACCTCGGCGTGCCAGAACTCCGACACGTGACGGCGGGTCCGGGACTTCTCGGCCCTGAAGCTGGGGGCGATTGTGTATATCTTCTCGATGGAGAACATCATGGCCTCGGCGTATAACTGCCAGGACTGGGTCAGGTAAGCGTAGAACCTCTGGGCCGAGGGGGGGGTGCCTGGCTCTGGCTCGGCGCCCGGGGGCAACGGGGCACTGTCGTCGTCGGTGTAGACGTTGAAGAGGGTCGAGCCACCCTCGCAGGCGTCGCGGACGAAGCTGGGGGACTGGACCTCGGTGTAGCCCTTGCCATCCCAGAACTCCCTGAAAGCTCCGAAGAAGGTGGCCCGTATGCGCATCGTGGCGTTCATGTCCCGGGAGCGCAGCCACAGGTGGCGGTTGTCCAGCAGCCACTCGTCGGACTGGTCCTGGGTGATGGGAAAGGGCTCGGCGTAATGGAGCACCTCGAAACCGGTGGCCTGCAGCTCGTGGCCTCCGGGTGCTCGCTTGTCCTCGGCGACCTGCCCCTCAACCACCACCGAGGATTCCAGCAGGGCCTTCTTGGCCCCTTCCAGGTCCTCATCGGGGGCGCGGCCCTTCTTCACGGTGCACTGGATGACGCCGGTGGTGTCGCGGACCACCACGAAGGCGATGGAACCCGAGGAGCGGGTGCGGTATATCCAGCCCCGGACCTTCACCCTCTGTCCGTCGTGCTCGCCTCGCTGGATGGCGCTGATGGAGGTCCAACCCTCCGGTTCTGGAAACTCGGGATAGTCCCGCATGGCCTGACAGCTTTAAGGGGACCAAAAGGATTGTGCAGAGGACCCCAGCGGCCCAGGGCCAAATTGCCAGGTACGATGAAACGCAAGAGAAAGACCAGCTTGCCTCCCGCTCTCGCACGAACCCCTGCTACGGCTCCAGCCCCGGCTCCGACTCCTGCCCCTGCCCCTGCCACCAAGAGGTGTTCGGACCGACCGCACCGGTCACGACAGAGCCGCCTCGTCTGCCTGCCCCTGGCCTGGATGCTGGCGACCCCCCATGATTACGGTGTGGTGGTCTGCCCCCAGTGTCGCTGGCCCAAGGGCCTGGCCCTCTCCATCAAGACCAGCCGTTGTCCCCGATGCAACAAGGCCCTGAACGTCCAGCGGCTCAAGGTCTGGGCCCGCGTGGAGGAGGCCAAGCAGCTGCCCGAGGCCGTGGGCCGGGTGGCCGAATCGTTGAAGGGGGACCTGCCCCCCGAGTTCGGTGAGGCCATCCTGGTGGACCATGGTCGGCCGAGGGCCCGAAGGCTGGAACCACCCGAGACCGACAATTCATCCGCAGGTCCCGGTCGACCCAGACCCGATGGCGGAAGAGCCCAGTCCAAACTGGACCCTCTCACAATGGCCTTGCGGGCGGCCGCCATCTCGGGGGCCAGCAGTCGCTGGGAGCGGGTGACCACGGCGGTCAGGGAGCTGGGGAATCTTCAGGATGATTTCGATGAGAGCGAGCTTCGGGAGCTCCTTCGGCGGCTGGGCGTGGTCAAGGTCACCGATGATGACCCGGACAGTGACGCAAAGTGGGCCAAAGCCGTGGAGGGGTGGGTTGGCCGCCTTCAGGAGGCGGGGCTCATCTACTCGCCCACACCTGGGCGGTACGACCTCGTCTGAACCCTCGGGTCCCGACCATCCTTGAGCCATCCCGGGTTGGTATGGGACTTAAATACCACCACCAGCTTGGCCGCAACCCGGTCGGGAACCGGCACGTTCCGGAACCCGAACCGCAACCCCAGTGATCCCATGAAACGCAGTTCCCGGGTCTGGAAGAAGCACGGCCAACAGCGCTGGAAATGGCGCAAGAAGAAGATGCGCCGCCGCAAGCGCGAGCGCCGGCTCAAGAAAGGCTGAACCCTCATTCCGCTCAAGCTCGGCCTTGGGCCCAGCCGGGAGGCTATTTTGCGATCTGAATCCCATCCCCTCAGCCCAGGCCAGGCATCTAAGCTTAAGGTGGCGGGCACCCTGGGGTGAAGGATGCCGGTCATCAACTTCTATTTCAGCGACTTTGCCCGCCTGTCCGGCCTGGACCTGTCCCAGGATGAGTTCCTGGAGCTGGTGCCCCTAATCGGCGCCGACGTGGACCGGGTCGACGGCGAGGAGCTGTCGGTGGAGTTCTTCCCCGACCGACCCGACCTCTACTCGGTGGAGGGCGTGGCCCGGGCCATGCGGGCCTTCACCGGGCGAAAGCCGGGCCTGCAGGACTACCCGGTCGCCCCCGCCAAGATGGAGATGCGGGTCGAGCCGCCGGTGCTTGGGGTCCGACCCTGGGTGGTCAGCGGCGCGGTAAGGGGGGTGGAGATGGACGACGACGCCATCATCGCAATGATGGAGCTCCAGGAGAAGCTCCACCTGACCCTGGGCCGCAAGCGCAGCAAGGTCTCCATCGGCGTCCATGACATGGACGATCTGACGCCGCCCTTCCGCTACACCGCCGTGAAGCCCCGCGAGGTCTCGTTCGTGCCCCTCCAGGAGACCCGGGAGATGGACCTGGACCAGATCCTGACCCAGCATCCCAAGGGTATCGATTACGCCCACCTGATGGAGGGCTTCGACCGCTATCCCATCATCTTCGATGCCAACGACCAGGTGCTCTCCTTCCCACCCATCATCAACGGCACCGTCACCACCGTCACCGATTCCACCACCAACATCCTGCTGGATGTCACCGGTCTGGACCTGGCCGCGGTCACCCAGACCCTGAACATCGTGGCCTGCGCCCTGGCCGAGCGGGAAGGGACCGTCGAGGCGGTGAAGGTGATCTACCCCGAGGACCCTAACTTGGGCCCCACCTCGGGCAAGACCCTGGTCACCCCCGACCTGGCACCCCAGAGCTGGTCGGTGGAGCTGGCCTACCTGGAGCGGCTGTTGGGCTGGGAGCAGAACCCGGAGCTCCTGCAACTGGCCTTCCAGCGCATGGGGCTGGATGCGAAGCTTGCCGATCCCGACCAGGACCTGCTGGAGGTGCAGGTGCCGGCCTACCGCTGGGACATCCTGCATCGGGTGGACCTGGTGGAGGAGGCCGCCATCGGCCTGGGCTACCTCAACTCCAAGGAGACCCTGCCCGGCTCCATGACCTTCGGCTCCCGTCGGGAGCCGCAGGAGCGGGCAGAGGCCGCCAGGGAGACCCTGGTGGGCCTGGGCTTCCAGGAGGTCATGACCCTCTCGCTGTCCGGACCGGCGGCCCAGTTCCAGAAGATGGGGGTCGAGGTCGCAGATGGCGGGGCCATCGCGTCGGATGATGGAGCGACGGTCCAGGTGACCCGCATGGCCAACCCCATCGGTGTCGAGTACAGCCTGATGCGCACCTCCCTGCTTCCCGGGCTCATGGAGGTGCTGGCCTCCAACACCCATCGCGAACTGCCCCAGCGGCTCTTCGAGGTGGGCGAGGTGGTCCGGGACCACGCCAACCACCAGCGGATGGCCTTCGTGGAGCTGGCGGCCCGGGCCAACTTCAGCCGGGCCAAGGGGCTGACCGAGAGCCTGCTGGGCCGCCTGAATCTGGACCAGGGACTGGAGCTGAAGCTGGAAGGGGTCCAGCGACCCGAGTACATCCCTGGCCGGTGTGCCAGGGTCATGGTTGACGGGCAGACCCTGGGTCATTTCGGGGAGCTGGCCCCTTCGACCATCGTGGCCTGGGACCTGGCCCATCCGCTCATCGCCGGCGAGTTCGAGCTCTGAGGGGCCATGACGGCCCGGAAACTTCCCAGCTCCTCCAACGCCCGCTCCCTGGCACTGGTGCTGCGGGAGAGCCTCAGGGAGCTGGGTTACACCTGCGAGTACCGCATCGGCCAGCGTCACTTCTCCAGGTTCACCTTCGTCATCACCCTGGACCGCTTCGCCCGCACCTTCCGCTTCAAGGTCTCCCATCCGGCCCGGTTCGATATCGAATGCTGGGACGAATCACCGGGTCACGGCGGCCAGCTCCACTTCCTGGAGGTGAGCCGGTTCGATGGTGGTTCCCGACGGGAGGTCACCCGCCTCCTGCGCCTGCTGGCGGTGAGTCTGCCCCGCCTGCCCTGGAAGTTCAAGTTCACCCACCGGTTGGGAGTGGGCTACCTGCTGCCCGAGTTCCTGAAGGCCCGGAAGGCCTGGGCCGCGATGGGGGTGACGCCCGACGACCTGAAGGGGTTGGTCCCCGTGGAGATGACGATGGGTGAGGTGGAGGAGGCCTCTCGCTCCCTGGATGAGGGACCCCTGGACGAGGATCTCGAGACCGACGAGGATGAGGAAGATGATGAGGTTGAGGAAGAAGTGGAGAGGGATGCAGAGGATGATGATAACGATTTCAGGGATGAAAAGGAACTGAAGAAGGGAGGCGAACCGGAAGTTGATGAGGTAGAGGGAGCGGAAGACAACAAGAACGGCGATGGCCAGCCAGACCCTGCCGGAGGGGATTGAAACGCCCCTGCTGGCCGACATGGAGCAGGCCCACACCCAGCGCTTCCTGACCCAATGCTTTACTGCCTACTATCGCCAGGCGAAGTTGGACCTGCCTCCCCGTTTCAACCACCGGGAGTGGGGCTTCATCCCCTGGGGCCGGTCGATGCGGCGCCACCTCACCTTCACCAGTCGGCGCTCGCTGAAGGACCATCTCCATCATGCCCATCCGGCCCACGCCTACCACTCGGTGGCCTACTATCGCAAGCCCTCGGCGGCAAAGATGGTGGACAAGGTCTGGCAGGGGGCCGACCTGGTGTTCGACCTGGACGCCGACCACATGGAGGCGGCGGAGGGCACCCCCTTCCCCAGGCTCATGGAGCAGACCCTGGTCGAGACCAACCGGCTGGTCCACGAGTTCCTGCTGGGGGACCTGGGCCTGGAGCCCCGCTGGCTCAAGGTCTACTTCTCGGGAGGCCGGGGCTATCACATCCACGTCCGGGACCCAAGGCTCCTCAAGCTGGACAGCCACGGCCGGCGGGAGATCGTCGACTACATCACCAGTACCGGCCTTGACCTGGACAAGGTCCTGGTCAACCGGGTGAAGACCTGGACCCGCTACAAGGGCAAGGAGCACCCCCAGGTGATCAAGGTCCTGCCCTCCCCCGACAGCCCCGGCTGGGGCGGCCGGCTCTCCCGCACCGTCCAGGCCTACATGCGGGTCCTGGGCGATCCCAAGCGGCTGGACAGCCTGCCCCAACTGATGCAGATCAAGGGCGTGGGCCCCAAGACGGTGGAGAAGCTCACCAAGCTGGTGAAGAAGGGAGCCAAGCTCCAGCAGGTCTGGGAGGCCGCCCCCTCCGCCCTGCGCGACCACTGGCTGGAACAGGCCGTCGCCGACAGCCGGGGCCACACCGACGAGCCTGTGACCACCGACACCCATCGACTCATCCGCCTGCCGGGCTCGCTCCACGGCGGTACCGGTCTGGCCGTCGTACCGGTGCCCCTGGAAGGGATGCAGGATTTCGACCCCTACCAGCAGGCGGTGGTCCTGGACGACAGGCCGGTGAAGGTCAGGGCGGGACCCAGGCCGGGCAAGGTGACCCTCAGGGGCGAGGCCTACGGACTGGAGCCCAGTGAGGTGGCCGAGCTGCCCACCTTCGCCGCCGTCTACTTTCTCTGCCGCAAATGGGCGACCCTGGCCCTGTCAGCCAGGGAGGAGGCCTGATGTTGTTCCAAGATCCACCACAGGGTCACAGAGTTCACAGAGCACGACACAAAGTACATTCTCTGTGCTCTCTCTGTGCTCTCTGTGTCTCTGTGGTTGCCAATTCAGATGAGGTCTCCCATGGCTTGGGGGACGCATGATCTGCGGAGTTGATGAGGCCGTGAGCCCCGAATTCATGAGGGGCTACGGAGGAGAACGGCTATGCCGGTCGACCAACTGAATCGACGACGCATGATCTGCGGAGTCGATGAGGCCGGACGGGGGCCGGTCCTTGGACCCCTGGTCGTGGGCGGGGTGGCCGTCTCAGACGATGGACCGCTGAGGAGACTGGGAGTGCGCGATTCCAAGCTCCTGACGCCAAAACGCCGGGAGGAGCTGGAGGTCAAGATCAAGGATAACACGGAGTGGGAGCTGGTCTTCCTCGAGGCCGAGGACCTGGACGCCCTGCGCTCCCAGATGACCCTCAATCGCATCGAGGCCCGGCTCTTCGCCAGCGTCCTGAAAGCCCTGGTCGTGGCCCGGCTGGCCGGGGAAGCTGACGCCTCTCGTTCGGCTCAACTGCGGGTCACCGCCTACCTGGATGCCGCCGATTCCAACGCCGCCAACTACGCCCGGGAGGTGAACAACCGGCTGGCGGTGGCCACCGCTGATGCTCCTCTGCCACCCATCGAGATGGTGTGCGAGCACAAGGCCGACACCCGCTATCCAGTGGTGGCGGCCGCCTCCATCCTGGCCAAGGTGGCCCGCGACCGCGCCATCGCCAGGCTGGCCGAGCAGGTCGACGATGACGTCGGCTCGGGCTATCCATCCGACCCGGTCACCCAAGAGTTTATCAAGCGCTACTGGCGTGACAATCACCAGTTGCCTCCGGGCACTCGTCGGACCTGGAAGACCGTGGACCGCCTGCTGAGACCGCAGGCCTCCCTGGACCGGTTCGCCGACTGACCGGGACCGAGTTGTGACCATGGTCAACGACGATACAGCCCCAGCCGCCGCCCCGGCCGCAGACCCGGCCAACCTGCTCTCGATGGATACCATCGAGGAGCTCATCGCCGAGAAGGTGCGGCTCTTCAACGAGCAGATACCCAACGAGCCCAAGTTCGCCAAGTTCATCACCGGCATGGAGAAGGAGGTCCTGATCCAGGTGGGCGAGCAGGTGGGCTTCACCACCCGTCTGGCCGACTCCACCCTGGAGGCCATCACCCGGGTCGCCCTGCCCCTGGACGGTGTCGCCGAGGATGACCCCGAGGCCGGTCCCGACATCACCATCCTCGCCGACCACGCCACCATGTCGGGCATGCTGGCGGGCACCCTCAAGCCCATCAAGGCCTACGCCACCAAGAAGCTCAAGGTCAAGGCCCAGGTCAAGGACCTGCTGGTGCTCAAGAAGCTCCTGGCCAAGCCCAAGGATTGACCCGGCTCCCGATCATCTGGTACACTCTACGGTCTACCCGTCCCTGCCCATCATCACCCTATCCTTCACCGTGTAACTACAATTAACACACTTCTTCGGGGAGGGCAGGGGCTGAACTCTATTTGTCGGTTTCGAACCATGGTGGCGGACCGACACTGGTTCTCCAGATCGGATGAGGTTCCAGGTTATGTTATTGCCATACCATTTCTTATAATAGCAAACAACTTCCAATATCAATGGGGGAACCTTCCCGGAGCCTGCTGGATCGCCTGCCCTGGTTAGGCCCCTTGCTGTTGCTGTTGCTCATCATCGGCGCCCTGGCCACGGTTTGGTACAGCGGCGTGGTTGAGGTCCGCTCTGAGGGTGACCTGCGGGACATCACCGACGATTACGGTTTCTGGGGGCCCTTGGCCTACGTGGTGCTCTACGCCGTGGTGGCCTTCGTCTTCCCGGTATCGTTCCTCACCGCCGCAGGGGGGGTGCTCTTTGGCAAATGGTCCGGTCTGTTCCTCTCGGTGATCGGCGCCATCCTGGGCGGCCTCATCTCCTTTCTGGCGGTGCGCTACCTGGGGGTCCGCAGCATCGAGGGCTACCTGAGCCAGAAGCGCGCGGCCGGGGGCTTCCTGCAGAGCCGCATCCGCAACATGAGCGGCCTGGGCTGGTTCCGCAAGCGTTTCGCCGCCATCGAGGAGCCCGACGATCTGAGGACCGAGATCCGCTCGGTCTTCACCCTCTTTCTCCTGCGCATGCTGGGGCCCTTTTTTGCCATCAGCTTCCTGGCCAGCCTATCCCGCATCAGCTTCCGAGCCTACATGGCCGGCACCATCCTGGGCGCCATCGTGGCCAACTACCTGCTGCTGGTCTTCACTGAATCCCTGCTGGACCTGCGCAACCTGGGCGACCTGGCCAGCTGGGACATCGCCGTCCCCCTCCTGCTCTTCCTCATCGTCGTGGCCATTCCGTACCTCTATCTGAGGCTCCAGGCCCGGGCCGATGGTGAGGATGAAGAGGATGAGATCGATGACGATATAGAGGACCAGGCCGAGGAGGCTGGAACGGCCCTGAAGTTGAAAGAGGCAGGAGAGGCAAGTGAGGCAGGTGAAGTGGGAGAGGCTGAAGAGGCGGGGACCGGCTGACCGGCTGACCGGGTGAGGCGGAGGAGGATAGCCTGGTTGTGGTCCCCGCGTTGATCCTCAGCTTTAGCGTCTGCGTCCAGCGATCAGGACAACTGCCGCCAGGAGAGCCATCAGTGAGACCCATATTGGCAGAGGCACCGAGTCGTCGTCGTCATCCGCGGACCCGTCCTTCACCGTGATGGTGATCTGCTCGAAGCCGGTGGCACCCTGATCGTCCGAGACCCTCAGCTTGGCTTGATGGGTCCCGGTGGTGGTGTAGGAGTGGGTAACCTCTCCCGATGTGGTTGAGACCAGCTCGTACTCGCCGTCGCCGTCCAGGTCCCAGGCCCACTCTACGATCTCGCCGTCCAGGTCGTTGCCTTCACCCTGCAGGGTGAACTCCTCGCCGCTGTAGACGGTCACCGAGGCCGGGTCGATGGAGGCCGTGGGGGCCACGTTGGTGCCAAAGAGGCCGTATATGGAGAAGTGGGGGATGAGGGCCCAGACGTACCCATTGACCGGGTCGTAGCCCGAGCCCGCCACAGGCTCCCACTCGCCCGAGGTCTCGTTGAAGTAGAAGACCCGCAGGCCGTGGATGCGCTGGCCCAGGGGGGTGCCATTCTCGTCCAGGTCGGTGGCGTTGACGTAGAAGCGCAGGGTGGCGTTCCGCAGCTGCTGGATGACTTCCGAGGAGGGTTCCACCGACAGGTAACGTCCCAGTTTGTGCACCTGACCCGGCGGTATCTGGTCCTTGAACTTCAGTTTCAGCTTGGTGAGGTTGAGCTCGTGACCGGGGTTGATGTCCAGCTCCTCCAGGCTGAGCAGGGCGTTGGTGAGGTTGCCCTTGACCTTCAGCTTGATCTTGAGCCGGCCGCTCTCGCTCTCGACCTCGTTGTCACCGTCGCTGGTCAGGTTGTGGGCCTTCAATATGAAATGGGAGTTGACGCTGACCGTGCGGTTGGCACCATCGACCCCGCGCAGGTGCAGAGTGTAAGCCCCGTGGGGGATGGGCAAAGGGAAGAAGGAGTAGTTGCCCGTCAGTTCACCGCCATTGGCGACCATGATGCCGCTCATATTGATGCGGTGGTCCACCAGGCCGATGTGGGGGGCGGTGATGAAGGCCAGGGGGTTCTCCAGGAAGGGGCCCTCGTACCGGACGCGGTAATGGAGGGTGCTGTTGGGGTAGTCGGGCACCGTGATTATGTTGAGCGACACCTTCTGCTTGACCTCCTTGTAGTAGACCATCAGGGGCCGGTCGCTGAAGAGCCACATGAGGGTCCGGTTGCCCTCCTCATCCAGGACCTGCACCCGTAGGAGGTAGTATCCGGCCGGGAGCTGATGCTGGCCCGCCAGCTGGAAGGCGAAGTTGGTTGAGTTGCCTATCTGCTGGACCGGCCTGGAGAGGGGGTTCCATTTCAGGGCGTACTTCTTCTCGATCTGGTCCAGCTCATCGCTGACGTCGTTGGAGGACGAGTTCGCGGAACCACCCCGTCCACCATCGCCCTGGTTCAGGCCCGTGGCTGAGCTGTTGATATCCTTGGCGGCGTTGGCAGCCTCCTCGCCGTAGGTGGCGCGGGCCCAGGCCAGCTTGAAGGTCAGGTTGGCCGGATCCTCGCCCTTGAGCTCCTTCACCGAGAAGCGGAAGGTCAGGCTGTCCAGCTCGTCGGAGGTGACCTTCCTGGCGTGATCGAAGAGGGCCAGCCTGGGACCGGCGGTCCCGTTGTCGCTCTCATCGCCGCCGGCTCCGGGGCCGGCTCCCTCGCTCGCAGATGATTGGGTGGACAACGCCAGCAGGAGGATTCCCCCGACCAGCGCCATCAGGAAGATGGACAAAGTGCGCATACTACCAGCAAAGAGACCTTGCATCTGATAGTTTATAAATTTTCTTGTTGGCTCGTTGGCCTGTGCGGCAGGTTGGGGCGGGGTTCAGCCCAGCGGGTCCCAGTCGATGGGCTCAAAACCGCAGGTGAAGTGGCGCAGGGCCGGGGGCTCGTCCACCAGCCGGTAGCCGCCGATGGAATCCCGCTCCTGGAACACGTGGGTGACGCCCTCCACCACGTAGTCGATGTGGGACTGGGTGTAGACCCGGCGGGGGATGGCCAGGCGCACCAGGTCCATGGAGGCCGGTAACTGCAGACCCGTGTCGGGGTCGGTCCTGCCGAACATCACGGTGCCGATCTCCACCGAGCGGATGCCGGCGGTCTGGTAGAGGGCCACCGACAGGGCCTGACCCGGCAGTTCGGCCGGCTCGATGTGGGGCAGGAAGGCCCGGCCATCCAGGTAGACGGCGTGGCCGCCGGCCGGTCGCAGGAGGGGCACCCCTTCCCGGTCCAGGTGGCGCCAGAGGTAGGCGGTGGAGGCGATGCGGTACTCCAGGTAATGCTCGT
The DNA here is from genome assembly GCA_964384995.1 of uncultured archaeon. Taxonomy (GTDB): domain Archaea; phylum Thermoplasmatota; class Poseidoniia; order MGIII; family CAYLMJ01; genus CAYLMJ01. Next base: position 54,526 of record CAYLMJ010000011.1, on the reverse strand, counting down.
CCAGCACCTCGGTCAGGCCCACGGCCAGGGCTTCCAGGTCACGGCCGGCCAGACCGCCATAGGTGGGGAAGCCCTCGCCGATGATGAGCAGGTTGCGGCACTGCTGAGCCAGCTCGTCGTCGTTGAGCGCCAGGAAGCCGCCGATGTTGCCAAAGGCGTCCTTCTTCATGGACATCATGGCCCCGTCGGCCAGTCCGAACATCTCCTTTGCGATCTCCTTGGGCGTCCGGTCGGAGTAGCCGGGCTCCCTCAACTTGATGAAGTAGGCGTTCTCGGCAAAGCGGGCGGCATCAAGGAACAGGGGGATGTCGTACCCGTCCAGCAGTTCCTTCAGGGCTCGCATGTTGGCCAGGGACACCGGCTGGCCCCCGCCCGAGTTGTTGGTGACGGTGAGGATGAAGAGCGGGACCTGTTCATGATGCTCGGCCAGCCAGTCGCCAAAGCCGGCGATGTCCACGTTGCCCTTGAAGGGATGCTCGGAGGAGGGGTCGAGACCCTCGGGGATGACGAAATCCAGAGCGTCCGCCCTGGAGCGCTCGATGTTGGCCCGGGTGGTGTCAAAGTGGGTGTTGCCGGGCACCGCCTTGCCCTCGCCGCCGACGAGTGAGAAGAGCATCCGCTCCGCCGCCCGCCCCTGATGGCAGGGGATGATGTGCGCAAGACCAGTGACCTCCTGGATGGCGTGATGGAAGCGGGAGAATGAGCGGGCCCCGGCGTAGGACTCGTCGCCCAGCAGCATCCCCGCCCACTGGCCCTGGCTCATGGCCGAGGTCCCCGAGTCGGTCATAAGATCGATGAGCACTTCGCCAGCCTTCAGGCCGAAGAGATTGAACCGGGCCCGCTTGAGGGCCTCGCCCCGCTGTCTGAGGGAGGGACGGGGCAGGGGCTCCACCATCTTGATCTTGAAGGGCTCGATGAGCGCGTTGGGTTCGAACGGTCGCATGGTGAGGCGGGAGGGAGATGGGGAGGTTAATAGCTGTGTGGGTACGGGAACCTATCAATTGCCTGTTTGGCTGTTTGGCTGTTAGACTAATCCACCTCGAACCCGTAATCGGCCTTGGCCTTCTCCTTGCTCAGCAGGCCGTCGCGCACCTCGTCTTCCACCAGCTCCTCCTTGCGCTTCTTCGGGTCGCCGTAGCCTCCACCGCCCCCTGCCTCCTGGTAGAGGATGGTGCCCCTGGGAACGCCCTCGATGAGGTCCTTGGTCGTCGTGGTGTAGACCTTGCCGTCGGGGTAGCGCAGTTCCATGCGATTGAGGCTCCCCACACCGCCGCCGAATAGGCCGAAGGCAGGCTCCACGTCTCCATCGCCGAAGGTCACCACCTTGGTGTCGTCACTGCCGATCTCAAAGGCCGTCACCACGCCCAAGCCACCTCGCCACTGTCCCGCGCCGTAGGAGTCCCTCAGGAACTCATGCTGGAGCAGGCGGTGGGGCGTCTGCTGTTCGAACATCTCGTAGTCCTGGTCCAGCAGGCCCCCCGAGGCGTCGATCATCCCGATGTGGTCGTAGCCCGGCACACCCTTGGTGGCCCCCGAGCCGCCCTTGAGGCCCATGAAGCCTATGTCCACGTAGGGCAGTTCCTTGCGGGGGTCGGTGCCGGTGGTGAGCTGGCACAGCAGGGCGTTCCAGCCGGCGGTCACCCGCTCGGGGATGGCCGGGGCCAGGGCCCGGATGATGGCGTCGGCGTTGGGTGGGCAGAGGTGGTTGCCAAAGGTCGTCGCCGCCGGGAACCTGGCGTTGAGGATGGTGCCCTCGGGGATGATTATCTCGATGGGCCGCACCATGCCCTCGTTGTGGGGCAGGTCGGGGTTCACCATCTGCAGGAAGGTCAGGATGGTGGCCGAGGCCGAGCTTGTGTAGGTGCCGTTGACGAAGCCATCGGTCTGGCCGTCGGTGTCGGAGTAGTCGAAACGGATGCTGTCCTTGGTGACGGTGATGGTCACCCGGATCTGGTAGGTGCTCCCCGGGGTCCGGCCGTCGTAGTAGACGGTGGCCTCGCCCTGGTATGTGCCCTCGGGGATGGTGGCTATCTCGGCCCGCATCATCCGCTCGGTGGCATCGAAGAGGTAGCGCTTGTGGGCCTCAAAGACCTCGATGCCGTAGCGCTCGACGACCCTCAGCAGGCCCCGCTCGCCCACGACGCATGAGCCTATCTCGGCCTTCATGTCCTCGGCCACGATGGGGAAGCGGATGTTGGCGAAGATGAGATCCCAGACATCCTTGCGCAGTTTGCCCTTCTCGTAGACCTTCACCGGTGGTATGCGCAGGGCCTCCTGCCACACCTCGGTGGCCTGGGGATTGTAGCCGCCCGCCACCGCCCCGCCGATATCGGCCTGATGGCCCTTGCACGCCGACCAGCCCACCAGGGTCTCGTCATGGAAGATGGGCTTGTAGACGGCCACGTCGTTGTTCTGGTTGCCCATGGAGAAGACGTCGTTGTGGAAGATGACATCGCCGGGGTAGAGCTCGTCGCCGAAGTACTCCCGGATGTACTTGCACACGGGAGCCAGCGAGAAGGAAAGGATGGGCAGGTTCTCGGTCTGCTCAAGCATGTTGCCTTCCGCGTCGTAGAGCCCGGTGACGAAGTCCTTGGCCTCGCACAGGATGGGACTGCGGGTGGTCTTGGTCAGGGCAAGGGACATCTCCTCGGTGATGGACTTGAACCGGCACTGGAGCACCGAGGCCAGGATCTTGTCTATGGGCACGCTCATGCCTGCTCCCTCCTCATGCCTTCAGCCTCCTCTTGACCCCAATCGCATCAAACCTTTGCAGCCTCATGCCTTCAACCTCCCCGCCATCTCCTCTTCCCGCTCCTTCAGGTAGACCACGTAACTGCCGTAGCCATCCACCCGCAGGCGGTACTCGGGCATGACCATCAGGGTGGTGTTGGGCTGTTCCACCAGGGCGGGGCCATCGAAGGTGTGGCCGTGCAACAGGGCCAGTCCGTCGTACACCGGCACCTTGGCAAAGGCGTTGGCGGCGGGCAGGTAGGCCTCCCGGTGACCCTTGAGGGCCCGGTCCAGCGGCACCTCGGTCATGGCCTCGGTGGTGAAGCGGGGCTTCTCGGTGCGGCCCGTTGCCCGCAGGCGGCAGTTGATGAGCTCCACCGGGGTGCCCTCCTCCTCCAGGGAGTAGCCGTAGAGCCGGTTGTGCTCGGGATGGAAGCGGGAGGCCATGGCCGCCATATCACCCCGGGCTATCTCATCCATGGTCACCGACACCGTCACCTCGTGATACTGCTTCTGGTAGCGCAGGTCCAGCGAAGGGTGCAGTTCCATCCGCGCCTCGGGGATGTTCTCCAGCTCCAGCAGGTCGCGACCCCGGTGTTCCATCTCATCGTAGAGCTCCCGCAGAACGGCCGGGTCCAGGTCCAGCAGGTCGGCCGGGTGGGTGCGCACGAAGTCGTGGCTCAGGTCGGACATCAGCATCCCGGCGGCGCAGAAGATGGATGACTCCCGGGGCACCAGCAGGAAGGGTATCTCCAGCTCGGAGGCGATGGCGCAGCCATGCAAAGGACCGGCCCCGCCGGCCACGACCAAGGGGAAGTCCCGGGGGTCGTGACCCCGCTTGATGGTTATCTCGCGGACCCCGGCGGCCATGTTGACGTTGATGACCTGGTACATTCCGGCCACCGCCTCGGTGAGGCTCAGGCCCAGGGGTTCCGCTATCTGTGAGGTTACCGCGGCCGCGGCCGCCACCCTGTCCAGGGGCATGCGACCACCGGCGAAGTAATCGGGGTCCAGGTAGCCCAGCAGGAGGTTGGCGTCGGTGCAGGTGGGCCGCTCACCCCCCAGGCCGTAGCTCACAGGTCCGGGATTGGCCCCCGCGCTCTGGGGGCCCATGCGCAGGAGGCCGCCCTCGTCCAGCCAGGCGATGGAGCCGCCGCCGGCGCCGATGGTGTGGATGCCCAGCATGGGCAGGGCCAGCCGCAGGCGGTTGATCTCCCCCTCGGTGGTCACCAGGGGCTGACCGTCACGGATGAGGGCGGCGTCGAACGAGGTGCCGCCCATGTCCATGGTAAGGCAGTCGCGATGGCCATGGAGCCCGGCATAGGTCAGGGCCGCCACCGGGCCTCCCGCCGGTCCCGACAGCAGGGTGGCCGCCGCGGTGTCGATGGCCACCTCGGGGGCGATGACCCCGCCGTTGGACTGCATGATGAGCAGGACCCCGCCAAAGCCCGCCTCCGCAAGCCTGGCTGTGAGGGAGCGCAGATAGGAGCGCAGGATGGGGCCGACGTAGGAGTTGAGGACCGTGGTGGAGAGGCGGTCGTAGAAGCGGATGGAGGGGAGCAGTTCGGTAGAGGTGGTGAGATAGGCCTCGGGCATGGCCTTGTGCACCATTTTTGCGGTGCGGGCCTCGTGGTCGGGGTCGGCAAAGGCGTTCATGTAGCAGACCGCCACCGCCTCGACGCCCTCCTTTTGGAACAGCTGCAGGCCGGCCTTGATGTCACCCTCCTCCAGGGCCTCCAGCTCCTGTCCCGCGGCGTCCAGGCGTCCCCGCACCGGATGGCGAAGGTAGCGGGGCACCAGGGGCTTCACGTTGGTGTAGCGGTTGTTGTACTGCTCCTCGCGGATGCCCCGGCGCATCTCCAGAGCGTCGCGGACCCCGTGGGTGGTGAGCAGGCCTGTCCTGGCCCCGTTGTAGGTGAGCACGGCGTTGGTGGTCACCGTGGTGCCATGGACGATGGTCTCCACCCGGTCCAGGAAGGCGGCCAGCTCCAGCGAGTGAGCGGCGGCCATCTCCCGCAGGCCGGTGAGCACCCCCTCCGAGGGGTCGGGCGGGGTCGACAGAACCTTGTAGACCTCGAACTGGTTGTCGTCGGTGGTCAGCAGAAAGTCGGTGAAGGTACCGCCCACGTCGATGCCGATGCGCATGGTGATCTCCCGGGAGTCCTGGCAAAGGCGGGCGGCTAAAAAAGGAGGCCGGATTGGCAATGCTGGTCCAGCCCGGGGTTTGGACCCCAGCATTCAATTATCCTGGAGCCTTGCCATCATCGGATGCCCGTCACACCCCTCCACATCGGCCTGCCCGGCCTGCTGGCCCATCGCTGGCCCGGGAGAGTGGACCTCTTTGCCGCCGCGCTGGGGAGTGTGCTCATCGACCTGGAGTTCTTCGCCTACGTGGCATGGGGATCGCCCATCCACGGCCACCTACACACCTTCGCCGGGGCCACCGCCATGGCCCTGGTCATCATCGGAGTCGCCTGGCTGCTCAGGAAACCGGTGGCGAGGCTGAAGGAGTTCTTCTGCTGGGAGCCGGAGGCCAATCTGCGCTCCATCACCCTGGGGGCCTTCCTCGGCACCTTCTCCCACATCCTCTACGACTCCCTCATCTACTCCGAGATGAACCCCTTTCACCCCAAGGATGGCAATCCGTTGTATCTTAGCAGCGACCTGGCCGCCCCCCGCATCTACCTCATCGCCGGTGTCACGACCCTCATCTTCCTAGCCCTCTACATCCTGAAGTTCAACAGGGTTTATCAGGAACGGGAGGCCAAACAGGAATGAACACAGACCAAGAACCGAAACAAAGACCTCCCACACCCTACAACCAGGGGAAGGAGAGGCGGGACTTCTTCAAAGAGTTGAACAGATTCATGGGAACCGATGTCGAAACCGTCAACGAGCTAATAGCTGAGATATCACGGAGGAGCTATACTGATGATCGCTCCCGCAACATCGTCTACCAGTATCTAAGGAAGATCGCCAATCAGAAGCCCGACCACCGGGAGGCCATCGGTCGCTTCCTGACGTGCCTGAAGCGAGCCCGGTTCAAGGCCTTCAAGATCAATCTGGCCCATGCCTTCCACAGTGGTGGTGAAAAAGGGCGGTTCGAGGGGAACCTCGAGATATGCCTGCACTACTTCAACATCCTACGCCTGGTCTACAAGGATGAACTCGTGGTCCTCTCCCATACCACCCGCATCAATATCGAACCCTTCCTTAAGTCCAGGAACCAGGACCTCATTGTCGATGATCAGGTCCAACCCAGTGTGGAGAGCGAATTATTAACGCGAGGTTGCGGGTGCAGCGGTTGTTGTGAAACCATTTACTGGAATGTATCCCATCAAGATGAGCAGGTAATCATCAGTGACATCTTCTGGGGCGGTTTGGGATACAAACCCGAGGAGAATTTGCAACATATCGTGGGCGAATATGCCGTCGACAAGCGGGACTTCGTCTCCGAGATTGACCGCCTGGAGAACATCTATCGAAATGCCAAAGCGAAGGGTAGCAAGGAACTGTGGAGAAGGCCATCGGTTAAAAGGCGGAAGCGCCTCACGGAGTAAAGGCGCGAGTCCATGACCACCATACAGCGCAAAGACCTGAGACCCGGGATGAGGGTGGCCGTGGTCCAGAAGCGGGACCAGCGGTCGGGCAACCTCACCGAGGGCGTCATCGCCTCCATCCTGACGAGGTCGGCCACCCATCCCCACGGCATCAAGGTCAGACTAGCCTCGGGTCAGGTGGGCCGAGTGAAGCGGGTCCTGGACGAGGGCGATGAACGAAGCCCGTCTTGAGGTCGGTACGGACCTCTCCGGGTCTGGGTATTACCAATCCTTAAACCCTCGATGGCCCATGCCCCCTTCCCCGAGGCAATAGCCGTCAGGGGATGAGGCCGCCAGATGGATTTCGCCTTCTCTACCGAGCAGGAGCTCTTCCGCCGCACCGTCGCCGAGTTCGTGGAACAGCAGATCTACCCCCGCGTTGACCAGATGGAAAAGGAGCACACCATCCCCGAGGAGCTCTACAAGGCCATCGCCGACATGGGTTACTACGGCCTGCGCTACCCAGAGGAGATAGGTGGTCAGGGAGGCGACAATGTCCTCTTCGCCATCATGCTGGAGGAGCTGGCCAGAGGCTACCTGTCGGTGGCCGCCGCCACCATGATGCAGTGTCTGATGGGCACCGAGTTCGTCTACCGCTGCGGCACCGAGGAGCAGAAGGAACGTCTGCTCTACCCGGCCATCAAGGGCGAGAAGACCGGCGGCATCTGCATGACCGAGCCCCTTGGCGGCACCGACCTGGGGGCCATCGCCACCACCGCCGTGCGCCAGGGCGACACCTACCTGCTGGACGGCTCCAAGAGCTGGATCACCGGCGCCGACCGGGCCGACTACTTCACCGTGGCGGCCAAGACCGACCCCGAGGCCGGCTTCAAGGGCATCGACCTCTTCCTGGTGGACGCCGACACCCCCGGCCTGGAGGTGGGCAGCGAGATCCCCAAGCTATCGGCCTGGGGGGTCCATTGCTACGAGGTCAACCTGCGCAACGTGGAGATCCCCGTCGAGAACCTCTTTGGCGGCAAGGAGGGCCAGGGCTTCCCGCTCCTGCGGGGAGTGCTCAACGACATCCGGGTCCACACCGGGGCCCTGGCCCTGGGCGTCTCCCGGGCGGCCCTGGAGGACTCCATCGCCTACGCCCAGCAGAGACGGGCCTTCGGCCGGCCCATCGTCAAGTTCCAGGCCATGGCCCACAAGCTGGCTCAGATGGCCATGGACATCGAGACCAGCCGTCTGCTCATCTACCAGGCCGCCTGGCGCATGGACAAGGATCTGCCGGTGAACAAGGAGTCGGCCATGGCCAAGTTCGTGGCCACCGAGACCTCCATCGACTGCGCCGAGCAGGCCGGGCGCATCTTCGGGGCCCTGGGCACCTCCCTGGAGCTGGGACCCCAGCGCTACCTGCGGGACGCCCGCTGGTTCCTCTACGGTGGCGGCACCCAGACCATCAACCTGGACATCATCGCCAGGGAATTGCAGAAATGACCTTTACCAACCAACAGATCAAGGAGCATCAAACATGAAGATAGATAAAGTCGCCGTGCTGGGCGCCGGGGTCATGGGCGCCCAGATAGCCCAGGTCCTGGCCTTCAAAGGCTGTCAGGTGGCCCTGCAGGACGTCACCGACGAGGCGGTCCAGCGGGGCTTGGCCGGCATCGAGAAGACCCTTCAGCGCTTCTTCGTGGCCAAGGGCAAGCTCACCGAGGAGCAGGCCAAGGAGATAATGGGCCGTCTGCGCCCCTGCACCACCCTGGAGGAGGCCGTGCCCGATACCGACCTGGTCATCGAGTCGGTGTTCGAGGACATGGCCCTGAAGAAGGACATCTTCACCAGGCTGGGCCAGCTCTGCCGGCCCGACACCATCCTGGCCACCAACACCTCGGCCCTCTCCATCAGCGACATCGCCTCCGTCGTTGAGGGCCCCGAGCGGGTCATCGGCATGCACTTCTTCAACCCCGTGGCGGTGATGAAGCTGGTGGAGATAGTCACCGGGGCGCGCACATCAGATGAGACCCTGGAAGCGGCCCAGATGGTCTCCCGGGAGATCATGGGCAAGGAGACTGTGGTGGTGAAGGACACCCCCGGCTTCATCGTCTCGCGGATGGTGGATGTCATCATCAACGAGGCCGCCTGCATGGTGGCCGAGGGCATCGCCTCCCCCGAGGACATCGACAAGGCCATCAAGCTGGGCCTGGCCCACCCCATGGGCCCCCTGGAGCTGGCCGACTACACCGGCGGCATCCCCATCGTGGTGGAGGGCATGGACTACATGATGCAGGAGTTCGGCGACACAAAGTACCGCCCCAGCTACCTGCTGCGGAAGATGGTGCGGGCGGGCCACCATGGACGCAAGAGCGGCCGGGGCTTCTACGACCACACCCGGGATGACTGAACCATCGAGCTCTCAAATCACTTGGCAAGGTAACCCCATGAACCGGCTCAACTTCTCCAGCACCATCGACACCATCGAGATGTCGGGCATCCGCAAGATGCTGGAGCTGGCCGACGAGAACTCCCTTCATCTGGGCCTGGGTGAGCCCGACCTCGACCCGCCGGAACAGATCCAGGAGGCCCTCCATCACGCCGTGGGTCAGGGGCTCAACAAGTACTCCCCCACCGGGGGCCTGCCCGCCCTGAAGAAGGCCATCGCCGCCCACGAGACCGCCAAGCGCAGGACCTACATCGACCCCTACCAGGTGATGGTCACCCTGGGGGCCACCGAGGGCCTGGCCCTGGCCGCAATGGGCCTGGTGGAACGTGGTCAGGAGGTGCTCATCCCCGGGGTGGGCTTTGTCCTGAACCAGGGCATCGTGAGGCTGGCGGGGGCCAAGCCGGTGCGCTACCCCATCGAGTTCGAGCACGACTTCATCCCCCAGGTGGAGCAGGTGGCCGAGCTCATCACCCCCAAGACCACCGCCATGCTGGTCAACAGCCCCTCCAACCCCACCGGCGCCTGCTGGCCGGCCGAGACCATCCGCGGCCTCAAGGAGCTGGCTGACGACCACGGACTGGCCCTGATCACCGACGAGGTCTACGACGAGATAATCTTCCAGCCCCACGCTACATTCTACGATGGCAACGAGGAGAACATCATCTACGTCAACTCCTTCTCCAAGCTCTTTGCCATGACCGGCTGGAGGCTGGGCTGGGTGCTGGCCGCCCCCGAGGCTGTCGAGGCCCTGCTGAAGCTCCACTACCATCTGGTCTCCTGCCCGCCCACGCCGTTGCAGTATGCCGCCCTGGATGGCCTGAGCAACTTCCCCCAGGATTGGATCGACGAGATGGTGGGCCGCTATCGCAAACGCCGGGACCTGATGGTGGAACGGCTCAACCGGATGAACGGCCTCAGCTGTCCCCTCCCGGGAGGTTCATTCTACGCCTTTGCCCGCTACAAGCAGGACCTCTCATCTGTGGAACTGGCCCATCGCATCGCCCGGGCCGGGGTCATCTGCACCCCCGGCAGTGTCTTCGGTCCCGGAGGCGAGGGCTACCTGCGCTTCTCCTTTGCCACCTCCTCTGACATCATCACCCGGGCCCTGGACATCGTGGAGCGGGTCTTCGAGAGGCTGGATTAGCGTAACTTTCTTTGCATCAGGGCATGGCCGCGGCATGGCCGTGGCATGGCATCTACATGGTCTGTGCATGACCTAAGTATAACCTCAGCCTGGCCTATGTATGGCCTCTGCCTTACCTAAACATGGCCACCGCTGTTGCCGAAGTGGCTTATTGGTAATGGACGGACCGGCCTATGACAGGTCGTCGGGGTCGATACCCTGGTCCACGGAGAGCTGGATGAGGTCGTCGTCGAGTATGACACTGGCGGGTTCGCCGTCGTTGTAGGGTCCCGACAGGGTGAAGACCATGGCTTCCTCGCCGACCTTGGCGTAATCGTCCTGGACCCACTGGTCGCCGACCTTGTGGTAGAGCTCGTAGATGGTGGCGATGTAGGGGGTGTCCTCGCCGGCCCCGAACTCCTGGGTGTATTTCTTCTCGCCCCTGGGATTGCCTTCCCAGTCGTAATCACCCGAGTAGGTCTTCTGCTTCCACTGGGTTGCGTCATCGTCAACGGCGATCTTGATCTTGACCTTGCGCAGCTCATCGCCCGAGCGCTTGTCCTCGAAGGTCACCTTGTTGGAGAAGAACACCTCGGCCGGAAGCATTATCACAAGAGGATGGTAGTCATCCGAATAGAAGGAACCAAAATCTATGGTCACATCGTCGATGTAGTAGAAGGTCACTGCGACCTCCACTTCATACGTTTCGGCACACGAACTGAAAGGCACCATCACCATGAGGGCAATGGCCACTAAAGCAAGCAGCAATGTCTTGCGAGTCTGGATAGCACACACCATGCAATCACCTGATACAACTGTTGAAAGTTGTACTGAAGTGCATTAATTTTCAGTTCATGGTATATAAGTGTTATGCAGTTAAGCTCCAGGCGGAGAGGGCCTCAGAAGTAGTGTCCGCCGGCCTTCAGGTCGTCCTCGTCGATGACCACGTTGGAACCCGAGAGGGTGTGGTCCAGGTGAGGTGGCGGGTCGTCCTGACAGCCGCCCTTGAGGCCCTCGTAGGTGTCCGAGTCCCACTCGGTGCCGCACACCTCGCAGTGGATGCGGGCGCCGTTGTCGCGGGTGGTGAAGTCAAGGCCCTTGCAAGGCTCGCAGACGCTGAAGCGGGTCAGGAGGTTGTCCCGGTGGTTGCGGTGGACATAGAACTTGATGTCACCATCGCCGTCGCCATCCTCGTCGTAGTAGTAGAAATGGATGTCACCGTCGTCCACCTCGGCGGTGGGGATGCGCACCTCGCCGTTCACGGCCTGCAGGACCGGGATGCCCGACCCATCATCATCGTCGCCGCCGGGGGCCAGCATCAGGGCCGCTCCCACCAGGATCACCAGGGCCAGGGTGGCACCCACGGCTATCATGAGATTGCGCGTTCGCTCCTGTCGGACTTGGGCCGCCTTGTCCAGTCTGGAACGGGACCCGGTGGTTCCCAGGGTCTTGAGGCCTCCCGTGGAGCCCCCGGACTTCGAACGGGCGGTCTTGCCGGTCCTGTTCTTGTTCTGATTCTTCGCCGGTGCCTTGGCCTGGGCTTTTGTCTTTGCTTTGCCAGCCTTGTCGGACCGGTCCTTGCCTTTGCCCTTGGGGCCCTTTGCGGCTTCCGGGCCCAGAGAGTGGACCCGCTCCAGATGGGAGACCAGGTTGGTGGGCTTGACCTTTGCGCCGCATTCGCCGCAGTTCACCATTTCATTGGTCGTCATGTTGTTCCTCCTTAGTTGGTGTATTCTGGTTATTTTCTGGATCTTCTGGTTCTTCTGGTTGTTCTGAAAGTTCTGAAAGTTCTGGATGTTTTGGTTCCTCATTCCCGGTCGAGGTCCCCTGTGCTGCTCCCTCCACCCTGCCGTCCACCAGCCGGATGGTCCGGTCCCCCAGTTCGGCGATGGTCGGTTCGTGGGTGATGAGCACGATGGTGTGACCCTCCTGGTGGAGTTCCCGCATCAGCTCCAGGATGGTCTGGCCGTTGTCCTGGTCCAGGTTGCCGGTGGGCTCATCGGCCAGGAGCACCTGGGGTGAGTTCACCAGGGCCCGGGCCACGGCCACCCGCTGCTGCTCGCCCCCCGACATCTGGGAGGGCAGATGGTGGGCCCGGTGGGCCAGTCCCACCCGGCGCAAGGCCTCCCGTGCCTCCTCCTCGTCGGCCAGGCTGTGAAAGTACATGGAGAGCATGACGTTCTCCAGGGCGTTGAGATAGGGTATCAGGTGGAACTGCTGGAAGATGAATCCTATCTTCTCGCGCCTGAAGCTCACCAGCTCCCTGGGGCTCAGCGAGCCGATGTCCACCTCCTCTACTGCGATGCGACCGGCCGTGGGCTGCAGGAGTCCACCGATGAGGTTCATCAGGGTGGTCTTGCCCGACCCCGAGGGGCCCATGATGGTCAACCACTCCCCTGGCTCCACCTCCAGGTCCACGCCGTTGAGGGCCCGGGTCTGGTCGTTGTAGTCCATTATCAGCCCGGTGGTGGAGATGATGGGATGGCTCGGGTGCTCCTGGCCCTCGATGCATTGGGTTCCCATGGTCGCGGAAGCCTCCATTCACTCACCCCTCAGGACCAGGGCCGGCTGGATGGACAGGGCCCGTCTCACCGGCAGGATGGAAGCGGCCAGGGTCACGCCCACCGACAGCCCGATGGCCGCCAGGGCCACGCTCAGGCGCGGGGCGATGGTGGCCGAAAATACGCTCTGTCCCAGGTACTTGGCAAAGACGACGCCCACGCCGAAACCCAGCAGGCCACCCAGAATGCCGATGATCAGGCCTTCACAGAGGAAGAGCAGGGCGATCCTGGAATCGGGTGAGCCCAGGGCCTTCATCGTCCCCATCTCCGTGGTCCGCTCCATCACCGAGGAGGTCATCGTGGTCGAGACGCCCAGGGCCGAGGCCATCAGGGCCAGGGCCGTCACCAGCAGCATCAGCTGTTCCAGCTTCTCCAGCAGGTTCATCTCGGCGGTGGTCACCTGCTTGACCGTCTTGGCCTCCACACCCGGGAGTTGTTCCTCGATGGTGGCGGCCATGGTGTCCACCGGACACTGGATGCACAGGGCGCTGACCTGGACCGTGTTGACCTTGCCCTGCCGCCTGGTGAGCTCCTGGGCCAGGCCCAGGTTGACGAATATCTGGTTGTCCTCGGAGCCGCCGGTGGTGACTATGCCGGCCACAGTGAGCTGGCTCGTGGACAGGTTGCCAGAGTTATTGTAGGCGATGTCCAGGGTGTCGCCCAGCTCCAGGTCCAGGATGCGGGCCACTGTGGTGCCCACCATGGTGCGGGTGGTGTCGTTGCGGTCGTCGATCCAGTGGCCCTCCACCTCCCACCAGGGACTTATCTTCTGCACCTGGTCGAACCAGGTCCCGGTGAGAATGGCCACCTGGTCGCCAACGTAGACCACCGAGTAGAGGTAGGGGGCGTAGCCCAGCACGTTCTCGCCCCAGACATGGTCCTTGATCTTGGGCAGGTCCTCCTCATCGATGTAGCTCTGCTCGGTCACCGAGCCGTAGTCCACGTCGCCGATGCTGATGGAGATGCTCTCGCTCTCTGGCACCAGCAGGATGTTGGCTCCGTAACTGCGGAACTCGTAGCCCACCTTGTCGCGGATGTCCAGTGATACCATGAGCAGGGCGCTGGCTATGGAGGCACCCATCATGACGGCCACCACGGCTATGGCCACCCGGGCCTTGCGCTGGCCCAGGGAGCGGCGAAGGATCAATGAGAACATGGCGATCGTGGCTCCTCTGGATGGTTCGTTCAGGCGTGATGAGTATTTAATGTGTGTATTCAACATGGGGCATTACGATTTCAATCCTACTGGAATTAATTGCCCGGCAAGCCGCCCTGGCCCCTGATCGCCTGATGCCTGCTGTACCGCTTGAGGGCCCCGTGATCGGCCTCTGCCCGCTGTTGGTCCTTGCAAAAGGTAAAGAACGAAAGGCCCATGCCCTCACTTCCGGGAGCCCAAGCCATGTCAGACGATACAGCTCCAAGACCCATCCGCGTGCTCATCGCCAAACCGGGCCTGGACGGCCACGACCAGGGGGCCAAGGTGGTGGCCCTGGCCCTCCGCGATTCCGGCTTCGAGGTCATCTACACCGGACTCCACAGGACCGTGGACCAGATCGTGGCCGCGGCCCTGGAGGAGGATGTCGACGCCATCGGGCTCTCCATCCTCTCGGGCGCCCATCTGCCCATCGCCGAGCACCTGAGGGAGCGCATGAGCGCCGAGGGGCTCTCCGAGGTCCCGGTGTTCTTCGGTGGCAACATCCCGGCCCGGGACCACGGGCCCCTCCGGGAGCTGGGTGTCGTGGACATCTTCCCCACCAGCGCCCGATTGGAGGACATCGCCGCGGGCCTGCGGGAGGCGGTGGCCAGGGTCGGAGGACGGGAAGTGGCGGCTCCTGAGGATCCAGCAAAGGAGGCAGAAGAGACCCCGGCGGCAGGTAAGAAAACGGGGGCGCCCCCACCCCGCCGGCCCCAGGCCCGGAAGGTGGTCCTGGAATCGGGCGTCGAGCCCCTGCCGGTTTACGGCCCCGAGCAGGTGGCCGACCTGGACCTGGATTCCGAGGTGGGCCGGCCTGGCGACTTCCCCTTCACCAGGGGCATCCACGACCTGATGTACCGGGCGCGGCCCTTCACCATGCGCCAGTACTCCGGTTTCGGCACCCCCTCCCAGACCAACGAGCGCTTCAAGTACCTCATCGGCGAGGGCCAGAACGCCCTCAACGTGGCCTTCGACCTGCCCACCCAGATGGGGCTCGACTCCGACGACCCCCGGGCCGCGGGCGAGGTGGGCCGGGTGGGCATGGCCGTGGACACCCTGGCCGACATGGAGGTGGCCTTCGACGCCATCCCCCTGGACCGCATCTCCACCTCGCTGACCATCAACTCCACCGCCCCCATCCTGGTGGCCATGTACCTGGTGGTGGCCCGCAAGCAGGGCCTGGCCATGGACCAGATCCGGGGCACCGCCCAGAACGACATCCTCAAGGAGTTCGTTGGTCGCGGCACGTGGATCTATCCTGTCGAACCCTCCATCCGCCTGGTCATCGACGTGTGGGAGCACTGCGCCCGCCATGTGCCCAAGTACTACCCGGTCTCGGTGTGCGGCTACCACATCCGCGAGTCCGGGGCCGATCCGGTGCAGGAGATGGCCTACGCCTTCGCCATTGCCACAGAGTACGTGCGCCGCATGGAGGGACGGGGCCTGGACCCCGAACATTTCGCCTCCCAGGTGAGCTTCAACTTCGACATCCACGGCAACCTCTTCGAGCAAGTGGCCAAGTTCAGGGCGGGGCGGCGGCTGTGGGCCAAACTGGTGCGCGACGAGCTGGGGGTGGCCAATCCCAAGGCCCAGAAGCTGAAGATGATCGCCGGCGGCGGCGGGGGTGGGCTCACCATCGAGGAGCCCCTGAACAACATCGTGCGGGGAGCCTACTACGCTCTCATATCCGCCCTGTCGGGCACCCAGACCATGGCCCTCTGCTCCTACGACGAGGCCTACACCATCCCCTCCAAGGAGGCGGCCCTGGTCTCCCTGCGCACCATGCAGATCCTCATCGAGGAGATGGGCCTGGCCGACACCGTGGACCCCCTGGGCGGCTCCTACTACATCGAGTCCCTGACCAGCGAGCTGGAGGGGCGCATCATCAAGGAGATGGGGCGGGTCCGGGAGTGGGGCGGCATCGTGCAGGCCATCGCCGAGGGCAGTCTCCAGCGCCAGGTGGCGGCCCAGGCCTACGCCCACGAGCGGGCGGTCCAGTCGGGGGAGTTCGTCAAGGTGGGGGTCAACAAGTACCGCAGTGCCGAGCGAGACCAGGAACGGGCGGTGAAGCTTCACGATTACGAGCCGGATGCCGCACAGGAACAGATCGGGCGCCTGAAGGATATCAAGGCCAGTCGGGACCAGGCCGCCGTGGACGCGGCGTTACAACGGTTGGAGGCAACGGCCAAGAGCGACGAGAATCTCATGCCCGCCATCATGGAGGCGGTGGAGGCCTACGCCACGGTCGGGGAGATCTCGGCCCTCTTCCGCGAGGTCTTTGGCGAGTTCCAGGAGCCGGTGGCACTCTGAGCGCCATGGCCACGTCATTACATGTAGTACATCAACGAGGACGGCAGAAGACAAAGAGACCCACCCCATCACCATGATCAGACCTGACCCATGACCTTGCATCCTGACCGGAGCAGACCCATGACCCACAACCCGCTTGCCAGCCCTCTGCCCATCCCACCAACCTTCCAACGGGAGGCGGGACCATGACGGCCGGGGTCCTGGTCATCGGAGGAGGCATCGCCGGAATCGAGGCCGCCCTCAACCTGGCCGACCTTGGCGAGCAGGTCTACCTCCTGGACGACACCCCATCCATCGGCGGGCTCATGGCCCGGCTGGACAAGACCTTCCCCACCAACGACTGCTCCATCTGCATCGAGGCCCCCAAGATGTACGAGGTGCAGACCCATCCCAACATCACCCTGCTCACCAACTCCATCGTCCGCAAGGTCAAGGGCAAGGCTGGCGACTTCAAGGTCACGGTGGTGGAGAAGGCCAAGTTCGTGGACGAGGACAGATGCAAGGGCTGTGCCAAGTGCGCCGAGGCCTGCCCGGTCTCCCTGCCCGACGAGCTGGATGGCAAGCTGGGCGGCATCCGCAAGCTCATCGGCCTCCCCTTCCCCCAGGCCGTGCCCAACACCTACGTGGTGAGCCCCCTGTGCCGCTTTGGCCACATGGACCATGCTGGCGCCTGCGTGGGCCGCTGCATCATCGACTGCTCCCAGTGCCGGGAGTGCCAGATAGCCGATTGCGTGGTGGCCTGCCGCAAGGAGGGGGCCGAGGCGGTCCTGCTGTGGCAGAAGGACAAGCGTCACAAGCTGAGGATCAAGAGCATCATCGTGGCCACCGGGGTGGAACCCTACGAGCCCCCGGCCGACCACTACGGCTACGCCACATACGACAACGTCCTGACCACCATGCAGTTCGAGCGGCTCATGAACGCCGGGGGGCCCACCGAGGGCGACATCATCCGGCTCTCCGACGGCAAGCATCCCAAGCGCATCGGCTGGGTCCAGTGCGTGGGCCGGGAGGTGGGACTGAAGGATGAGCTACCCGAGGTACCCCAGGCCGAGCTGAAGGCAGATCAGGGAGGTCACCTACCCTACTGCTCCAAGGTCTGCTGCATGTTCTCCACCAAGCAGACCATCATCGCCAAGGAGCACGACCCGGAGGTGGAGGCCTACGTTTTCCATCACAATCTCAAGGATTACGGCAAGGGCTTTCACGACTTCGTCAGGCGGGCCCAGGGCCATGGCGTCAGGTACCTCAAGGGGAAGCCCTCGGATGTCTTTCAGGACCCGGAGACGAAGTGCCTCACCGTGCGCTACGAGGACCTGGACTCCGGCGAACTGCATGACCTGGAGCTGGACCTGCTGGTGCTGGCCGCCGGGCTCCTGCCGGGACAGCGCAACGCCAGGCTGGCCAAGCGGCTGGGCCTGGAGCTGAACGAGCGGGGCTACTTCGCCGAGAGGGACCCGGTCTTCGCCCCCCTGGAATCCACTGTCGAGGGCATCTACCTCTGCGGCGGGGCCACAGGTCCCATCGACATCTCCGAATCGGTGACCCAGGCCATCGCCGCCAGTCTCAGGGCGGCTGAGTGGGGAGGTGAGGCCGATGGCTGACCGGGCCGCCGATGAACCGGACCCCCGCGTTGGCGTCTTCGTCTGCGACTGCGGCTCCAACATCCTGGGCACCGTGGACGTGCCGGCGGTGGCGGAGTACGCCAAGGGCCTGGAGGGGGTGGTCTTCGTGGACGAGGGCCGCTGGATCTGCTCGGCCGACTACCTGGCCCAGATCAAGGCGTTCATCAACGAGCACGAGCTGGAGCGGGTGGTCGTCGCCTCGTGCACCCCCCGGACCCACGAACCCCTCTTCAAGGACGCGGTGAAGGAGGCCGGCCTCAACCCCTACCTGCTGGAGTTCGTGAGCATCCGGGAGCAGAGCTCCTGGGTCCATCGCTCCCGGCCCGGGGCGGCCACCCGCAAGGCCATGGACCTGGTGGCCATGGGCGTGGCCAAGGCCCGCCTGCTGGAGCCGGCCCAGGAGATACGCCTGTCGGTGGGCCGGACCTGTCTGGTCCTCGGCGGCGGCATCGCCGGCATGACCGCGGCCCTGGGGGTGGCGAGACAGGGCTTCGAGGTCCATCTCGTGGAGCGGGAGGCGAGACTGGGCGGCCTGCTGAACCGACTCCACATGCTGGCCCCCGCCGACATCGAGGCCCACAAGATGGTTGAACGCCAGGCGGCCGAGGTGAAGGCCGCGACAAACATCACGGTCCACACCAACACGGTGACCGGCTCCATCTCCGGCTACATCGGCAACTACTCGGTACAGCTCAAGGGTGGTTCCAGCGACGAGCTGGAGGTCTCCACCATCATCGTGGCCACCGGCATGGGCGAGCTTGAGCCCCAGGGGCTGTTCGGCTTTGGCTCTCATCCCGGTGTCATCACCCAGATGCAACTGGAGGCTATGCTGGCCGACCCCAAGGCCTCCAAGGTGGATGGAAAGGCGGTGGCCATCTTCAACTGCGTCGGCTCGCGCAATGCTGAGCGGGGCTGCTGCAACGTGGGCTGTCTGGCCTCCATCCGCAACGCCATCACCCTCAAGGAGCGGGACCCTGCCGCTCCAGTGTTCGTATTCTATCGCGACCTAAACGTCCAGGGCGAGGAGGCCAACTACGTCCGCCAGGCCCTGAAGGGCCATGACATCCGCCTCGTGCGCTATGACCCCGACACCCCGCCCGAGGTGGTGATGGGGGATGACGGCGGTCTGATGGTGCGGGCCAGGGACCTGCTTCTGGATGTGGAGCTCCAGATACCCGTGGACCTGGCGGTCCTCACCACGGCGCTGGTCGGTGACCCCTCGGTGGAGGAGCTGAAGGGCCAGCTAAAGGTATCGTCTGACAAGGATGGCTACTTCCAGGAGGCCCACATCAAGCTGGCGCCCCTGGACTTCGCCGGCGACGGCCTCTATGTCTGCGGCGGGGCCCGTTCGCCCAAGGGCGTGCGCTGGGCCATGGAGGAGGCCATGGGGGCGGCCATGCGGGCTGTCATACCCATGCGCCGAGGCTACATCGAGGCCCCTGGCATCATCTGCCAGATCGATCACGACCTCTGCTCCGAATGCGGCCTCTGCGCCAAGGTCTGCCCCTACAGCGCCATCGAGATCGTGGACCCGGCGGCCAAGCGGAAGGTGCCCAACGCCCTGGAGGCCCTGTGCAAGGGTTGCGGCACCTGCGCCGCAGAGTGCCCCTCCGACGCCATCCAGATCATACACTACTCCGACCGGCAGATCGAGGCCCAGATCGTCTCGGCCCTGGCCCTGGAGCCCGAGCAGAAGATACTCGCCTTCTGCTGTCACTGGTGCGCCATGGGCGCCGTGGACCTGGCCGGCGTCAGCCGCGCCGAGTATCCCCCCAACGCCCGCCTCATCCGGGTCATGTGCTCGGGAAGGGTGAAGAACGACTGGGTCCAGCAGGCCTTGGACCTGGGAGCCGGCGGGGTGTTGGTGGCGGGCTGTGAGTTCCCCACCTGCCATTACATCAACGGTAACTACAAGTGCCAAAAGCGCATCGAGCGCCTAACGAAGAAGCTGGCGAAGAAGGGCTACAAAACCGACCGCATCTGGAACGTCTGGATGTCGGCGGCCGACGGTCCCAAGTTCGTGGCCACCATGAAGGACATGGTCGAGAAGTTGGGCCTGGACGCCGAGGCCTACGGGATAGAGGATGAAGATGTGGATGAGGATGGGGATGAAGCTGGCGATGGGGGAGGTGGCTGAGCATGGCCGGCCAGAACCTCCGTGATGCATACGGCCAGCTCATCCGCAGCTGCATCCAGTGTGGCACCTGCACCGCCGCCTGCCCCACCTTCGAGGTCACCGACTTCCACATCCGCCGCATGGTCCGGCGACTCCAGCTGGGGCTGGCCAGCGACCCCGGCTTTCTGGGTCAGGTGCCCTGGCTCTGCACCCAGTGCGACCGGTGCGAGGTGCTGTGCACAGAGGGCCTGGACCTGCCCGACCTGGTGCTGGCCCTGCGAAAAGTGGCGCTGGAGGAGGGTCACGCCCCCGAGGTTGTGAACCAGACCGGCCAGACCATCCTGGACACCGGCAGTCCCTACCAGTCCCTGACCCGCACCAAGGCCTCGTGGCTAGACGATAGCATACGGCCCAATGAGGATGCCGAGACGCTGTACTGGGTTGGTTGCACCCCCTCCATGATGTCCCACAGGCTGGCCCGGGCCACGGCTAAGGTCCTGCAGAACGTGGGTGACGGCTTCCGCCTCCTGCCCGAGGAGCCCTGCTGTGGAGAGCCCCTGTCGGTGCTGGGTCTTGACGAAGCGGCCCGGGAGATTGCCACGCGAACCCTGGATGCCTTCCGGGAGGCCGGGGTGAAGAAGGTAGTCGTGTCATGTGCAGGCTGTTTCAACGCCTTCACCAACCTCTATCCCAATCGCATGGGTCTCGACCTGGGTGACATCGAGGTGCTCCATCTCTCGCAGTACCTGCTTGAGAATGGGGATGCGCAGGAAGCCTCGGAGGACGAGCCAATATCTGCCGACACACAGCCCTCGCCTCCTCCTGCTGTTGGGTCTGTGCCTCCTGCTGTCGCAGAGAGCTCAACCACGCCTCCTCCTGCAACGAAGATCGACCTCGCGTTGCCAGAACCGATGCGGGTGACCTACCATGACCCGTGTTCGCTGGGACGAGAGGCTGGAGTGTACGATGAGCCGCGGGAGGTGTTGCGGGCCATAGAGGGCCTGGAGCTGGTGGAGATGGACCCGACGGGGGAGAAGGCCATGTGCTGTGGCGGCGGCGGCGGCATGTGGGCCCATCAGAGAGAGAAGGCCATGGAGATAGCCAGGCGCAAGCTGGAGCTCTGCCTGCCCCGGCCCATCACCTACGATGCAAAGGCCGAGGATGATGACCAAGAAAACAATGGTCCCAGCGAGCCCACCAACGCCTCCCCAGCCAATGCAGTGGGCGCGATGGACGCAATGGGCGAGGTGGACGCCATCGTGACGCCCTGTCCCATGTGCTGTAACAACTTCCGGTACACGCTACGGAAGATGAAGTCGAAGGTGAAGATATTCGAGTTGGCCCAGATCGTTGAGATGGCACTGCCGAAATCCTGATAATCATTTGACACGGATTACACCGATCTCACGGATTAAAATAATCCGTGCAATCTGTGAAATCTGTGTCTATTCTTCATATAATCACTCCTCTGACCCAAACCTCGTGAAACTCATGCCCCTTGGTTTCGACTCCCTCAGCCGCGGCCACATCCCCATCGGCTTCTTCAACATCGACACCGACTGCTTTCTAATCGACGACCACTTCATCTTCGCCTCCGACCTCTGCGCCGCGATAATCGAGTGGGCACAGCAAGAGGAGGCATTGGCTGGGGAGGTGGGCAAAGCAAAGGCAGGGCAGGTCGAGGCAAATCTTGACACGACCCTGGAGTTCCATATCCTATCACCCGAGGACATCGGCAGTCTCCATGGCGCCATCCAGGGCACCCTGCTCTCCGGCTTCATCGGCGAGGTCTACAAGCTGTTCCCCTTCCCTGAGCGGCAGGAGGATTTCAAGCAGAAGCCCGAGGGCCATCGCAACCGGGAACCGGTGGAACGCCTCCTCCTGCAGTACGCCGCCCCCCACGCCATCCCCATCACCTCGGATCGGGATACCGACATCCTCTCCATCGGCGACATCATCCTTTCCCGGTCGGTCTTCCACCAGGTCCTGGGCTACATCGACCGCGGCGGCATGCCCTGCTGGAGAGACGATAAGAGGCCGGATTACGTGGTCGAGATGATGGAAGCTGTGGGGCAGGCAAGCAACTGGCTGTTCCAGCAACCTTGAGGCGTGATATCTGAACAACAGATGAACTCTGTGCTATCTCTGTGCTCTCTGTGTCTCTGTGGTGATCACAAGTTCACCCGAACTACCAGGTGACCTTCACGATCTCCATGGCCTTGTCCGGGCAAGCGAAGCCGCACTCGTTGCAGTCCTCACAGAGGAACTCGGTGACCAGTATCTTGCCGTCGCCAACCATCAGGGCCGAGGTCGGACAGATGTCCACGCACACCGGCTCGCACAGGCCGCCGCACATCTGGCACTTCTCCACATCGATCTCGATGACCATCCTCAGGCCTCCTTCTTCTGGCCGGCATTGGCCTTGGCTTTGGAGGCATCGGTGGGCTCCTCGCCCGGCTTCACCAGGGTGTAGTCCTTGGTGTGGTGCCACTCGTCCACCCAGATGCGCCTCAGGCAGTGGCAGTCGCCGCTGGGGATCGCGGCCTGGGTCTCCAGCTGAACATGGGTGTTGAAGACCTCGTTGATGTCCTCGATGACCGTCATGAACCACTTGTCGCAACCCTGCAGGTCCTCCTCCATCGGAGCGTCGTAGCGACGGGCGAAGTCGGGCCAGGGACAGCGGTCCCAGCGCACGTAGACCTCGTTATCCTTGTCGCTCTCCACCACCTTGGCGTCCTCGCCCATGTTGATGGAGCTGGCGACTATCCGGCGGGCGATGTCGGTGACGAAGCGTTTGGGCCCCTTGGTCACGTCCAGGCCCCCGAAGTAGCTCTTGGCGGTGTCGTGGCCCACGATCTCCCAGGCCCGCAGGACCAGGTCCATGGGGTCGGTGCCCTCTCGGGCGAACTCCAGAGCGGCCTGGCGCCATTCGTACCAGGTGGCCCGCTCGATGTTGCCCAGGGTGTTGAACTTGCGGTACATGGTCATCAGTTCTTTTTCCAGGTTCACAGGCATCTTTTCACCTCCTCCTATAACCTCAGGCCGATGCGATAGCCGTCATGGACGGCATGGGAAAGATTGCGAGGCACTATGGCGTCCCCCAGGACGTAGGTCTCGGCCCCCAGCTCCTGGGCGGCCTTCTCCAGATCACGCTGGGGCTCCCGGGTGGTGTAGATGACCGTGTCGGCCGGCACCGGGAACTTCATGCCATGGAGCATCTCGATGACCACCTGGTCGTCCTCGATGGCCAGCACCTTGGCGTTGGTGTAGCGCATGATGCGGGCCTGGCCCAGCTTCATCATGTAGCGCCAGATCAGGGATGGGTTGATGTTCTTGCCCAGCTTGCGCTCCTCGGCGATGAGGGAGACCCGCTTGCCCTCGGCCGCCAGGAGCAGGGCCACGCTGATGGCGGGCTTGCGACTGCCCAGCACGGCCACGGTGTCGCCCACCTTGGCCTTGCCGTCCAGGTACTCGTGCATTGAGAACATGCCCACCTTGTCGCTGGCTTGAACCTGGGGTTTGGGGATGGTGGTGCCGGTGGCCACGACCACCACGTCGGGGTCCTCCTCCTCCATCATCGCAGGGGTGACCGAGGTGTTCAGCTTGAACTCAACGCCGTTCTTGTCGCACTGGGTCTTGTGGAAGGCCACTATCTTGAGCATCTCGCTGTCGTTGTGGAGCCCCTTGGCGGCGTAGAGGATGTTGCCACCCACTTCGGAGGTACTGTCGTAGACGGTGACCTCGTGGCCCCGCTTGGCCGCCACCCAAGCGCATTCCAGGCCGGCGGGTCCGGCTCCCACTATCATGACCTCCTTCTCGTCGTCGGTGGGGGTTATCTGCCACTCCGGCTGGTGGTCGTGAGCGCAGATGGGGTTGATGAAGCAGGTCATGGGGGCGTTGCGGAACAGGCGCGCCAGGCAGAGGTTGCAGCCCACGCAGTGGCGGATGTCCTCCTCTCTGCCCTCAAGGACCTTCTGGGGCATGTAGGCGTCGGCTATCTGCGACCGGCACATCTCCCAGATGTCCAGCTTGCCCTCGCCGATGGCCTTGTTCGGGAGGTCGGGGGTGAAGAGGCGGTAGGCCATGGCCACCGGGATGGAGAGGTTCTGCTTGGCCCGCTCGGCGTTGTAGAGCCACGAGCCCATGGCGATGTCCCGGGAGATGACCGGATGGATGGACTCCTGCCAGCCCTGGGTGACGCTCATGACATCGACTCCGGCCTTCTCGGCCAAGCGGTAGGTGACCATGCACTCCTCGGGGGTGTTGCCGCCCACATCGTTGAGCAGTTCCTCGGCGCAGAGCCGGATGACCAGGGGCATGTCGCCGATGGCGTCGCGCACAGCTCCCACCGTTTCGGTCATGAAGGTGCAGCGACCCTCGATGTCGCCGCCGTACTCGTCGGTCCTCCGGTTGGTGTAGGATGACAGGAAGTTGGAGAGCAGGTAGCCCACGATGCCCGATATCTCCATGACATCGTAGCCGGCCTCGACACCCCGTCGGGCGGCGTCGGCGTGCTGTTGTACACAGGTCTTGATGTCGGCGTGGCTCATCTCGCGGACGGGTTCAAGGACCCTGAGCCTCTGCTGGATCTTGGTGGGGCCGACGCAGTAGCCCACATCAACACCGCCCACGCGGCCGCAGTGCATGAGCTGGATGACCGAGTAGGCCCCCTGCTCCTGGATGGCGTCGTTGAGCCGTTTGAGTCCGGGGATGTACTTGTCGTCCCAGGCGCCGGCCATGCCCACGTAGCCCTTGCCCTCCATCCCCTCGTCCATGTAGACGCCCTGGATGGTGCAGAGTCCGCCCACCACGCCCTTGGCCCGCTCCCGCATGTAGGCCACGTCGGCGTCGGTGACAAAGCCGTCCCGGGCGTTGAAGTTGTCCTCGGTGGCGGCGTACTTGATGCGGTTGGGGATGGTGAGGTTGCGGATCTTGATGGGCTTGAAGATGTGAGGATAGAGCTTGGCTCCGGGATACTCTGAGTAGTCCCACTTCATGTCCGGTGGCATGGAATCGTGGGGGGATGGCTGGCGATATTTAAGAGGGGAGGCCAGGTGTATAATCATTATAGAGGGGGAGAAGGGGTGATGTGAGGTACGGCCGCCTCTTGCACCCTGTATTGCCTCCCACTGTCTGCCCTTGCCTGCTTTTGCTTTCCTTTGCCTGCTTTGCTAGCATTGCTTGCTTTTGCTTCCCTTTACCAGCAAACATCTACCCATGACTGCCCTTGCTTTCCTTTGTCTGCCTTTGCTTCCCAATACCAGCGATCGACTGCCTATGCCCGCCAATGCCTGATGAAGTTGGATCGGTTCAATGAGCCATCATTATCGAGCTGCCCTCGGCAAAGCCCAGTTCCTCGATGAGATGATGATCTCGACCCGTGCCTCAGCCTCCGCTGATGAGATGGATGACCTCGACCCTGGCACCCTCGGTGATCTCCACCTGGCCGAAGTCCTCCTTGGCCACCACCTGGTCGTTCACCTTCACCACCACCAGCGGGAACATGAACCTCAGCCGCTTCAACAGCTTCGCCACCGTCTCCCCCTCCACATGTTCCCTCTCCTTGCCGTTCACCGTTATCGCCATCTCATCGACCTCCCATATCTGCTTGATAGCCTTGGTGGTTGAGGTGAGGCAAGTAGGAGGAGGCAGGCTTTGCTGGGTGTCGGCCTTGGGTCACGGTTCATAATGGTTGGGACAGCATAAGAGAGGTTGGTCGGACCCATCACCACTTTTCCCAGTACCGACGCTCATCGCACGGTGGTTTCAGCTTGCCGCTGTAGTCTCCGCCCCAGTCGTTCAGTCCCGCCTTCTCGTCCTCGTCGATGGCCTTCTGGAGCATCTCCAGCATCCGCGTCTCGTCGCCGAATCCCAGCTGGCGCATCTTCTGGGGCGTGGGCACCCCGTTCTGGGTCCAGCCCCGGCGGTAGTAGACCGCGTCAGCCAGCTTCTGGTACCGGTCCCGGCGGTGGTCATGGAGGCGCTTCATCTTCTCGGGGGTGGACATCTTCTCCACATCCGCCTCGGCCAGGCCCAGGTCCTCCACCAGCTGGCCGTCGTAGCGCTCGGCCCGGGAGAGGTACTCCATCTCGGTCACCGGCCCCATGGCCCTGAACGGGATGTGGTCGTTGGCCCGCCGGCCCTTGCCCATGTAGACGTTCATGGCCCTCTGCCAGTTGTAGACCCGCTCGCTCTGGTCGATGAGGTCCGACGGCACGGTGGCGTTGCCCGTCACCCCGGTCATCAGCTCGGCGTAGTTGGCCACGTGCTCGGGTATCTTGGCGGGCTCCTCGGTGGTGGCGTTGTCGGCGGGCACGATGTCGTTCCAGGGCAGTTTGCACAGCCCGGCGATGCCGAACCAGGTGCGCCAGATGGGGAAGTAGTGGAGGGCCTCGGCCTTGTCCTTGAAGGTGGGTATCTGGTTGTTGACCATGTCCATGAAGATGAGCCAGGCCTCGTCGTGCTGGGGGCCCTTGGAGGCCATGCCGTAGCCGCCCTGCTGGGCCAGCGACTCCTTGCACACGTACTCGGAGAACTCCAGGCCCTTGCACTCCATGCCGCAGTCCTCGATGAGCTGGGGGTCGCCCCAGCCCTTCTCGATGAGCCAGTCCTTCATGCGCCGCACCCCCTTGGCCGCCACCTGGACGAACTCGCCAGTATCACCGGCCGCTATGCGGTGGAGCAGTTCCATCAGCCCCTCGGCGTTGCCAAAGCAGAGCTCGATGCCATCACACCGCTCCCGGTTCAGGATGCCATACTCGTACATCTCCATGTAAAAGGCCACGCCGGTGGCCACCGAGATGGTGTCCAGGCCGTAGGTGTCGCAGTAGAAGTTCCACTCGATGACCCATTCCGGGTCCCAGATGGACATGTTGGCGCAACCCGCCGAGTTCTCGTACTCCGGTCCATCAACGGTCACCTTCTGGCCGGCATAGGGCCCGGTCTTCACCTCAAAGCCGTCAACGGCCTTGGAGCAGGCCATGGTGCATCCGTACCAGCAGCCATCGGGCACCACCTGGGTGAAGCGCTTGTAGAAGTTGGGCGAGTGCAGATTGCTCGCTTTGGGGAAGGAGCCGAAGCGGTAGTTCTCGGTGGGCAGGAGATCGTAGGCGTCCATCACCTCCACGATGTTGCCGGTGCCCACCGCCCGCATGTTGCATTGGTGGCGGTCCAGGTCCCGCATCTCCTTGTGGTACTTGGTCCCGATGGCGTTCAGCCGGTCGATATCAGAGGGATCGTTGGAGGTGCCGGTGAAGCCCGGGATGCGGGCCACGATGGCCTTGAGCCCCTTGTTGCGGAAGACCGCTCCCAGCCCCCCGCGGCCGTGCTGTTTCAGCCGGGCCACCTTGCGCCGCTGGTCGTAGAATGATATGTTGAGACAGCCCCAGTAGCTGTGGTCGGCGCCCTTGCCGGCGCTCACCACCGAGACCTTCTGACGCGCCGCGTCGGTGTCGGCGGCGGCGTACAGGTGGGTCAGCTGCTCGCTCACCAGGTGGGCGTCGGTCTCCTCCAGGGGACAGCTCTCGATGCGCACCACCCCCTCGTTGCCGTCGATGAACACGGCCACATCAGTGCCAGGTTCGGCCTTGCCCTGGACCTCCAAGGCGTCGAAGCCGGCGAACTTCAGGTAGGGGGCGAAGTAGCCCCCGGCGTTGGAGTCGCAGACCAGATCGGTGGACGGCGACACGGTGGTGCTCAGGCACTTGCCGGTGCCTGAGTATTGGGTGATGCCGTTGAGGGGAGCGCTGTTGAGCACCAGGACGTTCTCCTCGCTGTCCCACCGGGTGTCGGGCTTGATGGAGTCCCACATCAGCTTCAGGCCGAAGCCCTTGCCGCCGGTGAACTTCTGCTTCATGTCCTCGCTCACCGGCCGTTCCGTGATCTCGTTTGTGGACAGGTCGATATGGAGGGTCCGGCCCGAATAGCCCCGGACCACCTCGCTCTTGTCGTACCTGTGCTCGGCCAGGACCTTGTGTCCGGCCCGCAGGGCCTCCAGGTCCCAGTCGTGGCGGTCATCGCCGGTCTCGAACCCGCCGCCTTGGACCTTCAGGGTCCTGGGCCGGTAGGTGGCCGGCACGCTGGCCTCTGGTCCGGCGGCTCCGGTTCCGCTTCCGCTTCCGCTTCCGCCTCCGGTCATTGGGCCACCCCCAGTCTGGAATAGACCTCTTCCTCGACCTCGGCGATGGCCACCTCGGCCAGCTGCAGGGCACCCTCGGGGCAGGCCCTGACGCACATGCCGCAGGAGATGCACTTGAACGGTACATCGGTGCCTGGGGCCAGGCGCATGACCCCTCTGGGGCAGAAGCCCACGCACGACAGGCAGCCCACGCAGGTCTTCTTGTTCAGGATGACGTTGCCCTTGGGGGTCCGCTTGAGGGCCAGCACCGGGCACATGTCGATGCACAGGCCGCAATGGTTGCAGTTGTCCATGCGATAGCCGGCGCCCGCCTTGCCTGCCTTGCCTGCTTTGCCTGCCTTGGCCTCCTTGATGATGCGGATGGCCGAGTGGTCGGCTTCGCGGACCTCCTTGAAGTGGACCTTGGAACAGGCCCTCTCGCAGTCGCGGTGCTCCTTGCAGAGCTGGGGTTTGAACTGGATTATCTTGACGGTCTCCATGGGGCGGACTCCTGATGTATGGGATACGATGGGATGCTTGGTCTGCGTGACACCCGATGGCGTGCCGGCCCGGGCCTCCCGCTGAGTGGGCCGACCAGACGGAACCGGGGTAAAAATGTTGGGGCTGTATTGTCGTTATTGGGTGTTTCCTGGATGGTGTGGGTTCTAAGGATAACCACGGGTCGTATCGAGAGATGTAGTTACATTTCGTTATCCGTCGACTACCCTCTTCTTCGCACTTTGGTCAGGCCGTATCTTCTCGCCTTCAACGTTCTTAGGAAATGGGCGATCTGGAATCCAAGATTGGTGAACCTCCAGTTGCCCGGACGGTAGAGTGCCATTATCCTCTTGTTCACAAGGCCCATGCAGACCCGATGGCAATCGATGGACCTCTTCCATCTTGGAGGGAGGGCTCGGGCTATCGTCTCGGTCCGAAAGTTATCTTTGGCGGTCATCCTCGGATTTGATATGGCCACCAGTAGAACGAGTTCATCATCCGATAACGCAAGGATCTTCTTGGCGAGACCCTCTGATATTCGATCCAGTTCACTCTCGTTCGGCCGGGCCGGGAGGGGCGGTCTTTCCCTTGACATTGCGGCTGGATCTCGCCTCATCCTTTAATCTACATGGCTTGCTTTGTTTAGATTTTAAATTTTAAAAAGTTTTAAATACAACTCTGAACTACAATTACAGGGAGCCGAAATGACAGCCTCCATCTCAATGACCGACCTCTTTGGCCACAGTCCCCGGGTCGAGCTCCTGGAGGTCCTGGCAGCCTATGCAGGGGACGAGGTCACCATCCCCTTTCTAACCGAACACACCCGGATATCCATCGCCACGGCCTACAAGTACATGGAGCGTTTGGAAAGGGAAGGATTGGTGGCCAGGACGACCAGGGAGGGGGCCACCCAGTACTACACCTTGAACCTCGACAACGAACAGGCCACCCTCATCGCCCACATCCACAACACCTATCTGGCCCGAGCCATGGCCGAGCATCTCCATTGCCGAGGCCTGCGGACCTTTGAAGAGGAAGAAGAAAAGGAAAAGGAAACAGAGGCAGGGCACAGAAAGGAGGGGCAGGCAGGGTCGCGGTCCAAGACGGTCACGGTCGATGCCTGAACCATCGAAATATCACAGGCGTGTTCCAGATCCCTCGTGATTCAGGTCCCGTGGCTGCCGGCAATTACATCATGCCCCAGCTCGAAGGCCCGGGTGTTGACCTTGCGGAACCTCGGTGCCACCCAGTCTGCCAGCGACACCTTCAAGGCCGCACCATCAAGGGGCGGAGGCAGGAGGCCCAGGGCCGCCAGGCCGCCTATCAGCACCATGTTAACCGCCAGGCCCGAACCGGCCTCCTCGGCCAGAGCGGTGGCGTCGAACAGGTGGACCCTTGAGCGGCTCTCGCCTAGCAGCCGCTCCACCTCGGCCAGGTCCAGCGATGTGGTGACCCCGGCCGGTCCGGTTCCGCCTGGGCTACCGCCGCCTCCCGGCATGATCGGGGGTGGCAGCTGTCGGGTGTTGATCAGCAGTTCCGCCCCGGTACCCATCAGCGGCAGGGCCCGCAGGCCCTCCATGGGCTCGAAGGCCAGCAGGACATCGCCGCGGCCCCTGGGTATCTGGGCCGTGTGGAGCTCGCCGGCGGAGACCCTCAGCTGGGTGGTGACGGCCCCGCCCCGCTGGGCCATGCCGTGCTCCTCCATGGCCTGGACCGAGAGACCGGCCTTCACCGCCGCGCCGCACAGCAGGCGGCTGGCCAGCAGGACCCCCTGGCCGCCCACCCCGGCGATGACCACGTTCACCGGTCGTCCGTCATCAGAGCTCATGAGCCGGCCTCCCCCGAGGTGGGTGGAGCCTCATCGGGCGGCCGGATGGCCCCGATGGCGCAGACCTGCTTCTGGCCGCACACGCCACAGGCCGAGCAGAGCAGATGCAGGATGACCGGCTTGGGCATCACCTTGCGGGCCGCGGCCTCACTCTCCACCGACTCCATCGCCGCCGATTGCTCCGGGGTCGGTTCGGGACGCTGGATGGCGGGACAGGCGAAGCGGTCGAGGCAGATGCCGCAGTTGGTGCAGACCTCGTGGTCGATGACGTAGGGTGATGGCGGGCCTCCGGCGGCCAGGTGGCCCCGCATGGTCAACACGGCGCAGGGCGAGTCGGCGATGATCACCGACGGTCCCGGATAGGCCACCGCCTCCTCCAGGGTCTTCAGGGTGGCCGCCGCGTCCATGGTGTCCACCTCTCTCAACCAATCCACGCCCAGGGCCCGGACCACCTCGGGGATGGTGATGGCCTTGCCCTCGAACGGGGCTCCCGGATGGGGCTGATGACCGGTCATGGCCGTGGTGGCGTTGTCCAGGATGATCACCGTCAGGTTGGCCCCGGTGGAGGCGGCGTGGGTCAGGGGCGGCAGGCCGGCATGGAAGAAGGTGCTGTCGCCGATGGTGCAGACGATGGGGCGAAGATGGCTGGTGGAGCCGGAAGCGGAGGCGGAAGCGGAGGCAGGGCTCGAGCTCTCCATGGACAGCACCTCGTTCACCGCGGCAAAGCCGTTGCTCATGCCGATGGAGCCTCCCATGCAGAGATGGGCGTCCACACCGTGGAGGGGGGGGTTGTAGCCCAGGGTGTAACATCCGATGTCCGAGGGTTTGATGAGCCCCGAGCCTCCCTGCCGCTTCAACCGCCTGTCGATGACGGCCATGGCGTAGAAGATGGTCCGGTGGCCGCAACCGGCGCACAGGGTGGGGGGCCGGGGCCGCACCATGCCCATCAGGTCAGACAGGTCGGCCTTGTCATTCGGGTCAGTCGGGTCAGTCAGATCATTCTCCATCGCGGGAGCTTCCACTCCGGCAAAGGCCGCCAGGGCCATCAGCACCTGCTCAACGAAGAGCTCGCCGGCCTGGGGGACCAGCTCCTTGCCCGTGACCTTGACCTTCAGGCCCGCCTTGTGCGCCAGGGAGATCACCTCCCGCTCAACGAAGGGTTCCAGCTCCTCCACCACCAGCGCCTCCTGGGCCCCCTTCAGGGCTTCCTCGATCAGCTCCGATGGCAGAGGATAGGAGGTGGCCACCTTGACCACTCCCACGGTGTCGGCCAGCTCCAGTTCCTCCAGGGCCTCCTTGACCGGCCCATAGGCCGCACCGCAGGCGATGACCGCCCTGGCGGCATCCTTGGGTCCCTCGTACCGGTTGAACGACAGTTGGCTGGCCGCCTTCTCGGCGGCCTTCAGCCTCTCGATGAGCTCCAGGCGCATCCGCCGGGCGTTGACCGGCAGGTTGACCCAACGGGTGGGGGCGTTCTGGAAGCCAGTCCTTTCACTCTTCCCGCCTGCCTCCCGCTCCTGCTTCTGCATCCCCTCCCGCTCTCCATCCTTGTCAGGCCATGGGGGCAGGGGGCCCAGGGTCACGTCGGCCCGGGTGTGGGAGATGCGGGTGGTGGTCCTGATCATCACCGGCTGGCCCCACTCCTCGGACAGCTCGAACGCGGCGGCGGCCATCTCCTTGGCCTCCTGGGGGGTGGCGGGCTCCAGCACCGGCATGTGGATCTGCCGGGCCAGCAGGCGGTTGTCCTGCTCGGTGTGGGAGCTGTGCATCCCGGGGTCGTCGGCCACGATGACCACCAGGCCGCCGCTCAGGCCCATGTAGGTGTAGGCCTGCAGGGGCTCGGAGGCTACGTTGAGTCCCACGCCCTTCATGGCCGTCACCGAGCGGAGTCCCGACATGGAGCCGGCGATGGCCACCTCGGTGGCCACCTTCTCGTTCACCGACCAGTCGGCGTGGTATCTCAGGGGTCTGTCCCCTCCATCATTGGCCTTCGATTTACCTTTGCTCGGCCCCATCCCCTGGTGGATGCGCAGGAGGGTGGTCATCATCTCCGAGGAGGGGGTGCCGGGGTAGGCCGAGGCGAGGCGCAGGCCGCCCTCCAGCAGGCCCCGGGCCAGGGCCTCGTTGCCCAGCAGGGGCACGGTGGTGCCGGCCGGCGCCAGCAGGGTCATCTCCAGGCTCATTGAGCGCCCTCCCCGGCTCCGGTCTCGGTCCCTTTTCGCGCACTCATGGGTCGCACCTCGCGACGGGCCTGGAGGGAGGATTCATAGAATGAACGCAATGGATCGTCCGGGTCGGGGAGCCTCTCGCCCTCCCGGATGATATGGTGGAGGTGGCCGATGTTGGGTGGCAGTTCCATGGTGCACAGGCCTACCAGCCGGTCATCCTCGATGTAGAGGCTCGTCCGGCACTCTTTGCCCCGGCCACCTTTGATCTGGGGCGGTGCCTCCACCTTTTGGATAGTTGATGGCAGGTCGTTGACCTGGCCGCAGCTCACGAACGGGACCTCGCCGATGTGGACCACGTTGTAGTCGTCCCAGCCGTTGTATGTGGGCGCCTCGGCTCCATCCGCCAATTCCTCGGCGGTCATGTTCAATCCCGCGATTCGGCCCTGCTCGGCGGCGTTGGTCCAGGTGGGCTTGAGGCCCCGGGTCCCGGTCAGGTGGTCCCAGCTCTCGATGAGATCGCCCGCCGCAAAGACACCTGGCAACTGGGTCCCCATCCGCTCGTCGACCGCCAGTCCGCCCGATGGGCCGACCTCGAGTCCCGAGCCTTCCAGCCAGCTAACGTTGGGTCTCACGCCCACGGCCATCACCGCCAGGTCGCAATCGATGGGATCGCCCTTCTCGCAGGCCAGGGCCTCAACGGGCCCGCTCTCGCCTTGCCCGTCGAACTCCGTCACCCGGGTCCCGGCCACCACTTGCACACCCAGGACTTCCAGATGCTCTTGGGCCAGCCTTGAACGCTCCCGGTCCAGCATGGAGGCCAGGAGGCGGTCCTCCATCTCCACCAGGATGACCTCAAGGTCGGCCCGTTCGCCCTCGGCATCGGACAGTCTGCCCGGCCGCTGACGGCTCGAGAGTCCCACGAGGGCCTGGGCCATCTCCACGCCCAGGAAGCCGCCTCCGATCACCGCCACGCGACCGGACACCGGCAGGGCCACTGACAGCTCCCTGCATCCCGCCAGGTCCAGGCGGGTGAAGATGCCCGGACGGTCCAGACCGGGGAGAGGGGGCAGCAGGGGCTCGGAGCCGGTGGCGATGAGCAGACGATCGAAGTCCAGCCATTCCCGGTTGGTGAAGCCCACGCGTCCACCGGACCCATCGGTGGCCTTGCCGGCCATCTCCAGGGTCTCGGCCTGCCAGCCGGGTCGGAAGTCCACGTTCCAGTCCTTCATCTGACCCCTGGCCGTGGTGAAGAGCACCTTTTCCTCTATCTCGCCGGCCACGAGATCGGGCAGGGCGCAGAGGGAGTAGGGCGGTCCCTCCTCGGCCGAGCAGAGGATGATCTGACCCTCGGGGTCCCGGCTTCGTATGGCCTCGACCGCCGCCAGACCGGCAGCCCCGGCTCCCAGGATGAGATACCGCATGGTGACGCCAGGCTGATTGAGGCGCCAGTTAAGGGGATTTGGGTTTGGAGTAAAGAGATGGGAGTTGACATTTGACCATCAAGTGAACAACGGTAGTATGAACCCGGGTTCCCAAACCCTAAAGCCTGGCCCTCGATAACCAGACCCCCCTACCCTAGGAGAACACCATGGGCCGCCTCATCTTCGACGATAAAATGTGCACCGGTTGCAGAGCCTGCGAGCTCGCTTGCTCGTTCGAGAAGACCGGTCGCTTCTGGCCCGACCGCTCCCGGGTCAGGGTGGTGCGCCTGGAATGGGAGGGCATCGACTTCCCCCTGGGCTGTCGCCAGTGCGACCCGCCCCACTGCATCGTGGCCTGCCCCACCCGGGCCCTGGGTCTTGACCCCGATACCAAAGCGGTGGTCCACGAACCCGGCCTCTGCATCGGCTGCAAGCAGTGCGTCGTGGTCTGTCCCCATCAGGCCATCCACTTCGACCCGGTGAAGCTGGAGCTCTACAAGTGCGACACCTGCGATGGCGACCCAAAGTGCGTCCAGTGGTGCGAGACCGAGGCCCTGCGCTGGGAGGCTGAGGATGATGAACAGACGGACCCCAATGTAGTGGCCCCGGCAGATCAGGCGGAGGCACGTGACGCCACCTCCCCGACCAGTTCCACCGAGGTGGCCCCATGAGCGACAACGGAGGTCTGGGAGGCTACGCCGGGACCATCCTCAGGGTGGACATGACCCGGCAGAAGGTGGTCAAGCAACCCGTTGACAAGGGTCGCCTGGCCCTCTTCTACGGCGGGCGGGGCGCCGATGCGCGCCTGCTCTACGATGAGCTGAAGGTGGACTGCGACCCCCTGG
This sequence comes from uncultured archaeon, assembly GCA_964384995.1. Taxonomy (GTDB): domain Archaea; phylum Thermoplasmatota; class Poseidoniia; order MGIII; family CAYLMJ01; genus CAYLMJ01. The sequence goes on along the minus strand of CAYLMJ010000011.1, from coordinate 20,008 downwards.
GGCCCGACAACATCTTCTGCCTCTCCACCGGGGCCCTGACCGGCCTCATCGGTCCCACCACCGGCCGGGTCAACGCCGCGGCCAAGTCCCCCCTCACCGACATCTACGGCAACTCCAACGCCGGCACCCACTGGGGACCCGAGCTCAAGTATGCCGGCTACGACTCCATCGTTGTCACCGGCCGGTCGGCCAAGCCCATGTACCTTGCGGTGGAGGACGACAGCGTCGAGCTCCGGTGCGCCGACCATCTCTGGGGCACCGGGGTCTTCGACACCACCCGGAACTTGGAGGAGGAGCTGGGCGGCGACGCGGTGCGGGTGGCCGCCGTGGGCCAGGCCGCCGAGAACGGGGTGCTCTACGGCTCCATCATCTTCGACTACTGGGATGCCGCCGGCCGCACCGGCATGGGCACGGTCATGGCCTCCAAGGGGCTCAAGGCGGTGGCCGTCCGCGGCACCGGGGGCCTGGAGGTGGCCGACCCCGAGGCCTACTTCTCGGCCGCCCGAGACGGCTGGCTGGGGGTGGTGAACGACCCGGGATTCAAGACCCTGGCCCACCAGTCCCTGGGCACCTCCATCTGCGTCAACTGGGGCAACCACCTGGGATGGCTGCCCACCCGCAACTTCACCGAGTCCCAGTTCGAGGGGGCCGACGCCATCTCGGGGGAGCGCTTCCGCGACACCCTCTCCACCCGCTCTGCGCCCAAGCCCGCCGGCCGGGCCTGCCCCTCGTGCCCCAACCGATGCAAGCGCTTTGGCCTCATCGAATCGGGGCCCTACGCCGGCACCCGGGGCAACGTGGAGTACGAGGGGGTGGCGGCTTTCGGCTCCAAGTGTGGCATCGATGATCTGGAGGCGGTCTTCCACGCTTACGGCCTGGCCAACGACCACGGGTTCGACTGTGTTTCCGGGGGCAACGTCATCGCCACGCTCATGGAGCTCAACGGGGCCGGCCTGCTGCCCGATGATGAGGGACTGGACCTGAGTTTCGGCAATGTGGAGGCCATGCTGGAGATGGTGGAGCGCCTGGTCCATCGCAAGGGCAGGCTGGGGAAGCTGGCGGCCCTGGGAGCCAACAAGGCGGCTCTGGAGCTGGGAGGCAAGGCCCCCGAGTACACCACCGCCATCAAGGGCATGGACACCATCGCCTGCGAGCCCCGGGTCTCCAAGGGCTTCGGCTTCACCTACATCGTGGCCAGCCGCGGCTCCGACCATCTGAGAGCCCACCCGGTCTACGAGATGATCCGCATGCCCCCCGAGCTCTCCCTCGAGCTGTTCGGCGACGAGGGCGCGAGCCAGATGACCGAGTACGGGGGCAAGGTGGCCATGGTGGCCTACCACGAGGACCTGGGGGCGGTGACCGACAGCCTGGGCTCCTGCCGCTTCATGCAGGGCTCCTACTACGCCCAGCACCCCATCCCCGAGATGCGGGCCAAGGCCCGGGCCGAGGCCAAGGGCGAGCCCGTGCGGGAGGTCAGCTCCATCAAGTACCACGAGCTGCTCACCGCCGCCACCGGACTTCAGGTGAGCTACCAGGATCTGATGGGGACCGGCAGTCGCATACTGACCCTGGAGCGGGCCCTGAACACCCGCTTTGGCATCCGCCGGGCCGACGACCGGCTCCCCCCCAAGTTCAACCGGCCCCTGGCTTCGGGCCGCCACAAGGGACTGGACTTCCCGCCCGAGAAGGTCGAGGAGATGGTGGACGATTACTACGCTCTCCGGGGCTGGGACCGGGAGAGCGGCCTGGTGCGGCGCGAGACCCTGGTGGAGCTGGAGCTGGAGGACCTCGTCCCACCCTTGAAGGCGCAAGATTTGCTAAAATAGGGCATCGGGATGGGGTGGACACCACCGGACCGGATACCATGACCCAGGCCTCGACGCCCACCGGGACCGCCGCCACCATCACCGTGCGTTACTTTGGCATCTTCTCCCAGTACACAGGTTGCACCGCGGAGGAGGTGGACCTGGGACCCGGGACCACCGTGGAACGGCTGGAGGCCGACCTCTGCCAGCGCCATGGCGAGGAGTTCACCAAGGCCTTCCAGGCCGACCTGGACTACCGCTCGGCCATAGTGGCCGTCAACGGCGATGTCGCCGCCGGGACCACTGTGCTTGAGCCCGGTGACGAGGTGATCATCTCCTATCCGGCCGGAGGGGGCTGAAATGAACCATCCCGATGCTTCGATCACGAGCGAGCCTTCACCCGAACCCCTGCTGAAAGGTATCACCGTCCTCAGCCTGGAGCAGGCCATCGCCCTGCCCTACTGCACCTGGCGGCTGGCCCTGGACGGGGCGCGGGTCATCCGAGTGGAGCCCCTGTGGGGCGACCCCAACCGCAAGGTTGGCCCCACCGTGCTGGAGGGCGAAGGAGAGGGCCAGGACCTCACCGGCTACTTCATGGCCGTCAACACCTCCAAGGAGTCCATCACCCTCGACCTCGGCAAGCCGGAGGGGCGGGAACTGCTGGGGGAGCTCATCGTGAAGCTGAAGGTGGATGTCTTCGCCTCCAACCAGATACCCACCAACTACGAGAAGCTGGGCATCGACCACGAGCGGCTGTCCGGGCTTCGGCCGGAGCTCATCTGGCTGGGGGTCTCGGGCTTCGGTCCCGACCGCTCGGAGGCGGCCTACGACCCCATGATCCAGGCCTACTCGGGCCTCTCCTTCACCAACGGCGAGCCTGGCAGTCCGCCCCAGAAGTTCGGGGTCAGCATCGCCGATTTCGAGGCCGCCAACCAGGCCTACACCGAGGTGTGCAAGGCCCTGTGGCAGAGGGACCGCACGGGCAGGGGTCGCCGCATCGACGTGAGCATGCTGGACTGCAGTCTCTCCCTGCTGGCCCTGCACATCGGCATGGAGTCCCTGGGCCACCATCAGGAGAAGTCGGGCAACGGCCATCCCATCTTCGCCCCGGTGGGCATCTATCCCACCGCCGACGGCCACCTCTGCCTGGCCACCGGCAACGAGGCCCAGTGGAAGGCCCTGTGCCAGCTTCCCGGCTTCGAGGGCCTGGACCGGCCTGAGTACGCCACCACCAATTCCCGCCAGGCCAACAAGGAGCGGCTGGAGGAGGAAGTGGAGGCCTGCTTCGTCAAGCACCCGACGGACCGGCTGATGGAGTGGCTCAACGCCGGCAAGGTGCCTGCCGCCCCGGTCCACACCATCGCCCAGACCCTGGAGGTCCCCGACCTGGCCCGCCGCCTGCTGAAGTTCCATGACCCGCAAACCGGATTGGGATCGGCCGTGGCCCCGCCCCCTGTGGCCCCCGATGTGGCCCCTGAGCTGACCCTGCCGCCCCGCCTGGGAGAGCAGAACGAAGCCATCTACGGTGGATTGGGATACGATGTGGGCGAGCTGAGGGAGAAGGGCATCGTAGGTTGAACGACGCCAGCATGCGTACCGGGTGAGGTTTTTAGACCACCGGGAATTCAAGGCCCATGGCTTCGGACAGCGGGGAGGAGTGGCCTGACCTGGCCCTGCGCACCATCGACTTCGCGACCCATCTGGACCCCGCCCGCTATCCCAATGATACGACCCGCAAGCATGCCATCCTGCTCAACAAGGCCGAGACCGAGTTCCTCACCGGCAAGATAGACCTGGCCCAGGAGTTCTTCGAGCAGGTCCTCAGGGATGCCACCGAGGTCGAACTGATGGCCTCCGCCTGCCTCGGACTCGCCTGGGTGAGCTACACCCGCAGCAACTGGCCCGGCTGCCAGGACCGCATCAGCGAGGGTTTTCGCTTTGCCCGGAGCCCGGAGACAGAGGCCCATCTGCTGGCCCTGCGGGGTCTGCTCTACTACCGGATGGGTTCCTACGATGACAGCATCCGCGACTGCGAGGCCGCCATCGAGATGGAGCCAGAGGGCGAGGCGGGTGCCCTGGCCTACTCCACCCTGGGCATCCTGCAACACGCCAGGAACAACGATGAGCTGGTCCTGGAGCATTGGGCCACCACCCAGCACCTGGCGAGGGAACTTGAAAGGCCGGACTTTGCGGTCAGGGCCCTGAACAACCTGGGGACCTATCATTACAACCACGACGCGCTGGAGCAGGCCCAGGAGTCATTTTCCAAAGCCTTGGACATCGGACGGATGGTCCATTTCCAGGTGTTCCTGGGCTTCCCCCACATCAATCTGGCCGGCGTTCACATGAAGCTCGAGGAATACGATGCGGCCCGGGAGAACCTCCAGCAGGCCGAGAGGCTGTTCAAGCTGGTCCAGGACAAGATGATGCTGGGAGCCGTGAACATCGAGTTGCAACGCATCTGCCGTCTTCAGGGCGACCATGAGACCGCCCACAAGCACCTGGACATCGCCGAGAGGATGATCCTGGATTCAAGCTCGATGCGCCTGCTGATCTTCATCTACCGCGAGAGGGGACAGCTCTACCACGATCAGGAGAAATGGAAGGAGGCCCTGGGTGAACTGAGGCTGGCCCGGGAGCTGGCCAACCTGCTCAACGAGGAGACCCTCAGCAAGGAGATCGAGGGCCTTCAGCAGGAATGTCAGGACAAGGATCGGGTTGATAATTGACGGCCAGGCTTAGGGTCCCTCAACCAGGTCCATAAGCCCCAACCAGGTCCGTAAGCTCCAATCAGGCCCTCGATCAGACCCTCAAGTACGATCACGCTGGCGTGACGTCGAGGTAGGCGTTGGCGGGGTCGTTGCTGTAGGCGGCGACCAGGTACTGACCGGGGTAGTTGTCAAAGACGAAGACATCGCCCTTGTTCACGATGACCTCGGGACCGGGGTCCTCGCTGGGGTTCAATGGTATCCGGTTGAGGACCGGTGAGCTCGCCGGATCGAACATCTCGAAATCCGCGGTGTACTTTCCAGGATAATTGTTCAGGACGATCAGTGTGCTGTGGGGGTCGATTCTGCTTGCCATATTCTCACCATGGTGTGCTGAGAGCGTGAAGCGTTCCCTGGATATTAATGCATTGGAATCGGGCCGAATGGAACCACGGCGTTGTGAGTGAGCCTCGATCGCCCTCCCGGGCATATTGCTCCCGAGTATATTGCTCCCGAGCGCCCCCTCGCTTCATCCTTCCCTGTCGATGCTTGTGAACAGCTCCTCCAGGATGGTCTTCTGGAACTTCAGGTCGTTGAGCACCCCATTCCAACCTGGGAGGATCTCGGCATTGCTGGTCTCGAACGAGGCCAGGGCCTCCCGGACCGCCTCCTGCTCCCTTGCCCCCAGGAAACCACTGCAGACCACGACCATGTCGCACCAGCGGCCCCTCTCGAAGAGGATGTTCCAGTCACCGAAGCTGATGGTCCTCAGGCCCTCGTCGGTGTCGGTGTGCAGGGCGTCCTGCATGAAGTTGCGCACGGTGTCGAACATGCTGCCCAGCAGGTCCATCTCGTCCTTGTCCAGCTCCCGGGTGGTGAGGTCGGCGAGGACCAGGCCAGATTTGCTGTAGAGCAGGAAGATGTCGTGGATGTGGCCCCGCTTGTGGGGGTGGATCAGCTTGCTCTGGAGCAGTTCCGCCAGCCGGTTCACCTCCTCGCTCTGGGCCTCCTGGTCCTCCACGCCCAGGCTCTCGGGGGTCAGGGCCTCGATGGCCGAGCGCAGCTTCTCCAGGTCCTCCCGGATGGGGCTGCGGGGCTCGTCATGGGGGATTGTGGCGATGGCCCGGTCCAGTACCTGCCGGAGGGCCTCGCTCTCGATTGGCTTGTGCAGGTAATCCCGAGCCCCCAGCCTGAAGGCCTGCATGGCCGTTGACACCTGATGGGAATCGGCCAGCATGACCACCGGTATCTTGGGAAACTCCCGCTGGATGTGCTCCAGAAGCTGCAATCCATCCATCTTTGGCATCCCGATATCGGTGAGCACCACCTGATAGCTGTCGCAGGTCATGCGGTCCTTGGCCGCCTGCCCGTTCTCGGCCAGGGTCAGCTTCAGGTCCTTCCAGCCCTCGAACATCATCTGTAGGGTGTCCCTGACGGCCCTGTTGTCATCCACGGCCAGGACCCGGATGGGCTCCTTGGCTCCCCTTGCATCGGATGGCATGTTGTCCCCGCGTCGCTTGGCCATTGAATAAAGGAGAGCTTAATTAGGATTTCTGGAACGGTGCATCTCAGATCCCCAACAATATCCTTGTAAGAACAAAACGTAAGAATCACCCCCGGTATGGGCCGCCATGGCCGAAGAGCCGACACCGGACGAGGATGAAGAGCTGGACGAGCTGGAGGACGTGACCCTGAGCCGCCTGGTGCCCATCCAGCGCCAGGAGCTGGTGACCCTGCTGGCCAACGAGATGGACGACGACCCCGAGTCCCGGAAGCTCTTTCTCAGGTTCGCCCAGCTGCTCCAGAACACCCTCCACTTCGAGTTCAACGAGCGGATGGAGCGCCTGCGCACCCTCTATCGCCCCTTCAACCCCGACCCCGGCATCGTCTCGGTCCTGGACGGGGACACCACCGCCGAGACCGGACCCCTGCTGGACGAGCTGTCATTCATGCTTGAGCGGGCCAACTTCCGCAAGGTCACCGAGCAGGAGCTCCAGGCGGCCTTCGACACCGAATCCCTCTTCCCCCTCTCCAGCGCGGTTCAGCTGGACGAGTTCACCGAGCTGCTGCTCTTTCGCCGCGGCGAGGCCCGTCGCACCGAGAAGGTCAGGAGCCTGGCCACCCTCTTTCGCTGGAAGGAGATCGAGGTGGACCTCTTCAAGCGCCTGGTGATGGTCCTGCGGCTGAAGCCCGAGGCCCTGCGGCGGCACAAGAAGGCCCACCGGGTCAAATCGATGCAGACCGGCAAGATCTATCTGAAGTTCTTCAAGAACATCCCCAAGGCCGACCTGGAGATGGTCTTCCCCAACACCATCCTCAAGATGAGCCTCCTGGACCGGCTCCAGGTGTCGGTGCCCATCCTGGGCGGACTGGCCACTGCGGGGGTCAAGCTGGCGGCGGTGGCGGGCCTGGCCCTGGCGGGCACCGAGGCCGTCACCCAGACCGACGACCGCTCGCTCCAGGCGGCGGGGGCCCTGGTGCTGGTGCTGGCCGGCTACATCCTGCGCTCGGTCAACCGCTACAAGAACACCAAGATACGGTACATGCAGACCATCTCCGAGGGGCTCTACTTCAAGAACCTGGACAACAACATCGGCGTCATCCACCATCTGCTCTCGGCGGCCGAGGAGGAGGAGGTCAAGGAGGCCCTGCTGGCCTACTTCTTCCTGCTGCGCAAACCCGACCCCGAGGTGCAGGCGGCCCTGGACAAGACCATCGAGCGCTGGTTCGCCACCAAGTTCGACCGCCATTTCGACTTCGACGTGGAGGACGGCATCGCCAAGCTGAAGCGGCTGGGACTGGTCACCGGGGAGCGGGAGGACCTGAAGGCCGTGCCATTGGCCGAGGCCCTCGCCACCCTGGACAAGGCCTGGGACGCCTACTTCGATTACGATACCCCTGGACAGGACGCTTAGAACCGGCAACCCGCCTGTCTGCGCCTCCCCTGCCTTTGCCTGCCCTTGCCTCTTAGCCTGCAACCCCGAGGCCCGCCTTTCCTGCCAGCCCCACCTGTGCTTCCCATGTAATTGGCTCCCCTGTTTACCGCCCGCCTGCCCTTGCTTCCTGCTGGGTTGATTGATGTGGGCTGTGCGTGCTGTTGCCACGGGAAAACCTTTAAGAGCGAATCGGGACCAATGACTGATATGTTTGCCCGCCTGAGGATCATGATGCTCTTTCTCATCATGATCGGTCTGATGGTGGTGATCGGCTGGGTCCTGGGGGCCTACTTCGACAGCGACCCCACGATGACCATGGCCATCTTCCTGGTCATCGCCCTGGTCTTCAACCTCATCTCCTACTTCTACTCCGACAAGCTGATCCTGAAGGCCTACAAGGCCAACATCGTCACCGGCCCCGAATCGGAGGCGGCGGGCCGGCTGGTGGGCATCGTGAAGCACCTGGCCATCAAGGCCGAGCTGCCCATGCCCAAGGTGGCCATCATCCCTTCCTCCAATCCCAACGCCTTCGCCACCGGCCGCAACCCGCAGAAAGCGGTGGTGGCCGCCACCGAGGGCATCATGGAGGTCCTGGACAACCGGGAGCTGGAGGGCGTCATGGCCCACGAGCTGGCCCACGTCCGCCACCGGGACATGCTGGTGATGACGGTGGCCGCCACCATGGCCATGGCCATCAGCTTCATGACCCGCATCCTGTTCTGGAACTCCATGTTCAGCGGCGGACGGGGCCGGGTCCATCCCGCCGTCTTCATCCTGGTCATCGTCACCGTGCCCATCGCCGCCATGCTCATCCAGTTCGGCATCTCCCGCTCCAGGGAGTACAAGGCCGATGCCGGCGGGGCCCGCATCGCAGGGAACCCAGACGCCCTGGCCTCGGCCCTGGAGAAGCTGGACTACGTTGGCAAACGCAGGCCCATGCGCATGGGCTCCCCCGCATCATCGGGTCTCTTCATCGCCAATCCCTTCCACGACAGCTCCATCATCACCGGCCTCTTCTCCACCCACCCGCCCATGGAGCGGCGAGTGCGCAAGCTGAGAGAGATGGCCATGTACAACCGGTGAGCTGCGGCAAGTGGTGAACGGTGAGTGCGTCGTGGACCCTGGGACAGGTGAGCCGGGCAACGACATAACCTCATCCTCTGCCTCCTCCCCGGATTATGCCTCTGCACAAACCGATGGTAATGGTCACTCAGCTCGCCTACCTCACCCGCCCCGCCCATGGCTCCGCTGGCTGGTGGTGGCGGCGGTGGTGGCGACCCTGCCCCTGCTGGTGCTCAATTTCTTCTACCTGATCGAAGCGGGGACCGAGGGCGGGACGATACGGGATCGCTGGGACCTGGTGGTCATCAACGTCCTCTTCTTCTCGCTCTTCATGGCCCTCTTGCCCTACCGGCGCAAGATAGAGTGGAAGTCCAAGGGCGCGGCGGCGGCGTTCTTTGCCGCCCTCTTCGCCGAGATGTACGGCATCCCGCTGGGCGCCTACCTGCTCGCCCCGGTGGTGGGCGGCTCGGGCTCGGCAGCCGCAGACGCCCCGGGTCAGGGCATCATGTTCCAGTTCGCCCTGCTGGACCAGGGCTTCTCAGTCACCTGGACCATGGCCCTGGGTCTCGCCTTCACCGGCGTCGGCATGGTCATCGTCGCCATCGGCTGGAAAGCAATCCACCGAGCCCACTCAGCCACCGACGACCAGGAAGATAGATGCGAAGCTGACATAGAGGAAGAGGCCAAGGCACAGGCTGAGGCTGAGGCACAAGAAGGCGACAAGGCAAAGGCAGGCGAAGGCACAGATGCAAAGCTACTGGCGGAAGAGGAGGCAGGCACCAAGGCAGAGGCAGGCGACGGGCCTGCGGCAGTCGCTGGTACCGGTGCAGGCGACACCGCCGATGCAGACGACGGGGCGAGCGTCGAGGCTGGAGTCAGGGAAGACGCCAAGGCGAGCATCAAGGCAGAGGCGAGCGGCCTTGTAACTACAGGTCTTTACGCCCACTCCCGTCATCCCCAGTACCTGGGCTTCGGCCTGCTCATCTACGGCTGGCTCCTGGGCTGGCCCACCCTGCTGGGTCTCGCCATGGTACCCCTGCTGGTCTACATCTACCATCGCCTGGCCAGGGAAGAGGAGGCCGACGCCATGGCCGAGTGGCCGGCTGAGTACGCCCAGTATGCCGAGCGAGTGCCCAGGTTCATTTGAGGCCGGCGTCGCTGCCTGTTCATTCAATTGACACACCCCAGCAACTATCCAGGCATGCCGTTCGTATACGTTCTCTATACGTTCTGTATACGTTTTCTATACGTTGGGTATACGTTATCCATACGCTAGGTAAACTGTAGGTAAACGGTAGATACACGGTAGATACACGATTGGTGTACGTTTTGCACCCGTTGGGGCGCCTCTCTGCCTCGCCTCCTGCTTGCCCGCCTCCTCCCTGTTTGCCTCCTATGCCTCCTCCCCGCCCATTTGCCCAGCCTCCCGGCCCCATGCAAACATTCTTTGCCCACCGCGCTCCTGCATTGGATGAGGCCTTTCGATGGAGCTTTTACCCGTGGGGCAGGTCTTCGCCTACTTTCGCAAGGTGGGCGTGGCCGGGATCGAGCTGACCGATACCGTCAACGTGGGCGACAGCCTGCGCATCCTGGGGTCCACCACCGATATCGAGCTGGAGGTCGATTCCATGCAGATCGACCAGCTGAACGTCGATTCGGCCGACAAGGGCGAGAAGATCGGCCTCAAGGTCCCCGACCGCGTCCGTCCCCATGACCGGGTCTACAAGGTCAGCGGCGTCGTCGAGGAACAGTAGGTCCGCAAGGCAGGGGAGGCATTGGCTGTCGGTCGGCTACTTTGTCTTTAGACACAGATTTCACGGATTGAAAAATCTGTGTCATCTGTGAAATCCGTGTCGATAAATTGTCTTAGCCGGGAGCTCGCTAGGAATCATCCTGCTCGCCTGACTTTGATCCCTCAGCCTGGTCTTCCTCGTCCGCCTCTTCCGGCTCGGTCTGCTCTTGTCCTGCCTCTTCCTGCTCCACATCGCCCGCCTCCCCTGTATCCGGGTCTTCCTCCGCCTCCTGCCTTGCGGTCCGCCTTCTCTGGTCCCACCACCTCAGCAGGGCGTAGACCCCGACGATGGGGTCCAGGTAGCTGAGCAGGCTCAGGTCATGTAGGGCGTCCAGGCCGTATTCGCCCGCCTTGACCTCTGCTTCGGCCGATGACGAGCCGCTGTTCAGCCACACCCGCTTGCAGCCGTTCTGGTAGGCCAGCTTCACCAGGTCGGGGGCCACGGCCGGGTCGCAGATGATCAGCGCCGAGCCCACCTTCTCGGGCAGTCGCTCCAACCCATCATAGGTCGTGTGCCGCCCGATGGCGGGCAGGTCGTCGTGGACCAGGTGGAAGGCGTAGCCCCGGTTCTCCAGCGTCCAGAGCACGAACCTCAGCCTCCACTCACCGTACCATGCCGGGTCGGCCAGCACCGCCAGCCTCTTGTCCGCGGCAAAGTCGGCGATGATATCGGTCTGTGACGGCGGGGTGTATTCCAGGCGGGGCATACGATGTTCCTACTTTCGCGAGGTGCACATGAAGACGGTGCCGTTCTCCTTGAAGACCCCTCTGATGAACTTCTTCTCCCGGGCCTTCTGGAGCATGTTGGTGACCTCCATCCGTCCCAGGTACATCACCTGGGCCAGTTCCTCGATGGTTATCTCGCCCCGGGTCTTCACGTACTGGACCAGGTTCTCCAGCTCGGCCTGCTCCCGGCGCCATTCGAAGCCCTTGCGCATGAGCAGGGTGGCCATGATGAAGAAGGGTACCGTACAGCAGACCACCAGGAGCCATGAACTCTCTCGATTTTCGGCCGATTCATCCACGTAGATGACCACTGAACCGATGGCGAAGAAGACTCCCAGGATTATCAGGATCACCCCCACGGTCAGCAACATCTCGTCCTTTATCTTGAAGAATCCACTGCCCTTGTACTCCTGGTCCGAATCGTACATCTGCACCGACGGACGGTACTCATCTTGAGGTCCCTCATCCCAGGCCATCAGCAGGGCAGACCCGTTCGGTTACAAAGCCTCTTTGGTCAGACCAGTCACAACCACTATCAACATCCAGCATCCACAGCCCTCATCGGCTCAGATCGTGCAGACGCTGGGCGATGATGCCCATGACGGTGGCGGTCTCCAATGATACGTTCTTTCCCGTGAGCTCCAGATGGTAGGGGACCTCCTTCAACAGGGAGGCCGGCAGGCCCTGTCTTCCCAGTCCCATGATGACGCAGAGGTTCCTTTGCTCGGCCCCTTGCCCCTTGGCCTCTTGTCCCTTTGCCCCCTGCCCCTTTGCCTGTTGCCCTTTTGCCTCTTGCTCCCTGGCCTGCTCTGCCTGCTTTGCCATGATATCCTCCAGCTCCACCCGCTTGCCTTCCCAGGGGTTGGAGGTCGTGGCCACCGGCAGACCCAGCTGGGCAAGGGCCTCCAGTCCGCTCTGGCCTCCGGGACCGATGAGCTTCACCCGGTCCTGGGTGTGCAGTTGTTCCAGGAGCGATCCACCCTGGCCCACGTTGGTCTCCCTGACCGTCCGCTCCACGATGGACTCCACCGGATCGGCGGGGAACCCCAGTAACCCAAGGTCAAGGTCGTAGGCGACGCAAAGGGGAGCCGCCCGGGCCAGGGCCCTCAGATGCGGGGGCTTGAGCCCTCCCTCGTAGGCATCATGCAGGACCAGAACGTGCCGAGTCCCGGCTTCAGACGGTGTTGCTCTGGCGGGCATAGCATCGGAGGCGGGCTTTGATCTGGATGGCGCATCTTTGGACGATGTGGCTCTGATAGGCATTGCTTTGGAGGCGGGCATATCTCGGGGTGGCACATCCTGGGCAGCTGTGGCTTTGGAGGCTGGCATATCTCGGGGTGGTGCATCTCCGGCAGGCGGGCCTTTGGAAGGTGTGGCTCCGTGCATCACGGCTTTGGAGGCGGGCGGGCCTTTTGGGGAGGAGGCAGCGGGCTTCAGTCTCTTGCCGGCGTGCTCCACCCGGGTCAGCATCGTCTCCCTCAGCTCACCTTCATCCATGGCCTCGCATTCCCCACGCACTGTTCCCAGCACTCTTGTCGCCTCATCTTCGAATCCCGCCTTGGCGTAGCCCTGGACCAGGTTCAGCATCATGTTCATCCTTTCCTTCACCTCGATCCCGCTTCCGCTTCCGCTTCCGCTCCCGCGCCCGAGCAGGGATTCGGCCTCCTTGAGCCATTCAACGGTCAATGGGGTGGCCCTGAGCTTGTCCGCCCTTCCCGCCAGGGTGGTGAGCAGACGGATGGCCAAAGACGGCTCCTTGAACTCTCCGGCCCGGGTCTTGAGCGACTGCAGTTCCTCCCCTGTCGCGGTGATGGTGGACAGGTATCTGAGGACCTCCAACCGGGTATCCTCGTCCGGTATCCCATCGGCGGCTTCCAGGGCCTGGATGAGAGTGCCTCCCTTGCCCGGCGCGGTGAGCTTCTCCTTGTCAAGCTGAAGGTGAAGATAGCCCAGGAGCTTGGACCGATGGCTCGGTTCATGGACCTCCAGTATCATCCGGGTCATCTCGTCAATGGGCCCTTCCCTGGCCTCATGGTCCAGGCCATCGCTCCCCAGGCTCCGGGCCCAGCCCTTGATGACGCTTCGACCCTCCTTGACCTTCGCATCTCCCTCGACCGAAAGGGCCAGGAGCATCAGGTCGTTTGCATGGTGCCAGTGCACCTTCCTGGCGATGTTCTTGACGGCCTCGGTCCTCTCTTTTCCGCTGGGCATGGAGGAGGCTATCTTCACCAGTTTCGCGAAGAGCGGGCCAAGGCTCTCCTCGTCATCCGGTCCCTCCTTGCCATGCTTTCCATTCCTCACATGTCCGCCATGCTTCCCACGCTTGCCATCCCGGCCCGGCCTCTGACGCCAGGTCGACAGCATCCTTGCCAGCTCGCCCAGGAGCTCTGCCATCCTCCAGTCCCTGCTCTCATCCCTGGCATGTTCCAGCCCCAGTTTGGCGGTGGATGTGGCCCGGTCCAGGGGGAGTCTCGGGTCCGTTGAGAGGGCCATCAGGGCCAGGGCGGTGTAATAGGGATCCCTCAGCTCTTTGGCCTCCTCAAGGAGGGCTTCCACTGGCCTTCCCCGCTCGCCCCTCTTCATCTCCCTGAGGATGTCGCGATATCGTGATGGGTCGTGACCCCTGCCCCGCTCATGGGAGCCTTCCCGGCGTGAACGAGGTCTGGAGTGCGGAGTTTTGTCCCGTCCCTTGGACCGGGAACCACGGGCCGAAGGTCGGGAGGCTGGGGTCTTCTTCTGGTTAGCCACGGCCTTCCACCATGCCGTTTGATTACATAGCCTCTTGGGTCCTCGATCATCGGCCCATCGCTTCCCCTTCCAGAGAATGCCACTTTGGAGGCGGCGGCTGGTAGAACGGGTCACATACTGGACTGGGCGACAGAGGTTCGGTTCACTGGTAGAACGGCTTCTGGCCACCAGAGTGGTCGGTGGCATCCTCCACGGCCACCACCTCGGGCACCAGCTCCCTCAGCTTCACCTCGATGGACTGCTTCAGGGTCATCTGGGACATGGCACAGCCCTGGCATCCGCCGCCCAGGGTCACGTAGGCCACGTTGTCCTCCATCCGGTCCAGGCTCACGAAGCCGCCGTGGCCGGCCAGGCCGGGGCTTATCTGCTCCTCCAGCACCTTGGCCACCCGCACCGCCAGCTCGGCATCGTCCACCAGCTCCACCGCCGGGTCGCCGCTGGCGATGTGGGAGCGGATGGCCGCGCCGATGGCCTTGCCCGCCACCTGCCACGCCTCGTCACCGCTCTTGGTGACAACCACCTGCTCGCCCTGCATCCTGAGCGCCGACACACCCGTCACGCCGAAGATGCGATTGGCCAACGGCGAGTTGGCTGCCTCCCTGTGGCTGTTGAAGATGCGGGCTGGAGCCTTGAGATGGTCCCCCTCCACCGTGAAGGTGCAGAGGTCGGGGTCGGGACCGGGCCGGGCCATGATGCGGATATCCTGGGACATGACCGAACATTGGGCCCTGCGGGATATAAGCAGTAGTTTGCACATTACCAAAGGCTTTTCAACCCTGAGCCAGAAAAAAACAATGTCATGAGTCCCATAGTGCATGGATTGATAGCCTGGCTCATCGCAGTCCTCGTTCTGGCCGAGACCCGGGACCGCAGGCTGGCTGTGTTCTGTGGGGTCTTCTGTGACATCGACGGCATCTTATACCTCTGGGATCGCGGGCTCTACAACGACTACCATCACACCTTTGGCCACTCGTACGTGGTCGCCCTGCCGGTCATCTGCGTGGCCGCGTACCTGGCCGTGGACCGCAGGCGGACCTTCGCCGCCTGTCTGAGTGCTTTCACCGCTCATCTGTCAGCCGACATCATCGGCTCCAACTGGCCGGTCCAGCTCCTCTATCCCCTCTCCGCCTATCAGGTGCCCCAGGAACAGCTCCTCCCCACCAACTACATCTACCTGACCCTGCTGCCGGCCACCTTCTGGGCGGTCTTGGCCCTGGTCGCCCTGGTCACCTTCATCAAGGGATCCTCCCCGTTCGAGTTCGTCTCCAAGCGGCTGGACCAGCTTGTCGTCGGCGCTCTAGTGTTCCCCCTCAAGTACCGTTGCGCCAGGTGCGGCAGGCGGGCCATGATGCTTTGCCAGGCCTGCGGGGTAAAGGTCTGCCTGGAACACGGGACCGATGCCACCGGCGGCTTCCTCACTCTCGTCTGCCAGGATTGCCACAAGGCCCAGGCCTCCAAAAGCCATGACAGCAGGGGGAGTGACCGGGTGACAACAGGATAGAGTTCACCGTTGTGTTATTGCTGCTTGCCATTCCCGGGCCGCCACCGCCCATGGTCCTTGAGCGTGGACTCGTAGATCATCGAACGTTTCAGCTCAGCCTCTTGCCGCTTCTGCTCCAGCTCCTGGCGGCGGGCCTCCAGGCGGGCCTTCTTCTCGCGGTCCAGTCGCATCTCCCTTTCCTGTCCCGCCACCAACGCCGATACGACGAACAAGGCGGCCAAGGCAAGGATGAGCAGGGCCGGGGTGGAGTTGCCGTCATCTTTGTCAGCGGGGTCGAGGGTCGGCTCGTCGTCATTATCTTTGGTGGGTATGATGATGGGAATGTTGATGCTGTTGTTGAGGATGGTTACGTTGTCGGAGCTGGAAGTGTAGACGATGGCCTGGCTGTTGTTCCAGAGGGTATTGTTGGTGATCAGTATGTCATCGGAATGTTTGATGTTGATGCCGATATCTGCATGGGAGAGGTTGTTGTGGCTGATGGAGTTGCCCTCCGAGAATCTGAGCTGGATGTTGTCCTTCCCACTGTGCTGAAAATGGTTGAGGCTGATGGTGTTGTATTCAGAGTGTTCCATGTACATGCAGTAGTTCTGTTCTCCATCGCATCGGTTGCCTTTTATAACGCCTCCATGCGAGTTCAGAATTCGGAACCCGATGTTCGTGTTGGAGAACAGGGTGTTTCCGACTATCACCATATCGTCAGATCTTTCCACATAAATGCCAAATTCATTGTCAGAGCAGTTGTTGTCCCTGATCGTGTTATCGTCTGAATTGTAGAGTTGGATGCCGCGTGTGTTGTCGTTGAGGATGGTGTTGGAGATGTGCCCCCCATCAGCATATGATAGACGGATACCGTAGTGGTTGCCCGAGGCCGAGCTGTTCTCGATCCTGAAGATATCCGATTCATACAATTGAATGCCGGATGAATGTCCATTGTTGAACGATGAGTTCATGATTCCAATGAAATCCGATGAGTAGAAGTGAGCGTTGTCATATTGGTTGTCCGAGATGTTGACGTCCACTAGAGCGAGGTTGTGAGAAAGATAGGAGATGATTCCCCGATGGTTGAGACAGGATGTGGAATTGATGAACCGTATGTCATCTGAATCTGAGACTATCATCCCGTACTCCTCGTTTTCATCGAACCGGCTGTTGGTCACCGTGACATTGGACGAGTCGATGATTATCGCCCCGTATGAATTGTTCGAGCCGTCGATATCCGATATGTTGACCCAGGATGAGGATATCAACAGGAGTCCCATCGTTACGTTGCGGTAATCGCCTTCCAGTATCGTCACGTTGGTGCAGTTCAAGGCGATGACAGTGGCCACGTTCCGCGGCACGGTCACATCGGACAGTTCCTTGATCACGAAGATAGGTCGGTCGTTTACGGTATTGTTGGTTCCTATATCGTTCGAGCTCAGATCCTCGGTCATCTGGTAAAAATCGTAATCATATATGGTCGAGAAGAAGCTTATCGAGCCCCCGTACATGCTGTTGTTGGATATCTTGTTGCTCGATGAGGATTTCAGATAGATGTTGCCCTTGTAGGTGTTGGTCGTGGACTTGGTCAGGTTGTTTTCGGTTATCGTGTTGTGATCGGAGTACAGCAGAGAGATGGCAAAATAGGTTGAGATGCAGCGATTGGCCCTGAGCGTGTTGTTGTCGGAACCACTCAGGTAGAAACAGTACATGTGATTGATGTTCAGGGTGTTGTTGGCAATGAGGTTCTCATGGGAGTTCAGCATATAGACGCCCAGGTTCATGTCGGATAGGTCGTTGTCGATTATCTTGACCTTTCTCGAATTCTCGAGATGGATCCCATTGTTAACGCCACCGGCCAGGAAGTTTCCCGAGATGGTCGAGCCTGTCAGATTATAAAGATAGAGGTCGCCTCCCGAACAGTTATTGTAATTGAAATCGATTCCTGCTGAATCATGTGCAGACAGGGCGACAAGATTTCCCGAACAGTTGTTGTCGGTGAAGTTAATGGATATGGAATTGTATACTGAGAGGGCAATATTGTTGTCCGACAGGTCATTGTCATAGATGGTCAAGTTGGACGAGAAGGCCACTTGGATGGGCATTGAGAGATAGTTCATCGACAGGCCCTTGAGCGTTATGTTGGAACAGTTGAACAGGATGACCTGGGCCGAGTCGGACTTGACCTCAAGATCGGATTCATTGGCCAGAAAGAGAATGGGGCGGCCATTGATGTGATTGGAATCTATCACATGGGAATCCCAGTGCTCAAGCCTATCACCATTGATCGATAAGCCATGATATTTCGCTGTCCCAGAGTATTGATTGCCGGTTATAGTGACCAAGGTTGAGACATCCAGGTTGACCTCACCGCCGATCTCGTTGTCAGTTATCTCTATCCTGGATGAGTTGTAAACCCGCATTCCAGAACTTATATTGTTGTTTGAGAGGTGGTTTGCCCTTGAGTTTTCGACAAGGATTCTAGAGCTGTAAGAGCTGGTTATTGTGTTATCTATTATTTTGTTGTAATTCGAATCTGTGAGGCTGATCGTCGTAGAATATGACATAATGAATGTGTTGTTTCTGATGGTGTTGTTATCCGAACTCTCAAGATGGATACTTACCGAACTATACTCTGACATGTCATTGTTCGAGATCGTGTTGTGGTCTGACCTATGGAGTACGATATCTTCCTGGACCTGATTGAAGGATATCGTGTTGTGATGGGACCATACCAGTGCTATACCGCTCTCAGTGTTATAGCCAAAGATGTTGTTCAGCATCAGGTTGTTGGTGCTGTTTTCCAGCCACAGGCCGTTCACACCTGAACTAAACCTATTCTCTGATATGACATTGAAGTTTGACCTCACCACCATCCCATCGTAGGTCCTGGAATATCCTACCTGGAAGTGGATACCCACGACCAGGATGTTATCGGCTGTTAGCTCCATGGCATGGCCCGTGTACGCGCCATAGATCGTGGTATGCTCGCTGCCATTGCCGATTATATCCACACGCTTGTCCACAACGACATTCTCGATGTAATGTCCCTCGAATACTCGGATCGTGTCGCCGTCCTTTGCATCATCGATGGCCTCCTGGATGTAGTCATAGGTATCATCCCCTCCGGAAACGACAAGGGTCGCCCCCTCACCCTCATCGGCGGTCACCAGCAGGAAGGCAAGGGCCAAGACCAAGCAAAGGGCTCCCAGGATGACCATCCGCATGTTAGTTCCCGATCTTCTGAAATCAGGAACAATATGTTTGGGATGTTAGTAAAAGGTTACCCTGGCGTTGGTCTACGTATCTGCTAACAGCAGGAGCAGGCAATTTTGGCAAAGGGAGGCAAGAGGCAAAGGAAGGCAACAGGAGGCGAGAGGCGGCGGGAGGCTATCTCAGACCTCGAACTCCTCGCCGGCTTCCTGGGCCGGTCTCTCCTGACCCAGGCTCTGCAGCAGGCCGAAGCCGTAGATGCCCGAACTGTGCTCATCGGAGAACTCCATGCCCAGGGCGTAGCGGCCCACCGGTTTCACTCCCGTCAGCCTGATGTCGGCGGGCACCGTGGCCGGGTCCAGGATCTGCTTGCCGGTGAACTCCTCCACGCAGGTGGCGCAGGGGCAGGCCTGACGCAGGGTCCGGGGGGTCATGGACACCGTCTCGCCATCCTGCCAGTGGATGTGCAGGTTGCCATCCTCGGTCACCTGCACCTTGGAGGGCAGTACCGGGTTCTCGGCCTCCAGCTTGGCCAGCTTCTCCAGCTCCTCGTCCAGCTTCTCGGCCAGCCCGGCATAGGCTGAGCCCAGCTCCGCGGTCCCCTTGTCGGCCAGCAACGGCACTCCGGTGTCGCCGGCCATGGCAATCTCGCCGTTCAGGGGGATGCTGCCCAGCAGGGCCAGGTTCAGCTCGGTGGCCGCCCGCTCCCCGCCGCCCTGGCGGAAGATGTGGTCGTTGTGGCCGCACTCGGGGCAGTGGTAGTAGCTCATGTTCTCCACGATGCCCAGGATGGGCACCCGCACCGTCTGGAACATGCGCAGGCCCTTCTCGGCGATGGAGTAGGCCACCTCCTGGGGCGTGGTGACGATGACGGCGCCAGTGAGGGGCACCGCCTGGGAGAGGGTCAGCTGGATGTCGCCTGTGCCCGGGGGCAGGTCGATGAAGAGATAGTCCAGTTCGCCCCATTCCACTCCGCCCAGGAACTGCTGGACCAGCTGGGAGGCCATGGGACCCCGCCAGATCACCGGCGTCTCCTTGGTGGTGAGAAAGCCCAGGGACATGACCTTCATGTTGTGGGCCTCGATGGGCTTGAGCTTGCCATCGCCGGTGGAATCATCCCCGGTGAGGGAGTAGTCGCCAAGGCCCACCATGCCTGGGATGGAGGGTCCGTAGACGTCGGTGTCCAGGATGCCCACCTTGGCCCCCTTGGAGGCCAGGGCATAGGCCAGGTTCACGGCCACCGTTGATTTGCCGACCCCGCCCTTGCCCGAGGCCACCGCCACGATGTGCTTGACCTTGGCCAATGTGGGAGGCAGGCCTCCTGTAGCGGAGGGAGGGTCCTGGTGATGTTGATGATCATGATCATGCTGGTGCTGATGTTGATGCTGATGTTGTTGCGCCTGCTCTGCTTCCGGTTGGGATTTTGACATGTGCCCACACTCAATTGGGACCTGAATGGTCTGGAACTGGTCCTATGCGGTATTAGCCTTGTGGGTGAAAGGTAAAGACTACCAGCCATCCCGGGAACCGTTGGAGGC
>CAYLMJ010000010.1:0-73856 GCA_964384995.1 uncultured archaeon | reverse complement strand
CCAGCTTGACGTTGGAGATGGCTCCGGTGGAGGACCAGGTGATGTCGTGGCTTGAGGCGGCCTCCCACTCCTCTCCGCCGTCGGGGTCGGTGAGGGTGACCGTGCGCTCGGTAAGGATGGAGAAATCGGCGTTCGACAGGTCGTTGACGTCAGCATCGCTGGCGTCGCTGATGCGGACCTTGACCGTGGAGGAGGGATCCTCGGGTATGGTCCAGGCGTATGTGCCGTCATCGGGTGTGGAGGCTACGATGGTGTTGACATCGCTGGAGAAGCCGTCCTTTGAGTATTCCAGCTTGACGTTGGTGATGTCACCGGTGGAGGACCAGGTGATGTCGTGGCTGGTGGTGGCCTCCCATTCCTCTCCGCTGTTGGGTGCGGTGAGGGTGAGGGTGCGTTCAGTGAGCAGGGAGAAATCGGAATCTGACAGGTCATTGACGTCAGCATCGCTGGCATCGCTGATGCGGACCTTCACCGTGGTCGAGGGGTCCTCTGGTATGGTCCAGGCGTAGGTGCCGTCATTGGTGGTGGAGGCTACGATGGTGTTGACGTCCGAGGCGAAGTCGTCCTTGGAGTACTCCAGCTTGACATTGCTGATGTCGCCGGTAGAGCTCCATGTGATGTCCTGGCTGGTGGTTGCCTCCCACTCCTCTGCCCCGTCGGGGGCGGTGAGGGTGAGAGTGCGCTCGGTGAGGATGGAGAAGTCATCATCCGAGGTGTCGTTGACCGTGGCGTCGCTGGCATCGCTGATCCGGACGCGCACGGTGCTCGAGACATCGTTGGGGACGGTCCAGCTGTAGGTGCCGTCATCGGTGGTGGAGGCTACGATGGTGTTGACATCGGTGTCGAAGTTGTCGGTGGAGTATTCCAGCTTGACGTTGGAGATATCGCCGGTGGAGGACCAGGTGATGTCGTGGCTGGTGGTGGCTTCCCACTCCTCGGCTCCGTCGGGAGCGGTGAGGGTGACCGTGCGCTCGGTGAGGATGGCGAAGTTCGCATCAGAGGTATCGTTGACGGTGGCGTCGGAGGCGTCACTGACCCTTACCCGCACGGTGCTTGACACATCGCTGGGCACGGTCCAGGCGTAGGTGCCGTCGTTGGTGGTGGAGGCGACGATGGTGTTCACGTCGCTGTCAAAGTTATCCTTGGAGTACTCCAGCTTGACGTTGGAGATATCGCCGGTGGAGCTCCAGGTGATGTCGTGGCTGGTGGTTGCCTCCCAGGACTCGCCGCCGTCGGGAGCGGTGAGGGTCACGGTTCGCTCGGTGAGGATGGCGAAGTCGGCGTTGGAGACATCGTTGACATCGGCGTCGGAGGCATCACTGACCCTTACCCGCACGGTGCTTGACACATCGTTGGGTATGGTCCAGCTGTGGGTCCCATCATTGGCCGTGGAGGCGATGATGGTGTTCACATCACTTGCGAAGTTGTCCTTGGAGTATTCCAGCTTGACATTGGTGATGGCGCCGGTTGAGGACCAGGTCACGTCATAGCTGGTGGCCACCTCCCACTGCTCGCCGCCATTGGGCGCGGTGAGGGTCACTGTCCGCAGGGTGGCGATGGTGAAGTCGGCATTGGATTTATCCTTGACATCGGCGTCGCTGGCGTCGCTGACCCGGACCCTGACGGTGGTGGACACATCGTCGGGTATGGTCCATTCGTAGGTGCCGTCGTTGGTGGTGGAGGCGACGATGGTGTTCACGTCCGAGCCGAAGTTGTCCTTGGAGTACTCCAGCTTGACGTTGGTGATGGCGCCGGTGGAGGACCAGGTGATGTCCTGGCTGGTGGAGACCTCCCACTCCTCGCCGCCGTTGGGCGCTGTAAGAGTGAGGGTCCTCTCGGTGAGGATGGAGAAATCGCTGCTGGAGGTGTCATTGATGGAGGCGGTGCTGGCGTCGCTGATCCTTACCCGCACCGTGCTCGATACATCGTTGGGCACGGTCCATTCGTAGGTGCCGTCATTGGTGGTGGAAGCGGAGATGGTGTTGATGTCGGAGTCGAAGTTGTCGGTGGAGTATTCCAGCTTGACGTTGGAGATGTCCCCGGTTGAGGACCAGGTGATGTCATAGCTGGTGGCAACCTCCCATTCCTCGCCGCCGTTGGGTGCGGTGAGGGTCAGGGTGCGCTGGGTCAGGATGGAGAAGTCGGCGTTGGAGACGTCATTGACATCGGCGTCGCTGGCATCGCTCACACGGACCCGCACGGTGCTTGAGACATCACTGGGCACGGTCCAGGCATAGGTGCCGTCGTCGGTGGTGGAGGCGACGATGGTGTTGACATCGGAGGCGAAGTTGTCCTTGGAGTATTCCAGCTTGACATTGGTGATGTCACCCGTCGAACTCCAGGTGATGTCGTGGCTGGTGGTGGCCTCCCACTCCTCGGCCCCGTTGGGCGCGGTGAGGGTCACCGTCCGCAGGGTGGCGATGGCGAAGTTGGCGTCGGAGACATCGTTGACGTCGGCGTCGCTGGCGTCGCTGACCCGGACCCACACCGAGCTGTCCACATCATCGGGGATGGTCCAGGCGTAGGTGCCGTCGTTGGTGGTGGAGGCGACGATGGTGTTGACGTCCGAGCCGAAGTTGTCCTTGGAGTACTCCAGCTTGACGTTGGTGATGGCGCCGGTGGAGGACCAGGTGATGTCCTGGCTGGTGGAGACCTCCCACTCCTCGCCGCCGTTGGGCGCGGTGAGGGTGAGTGTGCGCTGGGTCAGGATGGTGAAATCGGCGTCGGAGACATCGTTGACATCGGCGTCGCTGGCATCGCTGACCCGGACCCGCACGGTGGTGGAGGCCTCGTTGGGGACGGTCCAGCTGAAGGTGCCGTCATCGGCCGTGGAGGAGCTGATGGTGTTGACATCGGTGTCGAAGTTGTCGGTGGAGTATTCCAGCTTGACGTTGGTGATGGCTCCGGTGGAGGACCAGGTGATGTCCTGGCTGGAAGCGCCCTCCCAGCTCTCGCCGCCGTCGGGTGCTGTGAGTGTCAGGGTGCGCAGGGTGGCGATGGCGAAGTTGGCGTCGGAGGTGTCGTTGATGGAGGCAGTGGAGGCGTCGCTGACCCGCACCCGCACGGTGCTGGACACGTCATTGGGTATGGTCCAGGCGTAGGTGCCGTCGTTGTCGGTGGAGGCGGCGATGACGTTCACGTCGCTGGCGAAGTTGTCATCGGAGTACTCCAGCTTGACATTGGAGATCGCCCCGGTGGAGGTCCAAGTGATGTCCTCGCTGTTGGTGACCTCCCAGCTCTCGCCGCCGTTGGGTGCGGTGAGGGTCACGGTGCGCTGGGTAAGAATTGTGAAGTCGGAGTTGGAGGTGTCGTTGACCGTGGCGTCCTCAACATCGCTGATGCGGACCCGCACGGTGGAGGAGGCGTCGTTGGGCACGGTCCAGGCGTGGACCCCGTCGTTGTCGGTGGAGGAGACGATGGTGTTGATGTCGGAGACGAAGTTGTCCTTGGAGTATTCCAGCTTGACATTATCTACAGATACATCGCCGCCCGACCAGAGCAGGTTATGCTGACTGCCGCCCTCCCAGCTCTCGCCGCCGTCGGGGTCGGTGAGGGTCAGGGCCGTCTCGGCCTCGCCGAAGCTGAAGGATAAGGTGCCGCTGAACTGGCCGTTGCTGGCCCCCTGGGGGATGGCCACCTTTACCTGGAGCCAGACATGGTCGGTGCCGGTGGCGTCATCGGTGGCGTTGAGGGTGCGGGTGTGAGAAAGGGGATTGAGAGGGGTGGATACGCCGTTGGCGTTGCTGGCGTCGGCGTTGCCGCTGTCCAGGTTCCAGGTGAAGGTCTGGGCGCCGTTGACGCCGTCGAAGATCAGGGTGCCGCCATCGGAGACGGCCTCGGTGTCGGAGTTGTTGTGGAGCCAGATATATATATAGGAACTGCCGGTCCCGGAAACGGAGAGGGAGTTGATGGAGGTGCCCAGGCTGTTCTCGTTGACGATGCCGAAGGCCGCCGTCCAGGTGCTGGTTTGGCCCCGGGCCCAGTCGCCCAGTTCCATGTGCAGGTTGTTACCCTCGGCGTCGTCGGCTCTCAGCAGGGTGACGCCGTCGTGGGCCATGTCGTGGCCGATGAAGCGGATGCCGGAGTCGCCGGCGCTGATGGTGAAAGAGTAGCCGATGTCGGTGGAGGCGTACTGTGAAGCGGCCACCGCAGAAAGAAGGAGCATGGAGAGGGTGACAAGGGCCACCTTCTTCTGACCCGGAGAGATGTGGGATTTGGGGGGTTTGGGTGATCTGGGGGAGTTCACTGAGCGTCCCCCTTGATGGTCTGCAAGTTGAAGAATGCGGAAGGGTTCGGGGTCGGTCGGACCTGGGCGGGAGAGAGCTCCCGGCAGGGGTCCCGGGGGATCCCGGTGAGCTGGCGGGTCGCAGGAGGCGAAGGCAGGGTCTGTTTGTTAGACTGCATTTGTGGCACCATGGCAGATGCTAAATCGTTCCAATCGTTGTCTATTAAAGCAAATTCAGTGAATTTCTCTTATCCTGTCTATAACAATCATTTTCACTCTTGATAACGAGAGATGGACAAGGCCCTAGGTTGTGAATTGTCCCGAAGTCCTGAACACTTCTATTCGAAGTCAATAGAGGTGGACGGGGTCTTGGGAGTCGCAGCAAGGTCCTGAGATCTCCCAAGTTCCGAACACCCCTGACTCTTGTCGTTAGGGGTGGTCAGGGGCCGTGGCCCCCGACCGGGCATTGCTTGTGCTGTTTTTGGTGGTTTGCGTCCCATTTGGTCATGGTCTGACCGGTAGCTCCTCAACTATTCGGCCTGACCGTTAACCATCATAGATAGTGAAGTTGCCATCCGAGGTGTCGTTGACGTTGCTGTCGCTGGCGTCGCTGACCCTCACCTTGACGGTGGTGGATTCGATCTCGGGTACGGACCAGCTGTAGGAACCGTCGTTGGCAGTGGAGGAGGTGATCGTGGTCGCGGTGCTGAAGTCGTTGGTGGAGTACTCCAGCTTCACATGGTCGATGTTGCCCTCTGAGCTCCACTGGATGGAGTAGGTGGAATCCTGGTCTATGTTCTCCCCGCCGTTGGGCTGGATGACAGTGAGGCTCTTGGTCCACTCGGTGTACTTGGCCGATATCTCAGCGGCTGAAAGGACCCGGTTGTGGAACTTGATCTCGTCAAGGAGGCCCTTGAACTCGTCACCACCACTGGTGTCTCTTGCACCCAGGACCAACGTACCGTCGTTGGACACGTTGCCCACGGCTGAGATGCTCAGGGGTGTCACGGCGTTGCTGCCGTCGATGTACAGGTACAGGTAATCGTCATCGCGGTTCACAACGCCCACCACGTAATGCCACTCGCCGTCGCCGTAGTCGTTGTTGTGCTGGATCTCGCGGTAATTGCCCGAATTGTCCTTGATCTTGAACTTGACCGCGTCATTGTCCACCAGGAGCTTCGTTTCCGAGGTCTGGGTTCCCTTCTTCTTGAAGATGTACTTGTTGGCTGAATTGTCCGAGGTCTTGAACCAGGCCTCGAAGGAGTAACTGCCGGTGCCCACTTCCAGGGTATCATCGTCGGCCACATGCACTCGCGACTGGTCGGGGGTCACGTCCAGGGAGTTGTTGGCCATGGCGATGGAGCTGAAGCTGGCACCGCTGTACAGCGTACCGTCATTGTTGTTGTCGGTATCGTCGTAGGCCGTGGACCCCGAGGTCTCGTCGAAACGCCAGTAGGCCATCAGATTGTTGTCCGAGGCGGCGATCTCGAAGGAGGCGTCGGAGGTGTCGTTGCGGGTGGCGTCGTTTGTATCGCTGACCCTTACCCATACCGAGTCGTCGGCGTCGTTGGGCAAGGTCCAGGCGTAGGAGCCGTCGTTGGGCGTGGAGGCCACGATGGTGTTGACATCGGAGTTGAAGTTGTCCTTGGAGTACTCCAGCTTCACGTTGTCGGCGGTCTCGTCCAGGCCGGACCAGAGGATGTTCTGCTGGGCTCCCACCTCCCATGACTCGCCACCGTTGGGCGAGGTCACTGCAAGGACCTCTTCGGCCTCGACGAAGTTGAAGGAGATGGTACCCGAGAACTGGCCGTTGCTGGCCGACTGGGGTATGATGAGCTTGATCTGCACCCAGACGTGGTCGGTGTTGGCCGCGTTGTCTGAGGCTATGAGTGTACGGGTGTGGCTCTGGGCGTTGAGAGGGGTGGAGATGCCGTTGGCGTCGGCGGCGTTGCCGTTTCCGGCGGTCAGGAGCCAGTAGAAGTCCTGGGCTCCGTCCCCGTTGTCGAATATCATGGTGCCGCCATCGGAGACTGCCTCGGTGTTGGCGTTGTTGTGGAGCCAGGCGTAGATGCTGGCGTTGCCCGAGCCGGTGACGGAGACCGAGGTCATGTTGATGGCGTACTGGTTCTCGTTCACGATGCCGAAGGCACCGGTGTAGGTGACGGTCTGGCCCCGGGCCCAGTCGCCCAGTTCCATGCGCAGGTTGGAGCCGTCGGCATTGTCGGCCCGCAGGAGGATGGTGCCATCCACGCCGTAGTCATGGCCGATGAAGCGGATGCCGGAGTCGCCACCGGTGATGCTGAACGAGTAGCCCAGATCCGACTGGGCGAACTGGGTGGCGGCGATGGTCGAGAGCATCAGCATGCTCAGGACGATCAGGGAGGCCCGCTTCTGGGTGGGGGAGAAGCCCTCGTTCATGAGGCCTGCTCTCCCGATATCTTCGCTCGCTTGCTCAGGACCCTGTGGACGGAGACCTCGGCCAGCTCGGTGCGCAGGTTGCTGGCGTGGTTGCACTGGAAAAGGAAGAGATGGTGGTTGTAGCGCTGGCTTCGCTTTAGCTGGGACGGAGCCGTTGTGCCGGATACGCGGGATGGCGTCGTTGCTTTGGTGGTCATAGCGTCTACTCCAGGGTTGAGCAGCTTGGCTTTTCCATCGACTATAAAATCGGTTTCAGTGAATCCGTTATTATCATCTATGACAATCATTTCCCATATGGGCGATGACCGGATGTGGGCTGAGCATCGGGTCTGCGGTCCTTTCACAGCTCCTTCATTGTGCCCTTTCGCAAGCCTCAAGGCTCCCTTTGCGCATGGTTGAGTTCCTCGATGTGAGAAGGCCCGGCAGAGGGCTGTGGCTCCCGGTTCAGATCAGGGCCTTGGGGGGGTTGAGGGTGGAGTCGATGGGGAAGACGCAGATCTTGAGGATGCGATTGCCCTTGGAGGTGGCGATCTGAATGGTGAGGTCCTTGTCGGTTGAGCGCAGGAGCTCGGGTTCCACCCCGTCGGCCTTCAGGCCCTTGAGCAGACGGTCCTTGAACAGGCGGCGGCGCTTGCGGCCCACCGACCGTATGTTCTCCAGCAGTTCGGTGGGGCGGTAGAGCTTGTAGTTGCCATCCTGGGTACAGCTGATGAGGTCCACCTCCTCCAGCTTGTTGGTGTGCCAGCGCACCGCCTGGTGGTAGAGGTTAACCGCCTTGCACAGCTCCTTCTGGGTCAGACCGGGGTCGGCCTCGATGGCCAGGTAGATCTCCCGGGACTGGGGGGTGTTGAGCAGGGCGAAGACCTCCACATGCTGGGATTCGATGAGCCCAATGGGGTAGAAGACCAGCTTCTTGCCCAACTGCCGCTTGCCCAGAAAATCGGCCTTCACCATCTTGGTCAGGTGCCAGTCCATGGTGGGTACCGCCACATCCAGGTTGCGGGCCAGATCGCGCAGGTAGGAGGAGGGGTAGAGGCACAGGTGCTCGAACAGCTTCTGGCGGGTCGGGTTCATCATCAGCGCGGCGGCTTGGCGGGGGCGTCGACCCTCGGGGGTCGAGGGGGCAGGGCTCAGTTCGCGGCGCAGGGCGTCGGCCAGGCTCGGTTTGTCGGGGCTCATGTCAAGGGCCTCCCAGGGGCTTCAGGTAGCGTTCGATGGTGGCCAGTTCCTTGGTGTCCATGATATCGGGGTTCAGGGGGATCAGCAGGTTGGATTTTGAGAGCATGATGTACTCCCACATGTCCTGCAACAGCTTGGTTATCTTGCCAAAGCCGTGGAGCGTGATGAGGTAGTCCAGGCCCTCCAGCATGATGACCCCCTGCTTGGACTTGCGCACGAAGTTCTTCATGGCGAAGACGATGTGGGGCAGGTTGGCCGCCTGGATGATCTTGTCGGAGAGGATGGGCTGTTTGGTGAGCCAGAAGATGGGAGTGGTCTGAAGGCCGTACTGGGCCTTGATATCGTCGGGCATGCGGGTGGAGATGCAGAAGCCCTCCTGTCCATGGGTCACCGCCGTGGCGAAGAACTCGAAGCAGTTGTCCGGTGTCGGCCCCTTCACGATGTAGGAGGTGCCGGGCACCAGCTCCATCCGCTGGCCCGCGGGGGCCCGGGGCGGGGCCTTTTCCGCCTGGGGCTGGATGGGGACCTTCTTGCGGAACTCGAAGTCGCCCAGGGCCTCGGCGATTATCTCCCGCAGACCCTGGTTGTCCCAGGGTTTCTCCATGTAGTAGTCGATGCGGGCCTTGTTGATGGCCTCCTTGGCGATCTTGATATCGGTGTACCCGGTGATGAGGATACGGATGACCGCCGGATCGAGGTCACGGGCCCGTTTCAGGAACTCCACGCCATCCATCACCGGCATCTTGTAATCGGAGAGGATGACCGAGTATTTCTTCTGTTTCAACTGGGCCAGGCCGGCCTCACCATTGGTGGCCGTATCGACGTGACATTTGAATTCCTTCGAGCGGCTCAGGGTCCAGGCCAGGGATTCGAGAATGTGTTCCTCATCGTCCACCAGCAGGAGATTATGTATCTGCTGGGGGCTGTCCTGATTCGGCCCGTCCATCGGGGGTCCTGATGGGCAGCCGAACTATAAAAGTAGTTCCCTTGCCCACCTCCGATTCCACCTCGATGCTCCCGTCGTGCAGCTGGACGATCCAGTAGGCGATGGTGAGCCCCAGGCCCACACCCTCGTGGCGGGTGGTGAAGAGGGGATTGAAGATGTTGCGCAGCATCCTCTCGGGCATGCCGGGGCCGTTGTCGGTCACCTCCACCACGATATCCCTCACGTTGGCCTTGCAGACCACGGTGACCCTGCCCTTGCCGGTCTCGCCGAAGGCCTGGGCGGCGTTCATCAGCAGGGCCTGGAAGACCTGGTTCAGCAGGGTGGGCTGGCAGAGGGTTGGCGGCACCACATCCAGTTTCTCATCGATCACGACCCCCTCGCCAAAGTGGGGTCGGACCAGGTCCAGGGCCATCTGCAGGCCCTCGCACACGTCGGCGGACTGGGGCGGTCCGGTGTCGGGTCGGGCGTAGGCTCTCAGCTTCTCGGTGACCGAGGCGATGCGGTCCAGCCCCTCCAGGGAGGTCTTCATCTGCTTGCGCAGATGGGTGAACAGCTCCTTGACCTGGGTCTCCTCCTTGGCCTTGTCCACCACCCCCAGGGCCTTCACCACCGCCACCTCCTTGGAGTCCTGGGCGGCCTTCACCAGCTGGTCGTGGGCCCGCAGCAGTTCCTCCAGGGAGTCCAGGTACTCGGGCATGCTGTTGGTGTAGGCCCGCACGAAGGCTAAGGGATTGTTGATGTGATGGGCCACGCCGGCCACCAGGTGGCCCAGGGCGGCCAGCTTCTCCTCCCGGATGAGCCGCTCCAGCTCCTGGCGGCTGATGTCGCTCAGGGAGGGGGCTCCCGGTGCAACTGTGCCGGTGGTGCCGGGAGTGCCGGAGGTACCGGGGGTCTCGCCGGTCAGGGCCTCGCGCCCCTGGGAACCGCCGTACTCGCTGAGCACTTCGTCGATGTGGCGTCCGATGACCTCCTCCTTGGTCAGGCCGAAGATGTCGCAGGCCACCTTGTTGGCGTCCACCACGTAGCCGTCATCGTCGGCCAGGACCATGGTCTGGTCGTAGTTCTCGAAGAGCTCACGATAGCGCTCCTCCAGGGCCTTGACCTGCTCGATGGCTGCCCGCTGGGTGGTGGAGTCCTGGAAGATGACCACGGCGCCGTGAGCCTTGGGCACGGTGGCCAGTTGCAGGGTCAGGGGCAGGGTCGCGCCATCCTTCCGCCGGCCCTCCACCTCCACGGTCACCGTCGGGGCGTCGCTGAGGATCAGCAGGCGGTCGAGCTCGGCCTCCAGCCTTTCGGCCTGGGCCGGCTGGACCAGCTCCCCGATGCGCTTGCGGACCAGGTCCTCCTCGGTGCCTCCCATCATCCGGGCCAGGGCGGGATTGACACTGCGAAAGCGATGGTCGTGGTCCAGCAGGGCCAGACCCACGGGGGCTCCCGCCACCAGTTCCTGGTACTGATGGTCCTGGCTCAGGTCCTCGCTGGCCTTCAGCACCTCGCCGGTGATGTCCTTGAACAGGGCCAGGAATCCTGCGGGCAGGCCCGCCCCGTCCTTCAGGGCCCCGGCGGTCACCTCGGTGACGAACTGGTTGCCGTGACGGGTGTGCAGGCGCAGCTGATAGGCCGTGACCTCGCCCCGGACCTCCAGCAGGCGCTGGAAGGGCCGCAGGTCCCGCTCCTCCACCAGCAGGGTGGCGAAGGGTCGCCCGATGGCCTCTTCACCCTCGACGAAGCCCAGGACCTCGCAGGCCACGGGGTTCAGGTAGCTTATGCGACCCCGGTCGTTCACCAGGACCATGGGCACCGGCAGGGGTCCCACGTCCAGCAACGGACGGACCGTCTCCTGGGCACCCTGACCTTCGGCCAGGTCGAAGAGCATGAGATGGCGGGTAGCCTCCTCGAAGTGCAGGGTCAGCACGGAAAGCTGGACCTTGTGGGTCTCGCCGGTCTGGGCCAGGAGCCTGGTCTCCATGGACAGCACCTGGCCGGTCTCGGTATCGCCCTCGGGACCGGCGAGCGACCGGACCCTCTGGAGCATGACCTCCCGGTCATCCTCGTCCAGCAGCATGACCGCCGGCACCCCCACCAGCTCCTCCTGGGCGTAGGCCGTCAGCTCCATCAGCTTGCGGCTGGGCTGTACGATGTTGAACAGCTCGTCGGTGACCGCCAGGGGCAGGTTTACCTCCAGCAGTCCCTTCCAGTCCGGGGGCGTTGCCTCGTCTTCCTCATCGACCTCGACAGGCTCCGTAGGCTCCACCTCGGTGAGCTGACCATCTGTCGGCCGCTCGTCGGCGGGCTCGCCCTTCTTGGTCCTGGTCAGGGTCACCTCGATGATCTCCTCGGTCTCCTTCACATCGTGGCTGGTTCTGGCCGGGGCTCCCTCTGGCTCAGGCTGAGGCTCCGTGGGTGGTGGGTCATCCATGGAATGGACCTGCATGGACAACATGCCCAAATACTCTTCTATGGCGCCCGAAACCTGCGCGACTGACAAAATCGACCCTGACGGTCACCATATCCCGCCCAGCGGCCCGATGAGGGGTTAATTACCCAGGACCGTTGACCGGCCGATGAGCCGAGGACCCGGGACCATGGAGGGTGATGAGCCGGATATGGGCCCCGCCCTGGCTCCAACCCCGGACGGAACGGCCACCCTCATCCGGGTCCACGTGAGCCCGGGAGCCAAGGGCGGCTCCCAGGTGAAGGGATACGATTCGTGGCGCAAGGCCCTGTCGGTGGCGGTGGCGGCCCCGGCCCAGGAGGGCCAGGCCAACGCCGAGCTGAGCCGCCTGCTGGCCGACGCTCTGGGAGTTTCGGCCCGGTCGGTGCGGGTCATCGAGGGGCAGAAGGCCAGGCTGAAGCGGGTGAGGGTCGAGGGATTGGGGGTAGAGCAAGCTCATAAGAGAATTTCGAAAGATCACCGCCTCAGCCCGTAGTAGGGCGAGTACCTGAGGGCGAAGAAGCCGCCGGGCATGTCCAGGGTGAAGCGGAAGTGGCGCAGGAAGGAGAGGCCCAGGAGGGCATCCACAGGTGCTGATGCGGGCAGATCGAAGGCACCCACCAGGCAATCCTCGATGGTATGGCCCAGACCCTCCACGCTCCGGGCCTTGAACAGGGGTATCCAATGGCTGGTCACTCCGATGGCCTTTTCCCGGATCATGGGCCTGTCGATATCATATCCTATGGCCGCCATCGTGCGGGTTGGGAGCAGGCAGAAGGAAGCGCCAGTATCCACGATGGCCTTCAGGTTCTCAATGCCATCGGGACCCTCGACATTGATCCGGATCCGCAACGCAGAGCTCTGTGGGTCTATCCTTACCTTGGTCAATACAACACCGCATGTCCTCTGTCTATGGGGTCGGTGGTGAAGAAGACGGCGGTGACGTAGTCCCTCGAGAGCTTGATCTTGTCGTATATGCCACCATGGGTGGTAGCCACGGCCAGCAGTTCGCCGGCCACAGGTTCATGGTCCTTCTCTTCGGTGACCCTCACAGCAACCCACTGATCGGGATGTTTCCTGCAGATCTCCTGGATGGAGGTCATGCCCTTGCCACGACCCGGTCGGCCTTAAATTCTCTGGTTTGGGTCCTTGACGGAATATAAAAATGGCGGGGGCGGCAGAGAGGTGAGCATGTCAGGCAAACAAAAGGGAAGGCAGGCAACTGGCAGGTAGGCACACTGGCGGGCAGGCAAACAGGCAGACAATCAGGCAAGGCCGCCCGGGCACACGGGTCATCGCCCCTTCTCTTCACCTGCCATCAACCGCGGCTTGCAGGACCCCTTCCACCTGCTGGGCCACTTTCTCCCAGCTGAAACGCTCCAGCACCCTCTGGCGCCCCCGCTCGCCCATCTTGCGCGCCCGGACGGGGTAGTCCACCAGCTTCTCGATGGCGGCGGCCCAGGCCTCGGGGTCCAGGGGCGGGCAGATGTACCCCTGCTCACCGTCCTCGATGACCTCGCGAACACCGGGGATGTCGGACAGGATGACCGGCTTCCCGCAGGCCATGGCCTCCAGGCCCACGATGCCGAAGGCCTCCAGCCGGGCCACGCTGGGCAGGACGCACAGGGTCGCGGCGGCGTAGTACAGCGGCAACTCCTCCTCGGTGACGGTGCCGGCGAAGATGACCCGGTCCTCCAGACCCAGGCGCCGGACCTGGGCCTCCAGGGCCTCCCGGGTGGGGCCGGTACCGATGATCAGCAGACGGGTGGGTCCGGGGAGCAGGGAGAGGGCCGAGATGATGGTCTCGTGGCCCTTGTGGGGCACCAGCCGTCCGGTGAAGAGGATCATGGGGTCGTCGCCGATGCCGTGCTTCTCCCGGATGGACCCGCCCTCCAGCTCGGGCCGGAAGCGCTGGATGTCCACGGCGTTGGGGATGACCTCCACGTCGATGTTCCAGATCAACCGGGAGGTGGCCGCGTAGCTGGAGGTGGTGGCGATGACCTTGGCGGCCTGGTAGAGGGCCCTGGGAGCCAGCCAGCGCAGGTAGAAGCTCACCGCCAGCCGGCCCAGCACCGAGGGGAGCTCCAGGTCGCAATGGTAGGTCAGCACCGATGGTAGGCCCGCCGCCTTGGCCGCCGCCGAGGCAAAGCGCTCGGTGAGGGGCGGCGGCCAGTGGATGTGGACCACTTCAGCGCCAGAGGCCCGCAGATACTCCTTCAAGCGTCCCTTGAAGGAGGGGGCGACGGGGGTGGTGAAGATGTTGGCCAGCTGGGGCATCCGGACCACATCGACACCGAAGACCTCCTCCCGTTCGGGCAGGCGATCGTGGTTGGCCGTGTAGACCGTGACATGGTGGTCACCCTGGAGGTTGAGCTGCTGGGCCAGGGCCAGGACATGGGATTCGACGCCGCCGAAATGGGGCCAGAAGTAGGGCGCGACCTGGGCGATCTCCATTTAGAGCACCCTGGTGCGAGGCGCCAGGAAACCGGCGACGGTGACCCCGGGACCCACGAACGAGTCCTCGCCCAGCACGCAGCCCACGTTCAACGAGGCGTTGATGCCGGTCTGGACATTGTCGCCCATGATGACTCCCAGCTTCCGCCTCCCGGTGTGGATGCGTTCGCCCTTGACCACCGCGCTGATGTTGCGTTTGTCCAGACGCAGGTTGGCCACCTTGGTGCCCGAGCCCAGGTTGCAACCCCGGCCGATGACCGAATCGCCGACGTAGTTGTGATGGGGGATGGCGGTGCCCTCGCCGATGATGGAGTTCTTCACCTCCGAGGCGGCACCCACTTTGGCCGCCGGTCCCAGGTTGGTTACCCCCCGCACGTAGGCGTTGGGTCCCACGATGGCTCGGGGTCCCACCAGCACGGGGCCCTCGATGTAGGAGCCGGACTTGACCAGGGCTCCCTCCTCCACTCTCACCCAACCTTTCAGGGTGGCTCCCTCCTCCACCTCGCCGAGGATCTCGGGCTCCTGGCGCTCCATCAGCAGGGCGTTTGCCGTCAGCAGGTCCCAGGGCCGGCCCACATCGAGCCACTCCCCCTCGATGGCGTGGCAATGGAGCTTCCCGGCCTGGGCCACCTGGTTCAGGGAGGTGGTCAGCTCGTACTCGCCCCGGGGCGAGGGCTCGAGGTTGGCCAATTCATCGAAGATGGCGGGCTGAAAGAGATAGATGCCGGCGTTGACCTCACCGGGCCCGCCCTCCTTGGGTTTCTCCCTGATGGCCGTGACCAGGCCCTCGCTGGATTCCACCAGGCCGTAATGGCTGGCATTGTCCATGGCCTTGACCGCGATACCATGGGCGCCCTTGGAAGTGGTCCGCGCCAGGCTCTTCAAGGTGTCTGGATCCAGCAGCACATCGCCGTTGACCGTGAAGAAGGGGGCGTCAAAGCTCTCCTGGGCCTGAAGCACGGCATGGCCGGTGCCCAGGCGCTGGCTCTGGATCAGGAATTCCAGCTTCAGGTTGCCGGGAGTCGCGGAACTCAACTGGTCCTGCACCTCCTGCATGCGATATCCCACCAGGACCACGACCCGCTCCACTCCCGCCTGCTCCAGGGCCTCGAGGGTCCAGCCCAGCAGGGTCTTGCCGGCCACCGGAAGCAGGGGCTTGGGCAATCGGGCGGTCAGGGGTCGCATGCGGGTGCCCTCGCCGGCGGCCAGGACCAGGGCGGCGCTGGGGGAGTCCATGGCCCCACACCGGTCAGGGTGGCTAAAGCTTTCTCTATAGATGGAACAAGATGAACGGAACAATATGGAGCAAAATGAATGGAGCAGGATGGATCCAGATGCAACAGGGGGAAGCGTCAGAGGCCTTCCACGTGGTTGGTCTCAGTCGTCCTTGTCCTTGTCCAGAAGATCGCGGGAGCCTTCATCGGAGTCTCGCTCACCTTCCGGGTCATCGTCAATGTATTCCACGGGTGCCTCCCCTGGAGATCCCTCTGAGTCTCCATCTGGCGGTGCCTCGACGGGCGAGTCCTCATCCAGCGGCGGGTCCCAGCGGTCGCCGGGTTCGGAAGGCTGGCGAAGAGGCGGGGGATCCGACCATCCTGATCGGTGGGGGTCGGGGGGCTGATGGTCCGGCCCTTGGTATCCCGGCTGGTGGTAGCCCGGCTGGTGATAGCCTGAGCGATTATAGCCCGGAGGCGGTTGGTCAGAGCCGGGTGGCATTGGCGGCAGAGGGCCCCAGGGCGAGGGGGGGGCGTTGGAGGGGAACTCCGCCTTGGAGCGGTAGATGAGGTAGATGGCGACGATGGCCAGGAGGGGCCCGATGGGCGAGCCGAAGGCCAGAATGCCTCCTATACCCCCCAGCAGAGCCCCTGAGTAGCTCTTGCGGGTGTAGGCCAGGAAAGCTCCCACCAGAGCGAGCAGGGAGAAGGCCAGGATCATGACGCTGCAGACGGTGAGCATGCCCGTCATGGGATTGGATTCGGTATCCTCGAGGCCCGAGCCCTTCTCCAGCTGGAAATGGAAGGTGTCGCCGATGTTGCGGCTGCTCACCATGGTCAGGCTCCCGTCCTCGGTGATGATGACCTCTCGCTTCTGACCCTTGTAGCCGGTCCAGTTCTCGGAACCCGGCCAGTAGACGGTGATCACAGCCTCCCCGGCGGAGACATTCTTCAGCACGTACCGGCCCCCATCGTTGGGAGTGAAGGTGAAGTAATCCTCGTCCACGGTTATGGCCACATTCATCTGCGAGTTCGTGCCGTTGATGGGGATGGGGTTCCCGTTCCTGTTCTCCAGGACCACGGTGACCTCCAGCTCCCCCTCCTCCGCCACCATCTCGGAGAAGTTGAAGATGATGTAGATGGAAACGAACCCCATCAGGGCGGCGGCGGCCAGCAGGCCAGTGGCGATCATCAGGTAGGTGGGAGGAGGACCCGTCGGGCCCCTGGGAAAGGGCTGGAAGGGAAAACGTGGTCCCGGAGCGACGATGGGAGGCCGTCCATCCTGGCGAAAGGGTGTCTGTTCAGGGCGATGTTCGTGGCGACCGGGATGGCCCGAACGACCCGGACCGGTGCCATCCGGGCCACCGAAGCCATCGGGGGAGCGGGGCTCGTCGCCTGGCAGGGTCCCGCCCTCCCTCGGGTCCATCGGTCTCCGGGGCTCATCGGACCGTCCCGGCGGTGGGATCATGTCGTCGTGCAGGTAGGCTCCCGGAGGGGGCGAGCCCCAGGCCTCCTCGAAGGCCTCCTTCATCCGGCGCTCGCGCTCCACCATCTCGGGGGGCAGGCGGTTGTAGGCCGAGCGGCTCCTCCTGGGCTGGGGCGGCTCCACCAGCTGGGGCTCGGACTTGGAGAGGTCGATGGTGAGATGGGAGCGGCACTGGTCGCAATCCAGGGTGAAGTTGCCCGAGAGGTCGCTTCCCAGGACCTTGATGGTTATGGGATTGTCACAGGAAGGGCAGACGAACTCACGGCTTTCCATGGGTTACCTTCAGGGTTTGAAGAGATCGGGATTGACCCCGGCCGGGGTCGAGCCCTTGGAATCGTCCTTGACATGGATCCTGGGGACCTCGATCTTGATGGGTGGGGGGAGCTTGAGCTTGTGAGCCAGCTGCATGACCTCGAAGGAGCCGTTGGAGAGGATGGTGTTGTGGACCTGCTCGGCCACCTTGTTGGGCATGCGCTGATGCTTCTGCCAGGTGGTCTCCAGATCTGAGAGCTCACCCTCGAAGATGAGACTGCCTTCCAGCTTGACCTCCCCCAGACCCTGGTAGTTGACATTGTAGCGAAAGTCGATCTGAGCCCGGCCCGGCCCCTCGATGACGATGTTGGTGATGGTGTTGGAATGGTCGATGCGCACCTGGGAGGGTCGGGACTTGCCGGAAGCGGGAAAACGGCGGCCTTCCATTGCCGTGAGGGTGAACGATTTGATGGCCATGTCGACCTTGAAGTAGCCCTGGGAGCCTTAAAAGGATATGCCGATGGGAGGTGGATGGGAGCTCACAGCAAGGGTCCAAAACCCCATGTCATCCGGGGGACCCGCAAGGATTAACTATGGCCCTGAACGTACTTTGGCCATGACCGGACCCGAAGGGGAGCCAAAGGAGGGGTCGCGTGGACGAGACCATGACCCCGACCGGAAGGCCTCCTCTGACCCCGCCTCCCCCGACGATGATGGGATCGATGAGGGGACCGTGGGAACTGTGGGAACCGTGGGAAACGAGGATGGCGACGAGAAGGAGGGTGAGGCCGACCCAGCCGAAGAGGACCTGCCACCCAATCGCTACCTGGTCCTGGCCTCCCGACCCTGTCAGGCCGTGGATGAGGAGGAGGGCTTCGAGGTGGAGCGGGAGGAGGAGACCGGCCTGGTCACCCTGATCCATCCCAAGCGTTTCGGCAGGGTCGAGCGTAGGGTCCATCGCTGGCTGGGAGGGCCCAGGAACCTGCGCCGGCCCCTGGACGTCTACGGCTCCCGGATATGGGACCTGTGCGACGGTGAGCGGAGCCTGGCCCAGATAATCGAGGTGATGGAATCGGAGTTCCACGAGGCCATCCATCCCGCCGCCAGCCGCATCCAGATGATGCTGGAATTGATGGTGCGGCTGGGTTTTGTCAAACTGCTGCCTCCCGACCCCGAGATCCTGCGGCGACTGTCAAAAGAGGCTCATGAACAGGATGATGAGGGTGAAGGAACACAGGAAATCTCGGAACCATCGGAACCGTCGGAACCGTCAGATACAACCATGGAAGGGGAGATCGGAACTCCCGACCGAGAGTACTTAAAGGATGAAAGCGACCACCCCCAACGGGAGCGGAACGGATGAGCCCCCCCTTCAAACGAGACCGGCCTGAAGATAACGCAAAAGGCTCCGGCAAGACAGGGCCCGAACGAGCGGTCGCCCGCAAGCAGAAGCTCCTGACCTGCCCCCAGTGCGGAGGCCACGATCTCTACTACGAGAACGCCCTGATAACCGGCTTCAAGTACCATTGCAAGGATTGCGACTACATCGGCCCCTTCATCATCGAGCAGGAGGTCGCGCTGGACGCGGATGGGAAGGTCATCGAGAGCGAACTGGAATAGGAAGAGGCAAGCAGGTCACATTCCGGTTGAAAGGCCCAGCCTCCCCCAATGTCCATTGGGTGCCACAACCACAATTGGCAGGAATTGATGTACAATGGCAGGGAGAAGGAGGCCTGAACTGACATTTTTTGCCGTCCAGTGCGGCGTGAGCGGGACCTTCGGCACCTCATGGAGGGTCCCGCCCTGCCTGGTTTTCCCCACCGTCTGTCCGGGAGCTCTTTTTGTTCCAGTTTCCGTGATAGTAAATGAAGAGCCAATCATTCTATGTACACATTCATATAAAATGTTTATTTCGATGGGAACTGTTCTTATCGTCATTCCAATAGTAATACTCTGCGTGGCGAAATTTAGCTGATCGGTGAATGGTTCCATGGCTCACTCAAGAATGGGATGGCCCAACCACCCGAAACCACCACATCTTCCTTTATCTTGGAGCGCCTATGGGCCATCGTGTCATCCAGTTCATCGCCGGAGCCAGATGTCACTGGTGAAGAGGTGGCGTTCACCCGAAAACTCCCCATCCTCGATCGACGAAGGTTGCGCTACCTGGCGCTCATCGGCAGTCTGGCGCTGTTCGCCGCCGTCATCTGGGCCATCGGTCCCAACGAGGTGGTCCAGGCGACGAGGGAGGCTGACCCTCGGCTGGTGGGCGTGGCCGCGGCGCTGTACGGGATATCACTGTTCGTGAGGGTGATCAAGTGGCGCCTGCTCATCAAACCCCTGGAGGGGCCCGCCGATGGTGGGACCTTGGCAGAGGAGGCAGGGAGCGAGGATGCCACGGTGGCAGACGAAGTCGATGACGGGGCTGCTGACGAAGCTACTGACGAAGCTGATGGCGAGACTGGCATCCGGACCGGTGGAACGGCTCCGGGTCGGGTGGGTCTGGGGCGTTTGAGCCTGATCTACCTGGCGGGCAGTTTCCTGGACGCCACAACCCCGGGAGCCCGGGTGGGAGGCGAACCGCTCAAGGCCTACTACTTGGGTCAGATGCTGGAGCGGCCGAAATCGGAGTGCCTGGCCACGGTGGTGGTGGAGAAGGTCACCAATCTGGCGGTTCTGGGGCTCATCGCCATGGTCTCCCTGGTCTTCGTCCTGGTCCTGGTGGAGCTGAGGCTCAGGCTGTGGCTCACCCTGGCCCTGCTCCTGGCGCTGGTTTCGGCTGGATACCTGGTCGCCTTCGTCGTATGGCTGGGCCACCGGCGACGTCGCTCGAGGGTGCCATCCGATGGGGAGAGCACCGACGATGGCGCCCCCGCTGACGAGCCTCCTCACGCCTCCTCCCTGCTATCCAGGATCCTGACCCATCTCTGGAACTGGGGCCCCGCCCACCGTCGTCTGGAGTCCCGTTTCCCCTCGGCCTCGGCCCTGGAGGAGCATGTCCACCAGCGGATATCCAACTTCACCTCCTCCATGAGGGTCGTGAGCCATCGCCGTGAGCTGGTGGCCGCCAACCTGCTCCTGGCCGCCGTCATGTGGCTGGCGGTCTTCGGCCGCACCTACGCCCTCTTCGTGGGCTTTAGCTCAGACATCTACTACTCGGAGGTGGCCGTCATCGTCACCATCTCCATCCTGCTATCCTACCTGGCCTTCACCCCCGGGGGCCTGGGCGTCACCGAGGTGGTCCTGCTCACCCTCTACGTGGCATTTGGCGTCGAGAGGTCCATCGCCGCCGCCGTGGCCGTTCTGGACCGGCTCATCTACTACGGCTTTGGCATCGGCCTGGGCTACTGGGCCCTGAGGCGGCTGGAAAAAGGGATGGGTGGGGTAAGGGAGGCCGAGCTTGCCTCTGAAGGCTCTGGCTAGTGCTTGAAGTGCCTCATTCCGGTGAAGACCATGGCCAGGCCCCGCTCGTTGGCGGCGGCGATGACCTCCTGGTCACGGATGGAGCCGCCGGGCTGGATGATGGCGGTGACCCCGGCGTCGGCGGCGGCGTCCAGGCCGTCCCTGAAGGGGAAGAAGGCGTCGGAGGCCATCACGGCACCCTTGGCCTTATCGCCTGCCTTCATGGCGGCGATGCGCACGGCGTCGACCCTTGACATCTGCCCGGCGCCGATGCCCACCGTGCGGTAGGGCACCACGAAGAGGATGGAGTTGGACTTGATGTGCTTGATGAGCCGCCAGGCGTAGCGCAGGCCCTCCCACTCGTCATCGGTGGGCTCCCGTTCGGTTGCGACCTTTATATTCTGCTCGTCGAGAAGCCCCCGGTCGTGGTCCTGAAGCAGCATACCTCCCGATATCTTCACCATGCTGGGTCCCGACACGTTCTCGAACAGCTTGTCCACGGCCAGGAGGCGCACGTTGGGCTTGGCCTGGAAAACATCGATGGCCTCCTTTGCGAACGAGGGGGCGATGACGCCCTCCTTGAATGAGCCGGTGATCTCCTCGGCCGTCTCCCGGTCCACCTGGACATTGAGACCCACAACACCGCCGAAGGCGGCCATGGAGTCGATGGCCAGGGCCTCACGGTAGGCCTCCAGGGGGGAGTCGGCGGTGGCCACCCCGCAGGGATTGGTGTGCTTGATGATGACCCCGGTGGGGCGTTTGAAGTCGGAGATGACCTTCAGGGCGGCGTCGAAGTCCAGCAGATTGTTGTACGACAGCTCCTTGCCCTGGAGCTGTTCCGCGTGGGCCACAGACAGTCCGGTGGCCAGGGGGTCACGGTAGAAGGCGGCCCCCTGATGGGGATTCTCTCCGTAGCGCAGGCCCTGGGCCTTGGGCAAATGGAGCCGCAGGGTCTCGGGAAAGGTCTCGTCCAGGTCCCACCGCCGGGCCAGGGTTGTGCTGATGGCGTGGTCGTAATCGCAGACCCGCTGGAACGCGGTCAAGGCCAGGCGCCGGCGGGTCGGCTCGCTGACCTTTCCATCCGCCTTCAGCTCCTTCAGCACTGTCCCGTAATCACCGGGAGAGCAGACCACCGTCACATGGTCGCCGTTCTTGGCGGCGGCGCGGAGCAGGGTCACCCCTCCGATGTCGATCTCCTCGATGAGCTCGGAAAGACCGGCCTGGCGTTGGGCGGCCTCCTCGAAGGGGTAGAGGTTCACCGCCACCAGGGTGATGGGAGCCAGTTCCAGTTCCTTCAGGGTGGCCCCGTGCTCGGGGTCGTTCAGATCGGCCAGAAGACCCGCGTACAAGTGAGGGTGGAGGGTCTTCACTCGACCACCCAGGATCTCGGGAAAACCGGTCAGGTCCGATACCCGGGTGACCTTCAGCCCGGCCTCGGTCAGCATCTTCTGGGTCTTTCCAGTGGCTATCAGCTGAAAGCCCATCTGGGAGAGGCCGGTCCCGAACTCGACCAGCCCCGATTTATCGGCCACGCTGAGCAAGGCACGACGGGGCCAGCGTTCTGTGGTGGGCTCCATACCCTCCGGGTTTTCTGAACCGTTCATGGAATCAGCGTGGGGGGGTTATCGGAAGATGATAGTCAGGTCCCATTTGACCTCTGTCGTTCACTTCTCCATCCTTTTGAGGAACTGGGGCGGGATATGCTCGCAGATGAAGACCGTGGTGCCGGCCTTCATGATCTTGTGGCCCTCGGCGATGGCCTGTCTGGCATCCACCTGGACCAGGGCGGGTTTGCCCGGGCGATACTGGGCGGCGTTGAGGGCATCCACCTTGGTGCGGGAAAGGTGGACCATCTGCCGGTCCTCGGGGTAGAGGCCGTGTTCCATGATCACCGGAGCCTCGTCGGTGGCGGCGGGATAGAAGAGAGTGTTGGGCACATCGTCGGTGGGCAGGTCAAGATCCAGCTCGATGGAGTGGCCGTAGGTGGCCCTGACCTGGCCTGCTTCCATCTGGTAGCGGCCCTTGGGATCGGTGTCCACGATGGCCCGGATATGCTCGGGTTTGAGCCAGCGCATGTCGGTGCGGCGATGCTTCACCGAATCCACCATGTCGTGGACCCGGACCCAGCCGTGCTCGTCCATCGCCAGGTCGAAGCGGTCGGGAAAGTGACGCAGGACGCCGGCCATGATCCGGCCGAACCGGTCCAGGTTGGCCTCGGACATCAGGAACGAGCCCTCCTCACCGCAATACTGGCACTTTGGACCCCGAAAACTGCCGTGGTCTCTGCACTCTCTCAGCATGGAATCGGCATGGGAGCCCCTCGACAGCTATAAGACTTTCATCCCCTGAAAATCAATCCTGGGTACCTTTCGACGGGCGGCGGATCCAGGGTCGGTGAACGGCCTCGAGGATGGCACGGGCCTTGCCGGGTCCGATGCCCGCCACCTCCCTCAGGCCCTCCTCGTCGGCTTTGAAGATGGCTCCCACTGAGCCAAAGTGGTCCAGCAAGCGCTCGGCCAGGGCTCCCGATACCCCGGGCAGCCCCTCCACCATGAAGCGCTGTCGCTCCGAGGGTCCCAGCCCCGGTCTGGCGGTGCGCACCGGCACTGCCTTCCCTCCCTCCTTCCGTCGGGTCTCACGGGCCAGCAGGGCGGTCAGGACAGCCGCAGTCTCCCGCTCATTGGCCGTGCTCAGGACCGGCAGGCCGAAGTCGCAGGCGATGGTGGACAAGGCCCCGTAAATGGCCTCGGAATCGATCTGGCGCAGGGTGAAGAGGTCGGTGCCCTCCAGTACCAGCAGGGGGCGGGGAAAGGCCGCCGCCAGGGCTCGCACCTGGCCAAAGAGCTTGCCCTCCACCAACGAACCCAGAAAGTCCTCGGTGGTCTTGCGCTCCACACCCACCCGGGGGCCCACCAGGAAGTCGCCTACCGCCAACTGCCGCGCCTGAAAGGGGAGGCCTCGACGATGAAGCTCGCGGATGACCCCCGAAGCCATCTCTCTGTGGTCCACCAGGATCTCCAAGGAGGGCTCATCAGGATCGGAGGCCTCGGCAGGCGGCGGTTGGAAATCACCAAGGGAGGCCTGTCCATGGGGCGGTGGCGGCGCTGTTCGTTCCTCGCCACCTTCGTTCCGACCTACTGTTTGAACTTTCGGGGCCTTTTCCCGCTCTGGCGCAGGGGACACATTTGGTTTGGATGGCATTTTGGATCCATCCCCTGTCCCTTGCTGTTCCCCAGGTTCGGAGGCGGTGGCAGGCTCTGGTTCAGGCGGGGGCATATCATTCACGGCCTCATCAACGGCCTCATCAGTCACGATGTTGGGTATGCTGGAGGAGCGGGCATGGACCAGGGCCTCCAGTTCCGCCGCTGTGGGCAGTTCAAAGGCCAGGTCATCGGCTGGAAAGCCCTCCTGAAGCAGGGACCGCATCTGCTTCTCCCGGTTGCGGGAGGCCCAGTAGTAGGCCTCGTCCCGGGAATCCTTGGTCAGCAGGATGTAGACGGCTCCCGGCCGGTTGCGCCCGGTGCGCCCCCGCCGCTGGATGAGGCGGATGGCCGAGGGCACCGGCTCGTAGAATATGACCCCGTCGGTGGAGGGGATGTCCAGGCCTTCCTCGCCCACCGAGGTGGCCACCAGCAGGTTGTGCTCCCCATTGCGAAAAGCTTCCAGGATCTCCTTCTGCTCCTTCTGGGTCAGTCCCTTGTCCCCCGAGCGCCGCCCCTGGCCCACGAAGCGCACCGGTCGGGCGCCATCGACGGAGGCGAGACGCTCGACGATGAGATCGGCGGTGACCCGGTAGTTGGCGAAGATGATGAACTGGCCCCCGGGCTGGCGTTCGAAGAGCTGGGCCACGAGGCGGGACAGTCGAGTGAGCTTGGGATGGTCGGTCTGGGACTCCCGGGCCAATCGCGCCGCCCGCTTCACATGGGGATTGACCGACAGCTTCTTGGTGGCCCGGCTGGAGCGGCCGGAGTGGAGTTCAGTCTGGAGCTTCTCGAAGTAGTTGATGAGCTGTTCCAGACCCTGGGTCTCGGCCACCTCCTGGGCGTGTCCAAGTTTCAGGGCCATGGCCTGGAGTGAGCGGGCCTGGTAGAGATAGGCCGGCGGTTTGCCTCCCGACGCGTGGAGCCGCTGTTCTATGGCCCGGCCGCAATCCAGGAGCATCCTGGTGGATACCATGCGGGGACGGGGCAGCAGACCCCAG
Organism: uncultured archaeon; assembly: GCA_964384995.1. Lineage (GTDB taxonomy): Archaea > Thermoplasmatota > Poseidoniia > MGIII > CAYLMJ01 > CAYLMJ01. Next base: position 49,645 of record CAYLMJ010000010.1, on the reverse strand, counting down.
CCGTGAAGGCGCTTGATGGCTCCCTGGGAGGCCAGTTTCAGCTCGTCGCGCACCGTCTTGAGCTGCTGGGGGAGCTCCACGGTGAGCCAGTGGGTCTTGATGGGCTGGATGTAGCGGATGACATCGGTGTCGAAGTCGGAGCGCTTCTCGATGTGGGTCAGGCCGAGGTTGGAGCAGACCTGCAGGATCTGACCCTTCTGGGAGCCGGGAGAGGCGGTCATGCCCAGGGCCAGGGCCTGCCACTGGTTGGAGCCATCGCCGCGGTCGTGGGTGGAGCCCTTTGAGCCTCCTCCTGCCATTCCCTGGCGGGCTCGCTGGCCTGAATGGGAGGCCCGGTGGACCTCGGCGACGAAGACGTAAGCGTAGTTGCCCACGGCGCGATGGGCCTCGTCGTATATGACGAGTGAGAACTCGTTGAGGCGCAGGCGGCGCTGAAGGATGTCGTTCTCGATGACCTGGGGTGTGGCCACGATTAGCCGGGCCAGTTTGTAGGCGGCCTCCCGCTTGGCCGGGGGCACCGAGCCGGTGAAGAGGGTGATGGTGACCGACGGTTCAGCCTCCTTTCCTGTCTCGCCCTCCTGCTCAACTGCCTCCTCTTCTTCTTCCTCCGAAGCCTCCTTTTCCTGTGGTGCCCGCAAGCGTGAGCTGAGGAAATGGTAATGCTGTTCGGCCAGGGGCTTGGTGGGAGCCAGGAAGAGGACCTTGCCGTGGTCCAGGGCCGAGAGGATGACCTGCAGGGCGATGACGGTCTTGCCCAGGCCGGTGGGCAGGACGACCAGGGTGGACCTCTTCACGCATTCGGCGGCGATGGCCTCCTGATAGAGTCGCCGTTCCAGGGGCTCACCGACGAGCAGGGGATGGGAGATCACCGGTGACTGCGGGGGCCAGGAGCGGGTGCCCGATTCGGCAGGTCGAGAAGGTCGTAAAGATTTGGCAGGTGGGCCGGACTGGACCATTTTGGCACTGCAATCCACGGCGCTATTAAGGGTGTTCGGGATAAGACGATAAATAGGTGGATGGCGTAGGAAAATCGATGGTTAGCATGGCTTTCGGGAGCTCTGGTCTTCGTTTGAGGTTGTTGAGGATAGGCTGCCATCACGGTCTTGTCATCTTGGCCGCTCTGATCACCTTCCTGCTCCCCGAAGCAGAGGGAGCCACGTTTGAATTCGAACTTGACCACGACGAAAAGGAGAAGAAACGTTTGGATGTGGAGGCCGAGATATCGTTCGAAACCGTGATAACCAACAACAAAGACGAGAACCGGCAGTTCGCTCTGGAGATAATCAACGCCACGAACCTGAAGAACCGGGAGCACGTCATAGCAACCTTCGATGAGAACAACGATGACACTGCCTCCACTCGGACCCAGACCGTGGCCGCCAACGGCGGAACCGTCAACGTCATTATCTACATCAAGGCCAAATGGAATGCCCTATACGGTTTCCATCAGGCTACCCTCAAGGCCAGCGATGTTGATTTCCAAGAGGAGGCGTTTCTCCAACTCCAGTTCGTCGTCAACGAGAACCACAGCGTGGAACTGGTCAACCTGGATCCGGATAGGGATGGTTCTACAGACACCGAGGAGAACGGCGGCGAGTACACCTATCGGTTGAAGATAGAGAACAAAGGCAATCGCGCCGACAAGTTCACAGTCGAGATAACCGATAACGGCTGGGACGCCGACCTGGATTTCGAACGCACGCGGGTGCGGGCGTATCATTCTCATCCTTTCAATATCACCGTTACTCCGAACAGCACTGCCCGATTCGGTGATGAGGATGAAATCGAGGTTCGGGTGACCTCCAATCACAACGACGAGAACAGCACCACCAAGACTTACACAACAATCGTCCGGGTCAAGTGGGGTCTGGATGTCCAGGTGCCTAAAGATCAAAAAACGACGAAACCCGGCGAGTCCGTCACCTTCAATTTGGACATATTCAACAAATGGACCGAGGCGGTGAATATTCAGATCAAAATCAGAACAAAACCCACATCGGCCTGGAGCGTTAATCTCACTGGGTACTCGAGCAGTGACGACCTGGAGCCTCACGATACCTTCACTAAGGCCAAGGTCCAGGTGACGCCGCCCGAAAACACCCCGGTTGGTACGACCAAGCTGGTCACCATCTCAGTCCACGTGTTGCAGGCCCCGGACAACGATATGGATGTCACCAATGTGCTCAGGATCAAGATTATCGTCGATTATGCATTCGAGCTGAAGACCCTGGAGGATACCTTCAACATCCCTATATCCTGTCAGGAGCAGCTCGATCCCCCCTTCCTTTTAACAAACGATGCCACGGCCGAGGATACGTTTTCCATTATGGTCAACAAAGCCGAACCGTTCCCCGATTATGTGGATGATTGGAATGTCTCAGTGTCACCACATAGTCACCTGGTGTATCTTTTCTCCAAGGAGACCCAGCCAATCATCATTTCTGTCAAGGTCCCCCCCATGGCTGAGGAGAAGGACGAGTTGCATATCATATTGACGATTACCTCTCTGGGCTCCAATGGTAGCATCGTTGAAAGTATAAGGGCGACTGTAATTGCGGGTGATATCCATGGAGATTCATTTAAGGTTTACAAACCGCATGAAGAAAATGAGAAAGCAGTTCCAAACTATGTATATCCATTACTGGGAGCTGTATCTCTGTATACACTCATCCTCAACAACGCCGGCCATTATCGCGAGCTGCAATTGGAACTCGAGTACATAGCCCACCGTGGAGCCAGATTCCAGAAACAGCAGAGACACCGCGAGTCAGCCGTCAACGACCATTGAATGTGGCGTCCAAAAAATAATTCGACGAAATCTGTCAATTCCGACGACGAGTATAAAAAGAAAATCTGAAAAGGAATAGGTTTGCGATGAGGGGCCACCGCGGCCCCTCGGCAAACCATGCCTCCTGACCCGTCACCGGGCTAGGCTGCAGCGATCCGAAAGGTCGGGTCGTCAGCGGTCCGCAGGTCTCGTTGTGGGATTGTCTGGGCGCATGTAGGGAGAGGGGACCGGCTGTTCGACCGTCTCTTTGCGAATACATATTCTCGTGAGACATTCTATTTAAGTTTTTCAGCACATCTTTCGGCGCGTGATGGAAAATCAGCGGGAAGCAAAGGAGGCGGGCTATCATTCGTTTGGTCCAGGCTATCGTTTAATCCATGTATACCCAGGAAATCCATTCAGCTATGATGAAACTTCCAACGAACAGATTAAATATTCTGTCAAAACCTGGAACCATTCTGTTTATCTCATCGTCGGTGAAATGACCTTCATGAAAGAAAAGGAGGGCCGGTTTGACCCCCGACCCAGGGGCGTCGTTCAGGCGCCTAGCCCAAAGGCCTAGGCTTGCCTCGCAAACAGGATTGAAGATGCAATCTTCGATATAAACATTGTCCAAGCAGGAGTAGCCAAGAGGTCAAAGGCGCCTGCCTCGCAAACAGGTCGCTCAGGCGTTCGCGGGTTCAAATCCCGCCTCCTGCATCGATTATTGTTCCTTTTGAACGAATCGGTAGTGTATCTCTTGCTCCTCAAGCGAAGGGTCCACAGGTGCGTTGAATACGATGTTCTCAGTATCGAGGTCTTCGATTGGCCGAGCTCCTGACAACCACCATTTCCCACGCTCAAAATGAACAAGTTGGACGATCTCACCTGAGATGACCTTCTTCAGGTAATCCATCGCATGCGCGGTAGCCTCCATCAATGCTTTAGATTCATTTTCATCGCCATAGTCAAAAGTTCTAAAGTGATCATGACCCGCTCCCAATTGAACCATCATGTCGCATGAATCGACGTTAATGAAAATCTGGGTGTATTCATTCCCTGATTTGACATAGATGTCATAACCTAGCCCGTGGCCGGTCATCGTAAAGGTCTCGATGGAGTAGTCAAGCTCACCGAACTCCGATTCGAACGCCTCAAGAACAGTCTTAGGATAAGGTGCAAGCTTTATTCGCTCTTCTTTGGATAAACTCATTGTCTTCTCTTCCTGTTCAAGTCATGAATCTTCCGATATCAATGCACCCTCTTCTTTCCAAACCTCGGCCATCAACGCCGGCAGCACCTCGCCCGCCGGACCCAACAGCACCTCGTCGGCCACACTGGACAGGGCCGATGGCTCGACGTTGACCTCGACGAGGTAGGCCCCCGACCTGGCGGCCTGCTCGATGAGCCCGGCGGCGGGATAGACCACCGCCGAGGTGCCGATGGAGAGGAATACCTCGGCCCGACCCGCGGCCTCGGCGGCTGTCTGCAGGATGTCTGTGGGCAGACCCTCGCCGAACCAGACCACGCCGGGGCGCACCAGACCCTCGCAACCTTCCTGTTCGCACCGCGGGACCTCGCCCTTCTCGACGAAGCGGACCTCGGGATGATCGGTGCCACAATCCATGCAGAAGGAGCGGAAGATCTCGCCGTGGAGCTTCAGGATGTCAGTGGAACCGGCCCGATCGTGCAGGTCGTCCACGTTCTGGGTGATGAGGGTGAACCTGCCCTCCCCCTCCTTCATCCGTTGAGCCAGTTCGACCAGGGCGGTGTGGCCCGGGTTCGGCTCGGTCTCGGCGATGAGCCGCCGCCGCCAGGTGTACCACTCCCAGACCAGGGCCGGGTCGCTGACGAAGGCGTGGACGTTGGCCAGTTCCTCGGGTCGGTACCTCTTCCACAGCCCCCCCTCACCCCGGAAGGTGGGCACCCCCGATTCGGCCGAGATGCCCGCCCCGGTCATGGCCGCCACACGCTCGGCTGAGCAGAGGCGTTCGATAAGTTCGTCGGAAAAGGTGAGGTCGGTGTCCATGGAATGGAGCTGGCAGAGGCATGGTCCTAATAATTCCATCCACAGGTTGCTTCAGAAGAGGCTTGCTAATAGATCAATAATTGCCATCAATGGTTTGTTCACTGCAAGTGGGTAGTTCAATCGCCTGATGCTGTTGGTGGCCACTCAGCCCAGAACATAGGGACATGTTCTGTGCTGAAAGTCCAACGAAACGGGTTGACCTCACAGCCACGGCCATATGACGATGGCCTAGGCTGGTGGCCATTGACGAGAAATGGCCACTCAGTCCGCCCATCACTCATCACGTATCAGGAGTGTATAAGGTCATCATCGTGGCCGGTCAAGGAGCGCGGGCCGTGCCAAAAGCTTTAGGGCTCTCCCTGCTGGCATAAAGGTGAGCGACAAGGAGGCCTCATCCAGCCCGGCCGACACCCACCCGCAGGAGCGGGAGGAGGCATCGGGAGAGGCGCGACAGCACGCCCCAGATAGCTTTTTAACGAAGGCTTCGGGCGTGAACTCAGACCAAGCAATGTCAGCGCGGACCGAGGAGAACGCCCGGTTCCAGGTCCCCAAGGCCTCTGTCATCCTCGCCTGGCTGCTGGTCCTAATCTGGACCCTCTTCATCTTCTGGGGTTCAGGGGCCAATCCTCCCGACGAGCCGGTCTCCAAACCCGTCACCCAGCCCATCATCGAGCCCATCGTGGAGCCCATCAACGAGGCCCGGGGCGAGCCGCTGTCCGGTCCGGGGTACGACAAGGTCGACCATGCCTGCGAGTACGGCATTCTGGGTGCCCTGCTCTGGATGGCCCTGGCCCTCACCGCCCATTGGAGGGGCAGTCCCCCATGGCTGGCTGACCTGCGGCATGGCTGGCGGGGATACGGTCAGGAAAGCGAAGAGGAGGCTCACCGAACTTTCAAGCTTCATCTGGCAAGGCTCCTCCCACCCCTGGTACTGGCCGCCGCCCTGCTGGCCAGCCTCTACGGGGCCACCGACGAGCTTCACCAGGCTTTCGTGGCCGAAAGGACGGCGGATGCCAGGGACTGGATGGCCGATACCATCGGTGGACTATTGGGCGCCATGGTCATGGCCCTGGTGGCCCCCCCGTTCGGCAGGCTTGCTGGCAGGGAGCTTGTTGCCAGAGGATATATCCAGCACGAGGAACGCGAGATCTCTGAACAGGGTGGAATGGGGCAGGAATGAGAATTTCGATGCTCCGCCTCCCGTGGATATTTAAGCGGGTGAACCGGCCGATGATAGCCCTAAATACTCGCAGAATGATATAATATCATTGAGAAAAGGGCTTGGCCAGGTTCCAACGATATAGAACTGCCGGTCCAGGCCTCTATCGAGGTGAATTGGATGAAGAAGGAGTGTAAAGACCGAAAAGCGCGAAGGGATGACAATGTGCCCCTATCCAGGCTCCTGACCCCCTGGATGGTGAGGCTCTCGGTGGTCTTCCTGGCCTTGCTGGCCCTGCTGGTACCAGCCAGTCTGATCGAGAACCAGGGCTTGCTCACATACCAGATGACCGAAGCGGTTCTGCTTGTCCTGACCGGCCTCTGGCTCTTCTTCCTGGCAGAGTTCCTGGTCCTGGGCCTCTTCTCCCACCCCAGCGAGCGGAGGCTCCGCTACCAGGCCTACGCCTTTCTGGCGGCCCTCATCCCGCCCCTGAGGATCGGTTCGAGGATCATCCCCCATGACCCCCGGATCTGGTTGCCCCTCTCCGGCTGGAAGGAGGTGGTCCAGGGATACAGCGAGACGGTCGCCCGCCGGTTCTACGCCCCCATGGCCCTCATCGCCCTGCTGGTGGTGCCCCTGCTGGCGGTGGAGTACCTGGGGGCCCGGCAGGTCAGCGAGAACCCCTGGCTCTTCTGGGTCATCGACATCACCTACCGGGTCATCTGGTTCGCCTTCGCCCTGGAGTTCGTTGTACGGGTCTCAGTCACCTCCCGGAAGGGGACCTACTGCAAGAAGCACGTGCTGGACCTGGTGATCATCCTGCTGCCCCTGGTGGCCTTCCTGCGCATCCTGAGGGTCCTGCGCCTGGCCAACGTGGCCCGCGTCGAGCAACTGAGCCGCATGAGCCGCATTCACCGCCTGCGCAGTGGCCTGTCCAAGACCTTCCGGGCCCTGATAATCGTGAAGGTCTTTCGCCGCTCGAACACCCGGGCTCTGGAACGCCAGCTGCGCCGCCTGAACCGGGAGCTGGCCGAGAAGGAGCTGGAGGTGGGCAAGCTGAAGGCCGAGATCGCAAAGGTGGAGGCCGATCTGCACCACCCACCGCCGGAAGCCCAGGAGCAAACCTCCAGGGCCAGGGGCCATTCTGGATAAGCTCGCTGAACAGCTCCTTCGGTCAGCATCAATCTGACAGGCCGTCAATCGTAGAGATGGTTCATGTCGTAGGAGGGTGAGGCCATGGATACCAGCGGAATGGAGACGAGCAGGATGACCGCCGCGATGATGAGCACCATCCGCAGGTTGGAGGGGAACCGATCGAAGAAGAGCCCCATCCAGAGGAAGACCGAGGCGAGCATCAGGGTGCCGAACATCACGATGCCCTTGCCCCAGTTGTGGATCAGGAGGCCGCTCAATCGGTGAGAACGATCCCTGGCATCGCATCCGTAGCTGCCGGAGAGGCAGTCGTTCTCGGCCTCAGCCACTCGCAGCTCCCCCTGGTACATGAGGACCCAGCCGAAACCGATGAGCAGGATGCTGGTGGTGACCGCGATGGCGACGAAGTACTTCAGGGTCATTCCGCCAGTCCCTCCCCCTTCGTCCTCCTCCTCGTATATCTGGGGCAACTTGAGGTCCCGGCTGGCATAGGGGGGCAATCTGTCCTTGGGAACCGGAGGAAAGGGCAGTGTCTCCCGGTCAACCAGCTCATCTTCCCCTTCTTGCACCTCGATATCATCGCTCTCGGAGCTGGACATACCGTTTTCACCAGGATTATCATTTCCCTGGAGTTATTTAACCATTCTCTTATCGAACTTCTGGCGATACAGAGCCAACCTCGCCTCATCACTGTCCCACATCATCCCATCCAAATTCTTATTACCCCGCCTGGCACCTCGACAGCCATGCGCGTAGCGGTGCTCCACAAGGAGCGTTGTCAGCCCAAGCGTTGCTCTCACGAATGCATCCGGATGTGCCCTCCGGTACGCAACAACATCGAGACCATCGTCTGGGGCGAGGACGACAAGCCGGAGATATCGGAACCGCTGTGCGTGGGTTGCGGCATCTGCGTCCACCGCTGTCCCTTCGATTCCATCACCATCGTGAACCTGCCCGACGAGACCGGCAAGGACATGGTCCATCGCTACGGTCAGAACGGCTTCCGCCTCTTCGGCCTGCCTGTGCCCAGGGAGGGTGCCATCGTCGGTCTGCTGGGTCCCAACGGCATCGGCAAGACCACGGCCATCGGACTGCTGGCGGGACTGCAGATACCCAATCTGGGACGCTGGGGCGGTTTTCAAAGAGGCGAGGCCGAGGCCGGAGCCGACGCTGGAGCCGACGCCGACGAGCTGAAGGCCGCCGCCATGCTGGCCGCCTCGGGTGAGGAGACCTTCGGCGCGGGAGGCGAGGCGGTGGCCAGCTGGGAGGTGGTCCTGGACCACTTCGCAGGTACCGCCCTTCACGATTACCTGGAGGGGGTGGCCGCGGGCGACCTTCAGGCGGCCCTGAAGCCCCAGTACGTCGATTCCATACCCAAGCAGGCCCAGGGACTGGTGGGCGAACTGCTGGGCCAGGCGGCGCGGGGCGGGGATGTGAAGGGGACCATCGAACGCCTGGCCATGGAGAGCCTGATGGACCATCCCCTGGACAAGCTGTCGGGAGGCGAGCTCCAGAAGGTGGCCATCGCCGCCACCCTGCTCAAGGAGGCCGATGTTTACTTCTTCGACGAGCCCTGCTCCTACCTGGACATCGCCGAGCGGATGCGGGTGGCCCGGGTCATCCACGAGCTGGGACAGCGAGCCCGGGTCATCGTCATCGAGCACGACCTGGCGGTTCTGGACTTCCTGGCCGACCGGGTCCATCTGCTGTATGGCAAGGAGGGCGCCTACGGCGTGGTCTCCCAGCCTCACCGGGTCCGCCAGGCCATCAACATCTACCTGGAGGGCTACCTGACCGACGCCAACGTCCGATTCAGGTCCAAGCCCATCCAGTTCGAGGTCCATCCGCCACGCAAGGAGTGGGAGACCTACCCGGTTGTCCGCTTCGACGGTCTTGAGAAGACCCTGGGTGATTTCACCCTGAAGAGTGGTCCGGGGACCATCCACCAGGGACAGGTGGTGGGCGTGGTGGGTCCCAACGCCACCGGCAAGACCACGTTCGTGAGATTGCTGGCGGGAGAGATCGACCCCGACATGGGATGGTCCTCCACCGAGGTGGAATGGGCCTACAAGCCCCAGTACATCAGCCCCCCCGAGGGTTTCACGGTGGGAGCCTACCTGCGGGGTGTCAGGGGTTTCTCAGAAGCCCATCTCAAGGCCGAACTGCTGGGTCCCATGGGCCTGGCCAAGATAATGGAGCGGGAGCTCACCGAGCTGTCGGGGGGCGAACTGCAGAGAGCGGCCATCGCCCAGGCCCTGCTCACCGATGCCCGGCTCTACCTGCTGGACGAGCCATCAGCCTATCTGGATGTGGAACAGCGGATGATGACGGCCCACACCATCCGCAGGGTCATCGAGCGGAAGGGGGCCTCGGCCCTGGTGGTGGACCACGACCTCTACTTCCTGGACACCCTGGCCGACTCGCTCTTGGTCTTTGGCGGCGAGAGCGGGACCTCGGGTCTGGCCGAAGGGCCCCACGACATGCGGCGGGGCATGAACACCTTTCTTTCGGACGTGGACCTGACCTTCCGCCGCGACCCCGACAGCCACCGTCCCAGGATCAACAAGCCCGACTCCCGCAAGGACCGGGAGCAGAAGGCCGCCGGGGAGTACTACTACCAGAGCCGCTGATCACACTTCGTGATTTAAATACCACTCGTCGGTGGCAGTGGATCCTCGGCAGAGGGCTTTGCTTCACCGCTGCGCTCCACGCTCAGCCCCACGCCCAGGCAGATGAGGAGCCCCGCCACCACCAGACGCACCGTCAGGTCCTCGCGATCCAGACCGATGGAGAGGATGCCGGCCACAAGGGGTTGCAGGTAGACGAAGAGGGCCACCTGGGAGGACTGGACCCGGGCCAGGGCGTAGTAGTTGAGCGAGTAGGTGCCCACGGTGGCCCCGAGGATGACGAAGACGAAGGCCACCCAGAACCAGCCGGGAAGGGCGGCCCAGTCGGCCAGGCTCATGGAGGCCGCCCCGGGAGCGCCCAGGATGGCCAGGATGGGGGCCCCCCCAAGGACCACCAGGGTGGTCAAACCCAGGGGTGTCGCCTGAAAAGTCCCGGAACCATCGACCTCATCGGCCTCATCGAAGGGTTCGTCCACCTCGTCGGCTATATCGACCTCCTCATCTTCCTGCTCCCTCCTGGGATCGATGCGGGCCATGACCGGTTTGGACAGGATCAGGAAGAAGGCGAAGGAGATGGCGTTGGTGAGGATCAGCAGATCGCCGATGACCGTGTCCGAGGAGGGGTCGAAACGCTCTATCTCCAGCAGGACCAGGGCCCCGCTGAGGGCCACCGCTACGGCCAGAACGCGCCTGGTCCTGGGCCTTTCGTTGCCCATGCCGATGGCGATGGCCAGGGTCAGGACCGGTATGGTGGCGTTGATGAGGGCCGCGTGGGTGGGTGTGGTGCGGGCCAGGCCCAGGGCGAAACATCCCTGGTTGATGACCATGCCCAGCATGGCCAGTTTCAAGACGGTGGACCACTGACCCAGACCCCTGGGCCAGACCGTGATCTCACGACGAAAGAGGACCAGCATCAGCACGGCGGCGATGCAGATGCGCAGACCGGCCCAGGTGAGGGGCGGAATGTACTCGACGCCGTAATCCGTGGCCAGATAATGCATTCCGAACAGAACCTGGACCGTGAAGAGGGCCAGGTAGACTCGCAGGAGGGGGTGTCTCAGGGCCATGAACAGGGCTCAAGCTGTTGGAGTCTATTACTTGATATGGTGAACGGGGCGGTTCTAACAGCCCTCAGCACCCTACTCTTCCTGAACGACGACGACCGGTTGAGCCGCGACCACAGCTGGTTGAGCTTCCACGGCCACAGGGGTGGCCTCCACTGCCACCGGCTGGGCGGCCACGGCGACCGGTTCGGGCGTGGCGACGACCGGCTGGGCCGCTACCACTGCCGGTTGGGGTGCGACCGCGACGGGTTCAGCGGCCACAACGGCCGGCTGGGCTGGAACGGCTGCCACGGGAGCCGCCGGAGCGACCGGCATCGGGGCGGCGACCGGTTCGGGAACCGCGGGGGCCGCGGCCACAGGAGGGGGCAGGGTCGAAGGCAGGGTCGAAGGCAGGGCGCCCTGGGGCATCACCGGTTCAGGCATTGCCGGCATCGGTTGGGTCACCTCAGGAGTGGGCATCCCCATTGGCGGGGTCATTGCCTCGGGGGTCATGGGCACCGGCGCGGGCATGGGGGCGGCGGGAGGCATCGGCTGGGCAACCGGTTCGGGAGCCACAGGTTCGGGAACCGCTTCGACCGCCGCCGGGGTCTCCACCGGCTCGGGCTCCACAGCTTCTGGTTTGGCCCAGGCGCTGTCGTCGGCCTCCAGGGTGGAAGGCAGATCGGCGGGCATGGATGCCGCTTCAGGCAGGGTCTCGGGGATGGTGCCAACGGCGGCCTCCACGGTGGCCGGGACCAGGTCATCCTCATCATCGTCGAACCTGCTCCAGGGTTTGAAGTAGACCAGGGCGCCGACTATGGCGACGACCGCAACAGCCACACCACCCACCAGAGCCACCGGGAACTCATCGTCCTCTTCTGACTCCAGGGCCGAGACCGAGATCTGGGAGACGGAGCTCACGGGCACGTCATCATCGTCGGTCAGAGCCTGGATGTCGAAGGAGTAATCACCGGTCTTGGCCTTGCTGGTGACCACCACCCTGTAGGTAACGTCCGCGGTGTCCAGGGAGTTGAGCACCAGGGGGTTCTTGTCGTCGATCTCGTCCCCATCATCGTTGTAGAAGTAGAACTTGATCTTGGCCAGGGTCTGGGAGCTGTCAGCCAGAGATTCACCGGTCTCGGTGACCTGGAAGTAGAGGCTCAGCACGTCATCCTGCCGGTTCTGAATGGTGAACTCGCCGCTTCTTGACTCGTCCTGACGGATGGTCTGCTCGGCCTCGGAATCATCGACCATGATCTCCCCCGAGAAGCGACCGATGAGGTTCATGGCCTCATCCTTGGACCTGGAGTCGTCGGCCCTGGAGGTGGCGACGGCCACGATATCGATATCGGCCGGCCATTTGGTGACATGCTCGGAAAAGTCATCCTTGGGGGTCACGGTCAGGATTACCTCCATCTGCTCGTCGGGCTCCAGGTCCGAGGCCGTGGGGGGGCTGAAGGAGTAGGAAAGCCCATCGTGCTTCTCCGAGATGGTGAGGTAGAAGGTATCCTCGCGATTGCCCAGGTTGGTGACGGTCAATCTGAACTCCACCGGGTCAAGGTCCCACGAGGTCTGCTGATAGTCGTTGTCAAGCTTGATGCTCAGGCCGTAGCTGGCCGGGGGGACGACCACGGTGGTGGTGAACTCCACGGACTCCTCCAGTTCCTCATCCCCGGTGGTCTCGGCGGTGACCATGGTCATCTCCTGATCCTCCTCCCGGGCATCCTGGGGAGCGGTCACCGTGAGGGTCACACCAAGGTCATCCCCGGGGGCCAGGGTGAAATCGTACTTCGACAGGGAGAGGCTCCAGCCGGGGATGTCGGGAGAGGAGAGGCTTAGGTTGATCTCGGCCTCGCCGGTGCCTGGATTGGCCACCGTGAAGGAGTACCTGACGAACTTGCCCGGATTGACATTGCGTTCCAGGGTGTTGCCAGGGTCCAGTTCCAGGCCGGGGACCTCCTTGATGGTGAGCGAGATGGTGAAGCTGATCTCCCATTGGGCGGTGGTGAGAGCATCGCTGGCCTGTACGTTCACCGTGTAGGGATTGGTGCCCGGGGGCAGGGAGAGGCCGCCGTAATCCCATTCGAAGACCACCTTGCGACCATCCTGGAAGGCTAGGGTCGAGGCGGGCATGGGATAAGCATCCTCATCCTCCCAGAAGATGCCCATCTCGTAGTCCTGGGGGTCGTCGGAAATGGGGGTTTGACCGAAGGGTGATTCGGCAAAGATGGTGATCTTCACCTCGGTATCCTCGTCATTGTGATTGACACCGTTGTCGGCCAGGCTCAGGTCCACCAGGTCCAGGCTCACCGAGACCTTGGAGCGGTAGGAGGCGGCATCGTAACGCAGTTCAAGCTGACTTGGGGCCTGCCCCGGAGGGCCCTGGGGCGGGTCCCAGCGGGATTCGACGTAGATCTCGATGGGATTGACATCCCATTCTTCGGTGTCAATGTTCCCGGTGACGGTCACCTCGGAATCGCTCCCGCCGGTGATCTCCTGTTCGGCCAGGATGGTGTCTATGTCGCCTCCGGCCTTGCGCAGGGTTATCCTGAGGTCGAGCTGGATGTCCTGATCACAGTAGACCCAGCCTGAGAAGGACCAGGCTCCAGAGAGGTTGGTGACCTTGGTCAGGTCCGCGGGATTGCGCCAGGTACCCACCTCCGAGAACTGGCCAGGTCCGCTGGCATTGGTCTCCATCTCGGCGATGGTGAAGGAGGTACCACCTGGTTTCTCGATCTCCAGGTCTCCCTCTTGATCGCTGGCCACCTGACCACTCAGATAGAGTTCGATCTCGGCATAGGTCTCGCCCTCGGCCATGGGGCTGGAAAAGAGAAATAGGAGTGCCACGGCACAAAGAGCCATGAACAGGAAGGCGGTCGAGAGAGCGGGAGGTCTGGCCATATGCAAAACCAACCATTCAATTCCAATGCCATGTAAATAGCTTTCGTTGAATGAAGGCCTTTGGCCTTCAGGCCTGGGTATTAAAATAGAAGCCGCGGTCTTGTTGCCCCATGCTTCCTCTGGTGGAGTTCCGGGTGCTGGACCACAACGCCGTTGGCATGGGGGTATCCCTGGCGCAGTTGATGGAGCGGGCCGGCGAGGTCGTGGCCCAAAGCGTATTGGAACGATGGAAGACCCCGGGAGAGACCGTCATCTGGTGCGGTCCGGGCAACAACGGCGGTGACGGACTGGTGGCGGCCCGCCATCTGACCGAGGCCGGATGGCGGGTGACCGTGGTGATGATGGGATGCGAGGACCCAAAGGACCTCAAGACCGAGCTGGCCCGTACGGTCTATGATCAGATGCCTCCTTCGGTGAAACGGATCTTCTGGAGCACTGGCCCCCCACCCGAAGGTCTGGCCGAGACCATGGAAAAGGCCACGGTGGCCATCGACGCCCTGCTGGGCTCGGGACTTGTGGGCCGGCTGAGAGAGCCCTACTCCACGGCGGTGTGGATGCTCAACGAGGGCGGCAGTCCCGTGGTGAGCGTGGATGTGCCCACCGGTCTGGGAGCTGAACCCATCGTCCGGCCCCAGTTAACCATCACCTTTGCCGAGGCCAAGGTGGGGATGACCCCCAAGAACTCGGGAGAGATCGTCGAGGTGGACATCGGTTTCCCAGAGGAGGCCCGAAAGCGGTGCGGACCGGGTGAGGCCCAGCTATGGCCCCGGCCCGACCCCCAGGCTCACAAGGGAGATCACGGACGGGTGGTCATCGTCGGTGGCGGACCCTACACCGGAGCCCCCATCCTGGCCGGTCTGGGAGCCTACCGGGCGGGGGCCGACCTGGTCTACCTTCTGGTCCCGGAGAACGTGGCCGAGGCGGCCAAGGCCTACCTGCCCGAGTTCATCGTCCAACCCCTCGAGGGCGACCATCTGGCCCCTTCCCACGGGGATACCATCCAGACCTACGCTCAGATGGCGGAAACGGTGGTGCTGGGACCGGGCCTGGGAAGGGCGCCGGAGACCCAGGAGGCGGTCAGGGAGCTGGTGGGGCGTCTGCCTGGACGACTGGTCGTGGACGCCGATGGCCTCTTCGCCCTGGCCGGGGAGCCTGGAGCCATGGGGGCCCGGGCCGAGCTGTTTGACGGTTCGACCGATCGTCTGCTCTTGACCCCTCATGGCGGGGAGCTGGAGCGACTGGGATGTGAACGGACCCCGGAAGCTTTGATGGCCTATTGTCAAAAGGCCCGGGCCACAGTTCTGGCCAAGGGTCCGGTGGATCTCATCACCGACGGTGAGTATATAAAGGAAAATCACACCGGGAACCCGAGGATGGCCGTGGGCGGCACCGGAGATGTCCTGGCCGGATGCGTCGGAGCCCTGTGGGCCCGGGGGCTGTCGGGCTATCAGGCGGCCCGCCTGGGAGCCTACCTTGTGGGCAGCGCCGGTGACCTGGCCCTGGATGAGCTGGGTTGGGGCTATCTGGCCTCGGAGGTGGCGGACCTGATCCCCCTGGCACTGGAGCTGGCGCTGACGGTCTGAGTTGGAAAGGATATTGGGGGAAGGGAGGACTTGGAGCCTTACAGGCCCGAGAGTTTTGATTCGATCTGGGTCTTGGGCACCACGCCGACGATCTGGTCCACCTTCTCGCCATCCTTGAAGAACATCAAGGTGGGGATGCCCATGATCTTGAATCGCTGGGCAATGTTGTTGTTCTCATCGGTGTTGAGCTTGCCGAAGGCGACGTTACCATCAACCTCGCCAGCCAGTTCATCGATGGTGGGGGCCAGGATCTTGCAGGGGCCGCACCAGGGGGCCCAGCAGTCCACCACCACCTTCTCGTAATGCTTGATGAACGCCTCGAAGTTACCGTCGGTCACGGTCACCGGTTTGCCAGGAGCTTTGCCTTCAGGCAGGTCGTCGAAATCTACGGCTGACATGGCTACCGGGCCACCATCCGCCCCCCCATATTTCAAGCTAACGGACCAAGAGTGGGAGGGTGTGGGGGCCTGCGCCTAGGATCGAGGATGATGCCGGCGACGTTCAGTTTATCTGCATCTGTCCGCCGCAGTTGGGACAGCCGATCATCAAGGGCCGAGGACCGGCCGGGGGCATCATCTGCATCTGGCAATGGGGGCAGGCGATGGGCGCCATCACGGGCGGTGCGGGTGCTGCAGGTGCCAGGGGCGCCACGGGTTCGGGCTGGTGAGCCATACCGGGTGCCATCCCTGGGGCCATGCCCGGCTGAAGGCCAGGGCCCGCGGGTGTCATGGTCGACTGGTCAGGGGTTCCCGGTGGAGATGCCGGGTCCCACTCGTCGCCATCGGTCTCCCGGCGGGTGTGCCAGAAGAAGACCCCTCCGCCCAGGGCCACCAGGGCCACGGCCGCCAGGCCCACGAACATCAGGATGTTGTCATCGTCATCATCGGAGTCGCCACCGCCGAGACCTGGGGAATTGGCCGCCGGCTGGATGGTGAAGGTCTCGGTTCCGGTCCTCACCTCGCCGTGGTCGGTCTCCAGCAGGATGTAATAGACCACCTCGACACCCTCGTGGTCCTCGAAGGCGGGGAAGGTGACCGCGTAGCGGCCCGAGCCAAGGTGGGTGGCCGGCAGGCGATGGTTCTCGGGGCTGACGATGACCAGCAGGACCTGCTCCATGTCCTGATGGATGGTGAAGGAAAGCTCCGCCGTCGCGTCGGCGGCCGGCGGTTCGAAATCTCCCAGATCAAGGGTGGCCAATTCTTCATTCACGACCCTGTACTCGTCGGACCAGCCGACGGTGTTGCCCACCTGGTCATCGACCTGGACGGCCAGCCGATGGGAGCCATCCTCCACTGTCGTGGTGTCCCATTCCACGGTGTAGGTGTCGGTGGAACTGGAGATGGTGGTCCAGGGATCGCTGTCCGCCCGGTATCGCACGGTCACCGGCCCCTGGCCGTCAAGGGCCTCGATGACGATGGACTGGACCGCCCAGATCTCGTCGCTGTCGGCGAAGGGCAGTTCCACCTCCAGGGTTGGATCGGCATTGTCGATGTCGAAGGTGGTGTTGTGGTGGCTGGAGCGTCCCTCTTCATTGGTGGCCTTGAGGCTCAGCTCGATGTCCTCGCCGGTGGGGGCGCCGGCGGTGTTCCACAGGGCGCGCCACTGGTCATCGGTTCCCGATACAGCCTCCAGCTCGTCGTATTCGGAGTGTCCCTGGTAGCGGTACTCAACGGCCTCGACGTCGGCACCGGGGTCGGTCACCTCCACCAGCAGTTCCACGATGCCATGCAGGGTCCCGTCCTGAGGCGTTGGTGAAAGGAGCTCGATGGAGGGCTTGGAGGTCGAGACGTCGTTGTACACCTCCAGCTCCTCTGTGATCTCGGCCTCGTTGCCGTCGCTGTCCTCGGCCCTGACCGTGATGGAGTGGACCTCGTTGGAGACTGTGGTGGTGTCCCACTCGTACGAGTAGGTGTCACCCCCCTCGTGGTCCATGGCCTGGTAGGCTCGCTCGTCGATGCTGAGCTCCACGGTGTCGAGACCCTGGGCGTCGCTGGCCTCCACCTCGATGGTGACGGTCCCCGATTGGACCTCGCTGGTGTCGGGGGCCACCCAGGCCAGCTCGGGGGCGTTCTCGTCGTTGTTCACGATCACCGTGAGCCGGGACAGACTGACCGTGTCGGTCCGGTCCACGGCCCGCAGGTCCAGCAGATGCTCGCCGTTCTCCACCTCCCTTGAATCCCAGCTGCCCGAGTACTCGTCCTCGTTCCCGGCAGTGAGCTCACTCCAGTCGCCACCATCGACACGATACTCCACCGAGCTCATTTGGGAGTGGTTGGCCACGGCCAGCGCCCCCAGGTCGACCTCGCCCGAGACCGTGGTGCCGTTGAGGGGCTGGACCACCGTCAGGTCGGGGGGGATGGCGCCGGCGGACTCGAGGGAGAACTGGTCCGTGTCCGAGGACTCGTCGTTGAAGACCCCGGCCATGGCGATGAGGTTGGAGTAGACCACGTCGGACATGTCGCCGTGGTCGTCGGACTCATCGGCACCCACCCACTCCACGGTCTGGGTGAAGGCGGTGTGGGGCTCAAGGTCCACATCCTCGTCGTAAGGGAATGAGAGCAGGGCGTGGATGATCCATTCATCACGGGAGTTCTGGTAGCGGGTCGAGATGCGCTCCAGGACGTAGACCCGGATGTGGGCCTGCAGGTCGGGATTGGTGATGGTGCCGTCCTCCTCCCAGGTGGCGGTGAAGGTGATGGAGGCCCGGTTGGGATCGTCGGGGACAGGCTCCATGGAGAGTTCCAGGGCCACCTCGGTGTCGGCCCGTTCACCCGAGCTCTCGATGGCGTCGATGTGGTCCGAGCGATCTCCGTTGTCCACCTGCTCGTGGCCTCCATCGTAATAGGTGGAGGGAGTGGTGATGACCCCGGGCTCCAGCTGCCCGGCCCTGCTGTTGGCGTCGTCGTTCTGGTTGGCCACCAGGGAGACGAAGTACCAGGGATAGCCGTCGTGGCTGAAGATGTCGTGGAGGTGGATCTCCTGATCGGGGCAGTTGGGACAGGTGGTCAGGGTCAGGAACTCGGCGATGGGCAGATGGGTGAAATCCTCGCCGGCAGTGGTCTCGATCCAGGGAGTCGGGTCCTCTCGATCCGTTGACAGGTCGGCTCCGGCCAGGGGGGAGAGGAGGAATATCAGCGCCAGGAGGACTGCACCAAGGGAGCGCATGGCCTGAAAGTCATTCCAAACTATATAGGGTTACCTTGGGCGAACCATGGGGGTCCACGTCTTCGGAACGGCCGATACTGTTCTCAGTTGATCTGCATCTGGCCGGAGCAGTTGGGACAGCCGATCATCATGGGCCGTGGACCGGGGGGCGCCATTAGCTGCATCTGGCAGTGGGGGCAGGTCACAGGCGCCGGAACCGGTGGGGCGGGAGCCATTCCAGGTGCCACGCCGGGAGCCATCCCCGGTGGACCGGGCGGGGGCACGAGGGGTGGTTGGAGAACATTGGGTTGAGCTACCGCACCCCATTCGTCGTCGGTCTCGCGATGGCTGTGCCAGTAGAAGGCCCCTCCGCCAATGACCACCAGGGCCACAGCCACCAATCCCACCACCATCGGGAGGTTGTCATCGTCGTCATCCGAGCCATCGCCCGAACCCGGGGCCCTGGCCGCGGGCTGGACCAGGAAGGTCTCAGACCCGGTCCTCACCTCGCCATGGTCGGTCTCCATCAAGACATAGTAGACCACCTCGGCCCCCTCATGGTCCTCGAAGGTGGGGAAGGATGCGGTCCACAGCCCGGGGGCGCCCTCCTCGGCCTCGATCTTGGCGTTGATGGGACTGGTGATGACCAGGGTCACGCCATCGACCTCGCGGCTGATGGTAATGACCAGGTGGGCCTGCTCGTCGGCGGCCGGTGGTTCACTATCGGTCAGCTCGAACTGGGCCAGTTCGCCGTTAACCACCTGGAACTCCCGGTCCCACAACGCCTCGTTCCCGGCCTCATCCACCACCCTGACATGGACCTCGTGGGTCCCGTCCTCCAGGGAGGTGGTGTCCCATTCGACGGTGTAGGTGTCAGTGAGGCTGGAGAGAGTGGTCCAGGGTTCGGAATCGATCTGATATTCCACGGTGACGGTCCCCTGCCCGTCCACGGCCTCGATGGAGATGGTCTGGATGGCCCAGATGTCATCTCCCGAGTTGGCGAAGGGAAGATCGACCTCGAGCATCGGAGGGGTGTTGTCGATGGTGAAGGTGATGTTCTCGGTGGTGGAGTAGTCCCGGTCATTGAAGGCGGTGACCTGCAGGAGCACCACGCCCGTGGGGTCCTTGGCGGTGTTCCAGTAGCCATGCCACTGGTCCTCGGTCCCGGATTTTGGCTCCAGCGCCGCGTTGGTGTGACCAAGGTCAAGGGTGTAGACCACGGCCTCCACGGTGCCCCCTGGATCGGAGGCCTCCACCACGATCTCCACGATGCCGTTGAGGGGCTGGTCCTCGGCGGTGGGTGCAAGCAGGTCGACGGAGGGCCTGGTGATCTCCCCCTCGTTGAGGACCTCCAGCTCCTGGGTCAGGGTCGCCTCGTTGCCGGTGCCATCCTCGGCGCGGACGGTGAGGGTGTGGTCCCCGTTGGCCACGGTGGTGGTGTCCCACTCGAAGGTGTAGATATCATCGCCCCCGAACTCCATGGCCTTGTAGGCTCGTTCATCGATGCTCAGCTCGATGACCTCGATGCCCTGGGGGTCTTTTGCCTCAACCTCGATGGTGATGGTCTCGGACAACTCCTCCTGGCTGTCAGGAGCGATCCATTCAAGCTCGGGGGGATTCTCGTCGTTGGTGACGGTCACGTTGGAAAAATGGGTGTTGCTGGTGCCGAACTCGTCTGTGGCCCTGACCTGGAACACATGTTCGCCATTCTCCACCTTGGTGGTGTCCCACTCATGTGTGAAATCCTCGGCCACGGCGAAGGAGGACCACTCCCCGTCGTCCACGCGGTACTCAAGCTTGGCGATGGAGGAACGGTTCCCCACCGCCGAGCCGGTGACCTCCACCGAACCGTAGACCGTCTCGTCCACCGGGTCCAGGGACATGATGGGGGGCAGGGCCCCCACCGCCTGGAGGGCGAACTCATCGGTCTGGGAGGACTCGTCGTTGAAGATGACGGCGAAGACGTTGAGGTTGGGGTACTGGAAGTCGGAGAAGTCGTCACCGTTGGCATCGGTGTAATCGGTGCCGTTCCAGAGGGTGGAGAAGGCTGTCCTCTCGTGGGGGTCAAGCTCCACGGACTCGTCGAAGGCGAAGTCCATGAAGCCGAAGCCGTAGTTCTCCCCGTCGTGGTTGATGTAGCGGGAGTGGGGCTCCACGATGTAGGCTCGCAGATAGCCGTTGAAGGTGGGATTGGTGATGGTCCCGTCCTCGTTCCAGGTGGCCCAGACCCGGACCGAGATGGTGTCGCCACCCAGGTACTCCATGGCGATCTCCAGGGTGATGTCGGTGTCGTCCCGGTCACCGCAGGTCTCGATGGCGTCTACGTAGGAGGACTTGTCGTCCTGCTGGCCCTCGACCTTCTCGTCGCCACCGTCAAAGTAGACCGTGGGATAACCCACGAAATCGACGTAATCGTCCTTGCGGTCCATGGCCTTGTCGTTCACATCGGTGATGAGGGCCACCCAGAAGAAGTTCCGGTCGTAGCCATCGTTGTAGTAGATGTCAGCCAGCTGCCTGTCGGCCGCCGGACAGTACTGGCACCAGGTGGCGGTGATATCCTCGGCAAAGACTGTGTGAGTGAAGTCCTCCCCGGCCATGGTCTCCACTCCCCTGGGGGGAACGGAGGGCTTATCGGACTGGGCTAGAGCACCGGTGGCGGAGAGAAGAAATACGCATATTATGGAAAAAGCCACGAAGTTCCGCATGCTGGAACCCATGAGCTGGAAGTATTTAGAACTTGGTCAGTCGAGAGAGAGAGTTTGATATGTCCTCAAACCTGTGAGGGGTCTTTCGCTCCATTACTGAACTTGAGTGACATCAACTTGAGTTACATATGATCAGATCCTGTGGGTAGACTTAAGGCAAGGGGGCGTTCTTCAGGAGGCAATGCAGGTTATTCGCTGGTCAGGAGGGCAGGGTGAGCCCGAGCTCAATGCCCTTATCTCGAAGCTCAGGGAGGAGGGTCTGGAGCCAACGGTCCTGTCGGAGCATCCCGGCAAGCACTATCCCACCCACAGCCATCCGGAAAGCCAGGTGCGCTGGATGATATCCGGGACCTTGCGGGTCGGTACCCGCATCACAGAGACAGAGGGCCAGCCCGTGCCTCCCGACATGCAATGGGTGGAGCTGAACCTGGAACCGGGTGACCGTCTGGAGATGCCAGCGGATACCGAGCACTGGATCCAGTTGGGGCCCCAGGGTGCCACCTACCTGATCGCCAATCGCAAAGGATAATACACCGATATTCTTGGTCGAGAACGTGGCTTTTGCAACCAAGACCATTGCCCTGGGAATCACGGCGTTGTTGTTCTTGGTCACCCTGTCCACCGGATGTGTCGACGACGATGACACCCTGATCCTGGTGATTGCCACGACCACCTCCACCTACGATTCAGGTCTCCTGGACGAGGTCCTGCCCGTGTTCGAGAAGGGCCACTCAGTGACCGTCAAAGTGGTGGCCGTGGGCACCGGTCAGGCCCTGGAAATGGGGCGCAGCGGGGATGCCGATGTCCTGCTGGTCCATGCCCGCGCCGCCGAGCTGGAGCTGATGGGCCAGGGCTACGGCCTGGAGCGCCGGGAGGTCATGTACAACCAGTTCCTGGTGGCCGGTCCCGATGATGACCCGGCCAATCTGACCGGCGCCGGCAACATCACCACCGCCTTCACCAGAATCCACGACGACGAGGCCGCCTTCACCTCCCGGGGCGACGATTCGGGCACCCACAAGCGGGAACAGGAGCTCTGGGAGGCGGCGGGCTATGACTACGACACCGAGCTGGACACCGAGGCCACCGAGGAGTGGTACCTGCAGACGGGCCAGGGCATGGGCGCCACCCTGACCATCGCCAACGAGAAGGACGCCTACGTGCTGGTGGACGAGGGGACCTGGTACGCCCGGGCCGACGATCTGGACCATCTGAGGGTGGCCTTCTCGGGCGATCCACTGCTCTTCAACCAGTACGGGGTCATCGCCGTGAACCACACCTCGCGACCCGACGATAACGAGCGACCCGCACTGGAGTTCGTGGAGTGGCTCAGCTCCACCGAGGGCCAGCAGCTCATCGGCGACTTCACGATGAACGGCAGGCAGCTCTTCACTCCCAACTACACACCCGGCTGATATCAGCAAAGGCCAAAGAGGACCTCAAGGAACATTGGCCTCAGGGTGCATTATTTAGAGTACAGGCAGCTGACGAACCCGTGCAAGAGAACGTCCTCGACATCGCCCTGCTGACGTTGCAGGTTGCCGGTTCGGCCACCCTCCTGGGAGCCCTCATCGGCGTTCCTCTGGGGACCCTGCTGGGCCTCTCGGAGTTCAGGGGCAAGGCGGCGGTACGGGTGCTCACCTTCACCCTCTACGGCTTTCCCCCCGTCGTGGCGGGCCTGCTGGTCTTCACCCTGCTCTCCAGGGAGGGCCTTCTGGGCGACCTGGGCTGGCTCTTCACGGTCCGAGCCATGGTCCTCTCCCAGCTGATCTTGGTGGTGCCCCTGATAACGGGGCTGACCATGACGGCGGTGGACGGGCTGGACCCGGCGCTGAAGGAGACCGCCCTGAGCCTGGGGGCCGACCGGCGTCAATACCTCACCACCCTGGCCCTGGAGGCCCGCACTGGCATCCTGGCCTCGGTGATGGTGGGCTTCGGCCGGGCCATCGCCGAGGTGGGCGGGGTCATCATCGTGGGTGGCAACATCAAGTATCACACCCGTACCCTCACCACGGCCATCGTCCAGGAGGTCAGGATGGGCAACCTGGACTACGCCCTCAACCTGGGCGCCCTGTTGATCCTGATGGCCCTGGGCATCTATCTCCTGCTCTACCAGCTTCAGGAGGCGGGCCGCAAATGACCCCGGGCCTGATGGAGCTGAGGGCTCTTTCCAAGCGATTCGGCGATGTGGTGGCTCTCGACGATGTCTATTTAAAAGTCCCAGCGGGAAAGATCACCGCCCTGGTGGGCCCTTCCGGAGCGGGCAAGACCACCCTGCTGAAGATAGCCGACCTGCTGATGGAGCCCGATGGAGGAGAGTTGCAGATGTTCGGCGAGCCGGTGCATTACCTCAACGGAGGTCTGGCCCTGCGCCGCCAGATGGGGATGGTGCGACAGCAGCCGGTGGTCTTCAGTTCCAGTGTGGTGAGCAATGTGGCCCTGGGCCTGCGCTTTCGCGGGGTGGGCGAGGAGGAGATAGAGAGGAGGGTCGGGGAGGCCTTGAGGATGGTGGAGCTGGAGCAGCACCGGGAACGTTACGCTCCCCGTCTGTCGGGAGGGCAGGCCCAGAGGGTGGCCTTTGCCCGGGCCGTCGTGGTGGAGCCCCGGGTGCTGCTGCTGGACGAGTTCACGGCCAACCTGGACCCCCGCAACGTGGGCATCCTGGAGCGGGCGGTGAAGGCCTACATCGCGGAGCAGCCCGAGGAGCGGGGAGCCCTGGTGGTGACCCATAATCTGTTCCAGGCGCGGCGTCTGAGCCACAAGGTGGCGGTGATGGTGGAGGGTCGCATCGTGGAGGCTGGCCCCTGCCGCAGGCTGTTCGAGCAGGCCGAGACCGAGGCGGCGCGGAGCTTCCTTGAAGGCGAGATGGTCTGGTAATGGTCAGTTGGGAAGTCCAACGGCCCCTTTTGAAAAGCAAGGTGGATAGAGATGGAAGGTGGCAGGGTGACCCTTGGGGGGAGTAGGGCCACCCGCCGGGATAGGACACATATGGAGAGCATACCAGGGGTGTTCGAGTGCATCCAGGTATCGTTGCAAGCCCCAATGTGCATGGATGAGGGTGAGGGTCTGACAGTGACGATTCGACGATGAGAGTCAGATGGCGAGTTCACGCTTCGGCCCATGGCCTCCCCTTCCCTTGAGAGAGAGGTTCGAACCGTTGCCATTGCCGGTGCCGATGGCGCCTGTCGTGTCAGAGTGAGTGGCGTATGAGGGTGGAAAACGGGGATGAGAGGCCCCGCCCCGGGGTCATGGACCGGTGGGGGCGAGGCCTCTCGACCATGACCTCCAAGGCGGGAACGCCTTCGAGGGTCACGGTTTGGGTCGATGTTGTTCGCGGTTGCTCGCGTTTGTTCGTTCTGGTCGTTCGCGGCCTACACGTTCACCGGCACGAGAGTGCCCTGAAGCTGGTAGAAACCGGTGGGCTGGGCGTCCTCGATGGCGATCACGACACAGAGGGTGTTGGAGTCCGAGTCGTCGGCACCCAGACCGGCGTCCACGGCGAACTTCCACTGGTTGTAGTTGATGCGTACGGCGTTGTGGGTGTCATCGCCGATCCAGTCCTCGATGTTGATGGTCAGACCATCGGGGATGTCCAGGGTCAGCAGCACGACGGTCTCGTCGGCGTTGCCACCGTGGTTGTAGACATCGAGGTAGAAGATGACGATGTCGCCGTTGTTGGCCTCGAAGTGGGCGGCGAAGGCCATTCCGTCGTCGTCAGCCGTGCCCAGGAACTCGTCCTGGTCGCCATCCATGAAACCGTCACCGTCGAAGTCGGAGTACGGGGCGGTCACGCGGATAGCCTGACTGACGGCTATGGTCGTGGTTCCGTTCACTTGGTCCTTGAGAACAAGGCCGGTGGCGGCACCGGCGCCGACCACCACAAGGGCGGCCACGAAGATCCAGGCAGGCAGTTTCTTGCCGAAAATATCTAGTTTTTTAGTTGTTAGTCCCATTGGCGTATACCTCCTTGGCGGGAGATACCTTTGCCTGCCCTCTGCGATATATAAGTCCAGAGAAACTGTCTGGCAGAACGCTTTAATAAGAGTGAAAAGGGCGCCGAGGCCGGATGCAGGGGTAAAATGAGAGAATGGAAGAATTGGGAAAAATAGGTCCCGAGGTTGGCGAGCGGCCCCCCCGTGAAGGAGGGCCAACCCGCCTGTGGGTACAGAGCGCACCCTGGCATACCTCGGGACTAGCGGTAATTGGCAATTGCTGTGTGAAGCTCGAACTCCAGGCTCCAAGTTGGACGGGGGTCGAGCCGATCCGAATCGTGGATCTTGGACCAGGGAACGATGGGATGCGGGGTGATCTGCAGCGGACACGCAGTCCCGGAATTGATGTATGTATCGAGCTGCAGGTCCCGATGGACAGGCTCCTTGGTTGGAGCAAGGATAGTTGGGGGGCCCGACGTCGTCGCCTGCGCCGAGACCGAACCCCCGATGTGTTGCATCCAAGGTTTGGTGTGTGTTTCGTTCGAAGGATGGCCTGTGCCTGTCTTCGTTCCTGGTTGGCGGATGATATGGGTGTAGGGTGAGGGGTGAAGAGCCAGACCCGCGATGGAGGCTGATGCCCGGACCGGTACGGATCCGAGCCCATCCGATGGGCCGGCTGTGACAATAAAAGGGGAGCGAGGAGTCGGGCCAGGGACCTCCCGAGAGAGGTTTGGCCGCGACTCCTCAGTCGCGTTCTAACACTGGGTTAGGGTTCTACACGTTCAGGGGCACGAGTGTGCCCTCAAGGACGTAGAAGCCCGTGGGCTGAGCGTCCTCGATTGCGATCTCGAAGCAGAGAGTGTTGGAGTCCATGGCGTCGGCGCCGGTGCCGGCGTCCACAGCGAACTTCCACTGGCTGTCGTTGATCCGAACGATGTTGTGGCTGTCGTCACCGATGATGTCCTCGATGTTGACCGTGAGGCCATCGGGGATGTCCAGGGTGAGCAGGACAACGGTCTCGTCAGCGTTGCCACCGTGGTTCCATACGTCCAGGTACATCTGGACGATGTCGCCGTTGTTGGCCTCGAAGTGGGCCGCGAAGGCCATGCCGTCGTCGTCAGCGGTGCCCAGGAACTCGTCCTGGTCACCCTCGCCGAGGGTGTAGGGGGCAGTCACGCGGATAGCCTGACTGACCGCGATGGTGGTTGTGCCGTTCACTTGATCTTTGAGCACCAGACCGGTAGCGGCACCAGCACCGACCACCACGAGGGCGGCCAGCAGGAGCCAGGCTGGTAGCTTCTTGCCGAACATTTTCATAATGATCACCTATGGCAAAAATCAGTTTTTTTTTCTCTCGCTAGGTCTACACGTTCAGGGGAACGAGGCTACCTTCCAGGACGTAGAAGCCCGTGGGCTGGGCGTCCTCGATCGCGATCTCGAAGCAGAGAGTGTTGTAGTCCGAGTCGTCGGCACCGGTGCCGGCGGTCACGGCGAACTTCCACTGGTTGTAGTTGATGCGTACGGCGTTGTGGGTGTCGTCACCGATGACGTCCTCGATGTTGACCGTGAGGCCATCGGGGATGTCTAGGGTGAGCAGGACAACGGTCTCGTCGGTGTTGCCACCGTGGTTGTAGACATCAAGGTAGTAAATGACGATGTCACCGTTGTTTGCCTCGAAGTGAGCGGCCCAGGCCATGCCGTCATCGTCGGCGGTGCCCAGGAACTCGTCCTGGTCGCCGTCGGCGAAGCCGTCGCCGTCCCAGTCTGAGTACGGGGCAGTCACGCGGATAGCCTGACTGACAGCGATGGTGGTTGTGCCGTTTACCTGGTCCTTCAAGACCAGTCCAGTTGCGGCGCCAGCGCCGACCACTACAAGAGCAGCGAGCAGCAGCCAGGCCGGTAGCTTTTTACCGAATATGTTTAGGGTTGTGCGTCCCATGGCTTAATACCTCCTTGGTAGGAGTTAAGTCAGGGTTTTGCGAGTTCATATTAAAGAAATGAGAAGCAAAATGACAGAAGATTTATATATGGGTGACAAAACTCGACGCTTTGACTGACAATAATTTGCGAGTTGCAGGAAATCTACCTCGAGTGGTTGAATTTTCAGGAAGATATAAGTGGATATTGGCGAACTTTGCGCCTGTTCCTATATATGGTAGTATAATAGGGCCCAATGCCTGCATTTTTGGTGCTGGGCAAAGAAATGTAAGGTAAATGCGCTTCCACAAAGCCCATATCGGGGTTTTCGTCTCCTGGTGCGTGGACAGCCCCCCCGATCACCTCAAGGCCCTGAACCTCCATCAATTCCTGGCCCAGGCCCGCCTGGACCATGGTCCCAGCCTGGCCGTCATCGATGGCCGGCGGAGGCTGAGCTACCACGAGGTGGGCGAGCGGGTGGATCGTCTGGCCGCCCACCTGCAGGAGCGGGGCTTGGCGCCTGGCGACCGTCTGGCCGTGCTGATGCCCAATTCACTGGAGTTCCTGGAGGCCTACTTCGCCGCGGCGGCGGCGGGACTGGTCCTGGTGCCCTTGAACACCCGCCTGAACCCCAGGGAGCTGGCGTCCATCCTGGGGGACTCCGGGGCCAGGGCCCTGCTGGCCGATGGTGGCCTGTCGACCCTGTTGATGGAACTGGTGGGCCAGGGAACGGCCCTGGAGGGCCTGATGATCGTCGGGGAGACCCCCGATAAGCGGGTCCCGGCGAACCTGGAGCTGTGGGTCAGCTCCCATGACGAGGTGGTGAAGACCAGACCTAGCGACTCGCGCCCGTCCGCTCCGAACCCGGCCCCCCCTGAGGCCGCGGCCCAGCTCTACTACACCAGCGGGACCACGGGGAGCCCCAAGGGGGTGATACTGACCCACGCCAACGTGTCGGTGCACGCCCGGGCGGCCATCCAGGAGCTCGCCATCACCTCCGACGAGGTCTGGGGCCATTTCGCCCCCATGTACCACCTGGCCGACGCCTGGGCCACCTTCGCCATCATCGCGGTGGGCGGCTGTCACGTGATGCTGCCCAGGTTCGAGGCCGGAGCGGCCCTGGGGCTCATCCAGGACCACCGGGTGACCCTGACCAACCTGGTGCCCACCATGCTCAACCTGATGGTCAAGCACCCCGGGGTGAACGATTTCGACCTGTCCAGCCTGCGGCTGCTCCTGAGCGGCGGGGCGCCCATCGCCCCGGAACTGGTGCGGCAGACCATGGCCACCTTCGGCTGTGACTACGCCCAGACCTACGGTCTCACCGAGACCAGTCCCTACCTGACCCTGAGCCTGCTCCCCGACCATCTGCTGAAGCTGACCCGGGAGGAACAGCTGGCCTACAAGGTCCGCACCGGCCGCCCGTTCATGACGGTGGAGCTGAGGGTGGTGGACGAGACGGGCCGGCCGGTGGCCGACGATGACACGCAGGTGGGGGAGATCCAGGTGCGGGGACCGACGGTCACCCCCGGCTACTGGCCGGGCTCCGTCGCCCCACAGGCCATGGAGACCGGGGAAGACATTTCAATCTCCGCCATTCGGTCATCATTCACTCCCGACGGCTGGCTGAGCACCGGCGACCTGGCCACCGTCGATGGCGAGGGCTTCGTCAACATCGTGGACCGGGCCAAGGACATGATCATCACCGGCGGCGAGAACGTCTACTCCCTGGAGGTGGAGTACGCTCTTTACGAGCATCCAGCGGTGCTGGAGGCGGCGGCCTTTGGCCTTCCCGACGAGCACTGGGGCGAAAGGGTGGCGGCGGCGGTGGTGTTCAGGCCCGGCGCGGCGGCCGATGAGGGGGTGAATGAGGCCAGCCTGGTGGAGTTCACCAGGGAACGCCTGGCGGGCTTCAAGGTCCCCAGGTCAATCTTCCTGGTGGATGAACTGCCCAAGACCGGCTCGGGAAAGATAATGAAACGGGAGCTGAGGGAGAGATTCTCCGACGAATAGACATTTTCTCCCGATTTGGAGTTCTCCGAATGATTGTCGAGCTCCAAAGACTCTCCTGCATCTTCTCCCCAAGGTCGAAGATGCGTCGAATGAAGACCCCTCCAATGATTTGTCGCGCTCTTCATACCCGCATATTCTCGCTGCCCTCAAAGATGGGTCGACTTTGACGTGTTGGAGGGAACACGTCAAAGGACCATACATCTTCTCACTTCGCTCGAATCTGCGTCGACTTTAGGGTATTGAAGAGAATCCCCTAAAGACCGGTCCGGGCGTGTTCCCGCGAGGGTCGGACCGATCAGGGAAAAGAAGTTGGGGGGTATGTTGGAGCCCCCCATTCCAGAGAAGGTGTTGCATGTCGCTTTCCGACACCACACTCAGCCTTCGGCCCTTGCAATATAAGTCCTTCAGTGATGGGTCGCGAGCATTCTGTTACAGTCGTTTACCTTGCATCTGGGAGGAGGCGCAAAGCGGATGGATGGCGATATGGAACCGTGAACAGTTGCAATGCACAAAGGAAAACAACAAAAGAAGAAGAAGCAGAGACGGCAGGTGGTCGCAAGGAGAAGAGAGGTGGGGGGGTGCCAGGTCCCCCCAGATTGTTCCAGAGAAGGTATATGCCATGCCCGTTTTCCATAACGAGCAAAGGTGGTTTGGTCATCTGCATATAACGTTTTGACTGGCGAATATCACACCATCTATTACGGTTCTTTGCCTGCCTGCCTGTTATTGGGCCTGAGCGTGCCGAATGCCCGTATTGGTGTTGAAGGGTCAGAGAGTGTCGAGAGAATGAAATGACGCAAAGCCGCCGCTGGGTGAACGTTCGTGCAAGGCAGTTCAGGGTGGACTTACTGCTCTTCCAGCCAGCGTTCGGCCTCGATGGCGGCCATGCAGCCCGAGCCGGCGGCGGTGATGGCCTGGCGGTAGACACTGTCTTGAACGTCGCCGCAGGCGAAGACGCCCTCCACGCTGGTGCAGGTGGAGTCGGAGAGCGTGACCAGGTAGCCCTTCGCGTCCAGCTTGAGCTGGTCCTTGAACAGGGAGGTGTTGGGGGTGTGACCGATGGCCATGAAGACCCCGTCGACGGGACGCTTCTCCACCTTGTCGGTCTTGAGATTGCGCAGCTTCACCCCGGTCACGTTCTCCTTGCCCAGGATGTCCTCGATGGTGTAGGACATCAGGAATTCCACCTTGGGATTGTCCCTGGCCTTCTGCTGCATGAACTTGGAGGCGCGGAACTCGTCACGACGATGGACCACCGACACCTTCGACGCGAACTTGGTCAGGAAGTTCGCCTCCTCCAGGGCGCTGTCACCGCCTCCCACGACCAGGACCTCCTTGTCACGGAAGAAGAATCCATCACATGTGGCGCAGGCCGACACACCCATCCCCATCAACCGCTTCTCGGCCTTCAGCCCCAGGAGGCGGGCGGTCGCTCCGGTGGAGATGATGAGGGAGCGGGCCAGATGGGTGCCATGCTCGGTGACCACCTTGAAGGGTCGCTGGCTCAGGTCCACCTCGGTGGCGTTGGTGAACTGGAAACGAGCGCCGAAGCGCTCGGCCTGGGCCTTGAAGTTCTGCATCAGCTCGGGACCCAGGATGCCCTCGGGAAAGCCGGGGTAGTTCTCGACCTCGGTGGTGATGGTCAGCTGGCCTCCAGGCTGGATGCCCTCCAGGATCAGGGGGTTGAGGTCGGCCCGGGCGGTGTAGATGGCGGCGGTTATGCCGGCGGGGCCGGAACCGATGATGATCACATCTTCGATGGCGCTGGCGTCGGATTCGTCGCTCATGGCAGATGACCGGAGGTTCAATGGACGTTTTGGTCTTTAATCTTGGGGTGACCGGGGTGAACATCCCAATCCCAGGCCGGCCCTGTTGGCGGCTCCGTCCCAGGCACTTATTCGCTCTCCTTCACCGTGCCGGAGGCGGGCGGGTCAGGCACCAGGTCGGTGGTCAGCTCCAGGTCGGGGCCCACCTCCACCTGCATGAAATCCCGCACGGCGGTGGTGGTCAGGCTGGTGGCCTTCTGGATGGCGGTGGCCTGGTCCTCGGGCCCCTTGCGCACCATGCGCAGGCCGAAATGGTTGAGCAGGGTAATCTCGGGCTGGAGAGCCTCGATGAGGGCCTCGCTGTCCCGGGAGCAGAGATGACCGGGGATCCGGTCCCCGTCGGGCCGGGTGTTGGGCAGGATGAGCACCCGAGCCCCCCGGTGGGCCTTGATGAGCTCCTCGTTGAGGGCCGTGTCGGCCACGTAGGAGATGATGCCGTGCTCGGTGTGGAACTTGAAACCCACGGTGGCGGGGTCGGAATGGTCGGAGGGCGTCGCCTCCATCACCATGGGGCCCAGCAGGACCTTGGCCCCGGGCTCCACCACCTGGCGCAGGCTCGCCCGGTCCTGGTGGAAGGGGTGGACGGTGGGCGTCTGACCCTCGCCGCCATCCAGCACGCTGGAGGGGCCCACCAGGGTGCCGCGCTCGTCCCTGCCGGTGGGATTCAGGGCCTCCAGCAGGATGGGGGCATCCACGTAGTGGTCGGGATGGCAGTGGCTGATGAGAATGGCCTCGGTGGCCCTGGGGTCCAACCCGGCCCGGCAGAGGTTCACCAGGGCTCCCGGTCCCGGATCGACGTGGATGCGCACCCCATCGTCCAGGTAGAGGCCCCCGGTGGCCCGGGCCTGGGTGATGGTGGCAAAGCGACCACCCCCACTGCCCAGAAATGTCAAACGTGTCATAGGCCCGGGCATAAGCGCAGGGTTGATAGCCTTTTGGTTAAGCACTCCGGAGAAAGGGAAGGTGCAGGTGCCGGGATTTGAACCCGGGCAATTGGCTTGGAAGGCCAAGGTCCTACCAGGCTAGACCACACCTGCACGGATTGCGGGTCAGGCAAAACAGCCCTTATTAAAAGAAATGGTGGATGGGGTATCGAGGAGAAGTTCTAATGGCTTGGAAGGCCAAGGTGTTGAGACCGGAGGGCTCAACTCGACTTCACCGAAGGTGGAAGGAGTCCTACCAGGCTAGACCACACCTGCACGGGACTGCGCCAGGATTTCGGCCCTTATAAGAATGAAGGGTTCGGACAAAATGGAGGAGGCATAACTTGACCAGTGAAGGCAGGGGCTTGAGCTCGTCGACACCAGGTTCGATCTCGCTTCAGTTCAATTGCATCGCGGTCTGACAGGTCGGACACTGGATGGTCAGGGGCCTCTGGGGATTGGTCACGTTCAGCATGGTGGTGCACGAGGGACAGTTGACGTTGACGGCTCCCGGCGCTCCTGGCGGTGGAGCCGCGGCAGGTGGTGCTGCTGGCGGAGGTGCCGCTGGAGGCGGCGCGGGTGCCGCCGGCGCTCCGGGTGGCGGTTCCGTGAGCGACATCTGGGTCTGGCACGAGGGGCACTGGATGGTCAACGGTCGGGTGGGGTCGGCCACCGATAGTGACGTGGCGCACGAGGGGCACTGGACGGTCACCGGCTGGGGAGCCGCGGGTGGGGCTCCAGGCGGCGCGGCGGCCGGCGGGGCACCCGGTGCCGGGGCGGGAGCCTCCGGCGGTGTCGGGGCCGCTGGCGCGGTTGGTGGCGGTTCGGTCAATGACAGTGAGGTGGTGCACGAGGGGCACTGGATGGTCAGGGGCCTCTGGGGATTGTCCACCTTCAGCATGGTGGTGCAGGTGGGACACTTGATGGTCACCGGCTGAGGCGCACCAGCGGCCGCGTCGGGAACACCCGGTGGCGTGGGTCCGCCAGGTGGAGCTGGCGCTCCAGCCGCCGCTCCCGGTGTGGGCAGGCCTCCCGGAGCCGTTCCGGGCACGCCGGCAGGTGCTCCGGCGGCGCCCCACTCCTTGGTGAAGTCGGGGGCGGCGGCCTCCTTGGCCTTGGCCTCCTCTGAGACCCGTTTCATCATCATCAGGGTCATGAGACCGGCAAAGAGGCCCACCGGGATGAAGATCATCCACAGGGGGAAGGGCAGTTCATTGCCCTCCTCGATGTTGTTGGTGGTGGGTCCCGAGGATTCGGGACGCTCGTCTGCCACCACCGTGAGGATCTGGGCTTGGTATAACTCAGAATCCGAGCCCAGGGAGGTGACGATGAGCGACAGGTAGAGCTCATCACCCTCATCGGCGTCCTCGGGGACCTTCACCGAGATGATGATGGGCTGGGTCTCCTGGGAGTTCAGATAGATCAGATTCCGGTTGTGGGACACCGTGATGTTCCAGTCTTCGTAAAAATCGGGGAACGGTTCGGCCATGTTGACCTGGATGGAGAAGGTGTCCTCGGCCGCGGCGTTGTTGGTGATCAGGATGGGAGGCTCGAGCTGTTCCAGGGAGGTGATGGGGATGTTGAAGGTATCCTCTGAGATCTCCAGCTCGAAGTCGTAATCGACGGTGATCTTGATCCTGAGCACCGCTGTGACATCCATGTCGTTGTCCGGAGCCTGCAGGACATGGACCGAGATGGTGACCAGTTTGGTCGTGCCCACCGGGGCGTTGTTGGGCGGTGTCACCTGGACCTTGGCATCGGTGAAGGTGTCGTGGGGCTCCAGGTCGTCACTGCCCGAGAATCCGGTGGGATTTGCGCTCCAGGCGGAGGTGGGCTTGTCCTTGATGTTGATCTGGATGTTCACCGGGTCGGTCCATTTGTTGAAGATGTCCAGATTGAAGTTGACCGACTCGCCGGGTTTCGTAGATTTTTCATTTTGAGGCACCTGGACATCCAGGCCCCACTTGACGCGGATGATGGTGGTGTAGGTCTTGGTGGTGCCGTTATCGTCATCGTGATTGGAGGTGACCTCCACCTCCAGGTCATCCTCGTCACCGTAATCCGCACTGCCGTCCGGTGTCACGGTGATGTTGAAGGTGTGGGACTTGTAGGCTCGCACCCGCATGCGCTCGAAATCCAGGTCGGCATCCCAGCCACTGTCGGTTATCTCGACGGCGAACTTGTCGGCGCGGTTGCCGGTGTTCTCTATCTTGAACCGGTAGCGGTACTCACCATTGTTGTCATCGGTGTCGGTGGAGCCCTCGGGGTCTTGGTCCAGGTTGACCAGCTCGACGCTGTGGTTCTCGTTGACGACGAACTGGAGCTGGAGGAACAGCTCCTCCTGAAAGTCGACGTCGCTGGCCTTCACCGTGGCCTGATGGAAGCCGTACAGGGCATTCCACTTGGCCCTGATGTAGATGATGACATTGATTTGTCCACCGTTCGGTTCAACATTGTCAGTTCGTTTGGATGTAGTCTCGCTGCCGGCATCCAATGAGGCTATGACATGCTCTCGGTTCTTCAGGTCCGTGGCATTTGTTATCTCAAGTTGGAACTGCCTTCGTTCATCCTTATTGTTGGTGATGAGGGTTTCAAACTCGATCTCGGCTTCCACATCCATGCGCTTCTTCTCAACTTCGTCGGGGTCCAGTTCAAACTCAAAGGATGCTCCCTGGGCTCCCGGAAGGAGGAACAGGGCCATGGCAAAGGCTACCAGACCGGTCAGGCATAGCAAGGCAATCTTGATGGTGCGCACTGCGGACACCTTCTGTTAACCCTTCAACCGGGAATGAATATATATAGCTATCTTGGCACAGCGGACACCTATGGTGTCCCAATATTGAACACTCCGGGTTCTGCCCCGCTCAAAGGGCGGTCGGGAAACTCGTTGGGAGGCCTATTTGGCGAGGCTTTCCAGCTTGTCATCCAGGGCCGGTGAGGCATGCAGAACCCGCTGGGGGAAGGGGATGACGATGCCCTGGCGCTTGAACTCATCGTAGATGGAGTGGCGCATGTCGGACATGTAGTTGTTCTTCAGGTTCACATCATCCACCCAGCAGATGAGCCGGAACTCCATGGCCGAGTTGCCGAAGTCCTGGAAGCGACTGCGGATGGGGCGTTTGTCATCGGTGATGACATGGGGATGCTCCTGGGCCACCTTGAGCAGGATGTCCCGCACCTGCCTGGGGTCGGAATTGTAGGCCACGCTCACGTCCACGGTCACGCGGAAGTAGGGGTCGGGCTTGGTCAGGTTGGTTATCTTGGAGTTGGCGATGCGGTTGTTGGGCATGACCACCAGGGTGTTGAGCCGCCGGTCGTATAGCCGACAGGAGCGCAGGCCCACGTCCAGCACGTCGGCCCGCTCCTTCTCGTCCAGCAGGATGGTGTCTCCCACGTCGAAAGGTCGGTCCAGCATCAGGAAGATGCCCGAGAAGAAGTTGGAGATGGTCTCCTGGGCGGCGAAGGCGATGACCAGGCCGGCGATGCCCATTCCCGCCAGGGCCACCCCTGGATTGATGCCCAGCTTGTCCAGGACGGCGGTGATGGCGAAGATGACGATGATGACCGCTCCCAGCTTGTCCACCAGGGGCACCATTACATCGTCGAGCTTGGTCTCGGTATGGGAGGCGAACTCCCTGAAGAAGGGCATGATGGCCCTGGTAAAAACGCGGTAGATGAGCCAGCTGGTGACGATGACCAGGAGCAGCTCCACGCCCACGATGACATTGGCCGCGGCCCCCTCGGACAGGGGAGCCTTGACGGTCAGGCCATCGTCGTCCACCCAGGTCTGGGTCAGGATGCTCAGGGAGTCGGCCAGACCGTAGAGGATGATGAGGGCGATGCCCGGAACGCGGATGGCCTGCACGGTCTTGGAGTACCATTGATTGTGGGTCTTGCGGGCCGACACCATCAGGAGGGGGACGATCACCAGGATGATGATGGCGGCGGCGATGGCCCACAGCACCAGGGTGAAGGCGAACTCGGCCCAGACGTTGTCGGGTATGGGAATGTCGATATGACCCAGGAATTTCATCGGCGCACCCGGAGGCGTGGAGGGTCGTGGAGGTCTTAATTCTTAGCCTTGACCCGGACATTTGCCCAAGCCACTCCTTGCCCAGGCCGTTTTCCCATGATGGATGGCCCTGCCGTGACCCTGTCCATGGCCAAGTCCATGGCCCCGCCAGAAGCTCGGTCTATTTCACAGCCCGCAGACCACCTTCGGAGGTGACCTCGACCTTGAGCAGGGACTTGATGGGCAGGTCCAGTTCCCTCTCCAGGGCCTCGCGGTCGCATTTCTCAAAGAGGATCACCACATCCCCGATCTCGACCCCCAGTTCCCGCAGGCCGCCGACCGTGGCCTTCAGGGTCCCCCCGGTGGAGACCACATCGTCCACCAGCAGCACCCGCTGGCCCCGCTTCAGGGAGTTGAGGTAGAGCCGGCCCTGGCTGTAGCCGGTGTCGAAGGGCAGCTCCACCTCCCCCTCCAGGCCGTAGGAGCGCTTGCGGATGACGTTGAGGGGCAGACCTGTGCGCAGGCTCAGTCCGGTGCCCAGGGGCAGGCCCATGGCCTCGGGGGTCACGATGCAGTCACAGTCCAGGTCGGCCACGGCCGCCACCGCCTCCACAGCTTCCCTCAGCAGGGCGGGCTCGATGGGCGGGACGCCGTCGGAAAGGGGGTGGATGAAGTAGGGATAGTCATCCTTCCAGACCACCTTGGCCTCCTCCAGGCTGGCCTCCAGGAGGGGCAGGAAGGGTCCGAGGTGGGGATATGTTCGGTCGGGCATCTTCACTTCTGCCGGTACTTGCCGTCCTCCAGGATGATCTTGTCCAGCTCCCGGGAGTAGTCCAGGGCCTCCTTGATCTTCTCTCGCGACAGGTCCAGGTTGAGGTAGGTGAGGGCCGATTCGACCACCTCCTCCAGGGTGTGGTGCTCCTCCAGGATCTTGGGCAGCAGGTTGGTGATGTCCTCGTGGTAGTTCCAGGGGAAGATGAACCAGTGCCATTCGCCCTCGGCCAGCTCCCGGGCCACGAAGTCGGGTTTGAACTTGCTGTGGGGGATGTGCAGGAGGGTGGCGGTCCTGCATCCGCCGGGGTCCAGGGAGGCCACATGCTCGCTCGCCAGGCGCATGCTGTCCCCGGTGTCGGTGATGTCGTCCAGGATGAGCACCTTCTTGCCCTTCACGTCGACGTTGAGCCCTTGGACCAGTTTGGCCTTGCCATCCTTGCTGGCCGTCAGGCCCCAGTGCTCGGTCTTCACCGAGTAGAGCTCCTTGATTATCATCTGGTCGCAGAGGACCCGGGCCGGGGCCCAGCCTCCCCTTGCCAGGCCCACGATGATGTCGGGTCGCCAGCCGGCCTCGTCCAGCTGGTCCTTCAGCATCTTGCACCAGGTCTCGATGTCCTCCCAGCTCACCAGCTGACACGATATCCTCTCGGGCATGGTCACACCTTCGCGAACTTCATGGCCTCGGGACACTCGCAGTCCCGGTGGTCGGGTATCTTGGGCAGGCTGGCCTGGATCAGGTCCTTGATATGGGTCAGGTTGCGGGCCATGACCTCCATGATCTCCTTGATGTCCACAGGCTTCTCGGCCCAGACGTCGAAATCGGTCACCGCGGCCAGGCCCCCGTAGCACATCTCCAGCTCCCGGGCCAGCTGGCACTCGGGAACCAGGGTCATGCCGATGATGTCGGCGAACTGGCGGAACATGCGGGATTCGGCGCGGGTGGAGAAGCGGGGGCCCTCGATGCAGACATAGGTGCCTTTGGAGGCAAAGGGGAAGTCCAGCTTGCCTGCCTCCTCCTGCAGAACCTGGCGCAGGGTGGCGCAGAACGGGTCGGCCATGCTCACATGGTGGGTGCGGCCCTCGTCGAAGTAGGTGTAGTGCCGCAGTTTGGTGAAGTCGATGTACTGGTCGGGCAGGACCAGGGTCCCCGGAGGTAGTTCATCCTTCAGGGAGCCCACCGCGGCGGTGGCGATGATGGACGAGATGCCCAGCTCCTTCATGGCCCAGATGTTGGCCCGGTAGTTCACCGTGTGGGGAGGATACTCGTGGCCCTTGCCGTGACGGGCCAGGAAGGCGACCTTGACCCCTTCCAGGACCCCGACGTCGATGTGATCGGAGGTCCTGCCATAGGGTGTGTGGAGTGAGGCTTCGCCCTGTTTTTCGAAGAGCTCGGGGTCGTAGACCCCCGAACCGCCGATGATACCAACGTCTGCCGACAGCGTCATGGAAACACGGTCGGTCCAGACTGTCAGGATACTTAAGCGCTACCCGCCAGCATCTCGGCGGCCCTGAGCAACACCTTCTGGGCGCGACTGCCGGTATCCGCGGCCCGCTCGAATATCTCCTCCATGGTCAGCTCCTGGGAGCCCAGACCGTGAGCGGCGTTGTCCACGCGACACAGGCAGGCGTAGGGCAATCCCAGCTCCTGGGCCAGGGCCGCCTCATGGGCCATGGTCATGCCCACGATATCGCCACCGTAGGCGTACCAGCGGACCTCGGCCTTGGTCTCCAGACGGGGTCCCGGGGTCTGGACGTAGACGCCCTCGTCGGCCACCGGCTCCTTCAGTCTTTTGGCCGCCCGCACCAGGCTCCGGCGCAGTTCTCTTGACAGCACCGGGATGATATGGTGGACCTCCTCATCGAAGAAGGTGGGGCCCGGATAGGTGCAAAGGTAATCGTTGGGAACCACCAGGGTCCCCGGCTCTATCTCGCCCTTCAGCGCTCCCACCGAGGAGGTGGCCAGGACGGCGTCACAGCCCAGCTCCTTCAGGCCCCAGAGGTTGGCCCTGTGGTTGACCCGGTGGGGCGGGATGGTGTGCTCGCGTCCGTGGCGGGCGATGGTGACCACCATGGGTCCCGGCTGCTGGCCCAGGCTCGGCGGTGGCAACTGCCCGACCTGGAAGGGTCCCGAGGGCTCGCCATGAGGGGTCTCCAGCCTCTCGGTCCTGGCGTCAGCGAAGAGGGTCAGACGATCGAGGCCGGTGCCTCCGATGAGGCCGATGCATGCGTATCCCATGACCTTGCGGATGAGGGTGGGACCATAAGGATGTGGCATGCCTGGATGAAATGACAGTTCGATGGAGTGCGGTGGGTCCCCTATCGTTCTTAAACAGTGGCCGAAACGATGTTCGGTTCAGGGTCCCAGGCCGGTGATGGTGTCGCCAGCGCCGAAGTCCCACACGAGGGCCCTCTGGTCGCCCAGGGAGACCTGCAACCTGCGCAGGGGGGTGAAACGACCGCAGGCGGCGGCGGTGACCCCCTCCCGCTCGAAGAGCCGGCACAGCTCGTCCGCCCTGTCGGGGGCGGTGGCGAAGATGAAGCCGTAGCCTGGGTAGGCCAGCAACCAGTCCAGGTAACCGTGCCTCCGGGGCCCGTCGCCCCCCTTCATCTCTATCTTCTCATCGCCCGCCTCCAGGTTCCCGTCCGTAGGTGTAGGCAGGCCATTCACCCCGGAGGGACATGGTACCCCCTCCAGCTCCAGTAGAGCCCCGACACCCGAGGTCTCGCACAGCATGCCCAGGGTGCCCACCAGGCCGGGGTTGGAGATGTCCTTGCAGGCGGTGGCCAGGCCCTCACGGGCCGCCTGGGGCGGGAGCTCGCACAGTCGCTGAAGCTCGTGGGCAGACCGTTCGGCAATGGTGTCGAAGGCGCCGCCTCCCATGTGTTCTTTCTTTTTATACTCATCGTCGGTGGAGCTGGTTCTGAAATCACCCCGCAGGTCCACAGCCACGACCAGGGCATCCCCGGCCCGGGCCCCATCGGACCTGAGCATTTCTGGTCCCACGACGCCCAGGGCGGTGACGCTGAGATGGTCCTGCCGGAGGATGGGGTCGGCAACCCCGTTCGCTTCCACTTCCACCTCTGATCCCGATTCTGCCTCAGGGCCATTTTCTTCCTCATCATCACGCGACTCATGGGCCTCCGGCTCCGAGCCTTCGACAGGCGGATGGGTGTGACCGCCCACCACCGGGACACCGTAGGCCGTGGAAGCGGCGGCGATGCCCCGGGTGAGAGCCTGACCCTGTTCGGGCTCGGTAAAGGAGAGGACCTGGACCAGGGCCAGGGGTCGGCCGCCCATGGCCAGGATGTCGTTGACATTGACGATGACCGAGCAGAAACCGGCCCAGTAGGGGTCGCGCTCAATCAGATCGGACCGGATGCCGTCGGTGGCCACCAGCAGATGTCCACGCGCTCCAGGGAGAGCGTCGACGGGTCCTGCGTCCCCGTGTGCCCCTGTCGTACCGCCTGTGGCCATCCGTGTCAGGATGCCCAGATCCAGGGCCGCCGCGTCCTCGCCCTTCCAGGCCGTCAGCAGGTCCGGCGGGGCCAGCCGCTCAGGTTCGGGGAGCGCCCCCATGACGATGGCCTGGATGGGGGCCTTGCGCCTTACCCCGGGAGCGTCGCGCAGTCGGCGGGCCAGCTCGATGAGCCAGGTGCCCGGGTCGGTGGAGGACCTGGCAGATGGCACCGCCTCCCCGGCCGCTTCACGGGCATCGGCGGCGATGGAGAGGATGTCGGTGGGTCCCGGTGGGTCACGACCCGGTCCATAGTCGGGTTCCGTCAAGGGTCAACCTCCCTGGAGCAATCCGCAGACCACGACCTCACCCCTCTTGGCCCAGGCCTCCTTGAGCCCCTCCGCATCACCCACACCGTACAGGGTGGTGCCCAGCATGGAGATGGAAGCCTCGGTATCCCTGAGTGCCCCGGCGCTTTCCAGGACGCCTTCCAGTCCCTCAGGCACCAGCTCGCCATCCCTGGCAAAGCGACGGCCGAGACCGATGAGCTCGCCAAGGGTCGGTTCATCTTCCAGGCTCCGCCGGGCTCTTGCCCCTGCTCGCTGGATCAGCTCCATCTTATCGTCATTGTCCAGCACCTCCCGGGTGACCACCGGCTCGCCGGTGAGGCACAGCACGATCTCCTTGGCATCCGCGGGGAAGGTGTCAACGTTGTGGGCCAGATCCCCCACCCCAGGGTGACGTCGGACCTCCAGGGGCTGGCCCGAGGCCATGCAGGCGGCCTGGGCGGCCACATCGCCCATGCCGGAGCGGTTGAGCACCTCGGCGATGTGGGCGTTGCCAACGGCCTTGGCCGGGTAGGCCTCCCCGGGTCCGGGCGAGGCGTCCCATTCCCCCAGGGCGCAGAGGGCCGCCGTGGCGGTGGCCAGGGCGCAGGCACCCGAAAGACCCAGTCCGGCGCCCAGAGGCAGTTCCAGTTCCAGTTCCACATCGCCGCCCCAGCCCGGGGGCAGGAAGGCCTTCAGCACCGCTCCGGTCACCGGGTCCTCGACGAGCCTGTCGCCATGGCTGATGTTTATATACGGATCGTCGGAGAGGCTGACCCTTGCCGTGACCCCTTTTGCCAGGCAGATGCCGGCCCCGGTGGAGCCGCAGTTTAAGGGCAGGTCCCAGTCCTGGGGTTGAGGGACGGTGAAGAAGGAGGTGATGTGGGCCGGAGCCCAGGCCTGTCCCTTCATCACTCTACGCCTCCTGCTTGTGCTTCCTCCTTCGCGTTGGAGAACTCACCCGCAAGCACCCGGTCATAAAGCTCCATCAGCTTGCCAACCAGAGCCTGCCAGTTGTATGTGGACCTTGCAACCTTGAGACCGGCCTCCCTGAGCCCGTTCGACAGTTCCGGTTCCTCCAGCAACCTAACGGTGGCCTCACCCAGGGCCGAGCCATCCCCGGGAGGCACCAGCAGGCCGCTGACCCCCTCCTCGATGACCTCCTGGGTGGAGGGCAATTGGGAGGCCACCACAGGCAGACCGCAGGCGAAGTACTCGAAGACCTTCAGGGGCGAGAAGCCGAAATCCCGATCGGGATAGGGGGTCAGGCCCACCTGGCATTCCACCATGAGCCGGGGGATGTCCTCCACCGGCAGACGTCCCAGCCAGTGCAGGTTCGAGGGGGAGGCCTGCCCATCGCCGGCCGCGGCCCACTTCTCGTCACCGCCGCCGGCCACCACCACGTGTCCGGCCGGCTCCAGGTCGGCCAGCTTGCGGACCACCTCGGCCAGCTGGTCGGTGCCGTGCCAGGGTCCCATGGCCCCCACGAAGAGGGCGAGGGGGGTGTCGTCCGGGAGGTTCAGTTGTTCCCTGATGCCCAGGGGTTCGGCCTGGGGGTTGAACCGGTCGAGATGGGCCCCGTTGGGGATGACCACCAGCTTCCGGTCGGCCTGGGAATGCCAGTCCTGGGCCTGGGCCTTCAGGGTGGCCGACACGGCGAAACCGGCCTCGGCGTTCTCCAGCTGGCGGTGACAGGAGCGCAGGGCCGCCGACTGGTAGAAGTCGAAGCGGGCCAGACGGGAGGCCATTGCCTCGGAAAGGGGCCAGTTGTCGTCGATCTGGAGGACCACGGGAACGCCTGCCGCTCGTCCCACCCGGCCTCCGCTGCCGCCGAAGAGATAGCCCCGGTCGTGGATGAGATCGTAGGGGTTGTGGTCGTTGTCCCGTTCCAGGAGGCGCCGGCAGCTCTCGGTGAAGAAGGGCCGCTTGCCTGGGAACTCGGCCGACAGGACGCGGTGGAAATGCACGCCCT
Organism: uncultured archaeon; assembly: GCA_964384995.1. Lineage (GTDB taxonomy): Archaea > Thermoplasmatota > Poseidoniia > MGIII > CAYLMJ01 > CAYLMJ01. The sequence continues at coordinate 7,385 of CAYLMJ010000010.1, read as the reverse complement.
CCTCCTGCTCGGGCAGTTCCTTGGGTCGCCGGCAGTATAGGTGGACCTCCACCCCCCTGTCGGCCAGGCCCTTGGCCAGGGCCCACTGGTGAGTGGTCTGTCCCAGGGTGTCGGGGAACTTGACCGAGGGCGCGACCATGGCCAGACGCATGGAGGCTGAAAGGCCGGGGCTTCTAATAATGAACTATGGCCGAGGAGGCGGGAACCGGGATGACCTTCGGTAGGGGGGTCAGATCGTCAAGGAAAAGGATGAGTGATAAAGGCCCAGGCGGTCCGGGGTGGTGTGTGCAGATGGGGGGATGGGAGGACAAAGGTGGCTGACAACCGGAAGGCGAGTTGTGCGGACTCGCCCACGAAAGCTCTTTGGTGGACCTCCTGGGCCTGTGATGCGGATGGGGCTACGACCAGACGCGGGTCTGGAGCAGGGTATCGGAATCCTTGGACCTGGGTTTGGGTCCGTGGATGGGATCGACGCGTATCTTGGACCTGGGGGCATTGGTCATGTACCAGATGCGAAAGGTCGTGGTGAGGTGAGTGGTGTCGGGGCGCATTCGAGTATCCTGCTACTCTTGTAGCAAGGGTCCCACCCCCAGAGTATAAAACCGGTTTCAGGGCGGGAGCACTCAAGCTCCATGACAACAATTTGCGCAGCCTTGTGAAAACCCAATGTACAACTGCCATCCTTTTATCCACTGAAACCAATATCCTCATATGGGTTCAACAAAGGAATCAAAGCCTGTCGATTGGAAACATCTCACTCAACCAGAGCCCGAAATGATATCGGTCTGGACATTGCGCTGGTCCATAGGCTGGGCGCTCATGTATTGGGCTTGTATTGGCTGGGTCATCCCGCTCATCATGATGGAGAGCGGCAACTGGTGGAGCCTGTTAATCAGCCTCCTGATAACCGTGGGCATCATTGTCGGCAGCCGCTTTTGGGCACCCCTATATTTCGACCGGTACCGGTTCGAGATCCGACATGATGAGGTGGTGGTGACCAAGGGAGTGCTATTCACCCGCAGGACCTCCATACCCTTCGCCCGGATTCAGAACATCAACGTGCTTCAAGGGCCCATCATGCGCCGCTACGGCCTGCAGAACATTTCGTTGGAGACCGCTGGCTCGCCCCTGGCCACAGGGAGCTACGCAGGTGGTTTCACAATGCAGGGCGAGGGACACCTGGCGGGCCTGCCGGAGGGCTATGCCGAGCGGGTGGCCGACGAGCTGATGGACATGGTCAAGGAATACAAAGCCCGTGAAGGACTCTAGACGGAGATCCAACCCCTCCCCCCAGATGAACGAGGCTATCCAGTTTATTAACACCCCGGTCTAAAGGCATCCATGCAGGGCCCACTGCCCAGGGACCATCCCGGTTCCCAGCGGCCAGATCCAGGAGGAGGCGGTTCCCTCTGAAGGTCAAGGAGCTCTTCTCGGGTTCGATGCTCATCGCCGTGGCCAACGGCCTCTCCAAGGGCATGGCCCTGGCCTTCGTGGCCCTGGCCGCGCGACTGCTGACCCTGGAGGAGTTCGGCCAGCTGGCGGTGGTCATGGCCCTGGGAGCCCTGCTCAGCGGCTTCGTGGCCACCGGTCTGCCCCATGGTCTGATGTGGGGCCTGGGTCGGGCCACCGGGGTGGCCCGGGAGGCGGGGCTGGGTCCCAGATCCAAAGGGGACCCATTGGCCCAGCAGGAGCGGTTCCTGGCCTGTGCCGTGGCGGGCACCTCCGTGCTGGCGATCATCGTCATCATCGTCCTGGGCCTGGTGGTGACCACCGGGATCTTGATGGAACTGGGCTGGGGCTGGCTGCCCCTGCTGGCCGCCGCCGTCATCGTGGCCGACGCGGTCCACTTCCTCTACCTCAACCTCCTTCAGGGCCGTCTGCGTCCGGGGAAGATCGCATTCTACTCCATCCTGCGCAACGGCCTCAAGGTGAGCCTGCTGGGAGGTCTTGCCCTTGCAGCCAGCCTGGGGGGAGGCGAGGCCGAACCGGGAGTGGCCGGAGTGGTCCTCATCTTCGCCATCGCGCCCCTGGCGGCCCTGGGAGCGGCTGAGCTCTGGCGACCCGAGGGTCTGCGATTGCGTCGCGACGCCATCGACCGCGAGACCATGGTGGTGCTGATCAAGTACGGCATCCCCATCATCATCTCCGCCTTGGCCTACCTGCTCAAGACCTCGGGGGACCTGCTCCTGGTCAGCTTCCACCACGCAGAAAGCGAGGTGGCCCTCTACAGCGCCTCCAAGAACATGATGATCGCCGTCCTGCTGTTGCCCGTGGCCGCTCGCAACCTCCTGATCCCCACCGTGGCGGCGGAGGAACATTCACGACGAGGATTATTTAAAGTATGGTTGGCAGTATGGGGGCTGGCGGTGCTTGCCGCCGCGATCCTTATCGCCGCCGGACCCCAGCTGGTGGAGCTCATCTTCGGCTCCGAGTTCGAGGTACCCTCGATCCTGATGACCGTGCTGCCCCTGGCGGCCCTGGCAATGGGCATGTCGGCTCTGCTGGGAGGCTACTGGCTGGGCAAGGGGCGGCCGGGCCTGGTGGCGGTCATCGACTGGATCGCCGCCCTGGTGGCCCTGGGCCTCTATCTCTGGCTCATCCCCGACAAGGGGGCCGAGGGGGCCGCCTGGGGCCTGCTGGCCGGCTCGCTGACGGCGGCCCTCCTCCTGGCGCTCCTGAGCGCCATGAGGGTGCGCCTGGGTCCCGAATTCCTGGACCGATGGGCTTTTACCAGGGGAGCCGGAATGGCCGGGCTCGACGAGGCTGACAAATGAGCTGGGCCGAAGGCTTTCTGGACTGGACCGAGGCAACCTTCGACCCGTTCGGGCCGGCCGGCATCCTGGTGGCGCTGTTCGTCATCGCCTATCTGGAATCGTCGTTCTTCCCCATCCCTCCGGACCTGCTGATCCTGACCTTCGTGCTCAACTGGCCCGAGCTCTTCCTGGTCTTCGCTCTGGTGGCCACCGTGGGCTCGGTGCTGGGAGGCCTGCTGGGCTACTGGATCGGGGAACGGGGCGGCCGACCTCTGCTGGCCCGCCTGGCAAGACCAGATAGGGTGGATCGGGCCGAGGCCTACTTCGAGAAATGGGGCGCCTGGGCTGTCGGCATCGCCGGCTTCTCACCCATCCCTTACAAGGTCTTCACCATCACCGCCGGGTGTCTCAAGATGGACAAGCGGGCCTTCGTGGAGGCCTCCATCATGTCCCGGGGGGCCCGTTTCTTCCTGGAGGCCAGCCTGCTCTACGTCTTCAGGGACGAGATAAAGGATTTCATGCTGGGACCTTACTTCAACCTGGCCACCCTGCTGGGAGTCCTGGGCCTGGTGGGCATCCTGTGGGGCCGCTCGAAGCTGGCTGAGAAGAGGGAGGCGGAGATGAAGCAGGCGGAGATGATGGAGACTGAAATGAAGGAAGGGGAGATGGCCCAGTTGCCGGATGACAAGGAAGGGGAGATGAAGGATGAGGAGATGAAGCAGGCGGAAGGAAAGGATGAGGAAGGAAAGGATGAGGAGATGGTCCAGTCGCCGGTTGACGAGGAAGGGACCGATGAGAACGGAGACGACGGACCTGAAGAGGAAGGAGCAGGACCTGATCGTTCCGGCGAGAACGAGCTCAGCAGTTCCAACAAATAGGGGTCCATTCAGGGCATTCCGGTAAGAGCCTTTGACAATCACTTTTAAGTGGATGGTCTGGCTGGGGGGAGGCTCATGGCGCTATTGCGGTCCTACCTGCCCTTCGACGACAAGCAGACCGACATGGTCCTCATCGCCCTGGCCGGGGCCGCCTTTCTCGGCTCGGTCATCGCCGGCACCTGGCAGACCGGTCCCGACCAGCATCTGCCCGTCGTCGATCTGGACATGGTCATCGTCTCCACCCTGCTCTGGGTGGGCCTGGGCCTGGCGGCACTGTTCCTGTTCAGGGAGGTCGTCGAGGACATCTGGCTGCCCAACGGGGCCCTGCTGGTGGGCACCTACGTGGCCACGGGCCTGGGAGCGGTGTTCCTGACGGTGGGCTTCGACGAGGGTCTGCTGTGGTGGGTCGTGGGCCTCATGCTGGTGGGCATCGGCATCCTGCTGATGATCCAGCTCTGGCTGGCGGTCTACACTGACCGGGCCAAGCTCATCCGGGCCAATCCCGAGGTGGACCCCGAAACCTTCGCCCTGGGCAGCTGGAACCTGGTCCTGCCCCTCTTCATCGTGGTCACCCTCCTGACCTTCTACCTCTGGTCCCTGTGGTACCTGGAGCGCAACTTCCTGGGAATGGACCTCGATCCGCTCTACCTGTACATCCTCGTGGACGCCATCACCTTCGGCGTGGCCATCGTCCTGCTCTACATCCCCCAGCAGAGCCTGGGCCGCTACTTCATCCGGGAGGTGGAGCCGATAGGCGATGCCGAGCCGTTGATGCGACCGGGCACCGGACTGCCGCGCAAGATGGCCAAACAGCTGGCCGAGTGCCTTCACTGCCAGTCGGCCACCCGCATCGAGCAGAGGGCCTGCCCCTCGTGCGATAGCGGTTCCAGCTTCGGCTGGTGTCCGGCCTGCGAGCACTTCTCGGTCGTCTGTCCCGAGTGCGGCACAGGCAGTCTATACGGTAAGGATTGCATCGGTTGCGGGACCTCCCTTTCCAGCTACAACTGTCCCAACTGCGCCAACAGCGCCCCCCTGCGCCAGTGGACCGCCCAGTGATTGACCACCCGTGTGGGGCAGTGGAGAACATGATCAGAATATGGCGTGTTGGAGGCCATTTGGATAGTTCAAGGGTGTCCGTTCATCGGGCTCTCCGGTGGCAATGGTCCCGCAAATCGTGACGGTCAAGCATCCCGCCACACCCACTCCTTTTTCACCGGCCCCGGACTGCCTGGGCCCTGTTGTTCCGGAGCCCGATAGATGGCCGAACCCCCCCTTGAGCTTGAATGGCGGATAGCCAACACCGAAGTCGAGACCCCCCTTGAGGAGGTCCTGCTGGCCCAGCGCGGCCTGGAGACCCCCGAGCAACGGCAGAGCTTCCTGGAACCCCAGCTGGACCGGGACTGCCACTCCCCTTTCCAACTCCCGGACATGGAGCAGGCCGTTGAACGTCTCGACTGGGCCCTGCGCTGGCGGGAGCTCATCGTCATCTTCGGCGACTACGATGCAGACGGTATCACCTCCACGGTGGTGCTCAAGGAGGCCCTGGAGCGTTCGGGCGGCCGGGTCGAGTACATCATACCCCATCGGCAAAAGGGCGGCTACGGTCTGGATCCGGCCGGTGTGGACCGGGCCGTCGAACTGGGAGCGGGAGTCATCGTCACCGTGGACAACGGTGTCACGGCCCACGAGGGAGCCCAACGGGCCGTCGAGCAGGGCGTGGACCTCATCGTCACCGACCACCATCAGCCTGGCGAGGTCCTGCCCGAGGCCAAGGCGGTGGTCGATCCCAACCTCAGGGACTCCAGCTATCCCTTTGGCGGACTGGCCGGCGTGGGGGTCACCCTGAAACTGGTCCAGGCCCTGCGCAGTCTCAGCCACCCAAAGGGCGAGGTGGAACCCCCCACCGCCGGAGAGCTGGAGCTAACGGCACTGGGCACCGTGGCCGACGTGTCACCCATGGTGGACGAGAACCGGGTCCTGGTCAGGGAGGGTCTCGCCCACCTGGGCCGGACCGCTCGACCCGGTCTCCAGCATCTTCTGGCCACCACCCGGCGGAGCGATCGGGTGGACACCCAGACCGTGGGCTTCGAGCTGGCGCCCAGGCTCAACGCGGCTGGTCGCATGGAGGCGGCCGATGTGGCCGTCGAACTGCTCTTGAGCCAGGAGCCCGACAGGTGCCGCCAGCTGGTGCAGGGGCTCGAGGCCGTGAACGAGAAGCGCAAGACCATCACCGAGGACAACACCGCCCTGGCCCGGACCTTGGTGGAGAAGGATCCCGAGGTCGCCATCCCGGTGGTCCATCACGCCTCCTTCCACCCGGGAGTGGCGGGGCTGGTTGCCGGCAGGCTGATGGAACGCTACCACCGGCCGGTGGTGGTCCTGACCACCCAGAAAGGCCGTCTCACCGGTTCGGCCCGTTCGCCCCTCGGTTTCGACATCACGGCCGCCCTGGCCCGTTGCCAGGACCTGCTGGTCAGCTTCGGGGGCCATCCGGCGGCCGCCGGGGTCAGCCTGGAACCTGGCCAACTTGCACCCCTGCAGGGGCGGCTGGGGGAGCTGGCGGTGGATTGGCTCTCCCGGGAGGAGGCCGGTCCCGCTCTCCACATCGACAGCCTGGTGGAGCCAGAGACCCTGGTCATGGACCTGTTCCACCGCCTGGAGACCCTGGCCCCGTTCGGCCGGGAGAACGAGCGACCAGTCCTGGCCCTGGATAAGGCCCGCGTGGACCGGGTCATGCAGATCGGCCGGGGCAAGAACCACCTGCGCCTGGAGGTCAACGCCGCCAGCCGCCGGCTCAAGGGAGTGGGGTGGAACATGGGCTCCTGGGCCCGCTCTCTGAGGTCCGGTCAGTCCATCGCCCTGGCCTTTGCCTTAGAAAGGGAAGAATGGCGCGGGCGCGAGGGATTGCAGCTCAATATCAAGGGTCTGATGGACTCACCCTACCGTTAGATACCGACCTGTGTCCCACCCCTGTGGTCCCGACAGGTCCCAATCGAGGCCCGGCTCAATTTCGAGCAAGCCAGCCTGTCGTCGATAAACACCCTGTTTTTGTGACGGATAACGTCACAATCTTTATTAAGGGTGACGGACCAACAATACGTGCCCGAGGAGGGCGTGCCATGCGTAACCAGTGTCAGAATAAAATCGAGAAGATCCGGATCCTGTCAGCCTGGGCTCTTGTTGCCCTGTTGCTTGTGTCCGGTGCCGGTGTGGTGAACGGAGGTGGCAATCCACCCCAGACCACTTCGACCGGCTCCCCCCTAGCATTCGGACCGTTCCAGTGTACCGGATGCACCTCCAAGGTATTCACCCATCATTTCCTGGCCGAACCCGGCGTCTATGTGATGGTCATCCAGGCCGTGGGAGTTGGCAATGCCAAGGTCATCCTGAACGGTCAGGTCATCTTCCCCCCCGCCGCATTCCCGGCCAATCCCGCCGAGCTCAGCACCCAGGTGGTCCTGAAGACCCACAACACCCTGAAGCTCAAGGTCTGGGAGAACGGCCCCCTGTGCACCGTCTGGGTCAGCTTCATCCCCCTGGTGGTACCAGCACCGGCGCCCCAACCGGCACCCCAGCCGGCTCCAGCCGACCCCTGCACCCCCGGACCGTGCGGCCCCTGCGGCGAACCCTGCCCGCCAGTCTCACCACCCCGGCCCCAGCACCCTGCGACCCGTGCCTGCCGCCTGCTCCCCCGGCCCCTCCGGCCCCGGCCCCTTGCGACCCCTGTCTGCCCCCAGCTCCCCCGGCCCCCCCG
>CAYLMJ010000009.1:56590-85758 GCA_964384995.1 uncultured archaeon | reverse complement strand
CTTCCCTAGCTGACGCCCGCTCAACTCAATAATTTCCCCGAAGGGGCTTTCTTGGTTCTCATGACCCCTGTTGACCGTATGGATGAGGAGCCCATCCTGGATGCCGAACAAGGTGACACGGCCCACACCCCGCAGGAAGAGCCGGCGGCCGAGACCGGCATGGGAACCGAAGCCCCGCAAGATGGTGCGGACCCGAACTCGACCACCGAGGGCTGGATCTTGCCCGGCCCATTGCGCAAGCTCGATCCGGCCGGTCTGGGGCAGTTCAAGGAGAAGGTGGCCAGCGACCGTCAGTATCAGGCCCTCTTCGTGGTGACCCTCCTGCTCCTGATCGCCATTGGCGTGTTCCTGGTGGGAGGCTTTGGTGATGATGACCCCTCGGGCCCGTCGCCCAACATCTACGACCCCACCACCCCGGGGAAGCCCAACGACGCCATGCACACCCAGGCCGACAACCAGAACGAGATGAGCGTGGCCATCAATCCCGTCAATCCCCTGAACATGGTAGCTGGGGCCAACGACTACGGGTGCAACCCGCTCTACGAGGACGCCTGGGCCGGCTACTACTACACCAACGATGGCGGACAGACCTGGGACAGCGGCTGCATTCCCGGCTTTCCCGGCGACACCTCCGAGGAGGGCCTGCCCCTGCAATCCTACTACGGCGCCGGCGACCCGGTGCTGGTGGTGGACTCCCACGGCCGCTTCTACTACGCCGGCATCGCCTTCTCCCGCTCGCCCCTGGCCCCCTCGGACATCTTCGTGGCCATCTCCGACGATGGAGGCCGCACCTTCGGCGACATCGAGATAGTCTCCCCGCCGGGCACGGGCATGGCGGTCATCTTCCAGGACAAGGAGTGGATCCACGTCGATCCCTTCAACGACAACGTCTACATCGCCTGGGCCCAGTTCGAGAACTACATCCGCTCCCGCATCATGTTCGCCCGCTCCACCAACGGCGGAGCCAACTGGGAGGCCCCCTACGCCATCTCCGGCTGGTTCGACGGCCAGCAGCAGCATCAGGGCACCGCCCTGGCGGTGGACGGCAACGGCAACGTGCACGTGACCTGGATCGACCACGCCGCGGCCAGGATAGTGCTCAAGACCTCCCGGGACAGCGGCCAGACCTTCGAGGGCGCCCTGGTCACCGCCCTGCCCATCCTGGACATCGACACCATCCCGCGGGAGGGTCCGCCGAACAAGAGCTTCCGCACCCCCAACCTGCCCCAGATGGCCGCCGACCACTCGGGAGGCCCCTACGACGGCTCGGTATACATCGTCTGGAACGACGACCGTGACGGCGACCCGGATATCATGATGGGCTATTCCCGGGACAACGGACTTTCATGGGACGGTCCCTTCAAGATCAACGAGGACCCTGAGGGAAACGAGGGCGCCTGGCAGTTCTTCCCGTCGGTGACGGTGACCATGACCGGCGAGGTGTGGGTGATGTACTACACCACCGCGTACAGCGACCCGGCCGACGAGTACTTGCTGGACATAGAGTACGCTCACTCCCACGACGGCGGTCAGACCTTCAACAGCTTCCGGGTCACCAACATGTCCATCGACGGCGAGGCCGGCGGCGGCTCCATCATCGGCGAGAACACCCAGGGCGACGCCTTCATCGGTGATTACATCGAGATCGACTCGGGCCCGGAGTACGTCTACGGGGTCTGGTGCGACACCCGCAACGGCGGCCCCGACCCCCAGCAGCGCAACGGCGACGTCTACGGCGCGGCCCACCAGTGGCGGGAGCTTTAGGCGGCGCCCGGGGAAGGGTCTTTAGCCTGAATCGCCTGTTGCCGCCCCATGCCCAGAGCGACCTCCGATCCCCTCACGACCATCGAGCGCGGCTACTGCCGCCGCCTGCTGAGGGTGGACCTGGCGAACCGGGAGTTCACCGTCGAGCCGATACCCGAGGAGACCCTGAGGCTCTACCTGGGGGCCAAGGGGCTGGGGGCCCGCCTGTTCATCGACAACTTCCCGGCCGGGGCCGACCCGCTGGGTCCGGACAATCCGCTGGTCATCGCCACGGGACCTTTCCAAGGCAGTCCCGTCAGTTCAGCGGGTCGGGCGGTCATCGTCACCCGGTCGCCCCTTTCGGGCATCTTCCTGGACTCATACTTTGGCGGCGACTTCGGCCATGTCCTGAAGGGGGCAGGATTCGACGCCGTGCTATTCACCGGGGCGGCGGACGCCCCCACCACGGTCCATGTGACTCCCGAAGGAGTCCAGTTGGCATCGGCCGGGGGGCTGTGGGGCCAGGGCGTGCGGGCCACCGAGGGCACCTTGAAGGGCGAGCGGCCTGAATCCCAGGTCCTCTCCATCGGCCCCGCCGGTGAGAACCGGGTACCCATCGCCTGCGCCATCAGCAGTCTGCGGCGGGCCGCCGGCCGGGGCGGGACCGGGGCGGTCATGGGGGCCAAACGGCTCAAGGCGGTGACCGTTGAGGGCGGTGCCAGCTTCGCCCCAGCCGATAAGGCATCTCTCGACGAGGAGTATAAAAAGATAAACAGCGTCATGAAGGAGGAGCGAAAGGAGGGCTATCCATTCTACAGGTACGGTACCACCCAGACCCCGCCCTTCGCCTCCCGCACCGATCGCCTGCCCACCAGGAACTACCGGTCGGCCCAGTTCGAGGGTGCCGAGGAGCTGGCCGGCCCCGCCATCCATCAGCGCTTCAACATACAGGTTGCGTCGTGCTGTACGCCCTGCCCCATCGCCTGCACCGCCCGGGTGAAAGAGCCAGTTAATGGTGATAATATTGATAATGAGGATAATGAGAGAAATGGAGAAAAGGAAGATAACATCGGTCAGGAACGAGAGGGTTGCGAGACAGAGGACTCCGAAGGGGATGCCGTACTGACAGGGGCCGACCGCCCCGAGTACGAGACCACCGGCCTGCTGGGCTCCAACCTTGGCATCTCCGACGTGGGTGTCGTGATGGAGTGCAACGAGCTGTGCAACGACCTGGGCCTGGACACCATCTCGGCGGGGGGTGTCATCGGCTTCGCCATCGAATCCGCTCAGCGGGGCCTGCTGGACCTGCCCTACGATTTCGGCGACCCGGCGGCGGCCAGGGAGCTGATACCCCTTATCGCCCGTCGTGAAGGGGTGGGCGACCTCCTTTGCCAGGGTGTGAGGGCCGCCGCCAAACAGCTGGGCGGTGATTCGTTCAAGTGGGCCGTTCACGTGAAGGGCCTGGAATTGCCAGCCTGGGACCCCAGGGGCAAGCTCACCAACGCCATGGCCTACGCCACCGCCGACATCGGAGGCTCCCACCTTCGTGAATGGACCCCCACCGACCGGATCCCCAACGAGCCGGCGGCACCCCTGATGGAGGACCTCATCGCCTCCCAGAACGAGAAGGTCCTGCGGGACTGCTATGTGCTCTGCACCTTCGCCTGGGAAGCCACGACACCGGCGGGCGCCCAGATGCTCTTCAACGCCATCACAGGTTTCGACCTGACCCCGGACGAGTTCGATACCGCGGCCGAGCGCGTCTGGTCCCTGACCCGGGCCTTCAACAACACCCTCTTCGTCGACCGGTCCCGGGACACCCTCTGCCACCGGCTGATGAACGATCCTCTGCCCTCGGGACCCGCCAAGGGCTGCACAGCCTTCGTCTCGGCCCAGGACCATCAGGATTGCCTGGACCGCTACTACGAGCTGAGAGGCTGGGACGAGAACGGCATCGTGCCACCCGAACGGCTAAAGAAACTGGGAATTCGGCCGTAATGAGATCGGCATGCACTGGTTCAGTTACCCGTGATATCAGTGACCTCGCGAGCTTAGTGAGCGAGGTCGCGAGTTTTTGATCGAAATTTTTCTCAAAAAGTTCGGTAATCTACTTATGGAGGGCTGTCCATCTAATCACGGCTGGATCACATGGCCGGAAAACTGGACCTTGAAGGAGACCGGTTGGCTTTCATCGGCTGGGGACTGCTGGTGGCCCTGGCGGGAGCCGCCTGGTTCATTGCCGAGATAACCGAACGCGAGCCTCCCGAGGCCTTTGCCATCTGGCTGCTCTTCGCCGGCATCGGTGGACTGTGGCTGGGTTGGGAGCTGGACGACCCCAAGCAGGGATTCCTGAGATCGACCCTGATCTGGCTGGGAGGTCTGAGCGCTCTCGTCAGCATCCCCTTGATGCTGAGCCTGTGGGAGGTCCTGAGCCCGGCCGAGGGCGGCGCCCTGTCTGTGCTCTTCTTTGGCATCATGATCCTGCTGTGGGCGGAGATCCATCCCCGACCCGGGAAGAAGAAGAAGCCGCCGGTCGAAGAGGGATAGACGATCGCGGCAAATCCATATACGACCTCGCCGATGTACCGGCGGTCCCATGCCCTCCTCCTCAGACACACCCTCATTCCCCGACGAGTACATCTGGGAGCCCTCCGCCGAGATGGTGGAGCAGGCCAATGTCACCCGTTTCATGACCCGGCATCGCATAGCCGACCATCAGGAGCTGTTGCGCAGAGCGGCGGCCGAGCCCGAATGGTTCTGGCCGGCGGCCCTGGAGGACCTTGGCGTGGTGTGGTTCCAGCCCTACCTGAAGGTCCTTGACAGCGACAAGGGCGTCGAGTGGACCCGTTGGTTCATCGACGGGCAGATCAACATGGCCTACAACTGCCTGGACAAGCATCTGCGCGGCTGCACCGCCGACTCGGCGGCCTCGGCCAACGCCTGCTGCTGCGGTACAGTGGATGAAGCGAAGGCGGGAGAGCTGGAACAGGCACGGTCATGGGACCGGGAAGCCCTGGTGTGGGAGGGGGAGCTGGGCGAGGTCCGCCGTTTCACCTATCTGGAGCTGGCCGAAGGCACCAATCGACTGGCCAACGGTCTCAAGTCCCTGGGCGTGAAGGTGGGCGACACCGTGGGACTCTACATGCCCCTGGTCCCAGAGACTGTCATGGCCCTTATGGCCTGCTTCAAGGTGGGAGCCATGGCCATCCCCATCTTCTCGGGTTACGCTCCGGCCTCGGTCTCCCAGCGCCTGGTCAACGCCGAGGCCAAGGTCCTGGTCACCGCCGACAGCTCCACCCGCCGGGGCAAGCCCATCGCCATCCTGCCCCAAGCTCGGGAGGCCGCCGCCATGGTGCCCTCCCTTGAGCATCTCATCATCCTGCGCCGGGACGATCTGGAAGAGGTCCAAGGTGAGGCAAAAGGCAAAGTAAAAAGTAAGGCAAAAGGCAAGGCGAACGGTGCAACGGGCAAAGGCGATGCAGATGATGCCTCCTCCGACGCTGAGTATTTAAAGGAATGGAGCTGGAAGGAGCTGGTGGAGAGCCAGTCTGCAAAGTGCGAGTCGGAATGGCTCGATGCGGAGGCGGTGGCCATGATCCTTTACACCTCGGGGACCACCGGCCTGCCCAAGGGCACGGTCCACACCCACGGCGGCACCCTGGCCCAGGTGGCCAAGGAGCTGGGCTACCACTTCGACCTGAAACCCACGGACCGTTTCTTCTGGCTCACCGACATCGGCTGGATGATGGGACCCTGGGCCATCATCGGCGTCCTGCATCACGGCGCCACCCTGCTCATCTTCGAAGGGGCCCCCGATTTCCCCGACCCGGGGCGACTGTGGGACATGGCCTCGCGGCACCGGCTGACCCATCTTTGCCTATCGCCCACAGCCATCAGGCTGTTGAAGCGTTCGGGCGACGACTGGCCGACCAAGCACGACCTGGGGACCCTGCGCATGCTGGGCTCTACCGGAGAGCCCTGGGACCCCGAGTCCTACAGCTGGTTCTTCAACCACGTCGGGGGAGGCCGTTGTCCGGTGATCAACATCTCCGGTGGCACCGACATCATGGGTTGTTTTCTGACCCCTCTGCCCATCCAGCCGCTCAAGTCCTGCTCCCTGGGCGGTCCCGGCCTGGGCATGGCCACCGAGGTATTCGACGAGGAGGGCCATCCGGTGCGGGAGCAGGTGGGCTATCTGGTCTGCACCGCTCCCGGACCCTCCATGACCCGGGGATTGTGGAAGGCGCCCGAGAAGTATATCGAGGCCTACTGGTCCCGCTGGCCGGGCATCTGGGACCACGGCGACTGGGCCTATGTCGACGGCGACGGCCAGTGGTACCTGCTGGGTCGGGCCGATGACACCCTGAAGGTGGCCGGCCGCCGCATCGGTCCTTCCGAGATCGAGGGGGCGCTCATGGACCATTCCGCCGTGGCCGAGGCCGCCGCGGTGGGCATCCCCCATGCCATCAAGGGCACCGGCATCGCGACCTTCGCGGTCCTGGCTCCCGGATACACTCCCTCTGAGGAACTGCGAGGGGAGCTGTCCGACCATGTGGCCCAGCTGCTGGGCAAGGTGGACCGCCCCGACAAAGTGCTCTTTGTCACCGAACTGCCCAAGACCCGCTCTGCCAAGATCCTGCGTCGCATGGTCCGGGAGGTGCATCTGGGCAAGGCCGACGGCGAGCTGGGCGATATGTCCTCACTGGAGCGGCCCCAGGCCCTGGAGGCCATTCGGGCGGCCCGGTAGCTCGAACCCCGCCCTTTCATGTCGCTGGGGTCCTGCCTTGCGCCTCCCTGCCAACCAGTTCTGCGGGTCCATTTATAGCCAGATGGAACCCACCTTAGGTGGGTTGAAGATAGCTTTATATAAATTGCGACGCTTGCAATTCCATAAGAGTCTCGTCGGGCGATGATATGCGAAACCAACGGATTGCCATCCTAATATTAGCGGCCTTTTTACTCCTGCCTTACACGACGATGGTCGAGGGTGTGGAGACCACCGAGTTCATCTACGAGGGCTCGACCGTCACCGAGTTCTCGGTGGAGCTCGATAACGACAACAATCTGAAGGATTACTTCAAGGTGGATTTCCCGGCCGACGAGCTGACCTCGGTCTCGCTGGACATATCGCCCCGCATGTACAACAACAGCTATGCCAAGGAGATCCGCATCAACGACAGCAACTTCAGCTCCATGGAGTGGGGCTATCAGGGCATGGGCTACGGTTCCTTCGGTTTCCAGGACGAGTTCAACGACGGCCACACGAGCCAGTCCCTCTCCTTGATGAACGACGAGGAGGAGATAACCATCAGGCTCCCGGCCAACGCCACCGACATATCGGCCAGCGTGGATGTATCGGGCCGCCCCTCGGGCTCCGAGGACCTGGAGGATGGATTGGAGACCTCGGTGAGCAGCGATCAGGGCTCCTACTCCTACTATCCCGATGTCGCCATCGACAGCTCGGGCAACGCCCACGTGGTCTGGGTGGACAACGGCGACCTGACCTCCAGCGGGGACACCACCTACGATGTATTTTACAACCGCTGGGAGGGCAGTGAATGGTCGGGCATCGAGCAATTGACCCCCACCGGCACCTCCATCAGCGGAATACCCTACCCCAACATCGTCGCCGAAGGCTCCAACATCTACGTCGTCTGGGAAGGCTACCGCATCGTCAACAGCTCCTACAGGTACACCGTGGATTTCATCTACTCTGAGGATGGAGGCGACTCATGGTCCAAGCTGATGAACGTGGAGGGCTCGAGCTCCTCCTCCCCCGACTACCCCTCGGTAGCCGTCGACGGTTCGGATATCTACGTGGTCTGGCAGGACTCTGGAAACCATGGCGGTGGCCAGTACACCCCCAACATCGTCATGCGCAAGTCCGATGATGGCGGCGACAGCTGGGGCAACGTCCAGGTTGTCTCCGACGATTCAAGGGACCAGAACTCCTACTGGCCCCGGACCTACATGGCCGGCTCGACCCTCTATGTGGTCTGGTACGACAATGGAGATTTCGATGGTGACGAGACAGCTGAGTACGATATCGTCCTGCGCTCCACCGACGATGGTGGCGATACCTGGTCCACCACCTCTCTTGTATCCACCTCCTCCGAGTACGCCTACTACCCCCAGGTGGCGGCCGATACCTCGGACAACGTCCACGTGGTCTGGGAGGAGCGTGATTCCAACGAGGGCAACAAGATCCATTATCGCAAATCAACCAACGGCGGCACCAGCTGGGGTGACGATACCATAATATCGGACACCGACACCGATTACAATCCCACGTACGCCGCCGTGGCCGTGGACGGCACCGATGTCTACGTGGCGTGGCAGCAGATGGACGCCGATGACACGACCATCTACGAGATCAAACTGGTATACTCCTCCAACGGCGGCTCCAGCTTCGGGACCGAACAGTACATCCACAAGGAGGGCTACTCTCGCATCCGTGAGCGGGTCCAACTCTACATCGATGGCAGTGACAACATCTGGGCCACCTGGGCCGACGAGATGCAGATGCGCTGGCACGAGGGCAGTGGCTGGCTGGGCAATGAGCGGGACATCTGGGTGCGTCAGTCGAGCAGGGGTGCCACCGACTGGGAGGACCCCCTGGTGGCCTCCGAGCACCAGTACGAGGCCCAATCCTACCAGCCCATCCTGGAGGTGGACGAGGAGGGCAACTTCTACATGCTATACTGGGACAGCGGTGACATCGGAGGCAACGGCAACTCCTTCCACTCCGCCGGTGACGGCGACTACTTCTTCACCACCTCCGATGACGGGGGTCAGACCTGGTCCACGCCCTTCGTCATCACCGATTGGGAAGGCGATTCCACAAACTACTATTGGTTCTACTACAAACCCGATATTGCCGTGGGCGCCAATGGAATGGTCTACGTGGCATGGTACGAGTACGACTACAACAACACCGATGGGAGCCGCTACAAGATCCTGCTCAGGATATCCGAGGATTACGGACAGACCTGGGGGGAGATCACGACCCTGGATTACGGCACCTCGGCCTTCTATTTCCCCAACCTGGCGGTGGATGGCGACAACGTCTACTATTCGGCCCGCAAGTACGATGGCACCTATTGGATCAACTTCAAGTATTCCACCGACCAGGGCGATACCTGGTCCTCGGACGAGAACCTCTATGACTTCTCCTCATCCAGCTCCGCCTACGAGATAACCATGGACGCCGACAACGGCAACGTGGTTGTGGGCTGGGAGTATGCCTCATACACCTACTACCGGGTATCCACCGACAACGGTGAATCCTTTGGCGACCAGGAACAGATACCGGCCGATGACTACGCCTACGATCCCATGGTGGCCATGGAGGGCAATTCCATCTACTTCACCTATCGGGGTTACGAGGAGCCCAGTTCCACCTACATCAGCGCCATGTTCATCCGCTCCACCGATGCGGGTGAGAACTGGGATGAGTACGTCAAGGTCTCCAACAACACCGACCGCTCCATTTACTCATTTCCGGCCATCGATTGCGACGACGGGCTAATCTACATCGCCTACTACCAGGTCGACCCCGAGAGCGGCCAGTACGCCGTCTACCTGGTGTTCTCCGATGACCATGGTGTCAACTGGGAACCCCCGGTGATAATATCCGACGAGCTGGATGATGACACCATCTACACCTCCTTCCCGGTGGGCATCGCCGTGGGCGGCCAGGCCCTTTTCTCATGGACCTATTACCAGAGGCAGAACAACTTCTCCCACTATCAGATATGGTCCCGGGTCACCAAGGGTACTGGTTACCCCGAGGACCCCGAGCTGAGCATTCAGGGCTCCAGCAAGGATTGGTCCTTCAGCGGCGAGCTCAACCGGGACAACTCCCCAGATACCTGGGACGACAACTTCGCCGGCGCCCTGGAGGATGGCCTGGCCTGGGCCCTGGAGGACCCCGATGAGCGGACCTTCGTCGACCGGTATGGCAACCAGATGGCCAACCTCACCATCACCGGCACCTCCTCAGACTCCGAGGGGCGCCTGCTCATGCACAACCTGGAGATAGAGTACGATGTGACCTTCACCGTTGCCACCCAGGAACTGCTGGCCTCGTTCGAGAGGGACCAGAGATTCGCCGAGGACGACGGACGGGACATCGCCGAATCGAAGCTCATCGTGATGGGCACCAGCGAGGGCGGGGCCTTCATCTCAAACCTGAAGGTCATCACCGCCGACGTGGACCTGGAGCTGGAGGACCTGACTGTCACCGGCACCCGGGAGGAGGGCAACGACCTGGAGCTGTCGGTGTACATCTCCAACAAGGCCATCAGCGATGTGGCCGCCCGCGCCACGGTGACCTTCTGGAAGGACGAATCCTCTAGTGCCACCTATGGTCTGGGCAAAGGCATCGACTCGGTCGACGTGGACAAGGAGGACCTGCCCAACGACGGTTCGACCTTCGAGGTCACTGGAACCTGGGATGATATACCGCATGGGAACTGGTACCTTTTCGCCACCATCACCTCCTCATCGCCCGAGGATGTCATCGATCCCTCGGACAACCAGGTCTACGAATCGGTGAACGTCGCCCAGCTCTTCTCCAACGTGGCCATCGAGGAGATAACCTTTGATCCTGCGCCCATCGAGGGACAGCGGAGCATCGTCAACATCGTGCTGAGCAACGATGGCGACAAATCGGGCTATGTGGACCTGGAGGTCTACGTGGACCAGACCTCCGGCCAGGACATCCACAACGAGAGTGGCATCGAGGTCCGCGTCGACGACCCGGAGTACGTGGACTTCTACTGGGACGCCACCCCTGCCGAGAAGTTCATAATCGTGTGGACGGTGGACGAGGAGGAACAGGACGATCATGAGGAGGACATCCAGGTCATGACCCTGCCCTACTTCGAGCTGGACGAGATAGTCTGGACCCCTACCTCCATCTCGGACAACACGGTGGTCAATTTCTCCATGACCTGGGATTATCAGAGCGACATACCGGTCACCGCCACGGTGGCTCTGGACCTGACCCAGAAGAGCCAGTCGGGCAAGGAGTCGTCCATATACTTCAGGACCGACACCTTCAACGGAAAGGGTCTCAAGACCATCTATCAGGAGAAGAAGTTCGAGAAGGCCAAGCTCCCTTTCAATGACTTCTATGCCGAATACACCCTGGTGGCCACCATATCCAATGTCCAGCCCGTGGACACGGAGAAATATGGCGAGGCCTGGGACCCCTACCATGAGGACTTTATTTTCGAGGATGATGAGTACAAGTTGACGGTGGCCTCACCGCCGTCCATCCAAGTAACCGGCATCGACGTTGATGATGAGCTTGATGCTGGTAACGAAGCCATCGTAGAGGTCACCTTGGCCAACTACGGAGAATCCACGGCCACGGGCAAGCTCAAGCTCTACACCAAGTTGAAGGGCTCGGCGGTGGAATCCTTCCGGACCGAGGTCGATTTCGAGATCCTGGGTGATACAAGCGGTGAGACCTTCGAGATACCCTACGACATCCCCGAGGGCTTGGACGGCACCTTCACCTTCATCGTCTGGGTCGATGAGATCATGCCTGCCGAGGACCCGGCCACAAATCCAGATCTGGACAATGTGGACGAGTATGAGGATGTAACCATCCATGGTACTGTGATCACTAATGACGGGGGTTCCAGCGATTCCAACACCACCATCATCATCGCCATCGTGGCCCTCCTGGGAGTGGCCATGGTGGGAGGCGGCCTCTTCATCATGAAATCCATGAAGAGCAAGGACGAGGACGCCGACGATGGTCCGCCGGGACCTCCGGCGGCCCCGGCCGCCGCCCCTGGAGCCGCGGCCACGCCGGGAGCGGCCACAGCCCCGCCGGCGGCTGCCGCCCCTGGAGCACCGGCGGCACAACCACCTGGCGCGCCAGCGGCACCGGGAGCCCCGGCCGCGCCAGCGGCCGCGCCTGAGGCCGCGGGAGCCGCGGCCCCGGCCGCGGTCCAGCCGGTGACCATCAAGTGTCCCACCTGCCAGACCTCGCTGAAGATAACCTCGGCCCAGCGCCCCATCACCGTGGCCTGCCCCTCGTGCTCCACCAAGCTCAAGCTGGAGACATAGGCGCAGCAGTCATCTCCGCGGTCCCGACTCCCGGCATCCCAACGGGGGGGCCTCAGGCCCAGGCCAGGAAGAGGATCAGAAAGGTCAGGTTGGAAAGGGAGCAGAGGACACCCAGGACCACGCACCCGCGCCAGATATCCTGGTAGGCGGGTGTCGAGCCCTCCTTTGGCGGCCAGAAGTAGTGATGATAGGTGAAGACCTGGAGGGGCAGGAAGCCCCCTGTGGCGATGAGCAGTTCGTGGGTCCAGGGAAAGGCCTCCGCGGCCCCCGCCAGGAAGAGGCACAGCACCCCAGCCACCATCAGCCCGAAGCCCAGTACCAGGGAGTTCTGGATGCCGAAGCGCACGGCCAGGGAGTGGGTGGCCACCACCCGGTCTGCGGCGAAATCGGCCACCGTCGTGGGGGCGTAGAGGGCCCCCAGGGTGAACACGATGGCCGCCAGGTAGAGCGGCGGGAACTCCACGGCCGGCTCCACCAGGGACCAGCCGGCCAGGGGCAGGAGCAGGCCGAAGCCCACTGCGTTGGTCAGCAGGTCGGCGCCTCCCCGGTGTTTGAGCCCCGCAACCGGATAGGAGTAGGCAACCGAGAGTAGGGCGAAGGCGGCCACCAGGAGCAGGGGCTCCCAAGAGGTCCGCTCCGCGAGAACGCGGCCGGTGAGCCCGGCCACCAGCAGGGTGGCCGACAGCAGAAGCAGGTAGAGCAGGAGCACGGTGCGGTCGGCGATGCGCTCCTGGACCAGCAGGGAGAAGGCCTTGCGGGGGTTGCCAGCGTCGGCCTTGCGGTCCACCAGGTTGTTGAGCAGGAAGGTGGAACCGGTCAGCAGAGGTCCCACGGTCACCAGGAGGAGGAAGGAGGGCAGGTCGGGAACAGCCCGCCCGGCGGCGATGACCCAGCCGACCCAGGTGGGGGTCCAGGCCACCATCCAGTATTCCAGGCCGGCCAGGCGCAGGAGACCCAGCCAGTAGTGACCCGATGGGTGGCGCGAGGGCTGACGACCGGTGGGTTCGGGCTCTTCCACGGCCAGGTAATAATGGCGCTATTTATGTGGGTCCCGCTATGGGGTGGCGAGGTTCAATCCATGGGAGTCTTCGAGTACGCCCATAGCCACGAGGGGGTGGTCTGGATGTCCCAGAACACCAATCACCTCGTCACCCACCCGTCCATCACTCAGGCCCTGGAGGAGGCCATCCGCCTGCGCAAGTACTGCTCCTACCCCCTGCAGACCGGCTATCCTCCCCTCAGGGAGGCCATTCTGGAGGACCTGCCCACTCCAGGCTACGACCTGCACATCACATGCGGGGGCACCGAGGGGCTCTACGTGCTGATGCGCTACCTGCTGCCAAAGGGCAGCGAGATGGTCACCACCGATCCCAGCTACATGATCATCCACAACTTCGCTCACCTGGGCGGGGCCGTGACCACCGATCTGGATGTCTACAGGGGCAACTACCGATACGACATCGAGGAGGTCAAGGAGGCCATCAATCCCAAGACCAAGGTGCTCCTGCTCATCGACCCCCTCAACCCCCTGGGCTCCACCTATCCCAAGGAGGAGGTGCGGGCCCTGTCGGAGCTGGCCGTGGACCACGACCTGTGGGTCATCGACGACATCACCTACCGGGACTACGCCCCCGACCATGTGCTGGCCAGCGATTTCGCCCCCGAGCAGACCATCATCGCCACCTCGGTGTCCAAGAACTGCGGACTCGCCGGCATGCGGGTCGGTGGCTTCCTGGGGCCTACCGAGTTCATGAAGAAGACCTGGAAATGGGTGGTCTCGGACCTGTCCATCAACATCCTGGGCATGGTGGCCGGGAACGCGGCCCTGCGGAGCAAGCACGAATGGCTTCCAGAACTGCGCAAGACCTCAATGCTCAACCAGAAGCTCATCAAGGAGTGCGTGGACGACATCGAGGGCGCCTACCTGCCAGTCTACCCGTCGTGGGCCAACATGTTCGTCATCGACATCGCCGGGACCGGACTGACCCCCAAGTCGGTCCAGGACAAACTGCTGTACGAGCACGGCGTCTTCATCCGGGGCGGCGAGTACGTGTCAGCCACCTCGGGCCACCGCTACATCCGGGCCTCCTTCACCGTGCCCACCGAGGGCGTGAAGCGCTTCACCGCCGCCCTGCCCGTGGTCATCGAACAGCTCCAGAAGGAGCGGGCCGGCTGATGGGCCGGAGGAGCCAAATGAGCCTGCAAGACCGGCGAAGCCGTCGGGAGGTGCGATGATGCGGGTCGGCATAATCGGCTGCGGGGCCATCGGGACCACCCTGGCCAAGTACCTGGAGGATGAGCCCCACGTGGAGAGCCTGCTGATCACCGATAGGACTGAGACCTGCGCCATCAAGCTGGCCTCGCGCCTGACCAAGGTGCGGGCCACCGAGGACCTGGAGGAGATGGTCCAGCAGGTGGACGTGGTGATGGAGGCCGCCTCCCAGGCCGCCGTGGTGGAGTTCGGCCCCCAGGTGCTGAAGGCCGGCCGGGACCTGATAATCCTGTCGGCAGGGGCTCTCCTGGACCCCGGACTGCAGGAGGCCATGGACCAGGCCGCCGCCGCCGGCAACAGCCGCTACCATGTCCCCTCGGGGGCCCTGGCGGGACTGGACGGGCTCAAGTCGGCCATGGCCGGACAGCTGGGATCCGTGACCCTCATCACCCGCAAGCCACCCACCTCCCTTGGCGACGTGGATTATATAAAGGATGAACTGGGCCTGGACCAGGATGCCCTCAAAGCCATAGATGAGCCGCGCACCCTTTTCGAGGGTCCCGCCAGCGAGGCGGTGAAGAAGTTCCCCAAGAACGTCAACGTGGCCGCCACCCTGTCACTGGCGGGCCTGGGACCCGACCGGACCACGGTCAAGGTGGTGGCCGACCCCACTATTACGCGCAACACCCACACCGTCCACGCCACCGGCGACTTCGGCGAGATGAACGTGACGGTGGCCAACGTGCCCAGCCTGCGCAACCCACGCACCTCCCACCTGGCGGCCCTTTCGGCCATCGCCACCCTGAACAACCTGTGGGGCAGCCGGCGGGTCGGCACGTGACCGTTCAACCCCTCTCCCTTCAAGATTAGGTATATATCGACGTAGGCCCTCACCGCTACAATGGGCGCTCTCCTAGCGGTTCGATGCAGGATTCTGGCCACTTCTCTGTTCATCGTGGGTCTGGTCCTGGTCCTGGGACTGCTCCTGTTCGCCTCCCCATCCAAGGCCCTCTCGCCTGCATCCGTCGTCGTGGTGGCCAATCCCGATCTTGCCGGCTCGGTGGAGGTGGCCGAGCATTACATGGAGGCCCGGGAGATCCCCGAGGGCAATCTGCTTTCGGTGGCCGGACCCACCAGCGAGATCATCAGCCGCGCCCAGTACAACGCCTACGAGGCCGATGTGGAGGAGGCCCTGGAGGAGGCCAACCTCACCGACAGGGTGGAGGTGCTGGTCCTGGTCTACGGGGTGCCCCTGAAGGTGAACTCCGACGACACCTGGAACTACAACGGCAACCAGTCCAGCGTCGACGGTGAGCTGGCCCTGCTGGTATCCGACAACATGCAATCGGGCAACAACGGCCGCTACTCCAATCCCTATTTCAACGCCCAGGAGGAGTTCCAACGCGGCGAGAACAACGACATGCTCCTGGTGGCACGGCTCGATGGCCACAACCCGGCCGAGGCCAAGGCCCTGGTGGATGAGGCCCTCTCCGCCGAGGCCAACAACACCCAGGGCTGGGCCTACTTCGACCGGGACACCGGGATGAGCGGCAACTACGCATTCTACGACGCCATGATCGTGGAGGCCTTCAATCGCTCCCTGGAGCGGGGCCTGGATTCGGCCCTGGAGGAGTCGGCCAAGGATCTCGGCCAGGAGGGCGCCGTCTGGTCTTCCAGGTCGACCCCAGGGGCAAAGCCGGCCAACGGCACGGTGGACCCGTTCTTCTACTGGGGCTGGTACGCAAATGCCTCCTACTTCGATTCGTACGACTGGACCCAGGGTGCGGTGGGCATGCGCCTGCACTCCTTCAACGCCCGGTCCATGCGCGACTCGACCTGGGTCACCGGGGCGGTGGCCGACAAGATAGCCGGGTCCACCGGCCATGTATGGGAGCCCTGGCTGGATGCCGCCGCCTACCCCCATCTGGTCATGGACGCCATCTACAACGGTTACACGGCGGCCGAGGCCTTCTGGATGGGCACCCCCTACCTGAGCTGGCAGAACATCGTCGTGGGCGACCCGCTCTACACCCCCGTCGGCCTGAACTTCACCCTGGAACTGGTATCGGACCCGCCTGCCGAGCCACTCCTTCCAGGCGAGAACCTGACCCTGGATCTGACCCTGACCAACCACCACACCATCCATCAGGAATTCGACCTGACGGTGGAGGGTCTGCCCTGGGGTCTCAACGCCACGGTCAGTCCCACCCGGGTCTGGGTCAACGGCTCGGGCGGGGTGGCCCAGGTGAAGGTCACGGTGGAACTGGACCCCGACCCCACCCTGGTCGAGGCCAGCCAATACATCCTCAACGTGTCGGCTGAACCCACCAACGGTCCAGAGGACCGTTCAACGGTGCAGGTCAACCTCACCGTGGCCCAGGTGGCGGGGCTCCGGCTCGTTCCCCTGTTCAACAACTCGGCCGCTCCCGGCGAGAATAGCACCCTGGCCCTGGGGCTCTACAACATGGGCAACCACGACGACAACTTCACCCTGGGGTTCAGCCTGCCCGAGAGGCTGGAGAACGGTTCGGCCCAATGGCTGGAGGAGGGCTGGCAGGAGCATAAGGAGGGTGTGTTCTACCTGGGAGTGGTCCTGGAGTTCAGGGATCAGACCACCCTGCTCTTCAACATCACCCTGCCCTTTGACATGAGCCTCTGGGCGGGAACCCTGTTCAACATATCCATCGCCGGTTCCTCAACCCATGACCCAGAGGTGACAAGCCGGACCAATGTGACCCTGGAGGTGGACCCCTACTACGGCCTCCAACTGGACCCGCCAGCAGACATGCAGAACATCCTGGCAGGCAGTCAGGCCCCGGTGAACTTCACTCTCAACAACACCGGCAACGCCCCCTTCGAGATAACGGTCACGGCCTACTCCGAGGGCGAGAACGAATGGCTGGAGGGCTCCTCGTACAAGACCCTGGAGCTGAGCCCCCAGGAGAGCCGGATCGTCAACTTGACCCTCGAGGTGAAGCCCGAGGCCCTGGCTGGACCCCAGATCCTGTCATGGGACCTGACCTGGCAGGGACCGACGGCGGCCGGCGAGGTCACGCTGATCGTGCAACGGGTGGATGTGTGGCTGGAGCAGGTCAAATTGCTCAACCAGGGCTACAGCAACGACCCCCGGGAGGACGACCCCATGACCCTCAAGGGCATAGTGAGGTCCAACGGACTGCCCATCCAGGGCGGCCTTGAGCTGAACATCGAGGGCATCGATTGGCGCACTGTGACCATCGAGCTGGAGCCCGATGAACTACCCTACCAGTTCTCTCACAACTTCACCCTGAATACCGGTGAGTTCAATCTGTCCCTGTCCATTGTGGTTCCAGAGGGCATCTTCGAGCTCTCTGAGACCAACAACCTGGCCTGGGTGGAAGTGGAGGTCTTCCCGGTGCCCGATCTGAGGATAGCCTCCTTCACCGTGACCCCTGGCGTGCCTGATCCCGGTCAGACCCAGGTCAACGTGACCTTCACCACGGTCCCCTCCAGCTGGTCCGGCGACGATACTGGGGATGGTTTTCTCCTGAAGCCCTCGGGGAAGGCGTTGGTGAGCCTGGACGGTGAGGTCATCCAGCAGTACTGGGTCCAGCAACCCGATCAAAAGCACACACTCAACCTTACCATCGGAGAGGGTGAGCACAACATGACCGTGACCCTGGACCCCGACGGGCTGTGGCCCGAGACCGACGATGACAACAACGTGGCCTGGGTCGAGTTCACCGTTGAGGGCGCAGATGACGAAGGGACCTCCAGCAACCTGCCCCTGCTCATTGGCGCGATCATGGCCATCGCGATACCGGCTACCGTCGTCCTGGTGATGAGGAAGCGAAAGGGTAGTGAACAGGACCCGGAATAACTGCAGGATCGATGGGGCCAACCATGTTCCTCCGCCTCCTAGGCTAGATGCCCTTCAAGCTCGGTCGATCGCTGTTCTTATCACCTCCCCGCCTGCCTCCTGTCTTATAAAATGCTTGAGCCATTGGGTACCCCCCGGTGATGACAAGAGGGTCAGCCGAGCCGCTTCGGTGGCATTGAGGAGCCCTATGAGTTCTGAGGGGGACCTGTCATTTAGTTAAAATGAGATAGAATTGGAAGAAGGGCAGGCAGAAGATCAGTCGGAAGGGTGGACGGAAGAATAGGTTGAAGAGTAGGTGGAAGAAGCATATGCTCCTGTAGGACCCATCAAGTTGCTTCAAACCCAAAGGCGTAAAACGAGCAGGCGGTCATGGCGGCCCGTGGTCGATGTCGATACCATATTGATCGTAGCCATGATCGTGGGCGGCTTTGCCCTGCTCATCAAGGGCGGGGACATCCTGGTGGAGGGCAGTGTGGGCCTGGCCACCATGTTCAGGATATCGCCCATGCTCATCGGCATGACCATCGTGGCCTTTGGCACCTCCCTGCCCGAACTGGCCGTGAGCGGCATCGCCGCCTGGCAGGGTCACCCCGACCTGGCCTTTGGCAACATCGTGGGCTCCAATCTGGCCAACATCCTGCTCATCATGGGCCTGACCGGGGTCATCGCCCCCGTGGTCACCACCAGATACGTGGTCCGACGGGAGATGCCGGCTCTCTTCACCCTGTCCTTGCTGGTGCTCTTTCTGGCCCTCCTGCCCAATCTGGAGGAGCCCTACGACATCACCCGGCCCGATGGCGGTCTGCTGGTCCTGGCCTTTGCCGTCCTGATGACCCTGCTGGTCCTGAAGGCCCTGCGAGCTTCTCGTCAGGTGATGGGGGGAGCCGAGGGCGAGGATGGCGAGGATGGCGCGCTGGAGGTGGACCCCGACGTCAAGATGGTCAAGGACTTTGAGCCCCATCACTCCCAGCGCACCTACGGCCTGATGATCATCTGTGGTTTGCTGGGAGTGGTCATCGGCGGCAAGTTGCTGGTGGACGGTTCGGTGGAGGTGGCAAAGGAGCTGGGTGTGAGCCAGGCGGTCATCGGCCTGACCCTGGTGGCCGTGGGTTCATCACTGCCAGAACTTGTGACATCGGCCATGGCCGCCATGAAGAAACAGCCGGGACTGGTCCTGGGCAACATCGTGGGCTCCAACATGTTCAACATCTTCATCCTGGGCCTGGCCGCCCTGATCCATCCCATCAGCGTCGAGGCCACCCTCCTTCCCGTCGTGGCCACCATGGTGGGTTTCACCTTCTTGCTCTACCTGTTCGTCTACACCAAGTTCAAGCTGGAACGCTGGGAGGGCGGGATCTTCGTCATCAGCTACCTGGTCTACCTGGGTTACGTGATGACTGCGGCATGAGGCCTTCTGATAACAAGGGATAATGGTTCACTTGGACCAGTAGTCCACGAAGCCCTCACCATCGAACCAGGGCGCGACGGCAAGGGAGTCCATAGCCAGGCAGTGGTCGATATCGGCCTCCAGACCCGCCGCCTTCACGGCCGCCACGCTGGGTGATTCCATGACGGTGTCCCAAAGTTCCTTCTCACTCATGGGAGGTTTCCATTCTTCTTTTTGTGTTTTAAATACTTCTCGTCGTGAAGATGAACCGTCGGTTCGTTCGGCCAGTTCGGCGATGCGGGCCGCGATGTAGCGACAGCCCAGCCAGTCCTCCTGGGTGAACTTGCCCAGTCGTCCTGTGGCCACCAGGGTGATACCCATTTTCGAGTCGCTGGACTCGACGGCATCTTTCCCGAGGAGGTCCAGGGCGGCCGCCGCAGTCGGCGTCAGGGTGGCGAAGGCTCCGGTCAGAACTGCCGCCGCGCCGTTGTCCAGGGCGGCCCTCACCGCCCGGGTGCCGTTGGTGGTGGAGTGGAGGATGGTGGCCCCCTTCAGGTCCAGCTGTGATATCTCCGAAGGTGAGGAACCCATGTCGTAGCCCTCGATGCGCCGACACTCCCGCTCTCCTGCCCGCATCGCGTCGGGCCTGCCGGTCCGGGCGGCCTCGACGGCGGCGCGGCTCTCGCAGGGGATGACCCGTTCCGCTCCCCGGCTCAGCATCACCGGGATGGTGGTCGTGGCCCGAATGGCGTCCACGACGATGACCACGTCGCCCCGCTCACCGCCCCTGGCGGCACCATCGATGCCGAACTCGATGATCATCTCGGGTTTCAAGGTGGAGACGGGAGGCGAGGCTTGGGCATCCGAGTCACCTTCGGCCATCACTTCCCACCGTGAAAGAGCCTCAGGGTGTCGCCGCGTAGGCCCCGGCGGAGGGTCTCCAACGATATGACCTCGTCGGGAGCTATGTTGCCCAGGTTGACCTCGTTGCCAAAGCGCTGGATGAAGTAGACCTGCTGGGCCTTGCGGGGCGCCTCGAACATGACCTTGCCGACGGACACTCCCTTCAGGACACTTTCCATCCGTTCCTCCTGCGGTCGGCCCTGATCGTCGAAGACGCCCACGCCGACGCCTCCCTCGCGGGCCTCGACGATGACGTAGTCCGCTCCCGCCTTTAGGCAGGCGGACAGCTGGCTGGCGTACTCGACGGCTTCCAAGTCCTCCTCGGGCATCTTGCGTCCCACTTCCACGACGGGCACCAGACCCGCCTCCCTGGCCTGCCCGATGTAGTCGATTATCCGCTCCTGGGGGATGGGGACCGTGCCCTCCGAGATCTCGCAGACCGAGAATCCCAGCTTAACCATCTCGGCCATGAACAGGTCCACCTTACCGGCCAGATGGGCCAGCTCGAAGAGGGTCCCGCCGTTGGACACCTCGATATCGGCGGCCCGGTAGGCGGCCACCTTCTCCCTGACCACGGCCGGGGGGGTGACGCAGGAGGTGCCCCAGCCCAGTTTCACCACGTCGATCCATTCGCCGGCGGTGGTCGCCAGCTCCCGGGCGGCGGCCAGGCCGAGCCCCTTCTCCAGCACCATGGTCAGGCCCGTCATGCGGGGTTTTCGAGAGCGGGAGGGAAGCTCGATGAAGGGGAAACTGGACATGCCACGACCATCGGCCGAGCCCGCCCCCATCTAATAAGATTCTCCCTGACCCGAGTCATCCGGTCGATGGACCCGTTCCAACCGTCGCAGGCTGGGCTTTAAGACTTCATGGCAATGCCCCTGTTCCATCCCGCTGTTGACGAGGTGACCATGAACGACAACGTCCCTTCCGAGGTGCGCCAGGCCATGAGCTGGTCCTGGAACCGCTACGCCCGTGAGTTCGACCGACTTGCCCGGACCAAGCTGGGGGAGCGCAACGTCGATGACTGGCTGGTCCGCTGGTCGAGGTTGAGCGAGATAATCAGCGAGGTCTACGCCCGCCTCTATGTGGCCACCTCCCAGAATACCACGGACAAGAAGGCCGAAGCCAGCTACCACACCTTCCTGGAGCGGATAATGGAGCCCGCAGAGGCGGCAGACCAGAAGCTCAAGGAGATGCTGTTGGCCAGCGGACTGGCCCCCAGTGGTTTCGAGATACCCCTGCAAAAGATTCGGACCTCCACCGAGCTGTTCAGGGAGGCCAACCTGCCCCTCTTCACCAGGGAGCGGAAGCTGGGCTCTGAGTACGACCGCATCATCGGGGCCCAGACCGTCCAGTGGGAGGGCAAGGAGATCACCATCGCCCAGTTGGCTCCCGTGATGGAGGAGACCGATAGAAAGCGCAGGGAAAGGGCCTGGCGTTTGGCCGCCGAGCGAAGGTCCCAGGACAGCCAGAGCATCGGCGAGCTCTGGAGCAAGTTCATGAAGGTGCGCCTCCAGCAGGCCCGCAATGCCGACTTCGAGGACTACCGCAGTTTTCGCTGGAAACTGCTTCATCGGTACGACTACACTCCCCAGGATTGCCTCAGTTTCCACCAGGCCATTGAGAAAACGGTGGTCCCCGCGGTCCAAGATTTATATACTGCTCGTCGAGAACGCATGGGGCTTGACCAACTGCGTCCCTGGGACCTGGGGGTGGACCCCGTGGGCCGCCCGCCCCTGCGCCCCTTCAAACGTGTCAACCGCCTCATCGGTCGCAGCTCCCGTATCTTCCACAGGGTCGACCCGGAACTGGGTGACCAGTTCGACATCATGGCCAGAGAGGGGCTCCTGGACCTGGCCAATCGCAAGGGCAAGGCTCCCGGGGGCTACTGCATCGACTTCGACGTGGCCAAGCGCCCCTTCATCTTCATGAACGCCGTGGGGCTCCATGGCGATGTTGAGACGGTGCTTCACGAGAGCGGCCACTCCTTTCACACCTTCGCCACCGCCAGATTGCCCTATCTGGCCCAGCGGGGCGTGGGCATGGAGTTCGCCGAGGTGGCCTCCATGGCCATGGAGCTGTTGGCCTCCCCCTACCTGAGCGCCAGCCAGGGCGGCTTTTACACCACCCAGGAGGCTGCCCGGGCCCGCATCGACCACCTCGAGGGTTCCATCATGTTCTGGCCCTACATGGCCGTGGTGGACGCCTTCCAGCACTGGGTCTACGAGAATCCCGAGTCTGGCCGCGATATCGAACAGTGCGATATCCAGTGGGAGGCGCTGGCCCGCCGGTTCATGCCCGGGGTGGATTGGAGCGGACTGGAGGGCTACCGCCGTCAGGGCTGGCAGCAGAAGCTCCACATCCACACGGTACCCTTCTACTATGTCGAGTACGGCCTGGCCCAGCTGGGAGCCATCCAGGTGTGGGCCAACGCCCTGAAGGACCAGTCCGCCGCCGTGACCGCCTATCGTCAGGCCCTGGCCCTGGGGGGCACCGTACCCCTGCCCGAACTGTTCAAGGCCGCCGGAGCCCGACTGGCCTTCGACAGCGAGACCCTTGGGGAGGCGGTGAGCCTCATGGTACGGACCATCGAGGAGCTCGAACAGGGCCTCGACGGAAGCTGAAAGGCTATTAACCCGGCCCGCATCCCCCCCATGTGGTTCTCATGAAGCCTAAGATGACAAAACTTGGTATCTGTGCGACATCGATCATTCTTGTGTGTGCGGTCCTGGGCTGCCTGGGCGATGATGACGATGAAGAACTGGACGCCAAGATGACCAGTGATGAGGTGAATGCCTTCATTTCCATCGCAGCCAACGTCAATATGTACAATCTGAGCGAAACCCAAGATCAATTGACCATCGAGATCACCGATGACACCAGCAATACCCTGCTCAAACAGAAGCAGAGTGCTAACGCCTCCGCCCTGAAATATTCGGTGACCTTCTTTGATGTGGATTACAAGTATGAGTACATCAAGCAGGGCAACGTGATCAACATCTACACCAACGAGACCTGGCTCTACGGCCGGGACGAGGTCCCCAACTTCGTCAACCCCGTCTACCTGGCCGAGGAACACTTCCTCGAGCTCGATTACGATGACAATGACACGGCCATGGATACCCGTGAATGGACGATGACAGGTCAGAAACTGGGCAGTACGTTCACCAACCTGGCCACCCATACCGCCAACGGGACCACAACTAAACTCAACATCCAGGATTCCCCGCGACGATTGTTGCGGGTGACCAACATAACCACCGACGATTTCGGTACCAAGGTCACCACCATCACCAAATACAACTACGGCACCAATGTGAACATCGCCCCCTCCACCGGCTACGACAAGACCTCGGCGGATGTCAGATTCGAATCCTCCACAACCAAGATACCGATGGCAACCTGGTCTATTCCGGAGATATAACCGACGAGCATGAACAGGAGGTCAAGAACGAGGAGATCGAGTTGAGGGTCGTCACCAACGATCAGCTGACCGACTCCAAGGAGGACCTGGCCAACGAGACCGTGCTCATCTCCATGGCCCTGGATCTGCTCAACCAGAATTCCACCGATGGGGCCGGCTACTTCTGGAATGTCACCTGGAACGACGCCGACGGCGATGGACTGGTCTCGACGGGCGACAGCTTCCAGGTGGTGACCAACTACTCCTACTACAGTTCCTACGATTACCAAATCGCCTTCTTCGATCTGTGGGCTCTGGAATACACCGGTGAGATGAACCTGCCCGGCTTTGGCCCCTTATATCTATTGGCCTCCCTGGCCGGAACGGCTGTCGTCCTGAAACGGCGGAGGGGTAAGGCGTAGGGTCCTTTAATCCAGGGATCTGATCTGGCTGAAGCATTAGCTCCTGGCGGCATCGTCCAGACGATGACAAGACCGACCAATGAGTGAAGAACAGGAAACCGACTGACAAGGCTCTCAGATCATAAAAACCAGATCGAGGGATCGGTGGCCCGCCTCCCAGGTCTGAGTGGCCACTTTCAAAAAGAAGGAGGAAGTGATGCCCGGCGGGCATCACTCTCCAGATTGCTTGGTTCAGCTCTCAACAGCGAAGGTCCCGGCACCGGCAGAGGGCATGGTAGGGATAGCATTGTGTGTGTGGTTGTGTGTTCTGCCGGAGTTGGGAAGAGGTTCCGCCAAAAGAGAGGACTGACCATGGTTTTGGGCTTGATCACAAGCAAAGAGGCTGTCTGGCCAATGAGCTACCATCCGATGCACAGGGGATTCCTGATCGGGGGTCATTGCGATGGGTGTTGCATGGCTGACCGGGACCGAAAGGGTGTGCATGTCCAGGGGACGCCAGTGACAGTCGCTTTGCATTGCATAAGTGCCTGGCAGTGATAGTATTTAAATATTTTGACTCTGCCTTGCCATTTTGCCACGCAATTAGAAAGCCTTAACTAGACAGACCGGGATTCTTGGCCGATGGAGTCCTTTCAAGAACATCTGTCGACGATAATCGATCTGTTGAAGGAACATCCCCGGGGACTCACGGTACTGGACATATCCCGCAAGATCAAGGTCAATCGGAACTCAGTGGCCAAGTATCTGGCCATCCTGCAGACCTCGGGTCGGATCGAGTCCCAACCGGTGGGTCCGGCCAAGGTCTTCTTTCTCTCCCAGAGGGCGCCCCTCTCGTCGATGTTCAACTACTCCTCCGATTGCATCGTGGTGCTGGACCGGAACCTCAAGGTCACCCAGATGAACGACGCGATGCTGGTGAAGTTCGGTCTTGAGGGCAAGGCGGTCGAGGGGAGGGGCATCCAGGAGATCGAACTGCCCCTGCTTGACTCCCCAGAGATGCCGGACCGGATCAAGGCGGTCCTGGATGGCATCGACTTCACCACCGAGATGACCTTTGTCCTTGCGGACGGGGAGGTGGATTTCAAGGTCAAGGGCATCCCCACCGTCCTCCAGGATGGCTCCAACGGTGTGACCATCATCAGCGAGGACATCACCGAGCAGAAGCGAGCCCAGCGGGCCCTCGAAGAGAGCGAGAGACGGTACCATTCCCTCTTCGATGATGCCCTAGACATGATCCATATCGTTGATTCCAAGGGGGTGCTGATCGATGCCAACCGCATCGAACTGGACACCCTGGGCTATACCAAGGAGGAGTTCCTCGGCCGACCCTTGATGGAGGTTGTCCATCCCGACTACCGGGTCAGGACCAAGGAGGCCTTCTCCATAATCATGAAGGGCAACGAGGTGAAAGGCTACGAGACCTCGCTGGTGACCAAGGCCGGCAAACAGATATTCGTGGATGTGAACGCCGTTCCCAGGCTCGAGGAGGGGAAGGTTGTGTCGGCCAGGGCCATCCTGCGGGACATCACCGAGCGCAAGCTGGCCGAGGAGCGGCTTGAAAAGAGCCAGGAACTGCTCAAGAAATCCCAGGAGATGGCCAGCATCGGCAGTTGGAGCCTGGACCTCGAGAAGAACGAACTCCAGTGGTCCGACGAGGTCTACTGCATCTTCGGCCTCGAACCTCAGACGTTCGGAGCCACTTACGAGGCCTTCCTGGAGGCCATCCATCCCGAGGACCGCGAGATGGTCAACCAGGCCTATTCCAAAGCCGTGGAGGAGAACCTCCCCTACGAGGTGGTTCACCGGGTCTTGCGTCCCGATGGTGGAGTGCGCATCGTGAGAGAGAAATCCGAGGACATCGTCGATGAGAACGGCAAGACCATCCGCTCCATCGGCATCGTCCACGACATCACCGAGCAACAGGAGATGGAGGCGGCCCTGCGCTCCAGCGAGGAGCAATTTCGCGCCCTCTTCGAGACCATGGTCCTTGGTGTCGTCTACCAGGCCCCGACCGGTGAGATAACCTCGGCCAATCCCGCGGCCCAGCGGATCCTGGGCCTCACCCTGGACCAGATGCAGGGGCGCACCTCGGTGGACCCGCGATGGAGGTCGATCCATGAGGACGGCAGTGACTTTCCAGGAGAGACCCATCCTTCAATGGTGGCCCTCAAGTCCGGCAAGGAGGTCAACAACGTCATCATGGGGGTCTTCAACCCTCAGAACGAGGCCTACACCTGGATCAACATCAACGCCGTACCCCAGTTCAAGTCCGGCGAGAAGAAGCCCTACCAGGTCTACACAACCTTCGAGGACATCACCTATCGCTATCAACCCCAGGACGGCGTCGGGCAGGTCCCAGTCGCAAAGTGAACGGGATATCGGGTCCTCAGCGGGATGAGATGGTTGACCTGCCAGTTGGATCCATCACATCGATGGACCTGTCTCTGCGGGTGTGAAAAATGCGAGAGGCGCAGGAGAAGGTCCGCGCCTCCCATGGTGTTGCTTTTGCGTGTGTAGCAAACAGCCTTGACCAGCCGACCCAGGATGCCCGAGCCACCGGATGGTGGTTCGGTCGGTGTTGCGTCCGAGGGCCGGTTCAAGGCTGGATGAGCGTATTGCCATGCGACATGGTTTGCCTGAGAGGGAGTTCCACGTCGTAATGAGCATTACGATGGGAAAGCAAGAGGTTGGGAAACTGGTGAGTGATATAGGGGGATGGGGGCTTGCACACAAATTTGGTGCATAATATGGCACCTCTATGCTTTGCCATATCGCATGGCATAAGCTACATGCAACCTCCAATATATTAAGATATGCATTCAGACAGCGATACGTTCGCTCATCCTTTATAACCTAATCGATGGTCGGTTCCACGATGATCGGGAGAATTGGGAACAGCACGGCAGGGCCACCGCCTGCTTTGGCAGGAACAGCACCGACAATTCCAGGACAGGGGAGGCTGAACCACCCTGTCCCATTGCAAACAGAGACTGCGTTGACCCGGTTGACCAGCCAGATCCATTAGAACTGGTGGACTGTGAAGTCCGTTGGATCCGGTGGCGGTGGGCCAGTTTGGACTGACCCTTTGACGGAGCCCCGGCCCAGGTCGAAGGACAGCCTCGACCTGGGCCAGGACCGGACCCAATGATGTCAGAGCGGGAGATGGACCTGCTTCACACGTTCAGGGGCCTGATCAGACCCTGGAAGTGGTAGATCCTCGTGGGTGCCGCATCCTCCAGGGCGATGGTGATGCGTATCTCCAGTGGTGAACCGATCTCGGTGACTCCCGGGACCATGAACTTCCAGCCCTCGTTGCCCACCGCCATCTGGGAGATGGGCAGGAGCACCAGATTGGCCAGGCCATGGTGCACGACGTAGTCGCCAGTTCGCTCCAGCAGACTTACCGAGGCTCCGCCGATCTGGTCGATGATGGCCTCGCCATCGTCGTAGACCCCATCGTTGTCGTCATCGATGAAGTAGTAGTCGTGGCCGTTGGCTCCCGAGAAATCGGTCTCCAGGCGCCACATGTCCAGTCCGGCCAGTCCGGGCCAGTCACCGCCATAGCGGGCCAGCACCGTGACCGAGGAGGTCAGGATGCCGTTGGCGTCGATGTCGGCGGTACCGGTGTAGAGCAGGGGCTCGTAGGTCCCCACGGCCCAGTCGTAGGCACTGTCATGGTCAGTATCCCTGAACATGATGTTGTCATCGTCATCGATGGATATGGCCGCGGAACCGGCCACGCCCACCGAGCCGCCGATGACATCGGTGGTCCCGCCATCGTAGATCAGGGTGTCAATGCCCAGCGTGGAGGTGTAGGTCCCGGCTCCGCCGGTCTCCTCCTCGTAGATGTCCTCGCCGTTGTCGTACTCGTTATCTCCATCATCGTCGTCGAATGAGAAGCGACTGGTCAGGTTGGTGATTATCTCCATGCCGTAGTCGACATCGTTGGTGGGGCTGCCCCGCAGAATGCGGTCCCGGTAGGCCTCAAGACCCCCGTTGACCAGACCCAGTTTCAGGTCATCGGCCACATCGGTGCCGGTGGAACCGGCGGTCACCACAACCGCCGAGGCGGTGGAGGAATCGTCGGAGTCCAGCTTGTACAGGCCACTGAATCCGGTGGGGCCGTAGGCCGCCGAGCCAACGCCGGTGAGGGCGTCATCCAGGGCGGCTGCGATATCACTGCCGGAGTCCAGATAGTAGTCGTCGATGTCGGCGCTGTTGCCCGAATCGGTGAGGGTCACGGCGTAGAACTGGTAGTTGTCAGGCAGGCTCTCGGCGCCTTCACCCAGGATCAGGACAGTGTCGGTGGAACTTGCCGCGTCGCTGTCGATTATCACGTAGACCGTCTCCGAGCCCAGGACACCGTCATCGTCCAGGGCCCAGACCTCGCCGCCATCCAGCTGGGAGGCGTCCACAAGTGCGCTCCGGCCGTCGTCGACGCTCAGGGAGAGGGTGCCGTCCCCGTTCATGGTCTGGGCGCCTTCGACGAAGACCCCTGAACCGGAAACGGTGCTGACGATGGCGGTGCCATAGTCGGCGTTGGCGACGTCCACGTAGGCGTGGACCACCCGGTTGCTGGTGGAATCGAAGACCGAGACCACCTCATCGGTGGAGGCCGACTCGAAGGCCCGTGCCGTGCCGAAAGTGATGGTGGTGCCGGAAACCGTTCCCACGATGCCCGTGCCGTAGTTGCCGTTGCCCTGGTCGCTGTAACCCAGGACCACCTTGTTGACCGCCTCGTTGAAGGTGGCGGTGATAGCGGTGGTGGCGGCACTCTCGAAGACCTGGGCCGCGCCAAAGGAGATGCTGGTTCCAGAGACCGTGCCCACTCTAGAGGTACCGTAGTTGAAGTTTCCCTCATCCCGGTAGGCGACGACCACCCGGTCCGCTGCCGAATCGTAGGTCAGGGCGTTCTGGGAGACCGCGGAACTGGCAAAGACCACCGGTGTACCGTAGGTGATCGCAGCGCCAGTGACCGTGGCCACCACTGCCGTACCGTAATTGGAGTTGCCCCCGTCCCGGTAGGCTATGACCGTCCGGTCGTTGGCATCGTCGTAGGTTATGGCCAGGTTGGAGGTGGTTGCGCTCTCAAAGACCTGGGCCGTGCCAAAGGAGATCGTGGCGCCGGAGACCGAACCCACGATGGCCGTTCCGTA
>CAYLMJ010000009.1:0-56490 GCA_964384995.1 uncultured archaeon | reverse complement strand
CCGTTCCGTAATCGGAATTGCCCTCGTCCTGATAGGCAATGACCACCCGGTCCTGGAAATCGTCGTAGCTGGCGACAATATTGGAGGTGGTGGCACTCTCGAAGACCACCGCAGCACCGAAATTGATGGTGTTCCCGCTCACAGAGCCCACGATGGCCGTTCCGTAGTCGGAATTGCCTTCGTCCTGATAGGCTATGACCACCCGGTCCTGATTGTCATCGTAGGTCACGGCGATCTCTGTCGTGGCCGCGCTCTCGAAGACCACCGGGGTTCCGAAGCTGATTGTGGTATCGGAGACGGAGCCCACGACGGCGGTCCCGTATCCCGAGTTGCCGTTGTCGCGGTAGGCTATGACCACTCGATCATTGTTGGAATCATAGGCGATGGACAGGTCCTCGGTATCGGCGTTCTCGAAGATCGAGGCACTGCCGAAGTAGAGGTCATCGGAGGGGTCCAGGGTGGCGGTCTGCTCGTTGAGCAGCAGACCCTTCAGGTTGTCGCCACTGGTGGCCACATCGCCGATGAGCTGAATGGTCGAACGCTGGTCCAGGTCGGAGGACTTGGCGTTGACGATGTACCAGTTGCCCTGGGCGTCCACCTCCACGATATCGCCTGCAACGATGGCCGTGGGGGTCACATCCTCCAGGCCGAGGGTCGAGAGGGTGGCGGCGGTGATGTAGCCGCTGTTCTCCAGGTAGTAGGTGGAAGCCACGCCGCCGTCAAAGGCGACGTCCAGGCTGGCGTCGTAGAGGACAGAGGGACTGGTAAGGTCGGTGTCGGGATTCGTGTCGCTGATGGACTCTCCGTTGGAGTTGAAGTAGAGATTGTCTCCCCGGTCCAGCCACAGGTGGTCACCACTGGTGAAGGTGGTGCTCACATCGACGTCGTCCCAGTAGATGTCATCACTGGCGTCGAAGGTTTCCAGCAGGTCGCCCACGTCGATGGCGGCGGCGGTGCCGGCGTTGCTTGTGGCGTAGCCATCGGCGTCCACCAGGACATCGGCGGAAGTGGTGTAGTACAGATCGCCGTCGTTGTTCAGGTAGAGGTCCTCACCGGCGTCCCAGCGATTGGCTATGCCACCGGAGTTGTCGGTGAAGAAGAAGCCACCCACCGCGTCGGTTCCCAGGGTGTAGGGACCGATGAGCTCGGCCAGGCCCGCCTGACCAGGGGTGATCAGCACGTCCGGGTTCGAACTCAGGAGACCGGGATCAAGGAGGCCGTTCCCGTCGTCCAGGATGATGGCTTCCGGAGTGGTCCCGTCCAGATCGGTGAAAACGTCATCATCGTAATCCACAAGACCGCTGGTCATCGAGCCATCGAAGAACCAGTGGTTGGCCGAGAAATCGGTGAAATCCGTTTCCCCGGTGACCTTCACGATATCATCACGGTCCAGGATCAGATCGGTGGTATAGATCAGGGCCTCGCCGGTGCCCACCATATTATCATGATCGGCATCGGTCCAGTAGAACAACGGGGTCACATCGTAGGTGACATGGGTGTCGGCCCACATGTCCAGCTGAACCACGATATTCTGGTTGCCGGTGTTGACGATGGGCAGATCGTACCAGACGATGTCTCCGTTGTTGGCCTCGATGTGGACGGCCCATTCGGAACCGTCATCGTTCACCGAGACGAAGGCTTCATCGAAGTCTCCATGGACATCGGAGTAACTGAAGGTAGAGTAGTCGATAAGGATGGCCTGAGAGACCGCCACGGTGGTGG
Source organism: uncultured archaeon (assembly GCA_964384995.1). GTDB lineage: Archaea > Thermoplasmatota > Poseidoniia > MGIII > CAYLMJ01 > CAYLMJ01. The sequence goes on along the minus strand of CAYLMJ010000009.1, from coordinate 54,768 downwards.
TTCCCTCCAGGGCATCCTTCAGGATGAGACCGGTGGCGGCACCGGCTCCTGCGATTATTAGCACTGCTATGAAAACCCAAGCCGGCAACCTATGGGAGCTTAGCTTGAGAGTCCTAGAACTTAGGCGCTTGGGCATATTGGCACACCTCGTGGGAGATTATCCCGGCGCGAAAATGTCGCAGGTTCTATTAAAACCATATGCCTTTTAGCACGGTTTAGTTGAACTGGGCCACCAAAAACCCACAAATAACCTGGCCCCATGACATCCGACGCCTGCCTCCGGTAAAATGGCCGGGAGTTGCCCCATGACCAAGGAGAAATCGGACATCCTCGACGCGGAACCCCTCGAAGCCGAGGGAGCCGAAGCTGGCGCTCCGGGGGAGAAAGACCCCGAGAAGGCCCCCACATCCGATGCTTCTGTCTCGATATCACCGGCAGATGATGGCGAGGTCGAATATGCCCCGCCCATCGACGAGGGCCCCATCAAGACCCGCTGGAACTCCCGCACCGGCATGCTCCTGGCCCTGGTGGGCTCGGCGGTGGGCATCGGGAACCTGGTGCGCTTTCCCTACCTGGTGGCCACCTTCGGCGGTGGCACCTTCATCCTCATCTACCTGCTCTCGACGCTCTTTCTGGCCTTTCCCATGCTGGTGGTCACCCTGGCCGCCGGACGGGCTCACCGCACCGATGCCAAAGGGGTCTACCGCAAGCTGGGCCTGGGCGAACTGGGCGACAACCTGGGCTACCTGCTCATCGTGGGCATGGTCCTCAACACAATCTTCCTCTTCATCGTGGCCTCGTGGGGCACCGGCTACATCATGTTCGCCGCCACCGAGGGCTACGAGGACCACACCACCGGCGGCTACTTCGACAGCTTCCTGGACTCGGGCCTGCCCCTCCTCTTCTACCTCATCGTCCTCATCGTGGGCACCTACGTGGTGGCCAAGGGCGTGGGCCAGGGCATCGAGGCGGCCTGCAAGCCCATGATGGCGGGCCTGCTGCTCCTGCTGGTCCTGGTGCTGTTCAAGGCCATGACCTTCGAGGGTCCCGAGGGGAACGCCACGGGTTTCATCGGCGAGGCCTTCGGTTTCCAGGCCGATGCCCTGTCGGAACCCAAACTATGGCTATTCTCCATCGGCCACGCCTTCTTCTCCCTGTCGGTGGGCGGAGGCATCATGATCACCTACGGCTCCTACCTGTCACGGGAGGAGGACATCATGTTCTCGGGAGCCAAGATAGTCGCCGCCGACGTTGGTGTGGCATTGCTGGCGGGCCTGGCCATCCTGCCCGCCTCCCTGGCCATGGGCTACGACTGGGAGACCGGGGAGCAGTCGGTGGACATCACCTTCGAGACCCTGCCCCGGATATTCCTGGAGATGCCCGGCGGGGCCCTGCTGGGCACCCTCTTCTTCACCCTGGTGGTCATCGGGGCCCTGACCTCGGTCTTCTCCACCATCGAGGCGGTGGTGGCCTGGCTGGTGAGCGAACGAGGCTGGAAGCGGCCCAGGGCCGCCTGGACCGTGGGAGCGGTGAGCCTGCTCCCGGGCATGGCCCTGGCGGTGTCCACCGACCGATTCTTCGGTCTCGACTACTTCCGCTCGGTCATCGGCATCCCCATCACCCTGGGTCTCATCTACGCCATGATGTTCGTGTGGGGCGAGGACCGGGTGACCGAGGAGCTGGAGCGCAGTTCGCGGTGGAAGGTGCCCGGGCTCTGGATGCGCATCTTCAAGTACGCCGCCCTCCCGGTGATGGCCGGAGCGACGATCCTGTCTTTCTTCTGAGTACCGCGGTTCTTCAGTTCTTCGTCGCAGGTTAACGATGGGAGACCTGGCTCAATTCCGTCGGTTGAACAGAAAGATGACCCCCAGAAGACCAATGCCCACCATCAGCATCAGCTGGACGGGCACGGGATCGGTGGCCTCCATGTCGGCCGGGTCGGTGTCAGGGTCCTGGTTCGGGTCACCATTGGGGTCCGGGTCAGGATCAGGATCCGGATCAGGATCAGGATTAGGATTAGGATCAGGGTCCGGGTCAGGATCAGGGTCGGGATCCGGATCTGGGTCAGGATCAGGGTCGATGATGACCGGTTCAGGCAGTTCCACCCAGTGATCGATGACCTGATAGGCCAGCCCCTCCTGGGATAGGTTCATGTTGTAGACCATGAGCCCGAGCGAGTAGCCCAGTGTTTCCTGCTCCCCGGCCTCCAGACCATCCACCGCCCCCTCATAGCTGGTGTTCTCGCCGATGCGGACCTCGTACATGGTGTCGGAGGCCAGGCCGACGATGGACTCATAATCGGGGTCGAAAAGGTCCTGATGCGCCTCCCAGGGTATCTGCCAGCTCAACTCGTCCGCGCTGGTGTTCCGCTCATTCAGGTCGAGCCTGACGGATGTAATACCAACTCCCTCGTTCACGGCCACCACAGCTGAGTACCAACCGCCATTGAGGTCCAGGGTGGCATTGCGCATCGACAGATTAGCGTAGCTGGAAACGTTCCCGGCTTGATGCTGGATAGTCTCCGGGTCGATTACAGTTCCTCCCCCGTTCTCTGCGTTGAACCGGGTCAGGGAGGTACAGCTGGCCGAGATGGAGGAGGGAACATTGAGGGAGAAGTTCCTGCCGATCCGCTCGGGATGGCCCGGTGAGGAGAGGACGCGGTAGCCGTGACCCTCAAAGGTCAGGTTCAGGTAGAGCACATGGGCCTCCGGATAGTCGCCCCGGCATCCCACACCCTCCAGCTCCAGGGAGGTGGGGATATCGTTGGCTCGCAGTTCCCTCTCCAGGATGGCGAGTTCGTCGGGTCCAAAGACCATGGAACCGTTCTCATAGGAGATGGACAGCCCTGCCTCCGCCTCCAGCTGGAAGCCCTCGCCGGTTCCGGTGGTATCGGTCAGGCCGAAACCAGTGTAGGCCAAGTTCGGGTCCTGGTTGGAGCCTGCATGCATGGGAGGCGGGGCCATGACCACAACGGGCTGGTAGGACAGCTGATATTGTTGCTGTTCGCCGGTGGATCCGACCACCAGTCCATCCCCATCGAAATCCCCCATGGCCACCATCGACACGTCGTTGTGACCGTGGAGCCAGCTCTCCAGCACCTCGTTGTTCCCGGGTCCCAGGTCGTCGTAGACCTGGCCGAAGAGGATCTTGTAGGAGCGGCCGTGGAGGGTGTACTCATCGTAGCCATCGTTGTCGAGGTCCCCGGTGGCCACATTGACGTTGAACCAGTAGAACCACACGTCGTCGTCCTCGTAGACTATGGGCATGATCTCCCGGAAAGCGGAGTTGGCGTCGTCGAGGATGGTCCCGGTGACCATGGCCCCCTGATAGCCCACGATGATGGTCTCGTCCAGACCGTCGCCATCCAGGTCCCCGGTGGCCACATCGGTGCGGCGGATCGTGGTCCGGTTGAGCTCGTCGACCAGTGTGGTGAACCCATCATTCCGGTCATCGAAGATCCAGTAGTGCAACCTCCAGCTCGGCTCGTGGGTGGCAACGACGACCTCCGACCGTCCGTCGCCGTCTAGGTCCCCGGTGCCAATGGAGGGCTCGCCCAGGCTCCTCTCCAGCAGAGGGAAGGTGTGGACCAGCTCCATCCCCAGGGTGGAAGGGAGCGGCCCGGGTTCGTCGTTCCAGTCCCAGACCCGGGAGACCAGCCGTTCGTCGAAGAATCCCACGGTGATGACCTCCTCGTCTCCGTCACCGTCCAGGTCTCCGGCGGTGATGTCATGGTCGGTGGTGGCATAGAGGAGTTCGTCCCAGGGGGCGCTGATGGGGTCCCAGAGATGATAGAGCCGTGTTCCCGCCAGCAGGTCGTCGAACACCGCCCCGGCCATGTAGCGGTCATCCTCGAGCTTGCCCACGACCGCCACCTCGTCCAGGTCATCGCCGTCCAGGTCCCCCACCGCCACACTGCAACCCGTTGCGTTCAGGTAGGTCACCGAGAGGGTGGCGAACTTGGTGGTGGCATCGTCCTTGATGGTGATGGCGGTCCGCTCAACAGTCTTGTTCTCCACCTGAACGTAGATCTCGGCCGAGATGACCAGCTCGTCGAGACCGTCGCCATCGAGGTCGCCGGCCTGCATGTCACCCCCGTCACTGTGCTGGGCCTCGAACGAACCAGAGTGGATGCGCTTGAGGTTGCGTCTCGCGTCATCGTAGACCCAGAGCCTGCCGCCTCCTTCCTCCTCCAGGAAGGCGATGGCGATCTCGTCCCGGTCGATCAATGAGACACGGTCCTGAACCAGGGGGTGGTCGCCGTCTCCCGCCCGGGCACCGTAGGATGGGGCCGGGTTCGCCGTGGCTGGGAACACCGCAACCGGAATATCTGTGGTTGTAATATTTGTAGCCGGAATATCTATGGTCGGGTCTGATAGGGTAGAAAGCGCGCTTCTCTCATCCTGTGGTTCAAGGTCCTCGGGGGTGTGAGACCCATCGATCCAGGGTTCCACGAGGGGGATGAGGGCAACCACCACCAGCAGGAGGCAGAGCCCGCAGGCCAAGGTTCGGGGTCCGGTGAACATGATGACGCAACTGGTCGATTGGAATCGGTGTTCCTATTTAATCAACTGTCTGGCGGAACTCGACCTGTCCCCGATGATCCGGCTTCCGAATTGCCCGTTCGGGAGTAGCCATCGCAATTTTCACGGTCAGTAGCACCGAAACAGGCCATGAGGGCTGGGAACTGCCATCACCAGATGGTGGCCAGGCGGGGTTCAGCAGTCAGATGAGGGTCATTGGTGATGATGGGCAGTCCATAGCTCTGGGCACAGGCGGCGATCATCCGATCGTGAAGTTCCGGTATGTTGAGGGTCAAATAGATACGCCAAGCCAGCTCGTTCATGGACAGGGGAGCCAGGAACTCCTCGTTGTAGATGTAGCTCATTATCAACTTCACCTCTCTTTTTGGCTCCTGGAGGTTGAACCTGCCCTTCAAGGCCAGATAGACAAATTCACCGAGTACGATCTCTGGCACGAAGACCCTTCCATTGGATGCCTCGGCCTCTTCGAAAGCCTTCCCGGCCTCCTCTGGCAATCGGTCCTGCAAGTGGTAGGCCAGGGCCATTGTATCGACCACATAGGCCGGGCCAGCTTCCACCCTATTTCGTTCATCCCATCCCGAGCGATACATCCACTCTAGGCCTCCCATTCCCCTTCCAGTTCATGGGTCCATTCACTCCTGAGTTCCTCCAACTCCCTCTCGACCACCTCGAGGTCGACATCTGGAGGGATGAGACCCTGGATGGAGGTCACCCGGGGCCGGATCAGGATGCCCTCTTCCACAGGTTCGGCCATGGCCTCGGTTCCCAGCCTCAGACCGTAACGCTCACGCATGGGCTTGGGCAGGGTCACCTGACCCTTGGGACTGATGCGAATACGCTTGGTCCGTTGGGGATCCACAACTGCAGCGGGAGCTTTCATGGCCTTCACGTTCAGACCATGGTCTCGATGGTTGATAAAGTTTTACTTTTTTATGTTTGGTAAAGATTATTCAACCATTCTTTACCATCTCGAAGCTCCACGCGACATGGAACAACTCCCGTCTGAACAGCCAGCCGTGACGCTGAATGGCCTCGACCTGGCTGACAATCTTAAAAAGGCAAATGGCGTAGGCGGGCCAAGGTGAGGCCCATGCCTGACAAACTAGTAGAGTGCGTGCCCAACTTCTCGGAGGGGCGCAACGAGAATATAATCAACGCCATCCGCGACGCCATCGCCGGCGTGGACGGGGTGAAGGTGCTGGATGTGGACCCCGGCGCCGACTTCAACCGCACGGTCTACACCTTCGTCGGCGCACCGGACAGGGTGGTCGAGGGGGCCCTGGCCGGGGCCCATGAAGGTCTCAAGCACATCGACATGACCCAGCATTCGGGAGAGCATCCGCGCATGGGGGCCCTGGACATCTGCCCCTTCATCCCGATCTCGGGGGTCACCATGGAGGACTGCGTGAAGCTGTCGGAGCAGTTCGGAGAGCGTTTCGCCAGCGAGCTGGGCGTTCCCATCTACCTTTACGCCGAGGCTTCACGCAAGCCGGAACGGTACCGGATGCCCGACATCCGCAAGGGCGAGTACGAGGCCCTGGAGGAGAAGCTGGCCCAACCGGAATGGACCCCCGACTTCGGGAAGGCGGTCTTCGTCCCCCGGTCGGGAGCCACCGTCACCGGCGCCCGCCAGTTCCTCATCGCCTACAATGTCAACCTGGCCACCCAGGACAAGGGAGCGGCCAACACCATCGCCGGCAAGCTGCGCACCTCGGGTGTTCCCCAGCGGGACGAAAAGGGCGAGATAATCCGCGACGACGATGGCAAGGCCCTGCGCATCCCCGGACGGCTCCAGGGCCTCCAGGGTGGTGGCATGATGTACAACCCCGACATCGCCCAGGTCTCCATGAACCTCATGGACTACACCGTCACCGGCATGGAGAAGGCCTTCGAGGAGGTCAAGCAGGAGGCCGAGGCCCTGGGGGTGAAGGTGACCGGCTCCGAGCTGGTGGGCCTGGCTCCCAAGGAGGCCTTCCTGCAGGCTGGCCGCTTCTACCTGCCCGACGAGGAGGATGAGGCGACCCTGGTGGCCACCGCCGTCGAGCGACTGGGTCTCTCCGACCTGGGGGCTTTCGACGCCAAGGAGAAGATAATCGAATACCTGATCCAGGAGGCCTAAGGGGCTGACTGGAACTGACAGTGAGAAATCAACACCGAAGAACGCGAGGATGAGAAGCAAGGAGGAAGAGACATGGATGATACGACCATCGAGGATTTCCTGGCCGACGTGGCCAGCGGCAAGCCAACCCCCGGCGGCGGCTCGGTATCGGCCCTGACCGGTTCCCTGGGTGCCTCCCTGGCCCGCATGGTGGCCGGATTGACCTTGGGCAAGGAGAAGTTCGCTGAGGTGGAAGATGAGATGCAGGAGGTGGCCGACCTGGCCGAGGATATTCAGGAGGAGCTGACCCAGGCCATCGCCCGGGATTCGGATGCCTTCGATGCCGTCATGGCCGCCTTCCGCATGCCCAAAGAGACCGATGAGCAGAAGCAGGCCCGCTCCAAGGCCATCCAGGCCGCCACCCGGCTGGCCACCGAGGTACCCCTGCAGACCGCCAAGTCGGCGGCCAAGGTCATTGACATGGCCCAGACGGTGGCCGAGAAGGGCAACCCCAACGCCGTCACCGATGCCGGTGTGGCCGCCCTGCTGGGCCTGGCCGCCGTGGAGGGAGCCCTGCTCAACGTGGACATCAACCTGGGCTCCATCAAGGACCAGGAGTACAAGAGCAACATCGAGCTGGCCGCAGAGACCCTGAGACAGCAGGCCCGGGCGGCCAAGGAATCGACGATGTCCACCGTGGCTGGCAAGCTGTAGCGAGCCCGGTCATCCCCTCCCCCCATCCAAAAGGCGCCGCACCACGGTTGCGGAGAAACTCCCACTGGGAACCTCTCAGGGGAACAGTTAGATATCACACCACCATTCAGGTGGACGAGGAACCGCTAACATGGCCCGTTTCCTGAAAAAACGTTCCACAGCTGTCGGCTCGGCACCCGGCACCCTGGCCTACACCGGCAAGCACAGGCTCCAAAAACCCAAGATCACCATCTTCAGTTACGATGAGACCGAGTTCGAAGAGCAGGTGGTCGAGAAGGTCGAGGAGGCCATCGCCTACCGTGATCGCCCCACCACCACCTGGATCAACATCGACGGACTGCACGAGGTGGAGCTCATCGAGAGGCAGGGCGAGCAATACGGCCTGCATCCACTGTTGCTGGAGGACGTTGTCAACGCCGGACAGAGGCCGAAGCTGGAGGACTACGATGAACACCTCTTCATCGTCCTGAAGATGTTCTGGATACCTGAAGGTGAGAGCCGGGTGGAGAGCGAACAGGTAAGCCTGGTCCTGGGCAAAGGCTTTGTTCTTTCCTTTCAAGAATCCGAGGGCGATCTTTTCGAGCCCGTCAGAGAGCGGCTCCGTTCGGGCAAGGGGCGATTTCGGAAGATGGGTGCCGCCTACCTGGCCTACGCTTTGCTGGACGCCATCGTCGATGGCTACTACGTTATCCTGGAGAACCTGGGAGAACGGATCGAGGCCATCGAGGAGGGGCTCATCGACGATCCCCAGTCCGATACCTTGCAGGACATATACGGGCTCAAGCGGGAGATGATCTTCCTGCGCAAGTCGGTGTGGCCTCTCAGGGAGGTCGTCGGGGGAATAGAGCGTTCCGAATCGGATCTGATCGACAAGGACTGTCAGGTATTCTTCCGTGACGTTTACGACCACACCATCCAGGTCATCGATGCGGTGGACACCTATCGCGATCTGCTCTCGGGCCTGCAGGACCTCTATCTCTCCAGCATCTCCAACAAGATGAACGAGGTGATGAAGGTCCTCACCATCATCGCCACCATCTTCATTCCCATGACCTTTGTCGTGGGCATCTACGGCATGAACTTCAACAACATGCCCGAATTCGAGTTCGAACATGCCTACTCGGCATTCTGGCTGGGGATGATCGCCATCGCCGGCTCCCTGCTCTACATGTTCCGCAGGCTCAAATGGCTGTGATACCGCAATGATCAGGATGGTCGGCCGGTCGCGATCGTCGTCAGGTCAACAGTTCCACGACGGCTGGCAGGGTCTCGCCCGCCTTTCCCAGGAAGAGGTAGTCGGTGACTGGGCCCGATGACTGCTGGCCGTAGATCAGCCATTGCAGGCCTCCGCCCTCGCCCCCCGACAGCAGTGTTGGCTCGGAATTGAACTCGATGACCTTGCCGCCTCTGTGCTTCACGGCGTGGGGGAAGTTGGAGGAGGGGGCCACATGGGCCGAGGTGCCCACCACGATGAGCAGGTCGCAGGGCTCCAACTCGGCCACGATGCTCTCCAGGTCCCGCACCGCCTCGCCGAAGAGGACGACGTTGGGTTTCAGGGCGTGGTTGCACTGATCGCAGCAGGGATACTCGGTCTGACCCCGCTCCTCCCGGGCCTCGGGAGCGTCGTAATCCCCGGGTCGCTTGGTCCGCACCGTGTCGCAGACCGGGCAGTGCAGGCGCTGATGATCGCCGTGGATCTCCCAGACCCGCTCTGAGCCGGCGGCCTGGTGCAGGCCATCGATGTTCTGGGTTATGATCGCCTGCAACAATCCCCTATCCTCCAGCCGCGCCAGGGCCTTGTGAGCCGGATTGGGACGGGCGGGCAATAGCTTCTCCTCAATGGCCCGAAAGAGCCGCCAGGCCTTTTCAGGCTCGTTCTCGAAGACCTGGTAGGTGGCGTACTCATCGGGGCTGAAGATCTCCCAGAGACCTCCTGGACTGCGAAAATCGGGTATCCCCGATTCCACCGATACGCCGGCTCCGGTGAGGACCACGGCATGGGAGGCCGAGCCGATGAGGTCCAGGGCCGAACCCACGCCGGGAGCGTCGGGGGCAATGTTCTCGATGGTGAACACGGAATCGGGCAGGCAAGGGCCGTTCAGGCTTTAAGGCCAGGGCCAGGCCGTCTGGTCTTCCATCGATGGGAACAGTTCATCTGGCCCCCTCCCAACGACAGCCTTATCATCATCGTCAAAAGGAGGAGCGAGAAGGCCTAAATGCCTGCTTAAATTGCAGTGGACCATGGGAATGGAACCCGAAAAAAAGCAGATCAACGAGCAGATCGAGAGCGACAGGATTATCTAGGTTGTGTTACTATAGCAATACAAGTGAATACCATGGCAACACGCACCCGGACCCTGAACCTGCGCATCACCAAGGGGCAGTACGAGGCCATCGAGGAGCTTGTGGAGAGTGGCGAGTACACCTCCAAGTCGGAGTTCATCCGCGAGCTCATACGACAATCCATCGACGACTTCGCCGACTACATCCGCGAGAAGGCTATCAGGGACAGGGACAAGCACATCTCTCTTGAGGAGTATATCGAAAGTCGTGGTTTGGAATGAATTTCAAGATTGAACTACACAGAGACGTGATGAAATATCTCGACGCCCTCTCTCGCTGTGATAAACAGCTCAGTGTCGACAAGTTCAAACTACTGATGGAAAACCCGTTCAAAGCCCGTGCTGGTTGCGATATCAAGAAGCTGGTCAGCAGGAAATCAGAGTATAGGCTCCGGGTAGGCAAGCATCGCTTCTTCTACACGATCAGGAACCGAACTGTATTGATAGAAGAGGCGATAAGAAAGAAGCGAGAATACTGAATCACAGGTGGAGATGGGTTCAGTTCTCGGTGAGGATGCACTCGTCGTACTCGATCTCGAAGTAGAGCTTGTGCTTTGCCTCCTCCTGGGCCAGCCTCAGCAGGAGGGCTTTGGCCTGGGGGTCCTCGGTCTGCCCCGCGAGATTGGTGTAGAGCCTGAAGGCGGCCTTCTCCTTCTTCATGGCATAGACCAGGATGGTCTGGTAGCCAGCATCGGCGCTCAGGTTGTCCTCGACGATGTAGTCGCTGATCTTGAGGTCCAGCACCTCGCCCGCGGGCTTGAAGTCCCGCTTCTCGACCTTGAACTCCTCCAGCAGGACCTTGTGCTTGCGCTCCTCCTCGGTGAACTCCTTAAAGACCCGCCTGATGGCCGAGCGCTTTGCGGTCTCTGCAAGCCGGGTGTAGAGGTCGATGGCCTCCTGCTCGTTCTCGATGGCGAAGTCGAGGATATCTTCGATGGAATGGAATTGGCGGTCCATGGTTCTGCACCTCGCTGGTGATGGCCCGGGTCCCGATAATGCGGTTCCCGGCAAGTGTCACTGTCATGATACTATCCTTGAAAAACCTTGGTGCGAAAAGGGATGGACAGATGTTTGGATTATAGTAATTGCGACAGCCAAAAAGGAACTCTGTAAACCAAAGTCTCGAACCCTTGTCGTGAGAGGGGCCGGGGTCTTGAGACTGCGCCTTGTCAGTGAAGCACGTCTCAAGTCCCGGACCCATCTTCACCGACAAGAAGACCTGGGTCGTGAAGATGGGGCCGGGGCCGGTCTTGGGAAGCGAAGTCCAATCCTGAGCCTTCCCAAGTCCGCGTGTGTTCGACTGAAAGGAGAACACGCAGCCGGCCCTCTCGAACCAAGGTCGAGAGAGAGGGCCGGGGCCGGGATTCGAACCCGGGACGAGGGAGCCACAGTCCCCCAGTTTTACCAGACTAGCCTACCCCGGCCACGATCCTGTCTGGTGCCGCTTGGGCGTGGCGCCAGCGTCGGTGGCTACATAAGGTTTTGCGGGCCGCTAGATAGGGTCTTGCCTGGGCATTCCCCTGATCATCACACAGCCAAGGCGAAAATCAAGGCTCAACTCATCTCCGATCCTTCCCAGCAAGGTCATTCCGATCATCCATTCACCTGGAACGACCAGCGTATCAAGCAGGAGGCCTCCGACCAATACACGACCCAGGAAGACCGGATGGGTGATCACCTCTCCATTGGCCAGCTCAAAGTCCTCGTACAACAGGAAAGACAATCCCATTCTCCGAATGAGATCAAGGGGAATGGCGATGTCACCGGTGAAGCCGGTATCCACCATCACGTTCTGGGTCCCATGATTGTCTATCGAGAGTCCTTCATCTTCGATCATTGCAGGGATGAAGGGCACGTTGTCGATTATCTCTCCGCAGATGTTCTCTCTCATATCTTCTTGATCCCACCTCTGTGCCTATCAACATAGGGATAGCCTATCCGTATGGAATAGAACACCTTGTCCGCATAATGCTCTCGAGCCTTCATGGCGGCCTCCAGGTGGGTCTGACCCAGAAAATACCTGCCGCTGTCCGGTTCGATCACGGCGAACATCCCTTTTTTTCCTTTCAGAGCATGAACCTTGGCCAGCAACTCTGGAGATGGCATCTTGACTGGTGGCAGGCTCATTGCCGATCCCACTTCCGGGTTCCTCATTAACTTTGTGGATTGAGGTTTTGACAATGAATATAATCCCGAATGCTGACCTGGTTGCCCCTGTTTCCAATATCGTTCGGTCCAAGGGTCTCAGTCACTCCATACGAGCTTTTTTTTCATCATTCAACACCGACATTCAGAGGCCACGGCTTGCACATGGTTTAAATAAAACAAATGGCCTTAATCGTCGGCGGAGTCGACCATGGACAAGCAGGACAAGCAGCGGGCCAAGATCGACAAGAAGGTGGCCAAGTGGAAGGCCAAGGGCAAGCTCCAGCCCATGCTCAAGGGGGTGACCGACAAGGACCCCCTGATGCGGGCGGCCTGCATCAGAGCCCTGGGCGAGCTGGGGGACAAGGAGGCATTGCAGCACCTGGTCAAGGCCCTCAACGACAAGGATATCACGGTGCGCATGCACGCTGTGGAGGCCCTGGGGGAGATGGACGACCCCCGGCTCGTCAAGCTCTTCGTCAAGCTGACCGGGGACAAGCAGAAGGAGATCCGCGAGGCGGCGGCCATCGCCCTGGCCAAACGGGGCGACCTGTCGGCCTTTGACAGCCTCGCCGAGACCCTGAGGTCGGGCTCGCTGGACAACAAGCTCACGGTCATCTACATCATGGGCACCCTGGAGGACGAGCGGGCCATCGACCCCCTGCTTGAGGCCCTGTCCGATCCCGAGGACATCGTTCGCCTGAACGTGGCCAAGACCCTGAGCAACTTCCTCAACGCCAAGGTCATCGCCACCCTCAAGAAGGTCAGCGTGGAGGAGATGGGGGAGGTCCGCCAGGCCATGGAGAAAGCCCTGCGCAACCTCACCCTGTCCACCAAGATCGAGCTCAAGACCACCAAGGAGGAGGTGAGCCTCTTATTGGCGGGCATCGAGGGGCGCCTGAAGGAGGGGATGGTGACCGATGAGGACCTGGAGGAGCTGGAGCTGACCGGCCTGCGGCTGGATGACGCCCACGACAAGGTGATGCTGATCCAGGAGAAGAAACTGGAGAACGACATCACCCGTTTGCAGAGGTTCCAGCGCCGATTGTGGAGCCGCAGCCACGCCGATATCGACGAGAGGAACGTTGATGAAAAGGAAGAAGAGGGGACCGAGGACCAGGAAGGTTCGGACGCCGAGGCCCAAAAGTCAAAATGAAGTGATCTGAAACCGATCGCATCAGCAAGGAATAGGCCCTGGCGATGCATGAGCTTGCGCATTCATCTCACGGTCATGACCTGCCCAAGCCAGCCATCCGAGCCTACAACAGCTCGACCGGACGGTGCTCTCCCCACACCTCGCGCAAGCTATGGCAAACCTCACCCAGGGTGGCTCCAGCCTTCACAGCCGAGAGGATCAAGGGCAGGGTGTTGGGAGCATTGGCCCCGTTGGCCGCTCCATCGGACTGGTAGCCTTCGGCCGCCTCCTTCAGTCTGCCCAGCACGGTCTCGACCCCCGTCTCATCCCGGTCCTGGCGCCAGCTCTCGACCCTGGCCCGCTGGGCGGCCTCGGTGGCCGGATCTACCCGCAGGATATCGGTGGTCCCCTCCCGGCTCCGCTCACCGGCCGCGGCGCTATGACGATTGACGCCCACGATGTAGCGCTCATCGGCCTCGATCTCTTTCTGGTAGCGGTAGGCCGAATCGGCGATCTCCCGCTGGACCCAGCCGCTCTCGATGGCCTTGAGCATGCCCCCCCGCCGTCGGATGCGCTCCATGAGCCCCTGGGCCTCTTCCACCAGCTCCCGGGTCCGATGCTCGACAAAATAGGAGCCGGCCAGGGGGTCGATGGTGTTGGCCACCCCCGATTCATGGGCTATCATCTGCTGGGTCCGCAGGGCTATGCGCACCGCTTTCTCGGTGGGCAATGCCAGGGCCTCGTCCATTGAATTGGTGTGGAGGGATTGGGTGCCACCCAGCACGGCGGCCAGGGCCTGGATGGATACCCGCACCACGTTGTTCTCGGGTTGCTGGGCGGTCAGGGTACAGCCGGCGGTCTGGGTGTGAAAGCGCAGGGTCCAGGAGCGAGGGTCCTGAGCCTCGAACCGCTTCCGCATTATCTGGGCCCAAAGGAACCTGGCGGCCCGGAACTTGGCCACCTCCTCCAGCAGGTCGTTGTGACAGCAGAAGAAGAAGGCCAGACGGGGCGCGAAGCTGTCCACGGCCAGGCCCCGGGCCTGGGCCGCCTCCACGTAGGTGATCCCGTTGGCCAGGGTGAAGGCCAGCTCTTGCAGGGCGGTGCAACCTGCCTCCCGCATGTGGTAACCGGAGATGGAGATGGTGTTCCACCTGGGCACCTTGTCAGCGCAGTGGGCCATGATGTCGGTGGCCAGCTTCAGGCTCGGTCCGGGGGGGTAGATGTAGGTCCCGCGGGCGATGTATTCCTTTAGGATATCGTTCTGGACGGTGCCTCTCAGGGCTTCAGGTGCGACACCCTGCTTCTCGGCGACGGATATATAAAGAGCCAGCAGGACCGCGGCCGGGGCGTTGATGGTCATGGAGGTGCTGACCCGATCCAGGGGCACCTGATGGAAAAGGGTCTCCATGTCGCCCAGGTTGTCGATGGCCACTCCCACCTTGCCCACCTCACCGTCGGCCAGGACGTGGTCCGAATCGTATCCGATCTGGGTGGGCAGGTCGAAGGCCACGGAGAGACCGGTCTGGCCCTGGTCCAGCAGGTATCGGTAGCGGGCGTTGGACTCGGCGGCGGTGGCGTAGCCGGCGTACTGGCGCATGGTCCATAATCGCCCCCGATACATCGTCGGCTGGACCCCCCGGGTGAAAGGGTAGAGACCGGGGAAGCCCAGATGGTCGTTGTGGTCGAAACCCGCCTCACGCAGTTCAGAGGGTGCTGCCAGACGGCGGACGATATCGGAGGAGGCCGAGATGAATCCGTCGGAAGGCCGCATCTCACCGTGGCGGGCCATCAGGGGCTCCAGGCATTCCCTCTCCCATTGCCTGAAGGCCTCGGCCTGCTCCGCCGCCCCTTCCGCCAGATGGGTATGGTGGCCCGCCGCGTCGCCTTGCACTGGCTGTTCGCGCTCCTGGAGGAGCCGCCTGCGACTGGGCCAGGGTCCGATGGAGCCCTCCTCGTCCATGGTGACCCAGCCTGGTTTGGCCAATTAAGGTTTGGGAGGTTGCTTGACTCGGAGCTGGGGTGCCCTCATCGCTCTCGGCGCCCGGTCATCATGGTCAGCGTCATTGCCAGGGCCAAGGCCGCCACCGACAGGAGGAGGCCGGGTGCCGGGCTGTCATCGTCATCACCATCACCCTGGGCTCTCGGCTGGACCGTCACCTGGAACTCCACGGACTCGGACCAGGCCCCAAGGTCGTCCTGAACGGTGAGGTTGACGGTGTAGGTGCCGGGTCTCGCGTAGGCGAAAAGGGCGGTGGGGGCCTCATCGGTGAAGATGACCGAGCCGTCGCCCAGCAGGTCCCAGCGGTAGGCCGTTATCTCACCGTCGGCGTCTGAGGCGGCCACCGACAGGGTCACCGGGTCGCCGACCCTCGGATCCACGGGCTTGAAGGTTGGCGGCTCGACAGTGGGCCGGGCGTTGATGTAGACCGTCAGGTCGGCGGGCAGCGACCAGGCTCCCTCAGCGTCCTGCACTCTGAGCTTTACGGTGTAGTTGCCGGGAGCCGGATACTTGAAGCTGGCCGTGACGTTCTGATCTTTGAAGAGGGCACTGCCATCCCCCAGCATGTCCCATTCGAACCTGGCCACCAGACCGTTGTGGTCTGTGCCAGCACCCGTGAAGTAGACCTCCTCGCCCACCAGCGGTATCGCCGGAGCGAAATCCAGGATGTAGGCCACGGGACGGGTGTTGACCATGTGGTTCAGGTAGATGGGCAGGGACCAGGAGCCGTGGATGTCCTGGACCCTGAACCCGATGATGTGGAAGCCAGCGCTCAGGGAGTCTATGCTGAACGCGGAGAGGTTGGAGAGCTTGCCGTCCCGGTCTGAGGTCCATTCGTACCCGGCCACGCCATTGTCGTCGCTGCCGTTGCCGTAGAAACGGGCCGCCTGCCCCTCGTTGGTGCGATTGCTGGGGGTGGAGACGTTGATGGCGATTGGCCGGGCGTAGATGCGCAGCTGGATGACCTCCGGATCCCTCCAGGCTCCGGGCCAGTCCCTTACCTGGAAGGAGATGTTGTGAAGGCCCTCGCTGAGGTTGGACACGGTGAGGGATGGTTCGGTGGCACTGGTGGATAAGACCCCGTCGAGGTCCGAGGACCAGCGATAACCCCGCAGGGGGAGGGCGTGTTCACCATGACCGGCAAGGTCGACCGGGATGCCCATGGAGGTGGTACCGGGTGTAATCGAGTCGACGAATACTTGCAAATCACCGTTCCAGACCAGTTTCAATGAATCTGGGCTCTGCGTGGCGACCAGCAAGTAGCTCCAATCCGGTGTGATCCTGAAATAAGCGTTATCATGGCCTCCAAAAGGAAATTCCCAGATCGGTGTGGTGCTGGATCTCTGGAACATGACCAGTTTGTCGAAGTGGGATACCACGATGTGGCTTCCGTTGTCGGTGATCTTGATCCCGGTCATCCGTGTTAACCTCTCGGAGCTCCACAAATGGGTGCCGGCCTCATCGAAGACGGTCAGATACGTGCTGTCATCCTCCACGGCGATGGTCTTGCCATCGGCCGAGATCGCGGCATGGTAGACCCTTTGCCGAGCGTGTTCGACCCAGAGGCGACCGGTGCGATTGAACAGGGACACCGTGCCATTCTCATGACCGATGACCACCCTGCTTCCATCGGGGGTCATGTGCGGTATGGTGAATTGGTCGTAGCTGGTATAGCCCCACAGGAGGGACCCGTTGTGGTAGAGTTCAGCGTTCTCTCCGGACAGGACCACGTACTGTCCGTCATCGGAGATGGTCAGACCCATGAGGTGGAAGGTGGGCTCATGCTCCCACACCAGGGTATTGTTGCGGGAGATCAGCTTTATGTAACGATCCACGTTGAAATCATCGAAATTGTAGGTCAGGATGTACCTTCCATCGGGTGTGATATCGACGCTCTTCGTTGTCGCCCCAGGAACGTCCCGGGACCAGACCGGCAGGGGGGAGGAGGCGTTGAACAAGATGATGCGCCCCCATTCGGTCCCAGCCACGATGTGCTTCCCGTCGGCGGTGATATCCAAAGCGGTCACATCACCGGTCGTGGTGGTGTAGTTCCACAGCTCGGTGCCGTTCCGGTCCAAGAGGATGAGCTGGTCGGAAGCGGCATCGGCGGAGACGATATACGCACCGTCTTCAGATAGGGCCATGCAGTTCGAACCATCGTTCTCGCACCTCATCCCCATGTTCTTGGTCCAACCGAGCTCCGCCGCCTCTGAACCCTGAACCAAAGCCATCAGGGCCAGCAGGAGGAGGAGGCCGCCGAGTGTCAGGAGCCTGAGTGCTCGCATGCTATCAGCCCCTCCCGGTCCCGTGGCCGCGTTTCCAGAGCACCATACCCGCGATGCCCAGGAGGACCACCACCCCGAGGCCTATCAGGGGCAGGGGCAACGGATAGTCTCCATCAGAGTCATCGGCAGCGGCCACCTTGATGGTCTGCTGGGCCGCTTCCGACCAGGCACCGTCGTCATCCTGGACCCAGAGTCTGACGGTGTAAGAGCCGCCGGCCGGGTAGATGAACTCCAGAGTGGCGTTGGTGGTGGTGTAGGTCAGTCTACCATCGCCGTAGGGGTCCCAGCGATAGGCGGACAGTGAGCCGTCCTTGTCGGTGCCGGAGGCGGTGAGCAGGACCACCTCCCCCACCTGGGCCTTGCCTTCGATGCTCACGAGGCTGGCCTGGGGCCTGGTGGTCACGTAGAAGGTCAGCTCGGCGGGTTCGGACCAGATGTCGTCGTTGTCCTGTACCCGCAGCTTGACGGTCATGTTGCCCTGCTGGCTGTAGGTGAAATAGGCGGTGGGCGAGCTCTCGCCGAAGATGAGCTTGCCGTCGCCCAGCAGGTCCCACTCGTAGGTGGTTATGATGCCGTCCACATCGGTCCCGGCCCCCAGCAGGGTCAGGTTGCCACCAACGAAGGCCGCCACCGGGTCGGTACCCAGGATGGTGGCGATGGGTCTGGCATTGACGTGGAGCTTCATGGTCACCGGTTCCGACCAGGCGCCATTGACATCATGCACCCGGAAGATGATCTGATGGTCGCCGGGTCGCAGGCTGGAGCTGTTGGAGAGGTTGGTCGTGGCGAAGACACCATCCAGGTCCGAGGCCCATTCGTAGCCGGTGATGGCCAGGGGTCCCGAGCCATTCCCTGACAGTTCGACCTTCTGACCCTGGGACGCCCACGCCGGCAGGTCCTCGGCCAGATGGGCTACCGGTCGTTCATGGACCAGGAGCTGGGAGGACACGGGGGCGCTCCAGAGGCCCTGCCAGCTGCGGACCCTGAACGAGATGGTATGGAGACCCGGGCTCAGGGTGGTGTTGAAGGAGTAGGCGTTGGACAGCCTCCCGTCAAGGTCGGAGACCCACTCGTGGTTCCTCAGGGGCAGACCATCGCTCACGTTGGCCATGAAATGGACGGGGGCGGTCTCGCTGGCCGGTTCGGGGGCGATGGCACCGATGGAAACGGTCTGGTCGCCGGTCCAGAGATAATGCAAGAGGTTCCGATTGGTCTGGAGCATGTACCTCCCATCGGGGGTCAGCGAAAGATCGGGCCACTGACCTGCTGGATAGTCCAAGGAGGAGATGGGTATACTGCTTTCCTTGGTGAACAGCAGGCCCTTGCTGTAGATGCTGGCCGCCAGGAAACTGCCGTCCCGGTTCAGGGCGACCTGCCTCGTGGTCAAGGTATCATCGTAATAGACAAGCACTGAACCGCTTTTGGTCAGGAGGAGCACCTCGTAGCGGGTTCCGATGGCCACATGGCTGCCATCGGCCGAGATGGCGACCGAGTCAACGACCCATTGACCGGTATCCATGAACCAGCGTTGGGAACCGGTGCGGTTGTAAAGGTAGAAACCGTCCTGGGAGTCGGAAACGACGATGGACCCACCTTTTGCCGAGATGTCCACGTATTTCATGCTGGAATGGCCGGTCCGCTGCCATATTACTGTCCCGTTCCCGGCCACTAGGTACAGGTCGCCGTCCCAGGCGGTCATGGCGATATGACCCACGTCATCGGCCATGGCGAAGTAGCGAACACCGATGCGGTCGGTGGTGTTCCAGAGCTCGGTGCCGTTGCGATCGAGGAGGATGAACTGGCTGTAGACCCCCACCAGGCCAACATGCTGGCCATCGGGGGTCATCTCGACCTCGAGAATGCCATCCACGACCTCGTATTCCCAGAGGGGGTCAGAGCTCAGGTTATCGAAGAGATAGACCTGGCCCCAGCTGCTGGCCACCATGATGGTATCGCCGAGGGAGGATATGGCGACATGAGTGGTCCAGTTCGGGAAGGTCTTGCTTACCAGCAGGTCACCGGTCTGGTTGTAGAGGTGGACCAGGTGCTTTTCGGGTGGACCGGGCTTGTACACACCGGCCACTATGAGCTCACCATCATCGGTCATGGCCACGTCATTGAACCTGCGGCTGTCATCCAGGGTCATGGTCCATTCCAGCTCCACGGCCGAGGCGTTCTGGTTGAATGACACGATGGCCAGCAGGCCGATAAAGCCCGCCAGAAGGATAAGATCGAGTGGTCTCATGGAGGTAACACCTTGGTGTCGGGGGAGTCTCCAGGTGCCCTGAACGAGTTTCGCGACGTGCACGTTGATCGAGATCAAGAACAGTCGGATGGTCTCCGGAGCGAGGTCACCTGCAATGATGGGAGAATGGGCCTTGCTAAGTAGATTTCTGTGGTGGGCGGTCCAGGGGTCCCTCCAGTCGCTTGCGGTCATGCGGGCCGGGATGTCAGCCTTCGCAGTATTACTTTATCGACATAGTTTGTATTATTGGAATTACAATAACATTATAAACGCTCCAATGGCTGCTCAATCATCCACTTACGATGGAGTTGACACCCTGAGAATTGCCATTCCCAAAGAGACAGCACCAGATGAGGATCGTGTGGCCCTGGTACCCGAAGACATCCCGGGCCTGGTCAAGGAGGGACACATCATCGATGTGGAGGCCGGGGCCGGTGAGGCCGCCGGATACCCCGATGCTGAATACAAGGCCAAGGGTGCCCGGATAATCAGCGATCGCCTGGAGCTGATCGGTCCCGCCGATATCCTGCTTCAGGTCCGCGGACCGGGCACCACCAGTGAAGCAGACAGGAAAGTTCTGGAAAACCTGCACAAAGGGCAGGCCATCATCGCGTTCCTCAACCCCCTTGGAGAGGCCCAGCAGGCCAGGCGGTTGGCAGCAACCGGGGTCACCTCTTACTCCATGGAGCTCATCCCTCGCCTCACCCACACCCAGAGCATGGACGCCCTGTCATCAATGGCCACCCTGGCTGGCTACAAGGCGGTCCTGCTGGGAGCGGCCCAACTGCCCAAGATGTTCCCCATGATGATCACCGCCGCAGGGACCCTGACGCCCGCCCGGGTCTTCGTCCTGGGTGCCGGTGTGGCAGGATTGCAGGCCATTGCCAGCGCCAAGCGCCTGGGAGCCATGGTGGCGGCCTACGACATCCGTCCCGAGACCAAAGAGCAGGTCCAGAGCGTGGGCGGCCAGTTCATCGAGATCGATCTGGACACCAGGCAGGCCAAGGGCAAGGGCGGCTACGCCAGGGAGCAGAGCGACGATTTCATCCAAAGACAGAGGCAGATGATGCTGGAGACCCTGGCCAGCAGCGATCTGGTCATCACCACGGCGGCCGTGCCGGGCAAGAAGGCCCCCGTGCTCATCACCGGGGAGATGGTCCAGGCCATGCGACCCGGTTCCGTCATCGTCGATCTGGCGGCCGAGCAGGGCGGCAACTGTCAGCTCACCTCACCAGGTGAGACCGTCGAGGTCAATGGTGTGGCGATCATGGGTCCCCGGAACATACCCGGTTCACTGCCCACCCATGCCAGCAAGATGTACTCGCGCAACATCACGACCCTGCTCAGGCATCTGCTGAGAGAGGGTCAGTTCAATTTCCCGCCCCAGGACGAGGTGGACCAGGAGACCATGGTCACCCACGACGGCCAGGTGGTCCATACCACCGTGCTCGAGATCCTGGGTGAGCCGCCCTCGCCGCCCATGCCTCCCTCACCAGAGCCCCCGTTGATGGGGGCCGAGGGGAGCCTCCCCGGGGATGGTTCGGCCATTTCCCTGGAGGCCTGACCTTGGACCTCGTGATGCTGCTGACCATATTCGTCCTGGCCATCATCGTGGGTTTCGAGATAATCACCAAGGTGCCTCCCACCCTGCACACGCCACTGATGTCGGGAGCCAACGCCATCTCGGGCATCACCCTCATCGGGGCCCTGATATCGGCCCACAGCGATGAGCTCATCCTGTCCACGATCCTGGGAACCCTGGCGGTCATCCTGGCCACCATCAACGTGGTGGGTGGCTTCAGCGTGACCCACCGGATGCTGGCGATGTTCCAGAAGAGGGAGTGATAGCATGGACCTGGACACCGATTCCATCGCCAACCTGGGCTATCTCATCGCGGCTGTGCTGTTCATCTTTGGCCTCAAGGGCCTGACCCACCCCCGCACCGCCGTGCGCGGCAACCAGATGGGGGCCGCCGGCATGCTGCTGGGAGTCATCACCGTGCTCTGGCACCAGGAGACCATCCACTGGACCTTCATCCTGGTGGGACTGATCATAGGCGGGGCCATCGGGCAGACCCTGGCCAGCAAGATAGCCATGACCGACATGCCCCAGCTGGTGGCCATCTTCAACGGCCTGGGTGGCGGGGCCTCGGTGTTCATCGTCAGCGTCACCTTGCTGACAGAGGATTCCGAAGATCTGGTGGTCGTGGGAGCCATGGCCGCCTCCGTGCTCATCGGAACGGTGACCTTCTGGGGGAGCCTGGTGGCTTTCGCCAAGTTGCAGGGGCTCTACAACAAGAACCTGGAGTTCCCGGGTCAGATGGTGATGAACGGTATCCTGGTGGCGGGTGTTCTGGTGGCAGCGGGGATGTTCATCTCCGGGCAGGACGATAACCTCTGGTTCGCGATCCTGGTGATCATCGCCACCCTGCTGGGCCTGCTGCTGGTGAGCCCCATCGGCGGGGCTGACATGCCGGTGGTCATCTCCCTGCTCAACTCCTACTCAGGCCTGGCGGCCTGCTCCACCGGTTTCGTGCTGAACAACAACGTGCTCATCATCGCAGGCGCCCTGGTGGGTGCCGCCGGCCTGATCCTGACCAAGATCATGTGCAAGGCCATGAATCGCTCCCTGACCAACGTCATCCTGGGCAAGTTCGAGGGCAGTGGCGATGTGGCTGATGCCGATGAGGTATATGCCGGCAAGGTGAAGTCCACCAGCCCCGAGGAGGTGGCAATGCTCCTGGAGACTGCCCAGAGGGTGGTTGTGGTTCCAGGTTATGGCATGGCGGTGGCCCAAGCCCAGCACGTGGTACGGGACATGGCGAACCTGCTGGAGGCACAGGGTACCGAGGTGGAGTATGGCATCCATCCAGTGGCCGGCCGCATGCCGGGGCACATGAACGTGCTCCTGGCCGAAGCCGACATCCCCTACGACAAGCTGAAGGATGACACCGAGATAAACACCGACATCGAGCAGGTGGACGTGGTCCTGGTCATCGGAGCCAACGACGTGGTCAATCCCCTGGCCCGGGAGGACCCGGAGAGCGCCATCGCCGGGATGCCCATCATCAACGTGGACCTGGCCCGGACCATCGTCGTGGTCAAGCGCAGTCTCTCTCCCGGATTCGCTGGCATCCCCAATCCCCTGTTCGCCAGGGACAATTGTCTGATGATGTTCGGCGACGGCAAGGCGGCCCTGCTGGACCTGGTGGCGGCCCTCAAGGATTCGGCTTGAGAATAGTGTAAGTGTTCATTTCCCAACATAAGTGCAGGGAGGTCTTGAGACTCGAAGCCGAATCCTGAGATGTCTCAAGTGCAACCGCGCTCCAAGCGAAGCGCAGGAGCGCGGGGAGGGGGATTTGAACCCCCGAGAGTCAAGCTCACGGGATTAGCAATCCCGCGCAGTACCAGGCTGTGCCATCCCCGCGCGGGTGCGGCCAGCCATGGTGGGAATATTAGTGTTTGGGTACCTGACGATACCATCGATCTGAGAGAATGAATCGTCTTGATTGAAAAAGAAAAGGGGGGTGGCGGGAACTGGGCCCGCCACCTTGTACGCAGGGACTATGGGCAATAGTCACAGGGCTCCGGTCGGCCATCTGGCTTCTCGGAGCCCCAGGTTGGTGTGATTTCTGGTGTTGGGTGTGGCGGTGGTTGTCGGATCGTTCCTGTCGGTCTTATCAGACGTTCAGGGGAACGAGGCTGCCTTCCAGCTGATAGAAGCCGGTCTCCTGGGCGTCCTCGATAGCGATCTCGAAGCAGAGGGTGTTGTAGTCTGCGTCGTCGGCACCGGTGCCGGCGTCCACGGCGAACTTCCACTGGTTGTCGTTCATGCGAACGACATTGTGGCTGTCATCGCCGATGACGTCCTCGATGTTGATGGTCATGCCATCGGGAATGTCCAGTGACAGCAGCACGACGGTCTCGTCGGCGTTGCCACCGTGGTTGTAGACATCCAGGTACATGATGACGATGTCGCCGTTGTTGGCCTCGAAGTGGGCCGCGAAGGCCATGCCGTCATCGTCGGCGGTGCCCAGGAACTCGTCCTGGTCGCCGTCGGGGTTGCCGTCGCCATCCCAGTCGGAGTAGGGGGCCGTGACGCGAATAGCCTGACTCACGGCGATGGTGGTCGTGCCGTTGACCTGGTCCTTGAGGACGAGACCGGCGGCGGCTCCAGCACCGACCACTACAAGAGCGGCGAGTAGAAGCCAGGCTGGCAGCTTTTTACCGAAAATATTTACAGATTTGTGTGTTAGTCCCATGGTATAAACCTCCAATTACTTGGAGGATTGTTGCTTTCTGATTTTATATATAAAAAATGTGAAATTAACCGTCAGAACCTTTATAAATAAGCTGTGGGGCCCCCAGCTCCCGATCAAGATTTTCGCCCCTGCCTGCCCATCCTGTTGGAAAGGCAATTGAAGGGGTTGGAACATGGCTTTTCCTTGCCCTCAAGAACACATCGCCAGACCACCCTGCCCTGGTTGTCCAATGATAAAGAGATCGCGGACGAAGGCGGGATGGAGAATGCCTCGGATCATGAGACTGCCAGAGCCAGAGATGCAAAGCCAGGAACCCGGTATCTCGACCTTCCCGATGTGGGGCGGGTGATCCTGGAGAAGAGCAGGCGAGCCAGACGGCTCATCCTCTCGGTGAAGGTCGAGAGGGTAAGGGTGGCGGTGCCCCGCCGGGTCTCGTTCGAGAAAGCGGAGGCCTTCGCCAGGGCCAATCGGGACTGGATCGCGGTCCAGCAGACCAAGGTCAGGGCGGCCGAGGAACGGGAACGAAGGCTCCAGACGGACCTGCCTCCCATCGACAGGGAGGTGGCCCGGACCCATCTGGTCTCCCGCCTGGAGGAGCTGGCGGACCTGCACGACCTTGCCCACGGCCGGGTCTCCATTCGCAGCCAGAGGACCCGCTGGGGCAGCTGCTCGTCCAGGAACAACATCTCGTTGAACATGAAACTGCTCTGGCTCCCGGTCAGGTTGCAGGACTACGTCCTGCTCCACGAACTGGTCCACACCCAGGTTCCCGACCACAGCCCCCGCTTCTGGCACAGGCTGGAGCAGGTCTGCCCGGGAGCCCGGAGGCTTAGGCGGGAACTGCGAGAGTACCGGTACTGCCTGACTGCCGATGTGGATGGAGCATGATATCGATGGAAAGCCACCGGTAGACCGGTGGGCCCTTGCCTGCTGCGAAGCCCCAAATAGCCCCGCCATTCTGCCGTTCCCATGAAGATAACCATGGTGAAGAAGCGGCTGGCCGATGGCTCCCAGTGTCGCAAGTGTGGTCAGGTCTCCGAGCTGCTGGAACGACGGGGGCACCAGGATGATATCCATGAGACCATCTGGGCCGAGGCTGGAAATCCTGAGAGCGAAGGCATGCTCCTGGCCCAAGAACACGGGATCGACACCGCACCCTTCTTCATCGTCACCACCGACGATGAGGATATAAAGGTCTACACCTCGGCATTGAAGATGATGAGGGACTGCTTCAGCTACAAGGCCAGCCTCATCGAGGAACTTGAGGAGAAGACGCGATTCGACTGATCTGGCCATCTACTTGATGTTCCAATATACTAAGAGAATAACTCCGAGCGGAGCGAGGAGGCGCAGAGGTCTTGAGAGTGTGCCTTGTCAGTGAAGCATCTCTCAAGTCCTTGTGCCTTTGTGCCCAAGTAATCTTCGGGTACAAAGGCGCAAAGGGAGGTCTTGGGAAGCGAATCCCGCTCATGAGATTCCCAAGAGCGAGGCGTTTTCATCCCCATCATGAAAAGGCCGAGGTTGGAGAGTTTGCCTTGTCAGTGTAGAACTCTCCTACCCGACCTCAAGCTTTCGCCAAAGGCGAAAGCGCAGAGGGAGGTCTTGGGAAGCGAGGTCGGGTCCCGAGATTCCCAAGTCTGACCACTGCGCTCCGAACAAAGTGAGGAGCGCAGAGGGAGGGATTTGAACCCCCGAGGGCAGAGCCCACCGGCTTTCAAGGCCGGCGCCTTACCGGGCTAGACTACCTCTGCGCGCCTGGCCCAGAACTGTCGGTCTTATAGGTTTTCGGGAAACCAATATGCATCGAGGGGTCACACTGCAATTGAAGGAGGAGGCGTGAGGACCCTCTAAGGAGATACCATCGATTACTGGCCAGTCTGCCAGCGATACCATCAAATAACGAGGTCCACCTGAATCGATCAATCCCATGGAGTCGGATAGGCGGGTGTTTGCAGCCTCTATACTGTTGTTCGGTCTCTTGAGTCTCATCATTCTTTCCCTCCCGAGTTCACCAATGGCCTCCGGGGCCATAACCTTCCTCGATATCACCGATGAGCCCCTCAGCGGCACCCTGGATTTCAGGGTCAACATCACCTGCGACACGGGTTCCATCGACGATGTCATCCTGACCATCGACGACGACACCTCCACCAGCCGCACCCTGGGCCATCTGGGCAACGATACCTGGGGCCTGACCCTGGAGACCTTCGATCTTGCCAATTCCAATCACACGTTCAAGATCACCGCCACCAGCGGCGACAGCGCTGAATCCAGGACCCTCAACCATTCGGTCCTCAACCCGGTGCGGATCCTCTTCCCCGAGCTCCCGGAAAGAGCATCGGGCTTCCTGCTCTTCGAGGCCCTGATACTCGATGACCGGCTCGATACCACCAACGTCTGGTACAGCGTCGATGCCGGCGAGGGTCTGATATTCCCCAACGAGGCCCATAACCGCTTCCAGGTAATCGTCGATGTGGATGGTCTTCCCGACGGTCCCCACGACCTCTCGGTCAAGGCCATCAACGTGGACAACGTGGTCACCATGAGGGGCATCCAGGTCCTGGTGGACAACAACGCCACAGACATCCAGATCCTGCCTCCGGCCGAGGACGATTCCCTGGGCCGCAACGGCACCTTCCAACTCCGGTTGCTGGCGGGCGGCTCCCAAGTCGACGCGGACAGCGTATGGTACGGTGTGGACAACGAGCTGTGGGGTCGTGTCCCATACCGGCAGGGCCATCTGCACTCGCTCTACGTTCCCACCTCCAACCTGTCCAAGGGCGCACATCAGCTCTTCGTGCAGGTCAGGGGAGGCGACGGGACCGTCCACGCTTCCGATGAGATGGAGCTCCTGGCTCCTGGTCCAGACGAGGACGAATTCCCCTGGATGGTCTTTGGAGCTAGCCTCGTGCTGGTGGTCATCGCTACCCTGCTGGTGTTCAGTCTGGTCATCCGCAAGAAGGTGGTGACCCCCGAGGACGCCTTCCTGATCTACTATGCCAACGGGGTGCTAATGAAGCATCTCAATCGGGTCGCGGGAACAGGGGATGCAACAACGACCACCTCTGCCGCCCAGGCAGGGGATGAGGCCGGGGAGGGGCCCGACAAGGAGCTGGTCACCAGCATGCTCATGGCCATCCAGGACTTCGTCGAGACCAGTTTCGCCTCAGGCGATGTGGTGGATACCTCTCACCTGCGCCAGATAGCCTTCGGTGACAGCACCATCCTCATCGAGAAGGGTGAGAATGTGGTCCTGGCCCTGGTGGTCCCAGCCCGGCCCAAGGAACTGGCCCTGGCCACTTACGAGGATCACATGCACGAGGTCATTGACAAGGTGGAGACCGGTTTCGAACCCCTGCTAAAGAGATGGGATGGTGACCGTTCCGCGCTGAAGGGTCTGGAGGATATCCTGGGAAGCTCTTTCCAGATCGGAACTGGATTTTCAAGGATTCAGGGTTGATCGGCCCGGTACCTCAGCATCACCGCCGCACCGCCGAACTTGTCCAGGGTCTGGCCACCGTCGTGATGGGTGGAGATGGTGAGGGACTCGACGTGAGCGCGGTAGGCGGCCTCCAGCATTCGGCGCCCCCTCTCGGTTCGCGCGTGCTCGTCGGTGACCAGCAGTCGCTCGGCGGCGCCCGCCGCGATGGCCTCCTTCACCTCGCGATGACCGTAGGCCGCCAGTCCCTTCAGTCTGCCGATCTCCTTCAGCAGTTCCTCCATGGCCGACAGCTCGGTCTGAAGGCGGGCTTCACCAGCGGCCGAGGTCAGGGTCCCCGCCCTCAGAGCCTCGTGGACCCCCGACATGCCGGCGCAGCTGGCGTTCTCCACCCGCACGCTGGCAAAGGTCTCTGGGAAGCGCTCGCGGGCCAGGGCCGCCACCTGCTCCTTGAAGAAGCCGGGACCGATGATGACCGTGGGTGTCCCGGTGACGATGGCCTGGGCGGCGGCCTCGACGAGCTCTATATAAACCTCGTCACGCCCCGAAGCACCGCTCTTGCCCTTGGGCTGCTTGCCCCTGGCACCCTTGGCGGCGGCGTACTTGCCCGCCCCCTGGGCTTGGGCGCTGGCCAGCTCCTTTACGCCATAGGAGGTCATCTGGGCCACCACTCCCGAATCTGAGTCCACGGCGATGATGATGGCCTGGGGCTGGGGTTTGGCCGCCTGCTTGATGCGGTCCATGTGGGCCCCCCGCCACCGCTCCTTGCGGATGGTGATGTCATCGCCAACGGTGAGGTTGAAGGCGTGATGCTGACCATGGTCCTGGGGACCCTCCTCGATGGTGCCCAGCACCCTCAGCCGGTCGGTGAAGGGGGCGAACTCGGCCTTGACCACCTCCAGGGTAAGGACCATCTTGCGCTTCTCGGCCCGGTCGGCCCGGATGCGGTCGCCCTTCTCCTCCTCGCGACGCTCGGTCAGGCTCGTCGCCCGGTCCCCCTCGTCGATGAGCTGGTAGAGATGGTAGAGATCGTCGGGATGCTCGATGCGCAGTCTGATGGAGCCCGGGCTGGGCAGTCTGCTGGATTTCAGGTTGCGCTTGATGACCCGCATCTTGAGCGGTTATTCTGTATCTGTTTAAGAAGTAACCACAGGGACCACAGAGTGCGCAGAGATTGAGCCTGTGTTTTTCTCTCTGTGGTCTTTGTGCTCTTTGTGGTGATAATGCCTATCAGAGTGCCACGTCGATGTCGAGATGCTCGGTGAGCTCCTTGTAGCGGTTGCGGATGGTCACCTCGGTGACGCCCACCACTTCCGCTATCTCCTTCTGGGTCTTGCGCTCGTTGCACAGGACGCTGGCCACGTAGATGGCGGCGGCGGCCACACCAGTCGGCCCCCTGCCAGAAGTGAGCTCCTTGGCGGTGGCCTCCTTGAGGATCTCAACGGCCTTCACCTCCACCTCGCCGCCCAGCTCCAGGTCGGAGCAGAAGCGGGAGACGTAGGCGATGGGGGAGGTGGGGATGAGCTTCATCTTCAGCTCCCTTGAGATGAACCTGTAGGTCCGGCCTATCTCCTTCTTTGATACCCGGCTGGCCCGGGTAATCTCGTCCAGGGTCCGGGGCACGTTGCACTGGCGGCAGGCGGCGTAGAGGGCCGCCGCGGCGACACCCTCCACCGAGCGACCGCGGATGAGGTTTGAGTTCACCGCCCGCCGGTAGATGGAGGCGGCCGTCTCGCGGACGTTGCGGTGCAGGCCGATCTTTGACGAGAGCCTGTTGAGCTCGTTGAGGGCCAGGGCCAGGTTGCGCTCGGTGGAGTTGGAGACCCGGGTCCGGTGCTGCCACTTGCGCATGCGGTAGAGCTGGGCCCGATTCTTGCTGGGCACCGATTTGCCATAGGAGTCCTTGTTGCCCCAGCCGATATCGGTGGAGAGACCCTTGTCATGGACCATGAGGGTCATGGGGGCTCCCGAGCGCGAACGCTTCTCGGTCTGCTCGGCATCGAAGGCCCGCCATTCGGGTCCCTCGTCGATGAAATTGTCGTCCAGTACCAGACCGCAGGCCTTGCAGACCAGCTCACCCCGCTCGTAATCGCGGATCAAGTGATCGGACTGGCATTCGGGACATTCGGTCTCTTCGTCTACATCGGGGTTGTCCTTCACCATGGTGCTACATCCGGAAGGCTTAAATATTGTAACCCGGACCATGAGGGCCTTCTATTTAAAACTATCTGATTTGTGATACGTGATCCTGGAAGCATACCTGAAATTGGGTAGGGCCTCTGGACAGGCTTTGCCGTGATCGAACATCAGCTATTTGGACCTCATCACTCTCAGGGATCGTGATTGCAGGCCGGGCAGAGCGGTTCACCGAACTTCGCACTGCCGATACGTCCTCTACCCATACAGATATGGCAGGAGGAGGGTGCTTGGTGGGATGTATGGCGCATGGGATACCTGAACAATTCCGTCCCTGACTGTTAATAACTCTTTTGGCATGGGCGGGGGCGGGAGCAGTGGCAGGGGCAGGAGCCAAGAGGGTAGGCCCCAAGATCCAACCAAGAAAGGGGGTCTGAAAGGGTTTGAAAGCCTTTTTATGCAAAACATTTTTATAGAAGTGTAATCATTGTGAATCAAACAGACTAGTTAACCACTAGTTAACAACTCTTCGAGACCAACCATGGCCCGCCGTGAATTGCCCGAACTTCCCGACCCTCCCAAACCTGATGAGGAGCCAGTTGAGGAGCCGGAAGCCTCAGATGACCTCGTTATCGAGGACAGGTCCAAGGCCACTGCCACCGACGAGCCTGAGCCCGCGCCCGTGCCCGATGCCGAGGCAGATGCCGAGCCCGAGCCGGATGATGAGCCAGCGATGGAGACCGGGACCGAGGCCCTGCGCACCCGCCTGGCCCAGACCGAGCAGGAACTGGCGGGCTGCAAGGAGAAGTGGCAGCGCACGATGGCCGATTTCGACAACTATCGCAAACGGACCGCCCGCGACCGGCAACTGGACCAGGTGCGGGGCAAGGCCAGGCTGATGGGCCAACTGCTGGAGGTGCTGGACATCTTCGACAAGGCCCTGGAGGTCGAGTACAAGACCGTCGACCAGTCCCGGGACGGCATCATCCGCATCCTGACCCAGATGACCAAGGTCCTCAAGGCCGAAGGCCTGGAGCCCATACCCTCGGTGGGGCAACCCTTCAACACCGGACTCCACGAGGCCCTGACCACCATGGAGAGCGCCGAGGTGGAACCGGACACCATCGTGGAGGAGGCCGTCAGGGGCTACACCCTCAAGGGTGAACTGCTGAGGCCGGCCCAGGTGATCGTCGCCCGGGCTCCCGCCGGAAAGGTCACGAAGAAGAGCAAGTTCTCAAGATCTCGCAAGAACACGGACAAATCAGAACCCAAGAACTGAAGGTGAACCAAATGGGACGAATCATAGGAATCGACCTGGGCACGACAAACTCCGAGGCCGCATACATGGAGGGCGGCCGACCCACCATCATCCCCTCGGCAGAGGGCTCCGCCTTCGGCGGCAAGATGTTCCCCTCGGTGGTGGCCTTCACCGACGATGGGGAGCGGCTGGTGGGCGAGGCGGCCAAGCGCCAGTCGGTACTCAATCCCGACGGCACGGTCACCCGCATCAAGCGTCAGATGGGTACCGACCACCGGGTGAAGATCGGCAAGAAGCAGTACTCCCCCGAGGAGATATCCGCATTCATCCTGCAGAAGATCAAGGCCGACGCCGAGACCTTCCTGGGCGAGGCAGTCACCGAAGCGGTCATCACCGTGCCCGCCTACTTCAACGACAGCCAGCGCCAGTCCACCAAGGATGCCGGCAAGATCGCCGGTTTCGAGGTCAAGCGCATCATCAACGAGCCCACGGCCGCCGCCCTGGCCTATGGCCTGGAAAAGGAAGGCGAGCACAAGATAGTGGTGCTGGACCTGGGTGGCGGGACCTTCGATGTGACCATCATGGAGATGGGCGAGGGGGTCTTCGAGGTGGTCTCCACCTCCGGCGACACCCACCTGGGCGGTTCCGACATGGACGACGCCATCGTGGACTACCTGGCCGACGACTTCCAGCGCAAGAACGGCATCGACCTGCGGGCCGACCCCAAGGCCCTCCAGCGGCTCCGCGACGCCGCCGAGAAGGCCAAGATCGAGCTCTCGGGAACCCTCTCCACCGAGATCAACCTGCCCTACATCTGGGCCGACACCAGCGGACCCAAGCACATGGAGCTCAAGCTGAGCCGGGCCAAGCTCCAGGACCTGGTGGAGCCCATCCTCAACCGCTGTGACGCCCCCATCCGCCAGGCCTTCAAGGACGCCAAGCTGAAGCCCTCCGACATGGACAAGGTGATCCTGGTGGGCGGGCCCACCCGCATGCCCATCACCCGCGAGTACTTCGAGCGGGTCATCGGCAAGAAGGCCGCCCGAGGTGTGGACCCCATGCAGTGCGTGGCCCTGGGCGCCGCCATCCAGGCCGGTGTGCTTCAGGGTGATGTGACCGATGTGCTCCTGCTGGACGTGACCCCCCTGACCCTGGGCATCGAGACCCTGGGCAGTGTCATGACCCCCCTCATCGAGCGCAACACCACCATCCCCACCCGCAAGTCCCAGATATTCTCCACGGCGGCAGACAACCAGTCGGCGGTGGAGATCCACGTCCTTCAGGGCGAGCGGCCCATGGTGCAGGACAACGTATCGCTGGGCAAGTTCCATCTGGTGGGCATTCCTCCAGCACCCCGGGGCGTGCCCCAGATCGAGGTCACCTTCGACCTGGACGCCAACGGCATAATGAACGTATCCGCCAAGGACCTGGGAACCGGCAACGAGCAGAAGATAACCATCACCTCCAAGACCACCCTGTCCAAGGACGAGATAGAACAGAAGGTGAAGGATGCCGAGGCCTTCGCAGACAAGGACAAGGAGACCAAGGAGCTCATCGAGGCCCGCAACCAGGCCGACAATCTCATCTACACCGCCGAGAAGGCCGTGAAGGAGCTGGGCGACAAGGTCAGCCAGAAGCAGAAGGACGCCATCGACGAGGCCAAGGAGAAGCTCCGCGAGGCCATGAAGGGCGATGACCTGAAAGCCATCGAGGAGGCCACCGAGGAGTTCTCCAAGGCCATCCACGAGGTGACCCAGATGATGTACCAGGAGATCGCCGCCAAACAGCAGGCCGAGCAGGCCCAGCAGGCGGGTCCGACCCCGGGAGCCGAAGCCGGCACCGGTGCCTCCGATGCTCCAGTGGATGATGGTGATGTTGTGGATGTCGAGTACGAGGAAGTCGACTGAAATCGTCGACTTACTCGTACTCGGGTAGGCCACTCCCCTATCGGAGTGGCTGACTAGTGTGCATGACCGGTCGCTTCATGACCGGCCATGCACACCGTACTCACCAAGGTCGACTGAAATCATCGACTTGCTCGTACTCGGGTAGGCCACTCCCTTTTCGGAGTGGCTGACTAGTGTGCATGACCGGTCGCTTCAGGACCGGCCATGCACACCTTATTCATCCGGATGGATCAATCCTCACTGTAATCTTCGCTCCGCCCTCACACCTGAAGCATTCCCCCACAGCCACCGCAAGTGATATTCTGTGGTTCCGGGGTCCCGGGCGCAGACAGCTGGATCCCGCAGTAGGGACAGCCCACCACCGTTGTCCCGAGCTGTGGCCCCATCCATGGTCCTGCGGCGGGAGCCTCCGGAACCGGCTCCGGGGCTTCGGTCGGTACCTGGTCCGCAACATCCGTCCCTGTTCCTTCATCACCATCATCCTCGTCACCCCAATCCATCTCCAAAGGTTCCTCGGCCACCCCGGAGGTTGGGGGAGGCATGTCAGGTGCCGGAACCTGAGCGGGCTCCGGAGTGTATGCTGGAGCGGGTGCCATCGGCACCCTCTGGAGATAGTGGTCCGAGGGTGCGATGGGCTGAACCGGGCCACCGTGAGGCAGGGTGGAAGAGGCGTATTCCCCTTCCTTGCTCTTCTGGAGTCGATGCTGACGGTAGTTGAGGACCGCTCCCAGCAGGACCACCAGGACCACCACCACTGCCAGCAGGTATGGCCACGGCGTCTCGTCATCCTCGTCGGAGGGATCCTGGATGACACTGCCCTTGACGTTCACCGGCATCGAGAGGGTCCGTTCGGGCTCGGTGGACAGCCGGACCAGGAGGGTGTGTTCACCAGACAGGGCGGTCCAGAAGACCCGGACGGTCTCGCTGGCTCCCCCCTCCAGCTGGACCTCGACGGTGTCGAATGGCACCGCCTCATCGTCGAGGTAGAACTCCACGTAGGTGGAACCGGCCAGGTCACCGTCGTTGGCCACCTCCACCTCCAGCTCCCCCACATCCCCCTCCTCAGGGTCATCCAGGTCAAGGGAGAGACTGCCGGCCACGAACCGCAGTTCAGCGGGCCGGGGATGATGGATGGTGAAGGTCACCTCGTCCCATTGAGTGAGAGCCCCATCGGTGACCTCGGCTCTGACCGTGTGGTCGCCATCGGGCAGGGAAGAGGTGTCCCATTCCCAGCTGCCGATGGCCGGCTGGCCCAGGGCGAGGGTCGCGCTCTGGGACATGCCCGGACCCATGAACGAGAGGCTCACCTCCAGCTCGTCATCCTCGTCGGGGTCGGTTGCCCGCCACCTAACCGTCAGTTCGGTGTCGAAGGTCTGGCCGGCAAAGGGATTCAGCAAGATGATCTGAGGGCGGTCGGGATGGTCGATGGTGAGGGTGTGCTGACCATACTTTTGGATGACCGAACCGTTCCCGTCGTCCACCTCGATGTGGATGTGATAGGTCCCCTCGTCGATATCCCCAGTGTTCTAGAGATGACTTCCCGAATTGGCCAGATCCTGCTCGATGAGCTCCATCCCGTTGTCCACGTTGGTGTCCTCGTCGTAGTGGAGGGTGATGGTCAGCTCGTCCCCGTCATCGTCGCTGGCCTCCCATTGGATGGTGAACTCCCCGTCCACCGTCTCCGCCTCGGTCTCCTCATCGGGCCTTGTGACCTCCACCGTAGGGTCGCTGTTGGGAGGCGGATGCTTGACCCTCACCGTGCCCGCCGCGTAATGGCTGGCCGAACCTCCGGCGTGGTCATCCACCGAACCGCGGATGTGGTACACCCCATTCTCCATATCCGAGCAGTCCCAGGTGTAGCTCCCGGTGTTCTCCAGCTCATCCGCGATCAGGGTCATGCCGTTGTCCGGATCGTCATCCTCGTCGTGGTACAGGGCGATGGTCAGATCATTCTCATCCTCATCCTCGGCCAACCATTCAATGGTGTAGGCATCATCGGCGGCCTCCCTGGCCTGGGCGGGCTTGAGGACCTCCAGGGTGGGATCGTGATTGGCGGTCGGGGCCTCGTCGATGCCAAAGGCGCCGTCCGATGTATCGGTGGCCGAGTCGCCGCCGCTCTCCTCCACGGCGATTCGCAGGTAAGCGTTGCCGCTCTGCTCGTCGGGCACGGTCCACTGGTAGAGCCCGCTGTCGGGCAGGTCCTCGCCGATGAGGCTCCAGGGCCCGTTGCTGCCCGAGGTGGAGAGCTCCAGCTTCACCGTCCGGGTCCCGGCTCCGCTGGGCACCGCCGAGAGCCAGCGGATGAACTGGACACTGCCGGATTTGAGGTATTCCCCACCGTCCGGATAGGTGAGCGTGGCCTGCAACTCAGTGGGCTCGGAGGCCTCCCGCCAGACCCGGATGGAGCCGTACTCCTCCTCGGTGCCAAAGCCCGCCACGATGTCACGGTAACCGTTGTGGTCGAAGTCGCCGGCCCATACCCGCCAGCCCTTGGCGTTGCCCTCCATGGTGATGGTATCGGCAAGCTCCCACTGGCCATCGCCGTCGGCCAGGTAGAGGTGCACCACCCCCGGGTCGCTGGCCATCAGGGTCACCAGATCGTCGTACTTGTCGTTGTTCAGGTCGGCCAGGTGGATCCCGGAATAGGATTGGGATTGGGGCAGGCCGACAGACGAGTTCTCCCAGTTGCCCGCTCCATCTCCCCGGTACACCCGGGTGCCGTAACTGCTGTGAGAGAGGGCGAGGTCGGGCAAACCGTCGTTGTCGATGTCACCATGGCTCACTGGCACCCCCAATCCGGACTGGGGCAGGCCTGTGCTGGCGTCCTCCCAGACACCGGTCCCGTCGCCCTGGTAGACGTAGATGTAGTCGCCGGAGTCGGCACAGTCGCCGATGCCCGCCAGGATGTCCAGGTCACCGTCGTTGTTGAAGTCGAAGAAGCGGACCTCCTGCTTGGTGCGGGCCCGGTTCAGGCCCTCGGAGGCCGAGACCCAGTTGCCGTTGCCGTCGCCGGTGTAGGCCGCCACGTCCCGCTCCCAGAAGCCCCCCACCGCCATGTCCAGGTTGCCGTCGGAGTTAAGGTCGCCCAGGTCCACGCTCCAGGCGTCCTCGGCGCCCTGCAGACCCTGGGAGGAGCCGGTCCAGGCGTTGCCGGGCAGCTGCAGGTAGGCCTCCAGGCTCTGGTCACCGTGACTGCCCACCCCCACGTCCCAGTCGCCATCGTTGTCGATGTCACCGAAGGTGTAGCCTCCGTAGCTGGAATGGGGGACGCTGTTGGTGCCCTCGGTGGCCGAGACATCGGACCATGAACTGCCACCCCAGCTGTACACGTGAAGGCTCTTGTCGCCGGGGCCCTTGCGGGGTCCCAGGATGGTCAGGTCACCCGAACCGTCATCGTTCAGGTCGAAGAAGCCGGGGCGGGAGACCCAGAGACTGGTGGTGGGCAGACCGGTGGAGGCGTCCTCGTACTCGCGGGTCTCCTGGCCGGAGGCGGTCTGCATCGGGGTAAAGGGGGCCGGCATCAGGGGAGCCAGGGGCGCCATCAGCATCAGGGACAGCGACAGCAGCGCCGCCAGCCGGGCACGATTCCGCCGGGTAACTGGAGCTATGGTCCCACCGGGGCGCCAATGGCGCAGGGCAGTAAAGGATTGCCTATCAGGGATCCGGGTCCCAGGATTCCTCGCGCCGGGTACCGATGTAGTAGCCGGCCACGGCCGCCACCAGGATCAGAACCAGGAGCAGGAAGACATAGGTCGGAATGCCCTCGTCATCCTCTTCGGAGGGGGAGCTCATGTCAACGTGCAGGTTCAGGTGGGTGGGGGCGCTGACACCGCTGTCGCTCACGGCCCTGACCCAGATGGACATGTTGTTGTGGGTCTCGTTGCTGTCCACGCCGAACTGGGCCTTGTTCACCTCGATGAAGTAGCCGTCATGGGCATGGACCGTGTGCCAGTTGTCCTCCAGGTCCACGTCCCGCCATTCCAGGGAGTGGGCGTCACCCTCGACGATGAAATTGAGCTTCCCGCCCACCACCGCCTGGTAGCGGGTGATGTTCACGGTCTGGTTGCCATGCTCCTCCTGGAAGACCTTCAAGGGCGTGTCGGGATCGACGGTGATGTTGAGACTGGGGTCCAGCTCCACCACCCGGTCCATGGCCGCGTCGGCCTCGACGAAGCCCCAGCCGTAGTCGTTGTTGGGCCGCACCGGATGGCTCAGCCAGCGGAACTCGGAGGTCTCCTCCAGGATCTGGCGGGCCATCATGGGATTCATGTCGGGCATGGCCTCGAACATAAGGGCCACTATGCCCGCCACCATGGGGGTGGCCATGGAGGTTCCCGACATCGAGACGTAGGTGCTCTCGCCCTGGACGTTGTGGTCGTTGTCCACCGACCAGACGTTGGAGCCGATGGCCGCCACGTTGGGCTTTATCTCGCCCTCGTGGGTGGGGCCCTTGGAGGAGTAGATGGCCAGGTCCCGGTCGTGGTCGGTTGCCCCCACGGTGATGACGTCCTTGGCCGCGCCGGGGGTGCCGATGGTGCCGTACGTGCCGCTGTTGCCGGCGGCGATGGTCAAGGTGATGCCCGCGGCCACCATCTCGTTGGCCAGCTCGGTGAGGCGCTCCTCCTCCTCCTGGGTCAGCTCGGCCACCCAGGCCCCGCCCAGGGACATGGAGGCGGCCCGGATGTTGTACTCTTTCTGATTGTCGATGGTCCACTCCATCCCCATCATCACCTGGTCGAAGGAGCCGGAGCCGCCACCATCCAGCACCTTGACCCCCACCAGGGAGGCGCCGGGGGCCACGCCGGCGTGGTTGGCGCCGTAAAGCTCCTCGGACATCGCACCGGTGCCGGTGCTGATGCCGGCGCAGTGGGAGCCGTGGCCGTGGTCGTCGATGGGCGTGGCGCTGCCGTCGGTGGTGCCGGGGTCGTTGATGGCGTCGTAGAAGGCCACCAGCTTGGGGTCGTGGGTCAGCGGGTCATCATCGAAGTCGTCGATGCCCACGTGGTCGGGGTCGATGCCGGTGTCGATGATGGCCACTGCCACCCCGGTGCCATCGTAGCCCATGTCCCAGACCTGGGGCTCCACATGATGCTCGGCCCGGGCACCCGACATGGTGAGCTCAACGGGGCCGTTGAGGGTCAGGAAGACCACCCCTTGGAGGTCCAGGAGATCGGGGATGCGCTCCACCGGCACCCAGCCCGAGATGATGGGGATGTGATGGAAGATGAAACGGTGTTCGAACTCCACATTGTCCTCCAGCAGTGCGATATCATCGTCGGTGGGCATGTGATCGAAGTCCACCAGCACCATGATGCGGTCCCGCTCGTCGCGGAAGACCCCCTGGGCCAGGGCCAGGTCCAGGGCATCGTGGAGGTGATTGCCATCCCGGTCCATGCGGGTGTCATCCCACCAGGGCGGGGGCGTTTCGTTCCCGGCCTGTTCCGGGGTGGTCGACCCAATCAGGGAACCGGTGGCGGAGGCGGCCAGCATGACCAGGAATGACAGGCAGGCGAACAGGACGATGGTCCTTGTGTTCTGAACATTCAATGGTCGGTCAGGGTATGGGCGCATGACCTTTCAGATGGGCTCTTTAAAAAAAGATTATGCACGGAACGACAAACAAACGATCCTTTCAACCCGCAGGCATGCCCACATCCCACATTCCTCATTCCTCATTCCTCATCATCGGACCAGTCGACATCGTCGATATCGGCCTCCGGCTCCGGAGGTGGCACGGCTTGAGCTGGCAGGTTCGGGTCCACCATGACCGACGCCGTTCCGGCGGGGGGCGGGACCACCCCGGGGGCCAAAGGCTGGACACCAGGTTGGACCGGTGCCTGGGGCGCCAGGGGGATCTGGGCCTGCACACCCGGTGGTATCCACTCGCCTTCGGCGGGTTGGGATTCGCCTTGCCGGTGGCGCCAGAAGAGGACCCCACCGACCAGTCCGATGAGGAGCAGGGCGCCAACCGCCATCAGCCAGGTATCGTCGTCATCTCCGTTCCCGCCCGAGGTCGGTCCGCTCCGGGCCACCTCGATGGTGACGATGATCTCGTTGTCGGACTCGTCGTCCTCGGGTCCCGCGGGCGAGGCCGTGATCATCAGGTCCACTGTGCCGGCCTCGGCGATCCACGAGACGGTGGCGATGGCCAGCTTGTCGGCCGGAACGGTGAGCTGGAGCGGGTCGAGGTCCACCTCGGGACCCGACATGGTGGTGAAGGTTAAGGTGGTCTCGCCGGCCATGGAGCCCTGGTTCTCGACCCAGATCTGAAGGGTGAACTCGTCCCCCTCCACCGGCTCTCGCGGGCTCATCAGCACCGCATCATCGTCCAGGGAGAGGTCGGCGTCGGTGGTGTGATCGATGAGGACCGTCACGTTGTGCCAGGCCCAGAACTCGCCATCGGTGGCGCTGCCCACCAGGGTGTAGGTCCCCTCATCGAGATGGGCTGTCTCCCAGTCCCACCGGCCGCTGGTCCCCTGGTCCATGGCGAAGGTCCTCAACTGGGAGGAACCCGGCTCAAGGTAGGCCAGCCGGATGGTGAGCTCATCGTCATCGGGATCGTTGGCCACCCAGCGAACATTGAACCCCTCATCCACCCGGGTTCCCTCCACTGGTGAGGTGATGATCATCGTCGGCGGGCGGTTGGGCTGAAGGACCGTCACCGTGACATTGAGACGGGCAGAGTGGTCCAGGCCGTCGAAGCCCCTCACGGCCACGTCGTGGGGTCCATCATCTTCCCGGGTCACATCCCAGAGATAGCTCCAGGTCCCCTCCTCGGCATCGGTCTCGGCCTCCCTCCAGGGGCCATCATCGATGCTCACCGAGACCTCCACCGGATCCCCGTTCACGTCGACAAAGGTTCCCGACACGGTCACCTCGCCCCACAGGATGGCCTCGGCTTGGGGCTGATCCAGGGTGAGATGGGGGGGATAGTTGGTGTTGTAGACCCAGAGGTGCAGTTCCACCCGCTGGGACCACAGCGTGCCCGCCTGAGCTCTGAGGACCACGGTGTGGGGCCCGTTGTCGTCCTCGCCGGTCTGCCACAGGTGGCTCCAGGTACCCTGTCCCGGTTCAGGCTCCTGGAACGTCACAGAACTCCAGTCTCCGCCATCGATGGAGATATCCACGGCGGTTATGGCATCGTTCTCGGGATCGAAGACCGTGCCCTGGAAGGTTATGTCACCGGCCAGCAGGGAGTTGTTGGAGGGGTCCAGGACGATGATGGTGGGTGGTCGATTGGAGCTGTAGACCCGTTCGTGGCCATCGTAGTCGCCGGCCCCCTGGTTGCCGATGGCGAGGTCCAGGCGGCCATCACCCTCCAGGTCGCCCAGGCTGATGGACTGGCTGTTGTCCTCGTCGCTGCTGTTCCAGCTGCTCTCGGTGGCCAGGGCGGTGCCGGTGTTCAGGTAGAGGTGGTTGGCGCCGCCGTGGTGGCAGACCGCCAGGTCGGGCGTGGTATCGCCGTTCACGTCGCCGACATCGATCTCGTAGGGCGAGCCTCCGGCCACGGTCCAGGAGTAGTCGGGGTCCAGGTGGTCGTCGCCCCCGCTCTCCTCCCACTGGTTCTGGTAGAGCACCACCCGGTGGTCGTTGCCGTAGCCGTTGGCGGCCAGGACATCCACATCCCCGTCGGCGTCCAGGTCCACAACCTCGATGTCGGTGGTCCACAGCTCGTCGGTGGAGTACCAGGTGGGGGTGTTGGTGAGCCGGTAGTCCCAGGCGGGACCCTGGTTCTCGTAGACGTTGTTGCGGTTCCAGTCGGTGGAGTCCATGGTGCCGCCGTTGCCGGCCACCAGGTCCAGGTCATCGTCGTCGTCCAGGTCGGCCCAGGCCACGGCATGGGTGCCGTGGCTGTTCTGGGAGTACCAGACCGGATTGTCGGTGAGGACACCGTCATCGTTGCGGTAGATGCAGTTGTAGCCGTCGTAGACCCCTGTGGCCAGGTCCAGGTCGCCGTCGTTGTCGTAGTCGCCCAGGGCCACCGAGTTGGTGTGGTCGCTATTGGCCGCGGTCCAGTTGGCCTCGGTGGCCAGGGTCCCGCGGTCGTTGAGGTAGACCTTGTCGTTGCCGGCGCCCCAGGCCCCGTTGCCGGCCACCAGGTCGATCCAGCCATCGTCGTTGATGTCACCCCAGGTCAGGTCCTCGGTGGGGTCGTCGTCGTTGCTGGTCCACGAGGGCTCGCTCTCCAGCTTGCCGTCGCGGGAGTAGTAGAGCAGATTGGCCCCGTCGATGGTGCCCACGGCCAGGTCGTCGTCGCCGTCGCGGTCCACATCGCCCCAGGCCACGGCGTAGGTGGTGTCGTTGTAGGGGGAGAGCCAGGCCGGTTCCGGGTAGGGCAGGGGGCCGCTCTCGATGGGCACGTGGGAGCCGGCGGGCATGTCGATGCCAAAGGGACGGTCGTTGACATCGGTGGCCGAGGCGCCCAGGTCATCCTCCAGGGTGAGGCGCAGGAATCCGTTGCCGGTGCGTTCCTCGGGGACCGTCCACTGGTAGAGGCCGGTGTCGGGAAGGTCGGAGGCCAGGGTGGTGTAGGGGCCGTTGCTGCCGCTGGTGGAGAGCTCGAGCTTCACGGTCCGGTCACCGGTGCCGGCTGGTAAGGCCGAGAGCCAGCGGATGAACTGGACCGAACCCGGCCTCAGGTACTCCTTTCCGTCGGGGTCAGAGAGGGTCACGGCCATTTCGGTGGGGGTCGAGGTCTCCTCCCAGACCCTCACACTGCCGGGGAAGTCCATGCTGTTGTCGGTTCCGAAACCGGCCACGATATCTGGATGGCCGTTGTGGTCGAAATCGGCCACGTCGACCCGCCAGCCTCCGGCGTTGCCCTGCAGGTCCTGGTTCTGCCGGGTCCAGAAGCCGCCGCCGTCCCTAAGGAAGATGTGGACCCGCCCGGGATCGCTGTCCTGGATGGCCACCAGGTCATCCAACTTATCATTGTTGAGGTCCACGAGCTCCATGTCCTCATAGTATAGGTCTGAAAGGCCCACCGAGGACTCGGACCAGCTGCCAGTACCGTCGCCCAGGTAGGTGCCGACAGTGCCATCCCAGAAGGCCAGGGCGATATCCACGTTGCCGTCATTGTTGAAGTCACCGCAAGCCGCGGCGTTGCCGTTCCCCGATGCGGGCAGACCCTGGCTGGAGTTGTGCCAGTTGCCGGCCCCATCGCCACGGTAGACCCAGATGACCTCATCAGTGTCCAGATCGTGCCCTGCCGGGGTAACGATATCCAGGTGACCGTCGTTGTTCACGTCGCAGAAGTGGGCCTCGGATTTGCTGGAAGCCCGTCCCAGGCCGTTGGAGCTGTCGATCCAGTTGCCATTGCCATCACCGGCATAGACGAACAGCGAACGCTCCCAGAAGCCTCCCACGGCCAGGTCCAGGTTCCCATCGCTGTTGAAATCACCCACGTCCACGCTCCAGGCATCCTCGCTGGATTGCAGACCGTTGGAGGAGCGGACCCAGCTGTCCCCGAAGCGCAGGTAGGAATCCACCCGGGGGTTGCCGTGGCTGCCCACTCCCACATCCCAGTCGCCGTCGTTGTCCAGGTCCCCCAGGTCGTAGCCGCCGTAGCTGGAGTGGCCGATGGCCGTGGTGCCCTCCTCGTCCGACTGGTTGGACCAGCTGTTGCCGTCCCATTTGAAGACATGCAGGGAACGGTCGCCAGCCCCCTTGCGGGGTCCCAGGACCATGACCTCCCCCACAC
Organism: uncultured archaeon; assembly: GCA_964384995.1. Lineage (GTDB taxonomy): Archaea > Thermoplasmatota > Poseidoniia > MGIII > CAYLMJ01 > CAYLMJ01. The sequence continues at coordinate 12,562 of CAYLMJ010000009.1, read as the reverse complement.
CATCGTCATCGATGTCGAAGAAGCGGGTCTTGGAGACCCAGAGGGAGTAGGTGGGCAGGCCATTGGAGGCGTCGGCGTACTGGGGCGTGCCCTGGGCTGAAACGGTCACGGGCGCCAGCGGCGATGGGAGCAGAAGGGCCACCGGGGCGAACAGGAGGAGGGAGATGACCAGGATGGAAATGCGTCGGGCTGAACGACTGGTCTTGGCCTCCACCATTTGAAAAGGGGTGCCCCGATTGAAAAGGTTTGTCCTGTTCAGGCCGCTCGGACCACCGATTCGATGGCGTCCTCTTCCACCCTGGGCCGCATGATGAAGATGGCCCAGCCCAGCACCTCGCGGCCCCAGCGCAGGTAGGTCTCACGCTCCAGCTCCATCCGCTGGACCACCTCCTTGACCTTGGGATGGCCCGGGTTCTCCCGACGCCATCGGTCCACCGCCTCCCAGTGGTGGCTCTCGTAACTGTCCCAGCCCTCCAGGGTGGCGTCCAGAAGGCCAACCGGTTCAAATCCCCACTCTCGCAGACGCTCAATGTTCTGGGTCAGGGTGGCGTACTGGTCGGGTCCGATACCCTCCCGCTTCAGGTACTCCGTGGGTGGGGCTGGGTCCTTCCAGTAGGGCTCTCCGACGACCAGGTACCCATCGGCTTTGAGTCCCCCGGCCAGGGTCCGCACCGTGGTCTCGAAATCGTCGTAGATGAACGAGGCCCCCAGGCACATGGCCAGGTCGAAGGAGGCCGGAGGGATCCTGTATCGTGCCCCCACCGATTCGATGAACTGGCAGTTCCGCTCGACCCCCATCTCCTTGCAGCGAACGCGGGCAGATCCCAGGAAGGTGGGCTCGAAATCGACGCCGGTGACATGACAGCCGTAGGTGGTGGCCAGCAGCATGGCCGGTTCACCCTTGCCACAGCCCATGTCCAGCACCCGGGACCCGTTCTCCAGGCGGCAGATGCGGCCCATCTCCAGGACCTGCTCGGTTGTGGTGGGATTGATGAGCCGGCGACCCTTCTCGGCCACCAGATAGTAAAAAGGAGCACCCATGGACTGCCATCCGACGAATGGTATTTAAATCAATCAACGGGCGGGCCCCGCAAGGCGGGTTGTCAGCGGAGCTGTTTCTTCAACTTCCAGAGGACCTCCAGGGCCTCCATGGGGGTCATGTTCAGCGGGTCCAGCTCCTGCAGGGAGTCCAGGGCGGGATGGTCCCGGTACTCTATCACCGGGTTGGAGGCGGCCATGGTCTCGGAGAAGAGCACGGTCTGGGTGGGTGCCTTGCCGGCTGGCAGTTCACTGGTGTCGGGAGGCCGTTCCTGGGTCTCCAGCCGTTCCAGGACCTTCTGGGCCCGTTCCACAACCAGGGGCGGCAGGCCTGCCAGACGGCCCACCTGGATGCCGAAGGAGCGGTCGGCCGAGCCGGGGGTGACCTGATGCAGGAAGATCAGGCGGTCGCCCTCCTCCTTGGCCGTGACCTGGAGGTTCTTGACCCGGGGCAGGAAGCGGCTCAGGTCGGTGAGGGCGTGGTAGTGGGTGGCGAAAAGGGTCTTGACCCCTTTACCCGCCAGACCGTGGAGATGCTCGGCCACGGCCCAGGCCAGGGCCAGACCGTCGTAGGTGGCGGTGCCCCGGCCGATCTCGTCCAGCAGGACCAGGGAGCCGGGAGTGGCATTGGCCAGGATGTGGGCCAGCTCCAGCATCTCGACCATGAAGGTGGATTGACCCGCCGCCAGGTCGTCGCTGGCGCCCACCCGGGTGAAGATGCGGTCCACCAGGCCCACCTCGGCCGAGGCCGCGGGGACGTATGAGCCCATCTGGGCCATCAGCACCGTGAGGGCCACCTGGCGCATGAAGGTGGACTTGCCGCCCATGTTGGGCCCGGTGATGAGCAGCAGCTGATGGGCCAGGTCATCCATCCGGCAGGGATTGGGAACAAAGCCCGCCTTTTCGGCCAGCACCCGCTCGACAACCGGATGGCGCCCTTCCTTGATGACGATGCGTCCCGCCTTGGCGATGGTGGGCCGGCAGTAATCGTTGTCCTGGGCCACCTGGGCCAGGTCGGCCAGCACATCCAGCAGGCTCAGGGCCCGGGCCGTGGACTGGAGGCTCTCCAGTTCCCTGGCCACATCGTCCCTCAGCTGGCAGAAGAGCTCGTGCTCCAGGGACTTGGCCTTCTCCTCGGCGTTGAGCAGGGCCGACTCCTTCTCCTTCAGCTCGGGGGTGACGTAGCGCTCGGCATTGGTGAGGGTCTGCTTGCGGTGATAGTCCTCGGGCACCCGCCGGGACCACTTCTTGGTGACCTCCAGGTAGTAGCCGAAGACACGGTTGTATCCCACCTTCAGCGACTTGATGCCGGTGCGCTGACGTTCACTGCGCTCCAGGGCGGCGATCCACTCCTTGCCCGAGCGGGCCATGGTCTTGAGCTCGTCCAGCTCCTTGGAGTATCCCCTGCGGATCAAATGGCCCTCGGTGATGGTGGTGGGCGGGTCCTCCTCAAGGGCGCTGTTCAGCCGTTCCACCAGTTCGGGGTGCTCGTCCAGGGCCTCCACCGACGAGGCCAGCAATGTTGGCAGGGCTTTGGGGTCGCCCAGTTCAGCAAAGCGCCCCTTCAACCGGGCCACCCGCTCCAGGCCCGTGGCCAGGGCCACCAGGTCCCTGCCGTTGGCCGAGCCGTGGCCGATGCGGGAGAGGACCCGCTCGAGGTCGGCGATGCCCGACAGGCTCTGTCTCAGCTCCCCCCGCAATCCCAGCTCGTCCAGCAGGTGGGAGACCGCCTCCAGCCGCTCCTCGATGGCCTGCCGGTCCACCAGGGGTGCCAGGATCCACTGGCGCAGCAGACGGGCCCCGCCGGCGGTGACCGTGCGGTTGAGGACCCCCAGCAGGGTCTGCTGGCGACCGCCACCCCTGAGACCCTCCACCAGTTCCAGGTTGCGCTGGGTCACGCTGTCCAGCACCATGTGGTCGGTCAGGTCGTAAGGTCGAGGGCGCTCGATGTGGCCCAGCTCGCTGTCCTGCATGGAGAGGACGTAGGCCAGGGCCGCCCCGGCCGCCGAGACCGCCAGGGGTCGCGAGTTGATCTCGAAGCCCAGTCCCTCCACTGAACCCACGCCGAACTGCTCCTGGAGCCGCCGCGAGGCCTCGGGAATGAAGAAGTCCCGCTCCGATTGCCTGGAGATGGTGGGAACTCCGGTGGCGTTGGGGCGCGGAAGGGGCGCCTCGATGGCCCCTTCGGTCGATCCTCCGGCCGGTTGCCTGGCCGGTTCGCCGGCGACCCCCTCATCGCCGTCCTCGGCGGGCTCGTCTTCCGATGGGAGGGCGGCCACCTCGGTGGTGTCGAACCGGGTCACAAGCCTCTCCAGCAGTTCTCCAGCCCGGCCCTCGGGGATGACCACCTCGGTGGGACGCAATCGCCCCAGCTCGCTGTGGAGCCGCTCCCGGGCCCGGCCCCCCTCCAGCTGGGTGGCCAGGAACTCGCCGGTCGAGAGGTCCAGGGCCGCCAGGCCGAAGGCCTCCCCCTCCCGGTCGCTGGCCAGGGTGACCAGGAAGTTGTTGGCCGCAGACAGCAGGGACTCCTCCACCACCGTGCCCGGCGAGACCACCCGGGTGATGGCCCGTTTCACCAGACCGCGGGCCTGCTTGGGGTCCTCCACCTGATCGCAGATGGCCACCCGGTAGCCCTTGCGCACCAGGCGGGCCAGGTAGCCCTCCAGGGCGTGATGGGGAATGCCGGCCAGGGGCACGGGATTGTCCGATTTGCGGTCCCGGGCGGTGAGGACCAGGTCCAGCTCCCGGGCCAGGACCTTGGCGTCGTCGAAGAAGGTCTCGTAGAAATCACCCATGCGAAAGAGCAAGAGAGCGTCGGGATGGGCCCGCTTCATGGCCATGTACTGGCGCATCATGGGGGTGGCCGTGCCCCGGCCCTTGCGGGGCGGCTTGGGATTGGCTGAGGTCTGCTTGGCTCTGGGCACCGCTGTCGCTCCCTGGCAATGGGAGGCGGGGGATACGGCCCCAGGCTAAAGGCTTTGAGGGTCTTGGCGGCCCGGATCGGACAGAGGCGCGAAAGGCAGTAATACGCATTGGCTTCTGCCCTCGCTCGAGGCAACATGGTCGAGAACAGCTCGAGGGCTCGGGACGATCCCCAGGAAACTCTATCGGTCGAGCGGGAGGTCCATGCTGACGAGACCTCCAAGGGCCTGGCACCCCATCTTCTGGGCTGGCTGCTGGTCCTGATCCTGGCCCTGCTGACGGTGGGGACCGTGACGGGCACCATCCCCAATCCCTTCTTCGACGAGGACCTGGGCGACTACGCGCCCTGGGTCGTGTTCGGCCTGGTCCTTCTGGCCACGGGTGTGCTCCTCAACATCCTGAAGCTCGCCATGCTGAGGACCCTGGGCCGGCGCATGGAGTCGGAAGCCGACTTGGTGACCATCTACCAGCTCGTCTCCTACATCGTTTGGGCCGTGGTCATCCTCGTGGGCCTCTTCGTCATCCTGGGTGCGGGCGGGATGTTCGCCGGACTGGGGGCGGGGCTGATGGGCGCCGCCCTGATATACGTCCTGCAGGAGCCCCTGCTCAACGTGGTGGCCTGGCTCCAGATCATGGTCCAGAAGCTCTACCGGCTGGGAGACCGCATCGAGATCAAGGGGGTGAAGGGCTACGTGGTGCGCATCTCGATGATGAACACCACCCTGCGGGAGTTCGACAACTGGATGGACTCCGGAGCCCTGACCGGCCGCCTGGTGGTGATGCCCAACAACGTCCTGCTCAACGACTTCATCTTCAACTACACTCGGGACACGGGGTTCATCAACGACATCGTCAAGGTGGACTTCACCTACGAATCGGACCTCCAGCGGGCAGAGAGCCTCCTGGTGCAGGCCACCGAGGAGGTGCTGGGCGAGCTGATGCGGGAGAACCTGACGGCCATTCGCGAGAAGTACGAGTTCCGCGACATCACGGACCAGACCATCGAGAAGATCATGGAACCCCTGTGGAAGCTGTCGGACTCCTCGGTCACGATGCAGATGCGCTTCTTCGTCCCAGCGCACCGGGGCAGCTACTTCAAATCCCAGATCGTCAAGCGCCTGATGGAGCTGGTGGGCCAGGAGCCCGAGGTCAGCATCGCCTACCCCCACATGGAGCTGGTGAGGCACAAGGAGTGAGCGCCCCTGCCGGGGTGTTGGGATCCCGCTCCACGACCATCGCCCGGGCTCCGGCTGTTACGGTTATAAATCGGGCCTGTCTTGCCCTGGCCGGATACCATGTCCAATCCCTGGGAATCCTTCGTGGAGCTGGTTACCAAGAATCCCGCCGTCGAGTTCATGAACGACCATTTCGGCCAGTGGCTCCTGGCCCTGCTGATCCTGGTGGTGGGCTATCCGACCATCAAGGTCATCAACCGCTACCTGGTCAAGTTATTCGATAAGGTCGATCTGGACGAGACCGTCGAGATGTTCATCCAGCGGGCCCTGTCGGTCTTCCTCTGGCTGGTGCTCATCACCCTGGTCCTGGACAATCTGGGCATCGACATCACCGGCTTCGTGGCCGCCTTCGGCATCGTGGGCCTGGCCATCGCCTTCGCCGCCCAGGACACCATCTCCAACGTCTTCGCCGGCATATTCATCATGCTGGACCGGCCGTTCAAGATCGGCGACCGGATCATGCTCCACACCAAGATAGGGAGCCTCTACAGCAGCTGGGGCGACGTGGTGGAGATCGGCCTGCGCACCACCAAGGTCCGGTCCACCGACGGGGTCATCCTGACCATTCCCAACAACATCATCACCAACAACCCCCTGGTCAACTTCTCCCACATGAAGTCACCCTCCCTGCGGGTCCGCATCCGCCTGGGCCTGGTGACCACCTGGCAGAACGTGATAAAGGCCGAGCGGGTGGTGACCAAGATAGTCGAGGATCACCCCAAGGTGGTCCGCAAGCCCAAGGCGCCCCAGGTGGTCTTTCGCGAGATTCGGGATTCGGACGTGGTGCTGGAGGCCCGCTTCTTTGTGGCCAGCCCCAGGGAGATGCGTGGCGCCAAATCGGAGATCATCAAATCGATCCTGATGGAGTTCGAGAACCAGGGCGTCCACCTGGCCTATCCCACCCGGATCGGTCTGGAAAGCCATGTGGACCCAGCGAACCTGGGATTCGAGAGGCTGTGAGATCGGTCGCCGTCGCCACAGACATGGTTCGATGTGGCACAACTATGCCTAGCCGAGCATGCCCGAGCATGGCCGAGCCCGCCTACACCAGGAAGATGATGGCCACGCCGATGACGCTGATGGCCGCTCCCAGGAAGCCACGCCAGCTGGTGCGCTGATGGAAGACGAACCAGAGCACGGGGATGATGAAGACCGGAGCCAGGGAGGAGAGGGTGGCCGCGATGCCAGTGTAGGTGTGGGCGATGGCCACCATGATGGACCAGACCCCCAGGAAGGGTCCGAAGACGGCACCCAGGCCGGTGTAGGCCATGCCCTGCCGGTCCTTTGAGCGGGAGAGGACCTGGCGCAGGCGCCCGGTCATGATGATGACCAGCCACACGGTCAGACAGCCGGCGATGATGCGGATGTAGGCCACCGACAGCGGGTCCACCTCCTTGTTCCCCAGGTCGGCGATGACCAGGCCCACCCCCTGACCGATGGCGGCAATGACCCCCAGGGAGATGCCCAGGGTCTTCTGGCGGGGGGTCAGGGCGTGCTCGTCAACATCCAGGCTGGAGCGGGGCACCGGCGCGGCACAGGCCACGGCGGCGGGAGGCGCCTCACCATCAAGGGGCACGTCGGCCTTGTCATCAGTTCCTTCTGGCTCATCGTCCTCATCGACAGCTTCTGCATCCTCATCGGGGCCGATGGGCTCTCGTCGCTCCATCAGGACGATGAAGACCCCGGTCATGGTGACAGCGATGCCCACCAGGTTCCAGAAACCGGGCAGTTCGTCCAGGATCAGGTAGGCGGCGATGAGGGTGAAGATGGGAGCCTGGCCCAGGAGCAGGACCCCCTTGCGGGGACCGATGTAGGAGAGGGCGGCAAAGTAGGCGAAATCCCCCACCGTAAGCCCCACGATGCCTGAGATGGCCAGGTAGAACCACTGGGACTGGCTGGCCGAGGGTACCAGCGAGCCCAGGAGCAGGATGTGGGCGCCTCCCAGGAGACCCACGGCCAGGGTCAGGCGAAAGGCGTTGAGGCTCAGGGCCCCGATGCGCCGGGCCGCCGCCGCGAAGCAGAGGGAGCAGAAGGTCCACAGCAGGGAGGCCATGATGGCGGCTGACTGGCCCAGAAGGTGGTTCAAGTCGGATACATCCGTCGAAGGGTTGGGTGCCCCGGCATCCCAGTTGGCCTATTAGCAGTTTGGATGACCGGCAAGCCTTCAGGCTCGATCCCATTGCCACAAGATCGCAAGACAGAACCCCCTAACTGAGGCTTTGGAGCGCGATTGACAGGTCTCGCTGTCCTCGAAGTGACCCGATGGAACCGCCGTCCGTTCTACTTCTTCTGGGTCACCTTCTGGCCCACCAGCTTCCCATCGGCCTCCCATTTGTCCCATTGCTCCTGGATCATTTCCTTTTCCTTGAGCACATCATCCTTCAACAGCAGGAAGGCCAGGGCGATGGCCACGGCGAAGATGCCGATGATGTAGAGCTCGGCCTGTTTCAGGATCAGGGCGAACCAGAGCACGACGAGAATGACGAAGAGGACCTTGAAGGAGACAATGAAGTTGAGGTTCGTCTGGGTCGCCTGGCACTCTGGGCATTCGTAGCGACCGTACAGCCCCTCCGCCATCATCAGCTTCCCGCACTTGCACTCGGTCGGACCGGTGAAGACGCCGGGTAGAAAGGTCTGATCGGGAGCATCGGTAATTGCCTTCTTCTCAGGATCATCGACGTTGGACTCAGTCTCATCACTCATCTGAATCAACCCCTGGCAAATCTTGAAGGTTAATTAACTATTTGACCCGAATCCTTCCAAAGATAATCCGACCCCGCTCCGTCCGAGCCGCTTCACACCTTCTCGGCCTCAAGGGGGGGCTCTTCCGCCCCATCCCCGTCGAACCTACGGTAGAGGTAGGCCCCGATGAGCACCAGGAGCAGGACGATGCCCAGGATGGTGAAGGGGCTGGTCAGCGCTTTCATCAGCATCGACTCGTCGGTCACCTCGAACTCGCCCATGTAGTGCAGATAGAGCAGGGTATGGTTGCGGATCATGTAGGGGTGGTACTCCAGCTCCAGCTGGTAATCGAAGGTGACATCATCGTATGGCGTCAGGTTGAACACGATCTCGGTGGAGTTGTAGGGGTGGAGGGTGAAGTTCTGGGTGGGATGTTCGATGCCCAGCCGGCTGACCGACACGAGCCTGGCGGTTCCGTTGTCGATGAAACCGTAGCTGGGATTGGTGATGTTGAAGGTCAGGCTGAACTTCTTCTCGCTCTCGATGTCCTTGGGCAGAGTGACCTTGGCAACCTCGGGTTTGGGAGACAGGAGACCCTTTGCCGCCATCTCCATCAACAACAGGTTAGCATCGATGATATCGGCCAGACGCTCCTCCACGGGCTCGTCGGAGATCGGATTGAACTGCTCGTCATCCACCTCGAAGGTCCACGAGGGGGCCAGTGAGTCGCCGTAGCCGAAGTCCTTGGAGGTGCCGGCGGCGGTGTAGAGGCCGGTACTGGCCTGTCGATTGGGGATGCCGTACAGCTCAGAGATGACATCACCGGCCATCTGGTACATGGCCCAATCGGGAGGTGGATCGTAGGTGTATGACCAGGCGTAGATGAGCAGGACGATGCCGGTGTGCTCGGTCAGGTACAGCACAGGATCTATGGAGCGCATGAAGGCCACGTTGGCGGCCACTTCGGGCTCCGAGGCGGGGCCTGAGCCATGCCCCCCCCAGATGGAGTTCTGGTTGTCCCACTCGAACGGATAGTTGCGGTTCAGGTCGACCCTGTTGGTGTTGAAACGGGTGTCGTGGGCGTTGCCGTCGGGATTGATCATGGGGGTGATGTAGATGCGTGAGTTGTCCATCAGCCAGGTCACGAGCTCGTCGGTGCCATAACGCTCCACCAAGTATTTGATCAGGATGAAGGCGGTCTCCGAGCCTGCCTGCTCGTTGCCATGATGGCCCCCGTCGATGTAGATCTCGGGACGCAGGTCGAGTCCGGTCTCGTTGGCGTGATCGGTCAGGTAGGCGCTCCAGAGCTGACGCTTGTTGTAGGGATGGTCGGGTTTCCAGAGCCCCTGATCGATGGCCTCGCCGATGGTGCTCATGACCATCAGGTCGGGATACTGGCTCTCCAGGTCCTGCATGTCGCGGTAGAGCCGCTCGTAGTCGTGGAAGACGTATTCCTCCTGAGCCTGGGCCCCTGGTGAGAGAAGGAGGAAGGGTGACAGGAGGTTCACGAGGATGATGAGGCTGAGGAACAGAGCCTGGCGTGGCATGGTCCTTATCGGATGGGTGAGGGCCTGATGATATTTAGTGGCTTGGTTGAAAGAGGGTTATCTGGTAAGGAGTTTTCAGAATCCTTGCTTGTTTGAGACCCTCGGATGGATTTATCAACGCTGTCAAGTTCTTGGTCGAGATAACTTAAATAGATGGGCGACCGTTGATTTGTCCGAATGCGAGCCTCAAAAGCATCCCAGCCGGCTTCATTCCACAACCCAAAGGAAAATGAAAGAATGGGCATATTCTTCGTCGATTGCGAGGTCGAGCCACCCGATGGTTCGGCCGAACCCAGGCGCGTCGAGCAGTTGCTGGTGGACACCGGTTCAGAGTACACCTGGCTGCCGACCGAGGACCTTGAGCGGGCGAGCATCGCCGTGCGCAAGAAGGACCTGGAGTTCGTGATGGCCAACGGCCAGGTGATCACCCGACCCGTGGGCTACGCCATCTTGCGCTGCCAGGGCTTCGAGACCGTGGACGAGGTGGTCTTCGCCCAGCACGGCGACCTGCGACTGCTGGGCTCACGCACCCTGGAGGGCTTCGGCGCTGTGGTCGATGCCAGGCGTCAGATGCTGGTCGCGGCCGGCCCCTATCCGGTGGCAAGAGCTCTACGACCCTCGGCAACAGCCTCCCGCTGCTGAGGCTCTGGTTCATTCATGAATAAGCAAGGAGGCGAAAACCATTAATACAATTGAAACAATTGAAATAATTGATACGACCATGGCCACCACCATCACCATCAAGGAATCCACCAAGGCTCGCCTTGACGACTACAAGATGGGCAGGACAACCTACGATGACCTGCTCAACTCCTTCATGGATGAGATAGACCTGGAGGATGTGACCAAGAACCACCTGGAGGAGCACTACCGTAGGCTGGCGGACTTTCGACCCATCACCATGGACGAGCTGATCAAGCATTTGAAAGAGAAGAAGAAACTTTGATCGGCTGAGAAAGAAGGAAAGTGAAAGGGTTGTTCAGCATAGTTCTAGATGACAGCATCAAAAAGGATCTTGAAAGAGTTCCAAACCAGATGGTGAAACGGTTTATCCATCTGGCCATTCAGCTTCAACGGGACCCATTTCGAAGACGACCCGGAGCCGATGTCCAACGATTGAAAGGTGATTCCGATACGTTCAGGGCGCGCCTGGGCGACTACAGGGTGCTCTACCTCGTAGACATGGATTCAAATGTCGTCCAGATCACGGCGGTCACCCACCGCCGAGCCGCCTATCGCGGATTCGTGCTGTGAGACCCTAACTGGCGTCGGTGGTCGCCTCGCCCTCATTGTCATCAGGCGCGCCATCTGCCTCGTCATCGTCGGACTCGGCGCCACCATCGGCCGCATCTTCGTCTTTCGCCTCATGTGCTCTTTTCACTTCGAAATAATTAAAGGCATCATCTTTAACACCATCATCTGGATATTCTCCAAGCATTCTATCAATGAGATCTCTGACCCGATTGTTCATATAGGAATCGGATTCTGAGGTCTTGACTTCAATTAGATTATAGGGAATCTTATCATCGTCGGTCATTTTCGTACCTTTACTTAGAAATACTTTAAAACGATTCTGTTTGTCAGTAATCTTCCGGTTATCCAATTTCAGGTTCTCCGCTTTCAGGACATCTTCTCCATCTTCGTGGATCCTCTGAAACAGGTAGCCCAGCGGTATCTCAAATCGCTTACCATAGATTATCTCAGTATGCCATCTCGGTTGAAGAATGAGATAAAGTATAGTAGTACAGAATAAAACGAAAAATGTCCAGACACGGTAAGTGTACGACAGGTTAAGTAGAATATTGGTAAGAAATAATAATTGCATAGGTAATTGTATGAAGAGTATGAGTTCGATAAGTCGATGATCTTTGGACCTAAAATGCCAATGATAATAAAAACGATTATCAAAGAAGCCCAGCATATTCATTTTCTTAGAAATTATTGCAATTAATAGTACAGTTACAAGTGCTACAATCATGAGTATTTCTAAAACATCTAATGTAGAAATGGAATCATATATTTCAGTTCGATCTATACTAAATGGAAGGAATAAAATGAAGGGTACAATTATCAGCCCTTTCATGACTAGGATTCCTCTATCAATTATTTTCAGATATGCATCTTCCGTGAGCATTCTATACCTTGAGATCGTTTGCTTCTTGCATTCCGATGTCGGTCGCAGGGTCCCTCCCGTCCCCATCACCGGGCTCGGCACCACCATCGGCCGCTTCGGGCAGGGGGCAGCCCAATAGTATTGCTGCCACGTTCTCTCTCAGTCTACGGTTCTGTTCTTCATTACCATGGGGTGTGGTGACTTGAACTGTGAAACAGTCGATGGATGAGATGCTGCCAACAATTGTCTCATCATCTCCACAGATTGTGATTTTCTTCCTTTTCACCTGATATTCCTTATATCTGAAGAGCTTAGTTTTCTGTGCATATAAAAGATCAACCGCTTCATTGAAAGTAATCCTGTAGTATCCTACGTAGCTAATCGGACCCACCAATTCCTTTTTACCCGCGAAATAGAAGTATATACCTAAAATGGGAAACAGAACGAATAAGTGCATCCTAGGATCAGATTGCTCAATAATAACTGCAGTTAATCCAATGAAGACGATTATCGTGGAAATGATAATAAACCTGATACCTAAAGTAATTCCCATTTGAGGATTGCTATTTGTATTCATCCAACCATTGTTCTTTTCCAGATCGACAAAAGATTGATATGAAGTTCTTGCTGGTTCGTCCATGATGAAACCCATTCCAGAAATGAGAATGGCCATTTGCATTCCTAGTAGAAATCTTGGTTCAACGCCGACTGTGGCAATATTGTAGGTAACAACCACAATACCGAGCAGACCAATCACAGATACAATACGTAGAAACCAGGAGAAAAACTGTGCGTTCTTCATTGCCATCTCAGCATCCATAACATGATTCCAAGATTCCGCAGGACACATCCGGTCCTGATTGGACATGCCTTTTAATAGCTCATCGCCCGCCTTCCTCTGCCAGTTCCTCTCTCCCTTGATCCTCATTCACGATCATTGACCATTGACCATCGACCATCCACCTTGACATCCACACATGCCCTCCCTTCCCGAGCTCCCTGCCCTGGCCTTCCTGGCCGGTGTC
>CAYLMJ010000008.1:0-94251 GCA_964384995.1 uncultured archaeon | reverse complement strand
CTTTCTCTCCGACCTACACCTCCCGGCGGGCCCTATCCGACCGGTCTGGCTTTGAAGGGGCGGGAACGTAGTTTCTTTTTAAAAAATTCACGTTGAACCACAAGCTATTTATCTCTGGAATGCGAAAATATATTGATAATGGATTTGTTCCATGATCTTAGCCATACAAAACTGGATGGAAAGCCCTCTGGGGGCCGCTGTGGTCTCTTGCGAGTGCCCTCGGCGGGCACCATCCGCCCGGTCTGGCTTTGATGGGGCGGGAACGAAGGTACCTCGAAGCTACCTCGAAGCTACCTCGAAGCTTCTACGAGAGAGATACGAACAAGATACGAACGAGATACGAAGGAATAGCGAGGGAAGAACGATGAATCAGAAAAGGGAAAACGATGATACGACAAGAGGACAGGTGAGATGATGGCCAAGATAAGGAAGATGAGCGCGCTGGGCAGACTTAGCGGCAAGATAGGGGAGCTGGTGATAAGGAACACCAAGGGCGGCAACCAGATCGTCACACAGCGGCAGGTGAAGAGCGAAAAGCCGCGGTCGCCCAAACAGCTGGCCAACCAGAAACGCTTCGACCTCGCCACCTGGCACGCCAAACGCACCTGCCGGGACAGGCCGGAGGACTGGAAGGTCTACCAGCGACTGGCCGAAGGGACCGACCGGTCGGCCCACAACATCGCCATCAGCGACTACATGAAGCCGCCGGTCATCGGCGACATCGACGTCAGCGGATACAGGGGCCGGAAGGACGATATCATCAGGATCACCGCGAAGGACAATGTTAAGGTGGCCAGGGTGATGGTCAGGCTCCTGCGGCACAAGGGGGAGGAGGGAATGGAGGGGAAGAGCGCCAACCAGAGGCTCATCGAAGGAGGCGCGGCTAAACCTACCAAAGAGGATGAAATCTGGTGCTACACGGTCAGAGGTGATGTGCAATGCAAGGTCGAGGTAGAGGTGAGAGCGTGGGACCTGGCCAGGAATGAAGTGGTTGAGACGAAGGATATGCCTACGGCATAACCTCTTATCCAACCACGGCTTTCCGCCTCTGATGAATTGCAGTTGGAAGTCTGTGATGGTCGGCGGGTTCCTGTTCGTCGTTGTCCTTGTATTACTGGCGCTGGCAGGAGGGGCCCAGGCGAAGGAGACGGAATGGAACCACACTACCGGGGATTCTCTGGACTCGGTGGTCATCTCCGCCGATGGGCAGTACATCGCCGCCGGCTCCGAAGATAACAAGGTCTACCTCTTCGAGCAAGACAACTCGACACCGCTGTGGAGCTATACAACCAATGAGAAAATGCACTCGGTTGCCATCTCTGCCGATGGGCAGTACATCGCCGCCGGTTCTTTTGACTGCAGGGTCATGCTCTTTGGGCGGGAAAGTTCATCCTACCTGTGGAGCTACGCCTCAGGGGCCGGGTCCCTTGTGTATTCGGTTGCCATCTCGGCCGACGGGGAATATATTGCCGCCGGGACGAGCTATGACACGGTCTATCTCTTCGGGCAGGACAGCGCGACACCGCTGTGGAGCTATACCGGCGAAGAGACAATGCTCTCGGTTGCCATCTCGGCCGACGGGGAATACATAGTCGCCGGCTCTTACGACGGGATGGTCTACCTTTTCCACAAGGACAACTCGACACCGCTGTGGAGCTACAGTGCTGGGGATCAGGTCTGGTCCGTGGATATCTCGGCTGATGGAGAGTACATCGTCGCCGGCTCTTATGACGACATGGTCTATCTCTTTGACCGGGACAACTCGACACCGCTGTGGAACTTCAGCGCGGGTGGTAATGTACGGCATGTGGCCATCTCGGCTGATGGAGAATACATAGTCGCTGGTTCTTGGGACAAAAAGATCTATCTCTTTGAGACGGGTAGCTCGACCCCGTTGTGGAATTACACCACAGGCGGTTGGGTAAAGTCAGTGGCCATCTCAGCCGATGGTGAACACCTTGTCGCTGGTTCTTGGGATAACATGGTTTACCTCTTTGACCAGAGCAACTCGACACCGATATGGAACCATACCACTGGGGATTGGGTTGAATCGGTTACCATCTCGGCCGATGGGGTCAATTTCGTTGCCGGTTCCAAAGACAACAAAGTATACTTCTTCGATTATTTCGCACCAACTGCAATGATCAGTTCCATCTTGCCCTCGCCAACCAACGAGGAGGACACCACCACCTTCAACGGCACGGGCACCGACCCCGACGGCATCATCACAGCCTGGGAATGGGAATCCTCACTCGATGGTCTGTTGAGCGCCTCGGCCAACTTCACCACAGATACCCTCTCACTCGGCTACCACAACATATCCTTCCGGGTCCAGGACGACGACGGGGCCTGGTCCGACTGGGTCCACGCCGGTCTGTACGTCAACGCCCTGCCCCAGGCCAACATCACCCACATCAATCCCAAAACTGAAAAGCGGTGGGTGGACCACAACATCACATTCACAGGCAATGCAACCGACACGGATGGGCAGATCATCGGCTACGAGTGGCAGATAGACGGCTGGCTGGCCTCCACTGCCGATGGGTTCTCGCTGGACAATCTTACCCAGGGCGACCACAACATCTCGTTCAGGGCGCAGGACAACAGCAGTGCCTGGTCCCCCTGGGCCGAGGCCAGCATCACCATCCTCCCCGCTCTCCCAGACCTGACCATCGGCAACTTCAGCCACACCGACCATGTGCTCATCGGCCCCAACAGCAAACCCGAGCTCTTCTTCCAGATGGAGATACTCAATCTGGGCGGTGAGCTGAACAGGTCCTTCCTGGTGGATTTACTGTACTCCAACTTCACCATCGTGGGACTGGCCATCAACGTGAGCTGGGACCCGGTGGGGGAGACCTGGCTCATCAAGGATACCGACGGTGAGTGGAAGAACGAGACCGGTTGGGGACACGGAGCCAGCATCATCGAACGGGACGGCCACCTCTACCTGACGTTCTCGGTGATGGCGGAAGACATCATGCTGGACATCGAGGAATGGGATAATCGCAACGAGAAGGTCTACTATCTCTCGGTCGACGCGCCCCATCAGATCGAGGAACAGAACGAGGGCAACAACGAGAAGTACATCCCCATCACCGCAGTGAAGGAGGTCGTCGAGGATGACGACGATGAGGATGACCCGTCCGTCGGCCTCGCCTCTGCCTTGCTGGCTATTGGGGTGGTGGCGGTGATGAGGAGGCGCAGGGGAAAGGGCCTTTGATGATTTATCAGAATCCGCCCAGGGCTTTCCAGGCCTTGTAATTGCCGCCGCCGAATCTCCCGTACTGTCGTTCGATCTCGTCAAGGTCCAGTATCTTGCTCCTGTAGAAATCGTCTCGTTCTTTCGGGTCCACCAAACGAAAGGAGGGGAACATCGGTTCTATGGTCGCATCGTCGAACCGCACTGAGATGAAACGAAACATGTCGGTGATGTTGGTCTTGTAATCCACAGCCTCGTAGAGCGATTCGTAAGAGACGCACTTGTAGTCGAGCCCAGCCGTCGAAGTGAGGAGGTCATGGGCGTAGAGCAAACGCCTGGCATAGGCCTCGACCAGTCTGACGACCTTCACCCAGTCCATATGAAACGGTTCTATCTCTTCCGCCAGTCTTGCCTTCTCGATGAAGGAATCCCAGGCGGCTTCGGTCTTCCTCTCCTCCTTTGAAGCGGTCATGTGCCTGGCGAACAGGGTTGATATCGACTGGGCAAGCAGGTCATCGCGGTAAAGGTAGATCAACTTGGCCTTGGTATCCACCAGGCTTTGCATCACCAGGTCTACCGTGTCATTCTTCTCCTCCAATGTATCGGTCAAGAAATCCGCTTTCAGGCCGTCTTCCATATCCATTTCTTGACCATGTCTCACTGTCTTTGTCCTGTATTCATTGAACTCGAAATCGTATCCCAGGGTGTCGCATATTATCCTGCCGATGTTGGTCTTGCCGACCCGCGAACCGCTCACATAGATCATGACCTTGGTCAAAATTGGCCTCCTGAGATCGCTGAAGTCAGTCAACCGGTGGTAATGACCCTTGCGGCATCGGCAATCGTTTCCCGTACCTACAATCCCTACCGGTCCCCACTCTATGAACAGAGCCAATAAGCCCTCGGAGCCTATGGGAGGCCAGGGAACCACACCTGCATATTCTCAACACACCCCCCACCGTGGTTCCCCCTTCTTTTCCCGAACTTTCATTGCAAAGCAAGGCGGAGGCGTTATTTGCCGGTACCTGTACACAGAAAAGTTCTTTGCCAAAGGGTAAGTCTGCACTCCCATGGAACCACATGAGGCGGAGCCCATCGAGGCTGAGTCCTTTGATACCGGAGCCCTGGAGGCCGAGTCCTTCGACCTTGACCGGACGACCCTCGACGGGACCGACATCGACATGGGACGGGAACCGACACCCGGCCAGCGGCTGGCGCCGATACTGCCCCTGCTGGGCACCCTGCTCATCGTCTTCATCCTGCTCACCGTGAGCATCACCCAGGGCTACCTGGACCTGTCCGACGACGATGACGACGGCCCCTCGCCGGCGGATGTGGAGATGGTCTGGGACGACCCGGTGATGCTGGAACGCGCCGTGCCCAATCCCCTGAGCTTCCAGGACCATCCCGATGGCGTCATCGGCTACGAGCCCTCCATCGCCGTGGACTCTGCGGGCAACCTCTACTACACCGCCCACAAGGACCTGGCCTGGCAGTCCAGCTGGGATTACCTGGCCTCGTGGTTCTTCGTCAGCCAGGACGGCGGCGAGACCTGGGGCCCTCCCAACGACTGGGGCATATTCAATCAGGGCTCCCAGTGGCTGGGCGACGAGGGGGACATCGGCATCGATGCCAACGACCGCATCTACTTCGACGACACCACCCTGGTGGACAACTGGCTCCACGTCTGGGACGACGGCGGCGACGACTACGTGCGCTCCCAGCCCCTGGGTTCTTCCGGTCTCGATGACCGGCCCTGGCTCACGGCCCAGGGCGACGGCATCGTCCACTACCTGGGCAACTGGGCCATCGACACCCCCGACTGCTACGGCCAGGCCGGGCGCTACTGGTACTACCGGTCCACCAACGGCGGCCTCACCTTCAGCCAGTGCCTCTCCTTCCCCGGGGGGTGGACCCACATCGAGGCTGAGCGCGACGGGCCCTGGACCTACATCGTCCAGGAAACGGTGGACACCAACACCTACGAGGAACGGAGCATCCAGGCCCTCATCTCCGACGACCAGGGGGCCACCTGGTCCGAGCCGGTCATCATCGGCGAGGGGTCGGCCAACCCACCCGAGGGCTTCCCCTGGGTCTCCACCGGACCGGCCTCCAACGAGGGCCTGGTGGCGGCCATCTGGGCCGATGCCGTGGGCGGCAATACGGGACCCTGGGAGGTCCACGTGGCCATGAGCTGGGACCACGGCGCCACCTGGGAGGAGTGGGACATCACCCCCTTCGAGGGCTTCTTCCTCTACCCCACCATCTACGTGGGCCCCGAGCGCACGGTGGGCGTGGCCTTCTACGGGCTCGAGGGAGCCTACGAGGCAGGCAACCAATGGTACCTCTACGGCGCCATGCTCAAGGACCCCGAACCGGGCGCGCAGTTCGAGTTCACCCTGGCCGACCCCGAGCCCCTGCACACCGTGCTGGACTTCGAGGTGGCCTCCAACGACTTCCACGCCCTTCACGACTTCTTCGAGATCGCCATCGCCCCCGACCTGAGCCTCAACATCGCCTACCAGCGCAACGTGGGCGAGCACCCCTTCGAGGCGGCCGAGGAACAGCGATACCTATATTTTGTCAAGGGCACGTCGGGTGAATGACCATGAGCCCCGCCAGGAAGCAGAAGCCCGAGCCCGGCACCATACCCACGGCTGAGGAGGAAGAGGCCCTGGAGGCCGAACCCGTTGCCGAGGACACAGCAGGTGCCAAGCCCCCCAGTTCCAAGGCTGCCAGCAAGGCCAAGGCGAAACCGAAACCCAAGGCAAAGGCAAAGCCAAAGGCCGGCAAAGGCAAGGCAAAGGGCAAGGGCAAGCAAGCCACCAAAAGGGAGGCGGAACCCCTGGAGGCCGAACAGGCCGATGATGAGGCCCTGGAGGCCGAGTCCCTGGAGGAGGGCAAGGAGACCAAAGCTTCCGATGATAAGGATGGCAAGGGCAAAGGGACCGTGGCCGCCGGTTGGCTCGCTCCCCCCGGAGCGCCTCCCCAGCGTTCCGAGACCGAGACGACCATACGACGGGGCATCGTCATCATCCTCATCATCTTCCTGCTGATGTTCGCCTCGTTCGGCATCACCGATATGTGGGAGGATGACGACGAGGTGAAGATGAAGCCTCCGACCCAGAGCGGCATCGCCATGAAGTGGAAGGCCCCGGTGTGGCTGCCCAGGATGCCCGAGTGTGTCGACCCCAACAACGGCCAGACCTATCCCGAGTACGCCATCGGCTACGAGCCCACCATCGCCGTGGACACCGCCGGCAACCTCTACTACACCGCCCACAAGGACCTGCGCTGGGCGGGTTTAGCGGGGGGTTGGATCGCCGGTAGCCCCTTCCCTCCCGTTGTGTGCCAGCCAGGGACCGATACCTCCTGGGACTACTACGCCTCGTGGTTCCTGGTGAGCCAGGATGGTGGCGAGACCTGGGGCCCGCCCAACGACTGGGGGCCAGAATCGGGTCCTTACATGTACGGCGGCCTGGCCTATCCAGGCGACGAGGGGGACATCGGCATCGACGCCAACGACCGGGTCTACTACCTGGATACCACCCTGGAGGACAACTGGCTCCACGTCTTCGATGACGGTGGCGACGACTACGTCCGGGGCACCCGGCTCAACTCACTTGCCGCCGACGACCGACCCTGGCTCACGGCCCAGGGCGACGGCATCGTCCACTACCTGGGCAACTCGGGCACCGCCATCATGGACTGCGCCAACGGCCCGGGACGCTACTGGTACTACCGCTCCACCGACGGCGGCCTCACCTTCAGCCAGTGCTACTCCTTCCCCGGCGGCTGGACCCACATCGACGCCGAGCGGGACGGGCCCAACGTCTACCTCATCCAGGAGGAGAACGACTCCAGCTCAGGTGGCATTCAGGTGCGAGTCAACAACGCCGAGGGGGCCCTGAACCAGTGGTCCGAACCCCAGATAATCGCGCCCCGGGAAGCCAATCCCCCCGAGGGCTTCCCCTGGATCGCCACCGGACCGGCTTCCAACAACGGCCTTGTGGCGGCGACGTGGGCCGATGCCTATGGCGGGCGCACCGGGCCCTGGAGCCTGCACGTAGGAATTAGCTGGGACTACGGGGTAAACTGGACCGTCTGGGACGTCACACCCTTCAAGGGCATCTTCGAGTACCCCACCGTCTACGTGGGGGCCAACAACACCGTGGGCCTGGCTTTCTACGGCATCGAGGGGGACTACGAGGTGGGGGACGAGTGGCACCTCTACGCCGCCATGGTCCAGGACCCCGAGCCCTACACGCCCTTCGACTTCACCGTGGCCGACCCCCATCCCCTGCACACGGTCACCGAGTACGAGGTGGCCAACAACGACGTCCACGCCCTCCACGACTTCTTCGAGATCGCCATCGACCCCAACGACCTGAGCCTGAACATCGCCTACCAGTACAACATCGACCCCCACCCCTTCGAGGCCAACGAGGAACAGCGCTACCTGATGTACGTCAGGGGCGAGTACGTGGACGGCCTGGGAGTGGCCAGCCCCTCATTCGAGGACGGCGGCGACATCCCGGTGAAGCACACCGGCGACGGCTCGGATCTGTCACCGGCTTTGGTCTGGAGCGAGGTCCCTGAAGGCACAGAGAGCCTGGCGGTCATCGTCACCGACCTCGATTCAGGGAAGGTGCCCTTCACCCACTGGCTGCTCTGGAACGTGCCGGCCGACCGCAAGAGCCTGCCCCAGGGGGTGCCCGACCGGGAGGTGGTGCTGGGCAACGCCACCCAGGGGACCAACAGCTTTGGCTACACCGGATACGGCGGACCCTATCCGCCCGAGGGCCAGAACCACACCTACCGCTTCACGGTCTACGCCCTGGACAGCTACCTGGACCTGGACCCGGATGCCAAGCGGCTCGACCTGCAGAAGGCCATGGCGGGACACATTCTCTCCATGGGTAGCCTGTCGGGCGAGTACCAGGCCTGAGCCTGAACAACGCCTACCAGTACAACATTGACCCCCACCCCTTCGAGGCCAACGAGGAACAGCGCTACCTGATGTTCACCAGCGCCGATTGGGTCGGGGATTGAGACGCGATATTCTCTGGTGAAATTCACCTGAGAGAGTATTGGGCCGGTTCAGGATTCGAGGAAACCGAGATGCTCCTCGGCCTCCTTTCTGGCCTTGCCGTATGGGAATCCCCCTTTCCAGTGTTTGATGGGCACATAGACAAGCACCGCTCTGTTCTCCAGCTCATCGACCGCAAAGTGAGGCGTGGTGTTGACCCAATCCCTTCCGATCTTCTCAACGAGCTCCTTGTCCCAGTAATTGATCCGATGAACATCCCGGATGTTACGGGAGCGAATGTTCCTTGCGTTTGGATATTCACGATATACTTTACTGTTGACTGGATCGCCTGGGGAGAGTTCATTCCAATATGAGAGCCCATAAAGAGGTTCGATCTCCAGGGCAATACCCTTGATCAGGCCAAGGAGTGCAGGCAGAGTGGTAACATGATATCTCGGGGGTTCCTCTCCATGTCCCAAATAGGATCGGGTGAAGTGAAAGTTGAGCGAACCAAGCTCATCATGTGGATCTAGTTCCTCTTCAAAGAAATTGAATTCTCCGTTTGGAGACAGATCAAAGTGTATCGTCAGTTGTACATTGTTGTGATATCGCAGGTTCAAGTTGGATATTTCGGAAAAGATCGTCAGCTCATCTGTTCGGGCTAGCAATTCGATGAGATCATCCTGGGAGTGGATCTCTGGATGGGCTGAGATACCATCTTTGATCCTCTCGGTACGAAGTTTCAATGGCAGCTTGAAGTCATTGCGATCAATGATATCAACGATAGCCCTGGCTGTGGCACGGGAGAATGCCATCTTCTCGAAGAAGAACTCAAAAAAGAAATTGCTGGACAATCTCACACCTCGTAGCCAGTTCGGTCATCTGTTCCATCCCTAATAAACGATACCACAGCCTTCGAACCTGTGGATGGGGGTACACTTGTCCTTGAGAATACATCTTGTCAAATTGCTAGGTCAGAGAGCTCATGTTGCTTATTGCTATGCTGTTGCTGCCGCCCCGACCCCGCAATTCACCATAACCATTAATTTAGAGCCCTCACTGGTACCACCATGTCCAAAGAGCCCCTGGAAGCGGAGCCCCAGCCCCTGGAGGCCGAATCGCTGCCGGATGGTGCAGATGCTTCGATGGAAACCCTGGAGTCCTCCACAGTGATGACCGGACCGCCGCCCGGCGTACATCCCGAGGAGAGGGATGACCGGCGCGAGTGGGCCATGATCATCGGCGCGGTGCTGGTGGTGTTCCTTCTGCTGTTCTGGGGTCAGAGCGCGGGATGGTTCGAGGACGAAGATGATGAGCCCATCATCGACGAGCCCCCGGTGCTGACCCAATTCCAGTGGGGTGAACCGGTGTGGCTGCCGCGCATCGACGGCTGCGTCGATGAGGGCAACGGCCAGGACTTCCCCGAGTACGCCATCGGATACGAGCCCTCCATCGCCGCCGACCCCGACGGCAACCTCTACTACACCGCCCACAAGGACCTGCGCTGGTCCTCCCCCGATGGCGGCATCGCCAACTGGCTGGACGGGGAGCCCCACATCTACCCCGACCTGCCCTGTGTCCAGGACTACTACACCACCTGGGACTACTACGCCTCGTGGTTCTTCGTCTCCAGAGACGGGGGTCAGACCTGGAACATACCCGCCGACTGGGGCGTCTTCAACGAAGGGATGCAGTACGTGGGCG
This sequence comes from uncultured archaeon, assembly GCA_964384995.1. GTDB lineage: Archaea > Thermoplasmatota > Poseidoniia > MGIII > CAYLMJ01 > CAYLMJ01. Next base: position 84,316 of record CAYLMJ010000008.1, on the reverse strand, counting down.
ACGAGGGTGACATCGGCGTGGATGGCAACGGCCGGGTCTTCTTCGTGGACACCACCCTGGAGGACAACTGGCTCCACGCATGGGAGGATGGCGGCACCAACCACATCGTTTCCCAGCGGCTCCAGTCCACCGCCGCCGACGACCGCCCCTGGCTCACGGCCCAGGGTGACGGCATCGTCCACTACCTGGGCAACAACGGCGTGCCCCTTCCAGCTCCACCTCTCTCGCCCGGTACCAGCGGGTTTGGCCGCTACTGGTACTATCGCGGGGTGACAGTGGCCGACACCAACGGTCACAGCGTGGTCTTCGATCAGGGCCGCGGCCTGGAAGGCGGCTGGGCCCACATCACCGCCGAGGAGAACGGCGACCACGTCTACATCGCCCAGGAGGTGAACAACGGCGGTACCGGGGGCATCAAGGTCTGGGCCTCGGACGACACCGGCCTGACCTGGAACGACCCCGTGTGGATCGGACCCATGAACGGCACCCACCCGGAGGGCTATCCCTGGATGGGCGTGGGCGAGAACGGCACGGTCTTCGTGGCCTGGCAGGAATCGACCCAGGGGGGACGGGCACCGGGCGTCCTCTACATCGCCCGCTCCGACGAGTACGGCGCCGAGGGCACCTGGGAGTACTGGGACATCAGCGCCGGCCATCCCCATCCCGACGGGGCGGTCTACCTCTATCCCAACCTGGAGGTGGGACCGGGCAACCTGGTGGCCTACACCTACTACGGCAACAACGGGAGCCACAGCGTGGGCGACACCTGGCACCTCTACGCCTCGGCCCTGCTGGACCCCCAACCCGGCGAGATCTTCGACTTCGTCATGGTGGACGACTATCCCCTGCACACCTCGGACCAGCGGGAGGTGGACATCGACGACCTGCATCCCCTCCACGACCTCTTCGAGGTGGTCATCAGTTCCTCGGACCTCTCCATCAACATCGCCTACCAGTACAACATCGGGGACCACCACTTCGAGGAGAACGAGGAACAGCGCTACCTGATGTTCCTTCGGGGTGAATGGGTGGAGGTGGATGATGGTGATGATGGCCAATCCCAGGGTGTGACCGGGAAGAGCGATGATATCAACTTCAGCCTCTACTGGGGCCTGGGCGGTGGCACCCTGGTCCTGCTCATCGCGGCCATCGTGGTGGTGGAGCGGGGCCTGCTCGGGAGCAAGGAAGAGGAGCTGGAGACTGGCTAACTCACAGGCCAAGGCAGCGGCCAAGGCACAGGCCAAGGTACCTCCCAAGTAACCGCCAGTCGTTCACGTTCCCAGGGCAAAGCTTAACTGCACAATGATTAAACCATATCCGACCATCGGGTATGTACCATGCTCAAGAAGATAACCGAGGACACCGCCCTCATCCTGATCATCGTCCTGGCCGTCGTTGGCACGGTTGACGCCGCCTACCTCACCTACCTGCACAAGATAGTGGAAGAAGGTGGCGGTTGTCCCACCCAGAGCCTGCCCGGTCTGGATTGCGGCGAGGTCATTGGCGATGAGCGGTTCAATAAGGTGCTGGGCATCATCCCGGTGGCCTGGGTGGGCCTTCTGGGTTTCATCATGATTTTGGCCCTGGCCCTGGACCGATACCTCTACATGGACATGGTCCGCACCCGCTACCATGGGGCGCTGATCACCGGATTCTCCCTGGTGGGCCTGGCCTTCAGCCTCTACCTCACCTATCTCGAGCTCTTCGTGCTCCACGAGATCTGTCCATTCTGCTTCGTCGGCTTCATCCTCATCATCGGCACCTCGGCCCTCTCACTGCTGGTCTACCGTGACTACATTGACTGGCTGTTGAACGTAAAATTATTTAAACGGCGGGAAGCTAGAAAAGAGGAGGAGCTCTTCGAGAAGGAGGAGCGGCAAGCCCTGGCCGCTTCGTCCAGGGGCTCCAAGAAACAGGCACCCAAGTCCCGGAGTTAGCCCATGGCCCGACCCAAAGCCGGCAGTCGCACCCGCCGCCCGCCACCAGGCAAGAGGAAGGCGCGAGGTAAGGGTCATGGCAAGAAGGGTATTGGCGCGGGCCCCAGCGGGGGTCGAGCCCGGAAGATAGATTGCACGGTCTGCGGAGCGAAGCTCAAGCCCGAGAACCTGGATTCCCACATGGAACGGGTGCATCCCGAGGGGGAGGCCTCGCAGGAGGCCAGCCAGGCCAAACTCCAGCGGAAGATGATCGCCCGGCGCGCCAATTTCAAACGGGCCCTGCAGGTCGCCGTGCCGGTGGTCATCGCGGCCCTGCTCGTCGGAGTGGTCTACTACCTGGCCTTCGTCCACGAGATGGAGGATGACGGCCCTCCGGCCTGGAAGCTGGAATCCCACAACGGCGTGATCTACGACTCCGACGATTACTACAAGACCAACAAGCTGACCCTGATCCAGTTCGTCCACACCGATTCGGCCTCATGTCATCACATGGCCAGCCGGATGTTCGACATCTGGTACAACTACTTCAACTTCACCAGACAGCCCGAGAACAAGGCAAAACTGACCAAGGTCTTCTCCATAGGCGGCTACAAGCTGAACGATACCTGGGACGACAAGGATGAGCTCACCGAGTTCAGGCAAGGGTATGGCAACTGGTGGCCCTTCCTTTACGATGTCAAAAATGATCTCATGGACCAGTACGGCTTCACCGAGTTCCCCTCCTTCGTGCTGATCAAGAACAACAAGGTGGTCTTCCGTCATGAGGGACTCATCAGCCGCTGGGACATGTACGACGAACTGGACCGCCACATGGGGCCTCCGCCGTGGACCCTGAAGGATACCAACGGCCAATCGTACGATTCGGTGGACTACTACAAAGAGGGCCTGACCCTGGTGGAGTTCATGCATACCAAGTGTGGTTCTTGCAAGGATTCGGCCGACGACCTGAGGGGAATACACAACCAGTACGGAACTCAGCTCAACGGAATGTTCACCATCGGTGGCTACCCGCTGAGCACTGACCTGGACACAGGCTCCACCCTCCATGAATTCAAGCTGGCGTATGGACACGACTGGCCCTACCTCTACGACGAGGAGGGAGATCTTCTCGAAGATTACAACATCGCAAGATATCCGACCCTGGTCCTGATCAAGAACAACGAGGTGGTCTATCGCCACAGCGGCGAGGTCAACTTCGATGAGGTCTCCGAGAAGATAGAGCTTCATCTATAAGGCCCCAGTGGCTTGCCTGCCCATGCGCTACCTAGTGGCCTCGGCCCCGGACCCGGCTTCAATGAACATCCGTGAGATGGTGGTTGAGCTGGCGGAGTGGAAGGAGGTCGCCGAGTTCCAGGGCGTGCCGGTGCTGGAACTGACGGCCAATCCGATGCTCACCAGAGAGTTTGAGGGGGAAGCCCTGGCCCAGCCGGGAAAGCTGAGGCTGGTCACCATCAGGGAGCGCCACCTCTACGCCGAGAACCTGGACGTTGACCTGGTGGCCGCTGGCCTGCCCCAGCCGGAGCTCGTCTGCTTCCTATCGCGACACACGGCCGCCTCGGGCAAGCCCACCCTGACGGTCCATCCCACCGGCAACTACGGGTCGGCCGACTATGGTGGCAGGGCCGGAAGCTTATCCCTGGCGGCGCCCAGGTGGACCACCGGAGCCCTGCACCGCTTGGCCCGGGAGGCCAGGACCGTGGAGCTGGAACACGGGGTCAGCTACGAGGTGACCCATCACGGTCCCCTGTCGGACACGCCGGCCTTCTACATCGAGATCGGCTCCGACGAATCCCATTGGGAACGGAGGGGGCCGGCCCAGGCCATCGCCACGGCCCTGCTGAAGAGCGGGGAAGCCAGGGGCCCGGTGCTGGTGGGCGTGGGGGGCGGCCATTACGCCCCCAGGTTCTCCGACGTGGTCAAGGAGCTGGAATGCGCTTTCGGTCACATCGTTCCAGCCTACGCCCTGAAGGGGCAAGAGCCGGAGGAACAGGCCCGGCGCATCAGGGAGGCCTGGGACCGGACACCGGGGGCGGAGGGGCTCTACTTTCATCGCAAGGGGCTCTCCAAACCCATGCACAGGCAACTTAGGGAATGGGCCGAAAATGAGGGATTTCCGGTGATCAGCTCCAACTCCCTGGAGCCATTGGCCGTTTGATATCAACTGTCCAGACGGTCATATCGAACCCCGGATTGTATAACATTTAATGCCACAAGACTAAAATCCAGGGCCACCGTGGCTATAGGCAGTTAATCGCAAAGTTTGGAGACCGACCATGAGCCCCAAACCCGTAAATCCCCGCCCCGCGGCCGGACGAGCCCAGAAGACAGCCTGCAACATCTGCGGCGCCAAGGTCAAGCCCAGCAACCTGGAGGACCACATGGAACGGGTCCATCCCGAGGGCGAGGCCTCCGAGGAGGCCATCCGGGCCATGACCCAGATCAAGATGGCGGCACGGAGAGACTCGGCCGCGCAAGTGGCCAGGGTCGCCATCCCAGCCGTGGTCGTCGTCGTCCTGCTGATCCTGGTCTACTACTTCGTGGTGGTCTACGAGACCCCGCCTGAGAAGGCCCCTGGCTGGGACATGCAGGAGGTGGAGACCGATGTCAAGTACGACTCGGATGACTACTACGATGAGGGGGTGACCCTGATCGAGTTCTTCCATTCCGAATGCCACACTTGCGGCGAGATGGCCGATGTCTTCTTCGACATCTATGCCAACTACAGTGCCGAGATCAACGAGTTCTTCAGCATCGGTGGCTACACCATCGGCTCCACGGGCCATACCGATACCAAAGATACCCTGGCCGATTTCAAGGATGACCATGGCAGCAACTGGCCCCATCTGTACGACACATCACACAAACTGATGCGCGAGTTCGGCGCCAACAGCTACCCCACCCTGTACATCATCAAGGACGGTCAGATAGTGGAAACCCAGGTGGGGCAGAAATCCTACAACCAGGTCTCGAGTCTCATCGAGAAGCATCTGGATTGAACTGGGCTGTCTGGTCGGTCCCTGCGACGACGTCCATATAAACCTCGAGAGCCTGCCCTGGCCCATGTCCAACGAGAAGTTCGAGAAGCGGGACCGCATCGGGGTCATCTTCGACCTGGACGGAGTGCTCGTGGATTCCACCGAGTTCCACTACCGGTCGTGGCTGGCCTGGGGCGAGGAGGTGGAGGAGATAGACCCGGCCGATCTTTCGCGGCATTGGTTCGAGGCCACCTTCGGGTCAAGGAACGAATCCATCATCCCGCCGCTGTTCAACAGAGCCCTCACCGAGTCCGAGGTGGCCCGTCACGCCGCAAGGAAGGAGGAGCTGTTCCGCAAGCTGGCGATGGGCAAGCTGGAGACCCTGCCCGGGGCCAGGGAGCTGGTGGCTTCACTTGCCGACGCCGGGTTCCTTCTGGCCATCGGCAGTTCCACGCCGCCCGAGAACCTGACGGTGGTCCTGGAGCAGATAGGCCTGGCCGCGCGATTCCCGGCAGAGCACAGGGTCTGCGGAGCAGACGTGAAGCTGGGCAAACCCGACCCCGAGGTCTTCCTGACAGCCGCCGATAGGTTGGACCTGCCACCGGGCAGATGCCTGGTAATCGAGGACGCCGGGGTCGGAGTGCAAGCCGCCAAGGCGGCGGACATGGCCTGCATCGGCGTCACGACCACCAGGACCGAGGCGAGGCTCTTGGAAGCGGGGGCCGACTGGGTGGTGGATTCACTGGAAGAGCTGAACGTCGAGGAACTCGCTAGACTGTCCTGACCGGGGTCGGATTCAAAGCTCCAACTCGTCGTGGGCCCCATCCTTCAGCGTGGGCCTGAAATCCCTGACACTGGCCACATCAGCCAGGTCGAGGTCGACGGTGGCGACGGCGGGACCGGGGGCGGCCTGATCGGGGCAAGTGGCCAGGACATCGCCCCTTGGGTTCAGGATGCGGGAGCCGCCCCAGAAGGTGATGGTCTCCTGGAAGCCCACGTTGTTGGCGTAGGCCCAGTAGCACGAGGTCTCTATGGCACGGGCGGGAAGCAGGCGTTCGAAGACGTAGCGCGAGGTGTTGGGTGCCGCCGACAGGTTGCAGATGAGCTGTGCTCCCTTCATGGCCAGCTTCAGGCTGGGCAGGGGAAAGTGGATGTCGTAGCAGACCTGCAGACCCACGGTGCCGAAGGGCAGGTCGAACAGCGGCAACTGTTTGGAATTGCCGAAGCCAAAGTAGGTTGGCTCCTCGAAGGGGCCGGTGTGGGGCAATCGCACCTTGCGGTAGTGACCGATGTAGCCAGCGGGTCCCACCATCACGGCGGTGTTGTAGAGTCCCCGACCCTCCCGCTCGACATGTCCACAGGCGATGTGGCAATCCTGCTCTTCGGCCAGCTCCATCAGGCCGGTCATGGCCGGACCGAAGGTGAAATCGGAAGCTGTCAGCAGTGAGCCGTGGCCGAAGGGGTCGGGGGTGCCTTCATCGGCAGTGGGCAGGGGTGGCAGGGGCTCGGCCAGCCGGGACAGCTCGTCCCTGAGCATGTATCCGGTCGGGAATAGCTCGGGGAGGACCAGCAGGTCCAGTCCGCCGTCCTCTGCCTCACGGGCCATATCGGCGAGCTTGGAAGCGGTGGTCAGGTTGGTGGCTATGTCGCCAAGGTGAACGGGTGCCTGGGCCACGGCGAGTCGCATTACTCCCGGCCCCCCAGGGTCTCCAGCAATCCGTGGGCCATGGCCATCTTGGGACCGCTCAGCTCGGTGATGACCTCGCCCTTGGTCCCTCCCACCAACAGGACCTCGGTGGTCTCGCCGCCCAGGGCCTTGCCGGCCAGGTTGGCCACCACGTAGTCGCAGGGGCCTTCGGGAGCCAGCCGGGACCTGGCCCTCTTTGTCAGTTCCTTGCGGGTGATGCCCACCTCCAGCTTGAAGCCCACCAGTTTGCCGGCCAACGGTCGCAGGGTGTCCAGCAAGCGCGGGGCGGGGGTCAGGTCCAGGGAGAGGGGGGTCGCATCGGAGGCTATCTTGTACTCGAAGGGCTCCTCGACCACAAAATCGGCCAGGGCGGCGGGCACGAAGACCCAGTCCCAGCGGGGCTTGGCGGCCTGGCCATCGGCGGACGCATCATCCTTGTCCGGGGTCTCGGGTTTGGCTCCGACGGCCTCGGCGAAGGTCTGCACCTCCGTCACCGAATCGAAGCGTCGGACAGGCAGATGCTCGGGCACCGGGGCGGGGGACCGGCCGTACCACAGCTCCACCTGGGCGCCCCTGGCGAAGAGGGCCTTGGCCAGCTCGATGCCGGTGCGTCCCGACGAGCGGTTGGTGATGGAGCGGACCCCGTCGATGGGCTCGGTGGACGAGCCGGCGACCACCAGCACCCGCTGACCCTCCCAGTCCCGGGGGCCGCCATGGCGCAGGGCGTGGGCCACCATCGTGGCCACCGAGGCCAGCTTGGCCTTGCCCTCCTGCATTCTGGGCGGGATGACATGGCATCCCAACGCTTTCGCCAGCAGGAGGTTCTCCTTGACCGCCGGGTTGGCTTCCATCGAGCCGTCCATGGAGGGGGCGATGACCACCGGGACCCCGAACCGGTCACGGTACAGATGAGGGTTCACCGGCGGGTCGGGTGGTGTGTCGAACTCCATCTGCTCCCTTCCGGTGCCCAGCAGGGCCATGGCGGTGAGGGCGACAGGAGTGTCACCCAGACCCAGGGCGATGCGGGTGATGGTGGTGGCGGTGCAGGGAGCTATGAGGTAGAGCTGGCAGCCTCCCCGGGCCAGGGTCACATGCTCGACCTGCCCTCCGATCTCGGTGATGGGAGGCTGGCCGGTGGCGAACTCCATGGCCTGGGTCCCCAGGATCTTGCAGGCCGGCTGGCTCATGATGGCCAACACCTCGGCGCCGTGACGCGCCAGCTCCCGGGCCAGCTGTACCCCCTTGATGGAGGCGATGGAACCGGTGAGACCCAGGGCCACGCGCTTGCCCTTGAGCAATCTGACGGGATGGGGCTCGAGGGTGGCTGTGGGATGGAACTCCTTCAGGGGCCTGGGGTCGCCAGGCTCGTCAGCGGGGAGTCTTGAGGCTGATGGCATGTTAACCTACTCCCATTGGGATGATGGCCCTCAATAAAGGTAACGCTCGGCGTTCTTGCGGGATTCCTCGTCCTCTTCGGGCTCCAGGGCCTCCAGGACATCGATGAACAGGATCATGTGGATGGGTACGACCCTCTGCTTGCCCTTGTGGTCCTCGTGGGTCTCGTCCAGCTCCATTATCATGCCCTCCTCCGAGGCGATGCTGATGTATCCCTTGAAGGTGCCGGAGGTGGAAACGGCGTTGTCTCGCGAGCTCAACGAGGTGATCCGGTAGCGGGAACCGGTGGTAAGCTCCAGGGTCTTTTCGTCTTTTTTACCCATGGTGAGGCTCCTAAGCGGAAGGGGCCAGACCAACCAGCTGATTTATAGCCTTTCGGTAGCCCCGCAGGCCAAGCTCCAGTTTGTCCTCGATATGGGTCCAGGCCCGCCCCAGACTGCCCCCGCGGAGGCGGAAGCCCGTGATACGGGGATGACCCTCCTTCAGGATCACCTTCTCCAGCCAGCCCATCTGCTCCAAACGGTTCAGGTGGCGATAGACCGTGGGACGGCTGGCGCTCAGGGCCACGGCCAGCTCATCGGCGGTCCAGATGCGGTCCCGGCGGGTCAGCAGCCAGTCGTTGAATAGCCGGAACGGGATGTGGGAGGCCACCTTGCCGGTGCGGCTGTCAAGATAACCGCAGGCCAGCAGCAGACGGTCCAGCAGGGTCTCGGCCTCCTTGACCGGTGCCACGACCTCGGTTCCCTGGGTCTCAACATCGGGCAGGGGACCCACTTCGGCCAAGACGAAATTGAAGGTGTCGGGGGGAGTGGCCAGGGGATAGTCCTCAACCTCCTTCCCGGCATCGGCCTTCTTCGCGGTCTTCGAACCGTTCCCTGCGTCGGGCAGGCTGCTGCCCAACAGCTCCTCGATGCGAGCCACCAGCTTGCCGTAATTGCGCTGGCAGAGCCGGGCGTGACACTCGACCCCCTCCCAGGCCTCGGCCAGGGAGTGGTGCCAGAAACGGTAGCGTTGCTGGGCCTCCTCGGCCACCAGTCCCAGCTCCCTTAGACGTTGCAGATGGCGGTAGATGGTGGCCGGTGTGGCGCCCACCACCGGCGTCAGTTCGGCGGCGGTCCAGCTGTGAGCGGGTCGGGTCGCCAGACAGTTGTAGAACAGCTTGAAGCCGGCCGAACTCCGCACCCCTCCCTCCAGTCGTTGACCGGTGCCGGGTGGGATGTAACCTATGTCGCTGAGAAAGCGTTCGGCGATGGCTTCCCCGTCGGTGCTGCCGGTTATATGAAGGGGATGGACCACCCGGAGCTGGAAGGTCACCGCCACTTCCCCCGGCTGTCCAGATGGCTCAGCACGATCCGTTTCAACTGCAGGGCCTTTTCGTTCTCAGGGTCCAGCTCGACGGCCAGATGGATGTCCGATATGGCCTCCCCGTACTCGCCCTCGTCGTAATGGAGAGCGGCGCGACGCAACAGACCGTTCACCCGCTTGGGCTCCAGGTCGATGTAGTTGTTCAGGGCGTTGAGGGCCATCTGGGGTTGGCGCAGTTCCAGGTAACAGCCGGCCATCTTCCACCAGCCCTCTGAGGACTTGGGGTCCAGATGGATGACCATCTCGTAGGCCTGCTGGGCCTTCTCCCAGAGCTTCAGGGAGTAGTAGACCTGGGCCTTGGCCAGATAGGGCGGCACGGCCTCGGCATCGATGCGACTGGCGGTGTCGAAGGCCTGGACCGCCTGGCGCACCTGGCCCAAGGCGGCATTGGCCCGGCCCAGGCCCAGCCAGCCCTTGATGTTGCGGGGTGCCAGCTGGGTGACGCGGCCGAAGGCAGCCTGGGCCTCCTGGTTGGCGTTGATCTTGAGATGGGCTTCGCTGAGGGCCAGCCAGGCCTCGATGTGGTCGTGTTTGAGGGAGACAGCCCGGGAGTAGCACTCCACGGCCCCCTGCCACCGTTTGAGACTGCTGTAGAGCTTGCCCCGCTCGAACCATACCAGCTCGTCGGTGGGGTCCAGTTCCAGGGCCACCCCCAGGAAGACCAGGGCTCGCCGGTACTTGCGCTGCTGGGAGAGGGCCGCGCCCTTCTGGGCCCACAGCTGAGGCTGGTCCAGCAGGACCCCGTCCCGGGAGGCCAGGCGGAAGGCGTGATCGAGCAGTGAGAGGGCCTTGACCGGCTTGCCCCGTTCCATGGCCCGCATGCCGGCCTGGATGACCCGTTGGCGCTGAAATATTTCCCGGGTTCGCCAAAGCCATCCGATGAGGCCACCCACGATGAGTAGTCCCCCACCGGCAACTGGAATCAGGGTACCCATCTCGAAAGTCAGATCTCCCAATCTCAATCCAACGACGCCAGCAATGATGATGCATCCCAGGGTCCACGGATAGTAGAACTCCGATGGATGCCGAAAAGAGGAAAAACCACCCAGGACCATCGCCCCACCGGCCAGAAGCATCAAAGCTCGGATCGTCTCAAATTCAAGATATTCTCGGTGATCCCAGAACTGAGGTCCGCCTGAATCCGCGAAGTCCCCGGTGTTACCCAACATCCAGATGCCAGGGCCGAGGATCAGAGCGCCAAGGGTCAATAGTAGAACGGGGCGGTACCTCTGATCAGAGATATGGCCCGTACTGAGCAGGGAGAGGAATGGAGCGAAAAGCAGAATACCGAGCCAGAGGGGGCCCAGCAATTCCCAGACACTTCTATCGCCTAAATGCGATGGGGAGGCAATGCTTACCATACCAAAGAAAAGCCCAATCCCCAGAACTGCAATTGTCGCTTGGCTGGAACGGACCCTGATTGCATCCCATTCCGGGCTCCGTGTTTCCCGCAAGGATTGGTTTCTGAGGTATCCATAACCCAGCAGAGAGAATGCCGCCCATGCCAGGCCCACAAGTATTGTTATCGAATTGAAGAGGGGTTCATTTTGTATTCCTTCAAGACGGTTGAAACGGTAGATTACCAGGACGGTGAATGAGAGCAATGCCAGGGAGAGAAGGGCCAGCAGGGATAGCGATTCCTCGATGTTCGCAAAGACTGACCAGGGATCTGATTTGCCACGACCGTTGGTAGTGCCAGGCACAACCTTAGCCGGTGTTGATACCGGATCCTCCCTGCTAACTGGGGTGTCGGTCCATACCGCTTCGGATGCCTCGGCTCCCTCTGTTGGTTCGGGCAGTTCTATCTCCAGAGGTTCGGTGGCGGAGACCTCCTCGGTCTCGCCCTCCATCACATCTCCATCACTCTCTTCCCCTTGCTTGGGATCCTCGTCGGTACCCTCTGCCGGTCCATCGGTCGTTTCATCCTGGCCACCATCCTCTTCCGATGGTACTGGCGCATCCCCATCCGCCGGAGGCGCATCATCCTCCGCTCCTTCTTCCTGGGTGTCTCCGGAGGCCTCCACCAATCCTTCGTACACCTGCTCTTCCTGGTCGTTTGCAGGTTCTGGCCCATCATCGGGAGAGGGGGTCGGCTGGCCTTCGTTATCTTCGTTTGCAACTGCGGTCGGCTCAGCCATGTGCATCCAGCCAGTTAAGGGTCAATGTTTGAAATTATGGCTACCTTATTAGCCTTGGGGTAAGGCTACCGTGAATCGAAATAGTGGCCGGGCAGAGGGTACGAATGTGAGATGATGCTCTCCGGATCTGGTACAGGCAAGGACCTAAATCCACAGCCCCATATGAAGGGGTGAGAACCATGTCTGAAGACCCAGGATCGGAAGCACGTCCACTACCCCTCCAGGACCGATATGCTCCCAAGGGCATCTGCTTCGGCTGCGGTGCCGCCAACGAGCTGGGCCTGCGCATCAAGAGCCATCGCTTTTCCGACGAACACTATTTAAAGGAAGGTGAGGGACTTTATTTGGATTTCACACCCGAAGCCCACCATCGAGCATTTGGGGATACCATCAACGGCGGCATCCTGGGAGTGCTCCTGGATTGCCATGGCAACTGGACCGCGGCCGTGGCCCTGTTGGATGCCCGGGGCCAGACCGATGACTCGGAGGCCGAACTGCCCAGCACGGTCACCGGTTTCTACTCGGTCAAGTTCCGCCGCCCCACACCCTACGGCCCCACCCTGCGCATTACCGGCAAGGTGGTCAGCATCGAGGACCCGAAGGTGAAGGTGGAGATGACCGTTAAGGCCGAAGGGGAGACCACCGTGACCGGCGAGGGTCTCTTCGTGGCCGTGAAGGAAGGCCACCCGGCGTATCACCGTTGGGAGTGAACCGGCCATCGAGCATCTGTTGCCAAATGGGTTCAACAGGTCAATTGGAAGCTCAATCGAGTCCATTTTGAATGGTCATTCCGATGATCGCGATCAGCAGAATGATATGGAGAATGATCCACCCGACGGCCATGATGTTTCCAATGTTGGAGGTCATGGAATGGGGCCGGTTCTTCCGTTCGTAATAGATGGCCCCGATCTCAAGGTAGAAGGCCACAGCGTTAATTATGATACCCAAGGTCACACAGGTGAGAGTTGGTTCGATAAAAGCGAAGATACCCATGATGCTCAGCATGATGCCTGCGTACAACATCAGATCGTAGCGACTGGGCATGATACCCATTGAATCGGCTGAATTCAAGGCCCAGGCGTTCCAGAAATGACCGATGGACACCCAGTCGGGCCAATCCTCCTGCATCACCATGGCTTCCCGAGAAATTTTCTTTGCCTGCGCCTTTTGGATCACCTCGGCCCAGGTCATGGGTCCCTGTTTCGAACCGACATCGTGGATATACCATCTATCGACCTGGGTGTCCGATCGGTGTGACCGACCGTAATGTTCAGAACTTGGCTTCATTCTCTGAGGTGGAGGTGTGAACGGTCCCGAACGGGATCTTTCAGGTTCATATGGTTCTTGGGTTGAAAAAGGCCCCTCAGGGGCACCTTTCTGTCTATCATCCTTTGGATCAGCCATCGAGATAACCTCGTTTCGGCCTGGGCGACCGGTTCCAGATGGTGAATAATCCAATTATATTAAAAACCGTCGAATCTGGAGCTGAAACTTGGGAAGTGGTTCCGATAGGTTATGCTGACTATGGCCTATGGCCGTCCGAAACCGATGGCCCGGTAGGTCAATCCCACCGCCTCGAAGGCCTTGCTGTCCAGGCCCCGGCGACAGTCGATGACCGCTCGCGGCCCTTTCATCAGCTCGTACCAGCGGGCCGGTGGCAGTTCACGATAGACTGCCCAGGGGACCTGGACGATGGCCACCTCGGCGCCTGTCAGGGCCTCCTCGGGGTCGTCGGTGTAATCCAGGGCCAGTTCGCCCACCTTCTCTTGCACCAGGCTCTTGAAGTTCTCTAGACCCTCGACGTCGTGGCCCACCACATGGGCTCCGGCTTCGATGAGGGCCCGGGCGATGGGCAGGGCCCGGGTCTCCCGCACATCGTCGGTGTCGGGCTTGAAGGCCAGTCCCAGCAGGGCCACCTTCTTGCCCTTCAGGTCGCCGGCGACCCCGGTGGCAAGTTCCATGGCCCGGGCCGGCTGGACCTCGTTCACCTCCAGGGCGGCGGCCAGGACCTGGGAGGGGTGGCCATCGGCGTTGGCCTTAGCCTGGAGGGCCCGCACATCCTTGGGGAAGCATGAGCCGCCAAAGCCCACGCCGGGTACCAGGAACTGGCCGCTGATGCGCTGGTCCAGGCCCATGCCCTCGGCCACCACCCGCCAGTCGATGCCCCAAGCCTCGGCGGCGTTGGCCAGCTCGTTGGTGAAGCTTATCTTGACGGCGAGAAAGGCGTTGGAGGCGTACTTGATGTACTCGGCGGTGCGGGGGTCGGTGTGGAGCACGGGACAGCCGTAGCGCGAGTAGAGCTCGTTCATCACCTTGCGGGCCTTATCATCGCTGGCGCCGATGACGATGCGGTCGGGGCCCATGGCGTCCTCCACCGCGGCGCCCTCCTTGAGGAACTCGGGGTTCATGACCAGACCCAGGTTCTCCCCGACCTTGCGTCCCGAATGCTCGGCCACCAGGGGGCCCGCCACGTTCTCGGTGGTCAGGGGCACGACGGTGGACTTCACGACCACGGTGTGATATTGGGCGGCCGGCTTGTCGGCCAGGGCTCGGCCCACGCTGATGCTGGCCTGACGGATGTACTCCAGGTCGATGGAGCCGTCGGGACGGCTGGGGGTGCCGACGCAGATGAAGGTGATGTCCGAGGCCGTTATCTCGGGCTCGACCTCCAGGGAGCCCCTGATGTTGCCGGCGGCCACATGGTGGTCCAGCAGTTCGTCCAGACCGGGCTCGAAGATGGGGCTCTCGCCGCGGTTTAGGGTCTCGATCTTCTCTGGGATGACATCCAGACAGACCACCTGATGACCGTGCTCGGCCAGGGCCGCCCCGGTGACCAGACCCACGTAGCCGGTGCCCATCACTGATACGCGCATGACCTGGGGAGGAGGGGTGGATATTTGGCCCTTGCGGGAGGGCCTGCCGCGTGGGGAAGCGCTTGGGCGGTAAACTTTAGGCCTCCTGCCCCTCGCCGACCATGGTCAAGATCAACCTGCGTCATCGTCATCCGGTGAACAAAAAGGAGGCCCGCACCTATGCTGATATGCTCAACCAGGCCTACGGTCTGGGATTGAACTTCAACCCGGGCGAGGTGGAGGTGGCCCAGGGGCCAGGCTGGCAATGTCTCATGCAGGAGAACCGGATCCTGGTCCTGCTGATCGGTGAGGACACGAAGGGGGGACGGGCGCGACTGGCCAGTGGCCTCGAGCAGGTTGCCCAGGCCGAGGGAGCCACAAAGGTGGGCGCCAGCGCGGGCACGGGCGATGAGGAAAGCCCCCATTCGGGACCCTGCCTGACGGTGCGGGGGGTGTTGACCTTCAGACCTCCGGACAACTGGGTGGAGGTGGACATGGGGGCGGTGCCCTACCTGAGCAACGGCGCCCATGTGATGGCTCCCGGGGTGGTGGCCGCGGCCCCGGGTGTGAAGCCAGGAACCCCGGTGTGGGTGCGCGACGAGCGGAACCGTCAGCCTCTGGCAGTGGGGTGGGCCCTTCAGGAGGGTCAGGTCATGGCCGGCAAGAAAGCAAAGGGGAAGGCGGTCTTCACCCTGCAATACGTTGGCGACGAGATGTGGCTCTACGGGGAGCCGGAGTGAAGGAGTTTCCTGGGACCCTTACTTTGGATCGGATGAGCCGGTTTCCTCTGGATCGAGGGAGCCGGACTGATCCGTACCAGGTTCGGGTGGCCTCTCATCTTTCTCTGCCTGCTCCTTGAGGAGTTTGCGCTCCCGCCTCTGGGTCATGATGTCCTTGTGGGCCACGAAATGGACCCATAGCAGGAAGAGGGCGATGATGAATATGAACTGGCCCACGTTCCACCAGTAGTAGTGGAAGCGGTCCCAGGTGTCGAAATCGTAGGCCTGCTCCACGGGATGGATGGAGAGGATGCGGATGATGTTCTCCAGGAAGATGATGAAGGCGAAGATGACCACCCACTTGACCCGGACCTTGAAACGCACATCCCGGAACAGAAGTACCAGCAGGCTCAGGAAGAGGGTCTCCCGCAGTCCGGTGCAGGCCGAGGCGATCTCCAGGCCGTGGGACACATTGGGCAGGATGAGAACGGGTCCCTCGGTGGTGGGGCCGCCATCGTTCCATTTGGCATCCACGCCGAAGGTGTTCAGGGTCACGACGATGATCCAGGCCAGGAACTTCTGATACAGGTAGAGGGAGTTCTCATCCCGGGTGAGGACCAGATAGAGAGAATCCACGATCAGGACCACGGCGAAGATGAAGATGAAGTTCAGGGCCGTGGAGATGAGGAAGCGGTCCTTGGACCGGGTGACCTGGAGAGCCTTGCATAGATGGTCCTCCAGTTTGGTGAGGGTGGGCAGGCGGTCCCATATCTGGGTCCAGGGATCCTGGTCGGAAGGGGCCTCATCCTCCATTGGTGGCGACCTATGGGCGCCAGCATCCCCATCAGCAGGGTCATCTGCAACGTCAGTATCATTCCCATCATCCCCAGCATCCCCATCACCTCCATCAACGTCGGGGGTCGGCTTATCACCCACAACCTCATGGACCTCCTCGTTGCCAGCCTCAGGTTCACCCCCAGTCGCTACCATGGATGTGGTGGGTCCTGGTTCGGCTGCCTCCTTGCTTGAGGGCCTCTGGGAGGCCTCGGAGGTTTCGGTGTCGGCAGAGTTGGTTGGATTCCCGGTCACTGCATGTTGGACTGCAGAAGAGGATTTATGGGTTTGGTTGGATGGTGGAAGGCCATGACAGCTTGGACCCTCACCGGAAAAGGACCCAGATCAGCTGAAGATTCGCCTTTCAGGAACGGGGGATCGAAGAACCTGGTCCGACCTTCACCCCATCACGTTTCACCACCATTTTACAGGGAGTGGTCCGGCCCATGACCCTGGAATGGCCCATCTGGAACTCACCCTGGGAGCTTTACTTCCATGGCTTTGTGTGGGTGCCCCTGCTCCAGCGATTGATCCTGCTCACTGGACCCGGTCTTGCGGCCCTTTACCGCCATGGCCGCCATCTGGGATGGGGCTGGCACAGGCTGCTGGAACTGCCCCGGGGCCGGGCCATCGCCCTGAACATGTTCATGGGGCTCCTGGTGCCGGTGGGCGTGGGTCTCACGATCCGGCTGGTGGTGGGCCCCTTTGGCGAGGACTGGTCGGGGACCCCCATCGAGGTCATCGGGTTCCTTTTGGCCTTCCTGGTCATCCACACGGTCCTGGATGTGCGAAGGATGTGGAGGGTCCGCCTGTTGATCTGCAAGATAATCGAGACCAGGATCGAAAGGTACCGCTCGTACTATGAGCGAGCCCGGGGAATGGCCAAACGGGTGGCTGAACACGCGAGCAAGTACCAGCAAGAGGAGGACCCGGATGGCAAGCAACCGATCACGACCCGTATCGCCGGCGGGTTGGTCGACCGAGCCCGGCCCCTACTGGACCGGGTGATGGAGACCCCCCATTCCAAGGTGCGTCGCTGGTCCATGAAGAACATCCTGGAGGGCCTGGCCTTTCACCTGAGCCCGGTCATCATTCTGGCCATCCTGCTGTCCATCTGATCTGTTCGTCTGAAGGGTTCGGGTCAGAACTGCTCCTTCAGGATCCGCTCCATCGCCTCGGGAACCGCCTCCGACACCATCTGACCCAGGCCCTCGTGGAAGGTGAGCACGTCGACGGCCTCGATGGCGTAGATGACCAGCTCGTCGGGCACCTCGAAACCGTGGTTGGCGCCGAACTCCAGGGCTGAGAAGAGGTCGAGGTCATGGGGCGAGGCGGTGCGGATTGTGTCCTGGAAGTCATCCTGGCGCAGGCAGAGGATGGTCCCCGGGACCCCGTCGATGGTCTGGATGGAATCCATGAGGACCACCCGCTCCCAGCCGCAGACCACATCCAGGGCCGCCACTCCGGCCACTGCCGCCTCGGCCAGTCCCACCACCTCGCCATGGGGCAGGGTCAGCTGGGGGGCCGGCAGGTCCAGGTATCCCAGGGGAGGCTCCACCCCTGTCAGGCCGGTGGGCTCAAGGTCATGCTTGGCCGCCAGGGCTTTATATACTTCTCGAGCGAGGACGAGACCGACGGCGTCGTCCGACAGCAGGGGATTGCCAAGGCCAAAGAGCAGGGTGCGGGAGGGCATGGTCGCTCAAGGAGGGGGCTGATAAAAGGGTGGGACACTCCAAGGGATGACGGCCTGCCCCGGCCTACAGGGCCTCGGCCACCAGCTCGATGATATCCTTGCAGGCGATCTGCTCGTTGCCGGTCTGCTTCACGGCGTCCTCGAACATGCTCAGGCAGTAGGGGCAGGAGAGGGCCATTACCTCGGCTCCCAGCTGGGCCGCCTGGCGGGTCTTGATCTCGGAGAACCGTTTCTCGGGCAGGGTCTCCATCCAGATCCGGCCGCCGCCTCCGCCGCAGCACATGGACCACTCCCGGTTCATGGGGAACTCCATCAGGGTCGTCTCGGAAAGGGCGGCCAGGGCTTCACGGGGCTGGGCGTACTGACCCTGGTGTCGGCCCAGGTAGCAGGGATCATGGTAGATCACCTTGGCCTGCAGTGAGGGCTTGAGCTCGAGCTTCCCGTCGGCCAGCAGTTCACCGAGCAGCTGGGTGTAGTGGACCACCTCGACATCCCCGCCGAACTGGCCATAGTCGTCGGCAAAGGCCGTGTAGCAGTGGGGAGACACGGTGAGGATCTTCTTGACCCCCTTCTCACGCCAGAGCTTGATGTTGGAGTTTGCCAGGCTCTCGTACAGCTCCTGGCTACCGATCTTGCCGATGGACTCGCCGCAGCAGCTCTCCTCGGGTCCGATGACGCCGTAGCTTATGCCCGCCGCCTCCAGGACCTTGATCAGGGCCCTGGCCACCTTCTGGCCCCGGGGGTCGTAGTTGTTGGTGCAGCAGAGGGAGAGGAAGTACTCCTGACCACCGTCGAAAAGGGGCAGGTTGAGGTCCTCGGCCCACTTGAAGCGGTCCTCCCGCTCACCGGACCAGGGATTGCCCTGGGCCCGGGTGGCACCGACGATGGGACGCAGGCCCGGGGGAACCGATCCTGTCTCCACCATGAGGGTGCGAATGGCACGAAAGCCATCGATGAGCTCCACCTTGCGGGGGCAGTTGTCAACGCACAGGGAGCAGGTGGTACAGGCAAAGAGAACGTCCTCGTCCTCGAAGCCCTCCATGCCCTGGGCGGCCATGTTGATGACCTTGCGGGACACGAAGGGGCTGCCAACTGTGCCCCAGGGGCATAGACCGGAACAGAGGCCGCAGGCCATGCAGCGCTTGAGGGTCTCGCCCCCGAGCTCGATGATGGCCTCGCGGATCTCTCGCATCATCTCAATGGACATACTCATTTCTCCTGTTGGTACTGGTTGGACCTGTCTTGGTCATTGGTGGTTCCTCGCTGGTGACCTGGATGGCACGGGAGACCAGGATATTGGATCAGACTCCCCGGGCTTCCCGGTGGTGGAGGCTACCGTCCGACTTGCGAATGTTCACTTCCATGGGCATCTGGCCCGGCAGGGTGTGGGTGGCGCAGCCGTAGCAGGGGTCGTAGGCCCGGAAGGCCATCTCCACCATGTTGAGCAGACCCTCGTTGACCTTGAAGTCCTTGATCAGCTCGGTGGCGGCCTGCTTGACCGACATGTTGATGGGGCCGGCGTTCTGGGTCGTCGCCACGATGAGGTTGGCCTTCTCGATGACACCGTTGTCATCGAGCTTGTAGTGGTGCCACAGGGTACCCCGGGCCGCCTCGATGACGCCCACACCCTCCCCCGGTTTGCCCAGGGGTGCGCGCAGGTCATCCGAGGTTATCTGGGGGTCGTTGATCAGCTCCTGCAACCGCTCGGTTGCGTACAGCAACTCCACCAGGCGGGCCCAATGGGTGGCCAGGGTCGCGTGGACCGGCTTGCCTCCCAGCACCTCGTACATCTGATCGTGAGCCTCCTGGGCCAGGGGTGTGGCCATGCCGTCCGAGGCGTTCAGCCGTGCCAGCGGGGCGACCCGGTAGATGCCCGAATCCATGCCGGTGACGTGGCCCTTGTAGCCCACCTGCTTCAGGTAGGGGATCTTCACATAGGTCCAGGGCTCCACGGCCTCGGCGATGTGGTCCAGGTAATCTTTCGCCTCGAACTTGGCGAACTCCTTGCCTTCGGGGTCGACCACGCGGATCTTGCCGTCGTAGAAGTTTACCTTGTTGTTCTCGTCCACCATCCCCATGTAGTAGGTGGGGAAGTTGTAGGCCTTGGACAGGATGACATCCACGTAATCCTTGTTCTTCAGGACCACATCGTTGAATACCTGCAGGGTGAACTGGGCGAACTTCACGGAGGAATCGGCCCACTCCTTGATCTGGGCCACCTCCTCATCGTTCAACCCCTTCGACACCCCGCCCGGGATGCCGTTGACCGGATGGGTCGCCTTGCCTCCCAGGATGGTCTGGATGTTCTGACCGTAGGAGCGATGCTTGATGACCTCGCCGGCGATGTCCAGGCCCACCTTGCCGATCACTCCCAGGATGTTGCGCTCCAGCTTGGGTGCCGTGGGACCGACAACGAAGTCGGGACCCCCCAGGAAGTAGAAGTGCAGGGTGTGGTCGTAGAGGTAGGCGCCTGCGTACATGAGCTCCCGCAACTTGGCGGCGGCCGAGGTGGGCGGGGTGCTGTAACAGGCGTCCAGGGCCTTGGTGGAGGCGAAGTGGTGGGCGATGGGGCAGACCCCGCAGATGCGGGGGGTGATGCGGGGCATCTCCTCGCCGGGACGGCCCACGCAGAAACGCTCGAAACCGCGCAGTTCAGGAACCTGCAGGTAGGCGTTGGCCACGTTGCCTGCGTCATTGAGGAATATCTCGATCTTGCCGTGACCCTCGAGTCGGGTGATGGGGTCGATGGTGACCCGCTTGGTCTCGCGGGCCTGCTTCTCTAGGTCCTCGGTCATCATTTCACCTCCGTCTTAGCTTGGGTCTTGTTGATTATCGCCACCGGGAGATTGAAGCGATAGAAGGTTCCCAGTGGATCGACCACCTGGTCGATCATCTCTTCGACCTCCTCAAAGGATCTCTCCTCCTCGTTCTCCACGCCCATGATGGAAGCCAGGGCCGAGAGCATCTTGAGTCCCTGATCATCGACCTGCTCGGGTTTGCCTTGACAGCCCCGGCAGGGCATGTTGGCGTCCATGCAGGGGGCGCCGCATCCGCCCCGGGTGGCAGGGCCCAGGCAGATGATGCCCTGTTCCAGCAGGCACTGCTCGCGGTCGGCGTCGAAACTGTGAGGCCGTTTGATCTCTGTGATGTTCTTCTCGCCCTTCTCGCGCTCACACTCGTCGCACACCGACTTCTCGGCGGCGATGATGGCGCCCTTGGGGGGCAGTTCACCGGTCTCGGCGAAATTGGCGGCCACGCCGACCAGGTCCAGGATACGGGCTTCCGAGGGGGGGCATCCCGGCAGGTAGTAATCCACATCGATGACCTGGTCCAACGGTTTGACCTCCTCGTACAGGGTCGGGAGGGTCATGGTCTCACCGGTGACCTCATCATCCCACTTGGGTTGCGGGCGGGTCCCGGCCTCGTTGGAGGTGGACACGGTGTCGTGGTAGGCGGTCTGGAGGATGGCCTCCTTGGTGGTGCAGTTGGCCAGCCCCGGAACTCCGCCGGTGCAGGCGCAGGAGCCGAAGGACACGACCACCTTGGCCTTGTCACGGAAGAGCTTGGCGTGCTCCTCCTGTTCCGTGGTACGGACCCCGCCGTTGATGATGGCGATGTCCAGGAAGTTGTCCTCCATGGCCTTGATGTCGGAGTACTTGCCGTCCAGGGCCACGGGCCAGAACAGGATGTCCATGAGAGCCACGACATCCAGGATCTTCTCGTCCACATCGACCACGGCCACTTCACAGCCGCCGCAGGAGGCCAGCCAGTGAAGTGCCACTTTCAATTTCTCAGCCATCTATTCACCTCCGTTGTTCTGGAATGGGCCAAGCTGTCTGATCTGCTCGGTGATCTCATTGGCCACTTCCTTGAACTTCTCCGGCTCGGAAGCCGATATCCATTCCAGTCGCACCCTCTGGTCCTCGACACCGAGCTGTCCCAGCATCTTCTTCAGCAGGGTGTGGCGCCGGAGGGCCTTGTAGTTGCCCTCCTTGTAGTGGCAGTCGCCGGGATGGCAGCCGCAGACCAGGACGCCGTCGGCCCCTTTCTGCAGGGCGGTCAGAACGAATTGGGGATCGACCCGACCCGAGCACATGGTTCGGATCAGCTTCACGTTGGGAGCGTACTTGGCCCGGGAGACCCCGGCGGTATCGGCGGCGATGTAGGTGCACCAGTTGCACACGAAGGCCACGATGTTGGGTTCGAAGTTGTCGGGACTCATGCTAGCACCGCCTTCAGTTCATCCATGATCTGGTCATACTCGAACAGCTTCTGGCTGATGGCTCCACTGGGACAGGCCGCCACGCAGACGCCGCAACCCTTGCAGAGCACGTCGTTGATCACCGAGACCTTCTTCTCCTCGTCGTACTCGATGGCCGTGTAGGGACAGAGCGAGATACATACGTGGCAACCGGAACAAAGGTCCTCGTTCACCGAGGCCAGGTTGGGCTCTAGGGTGATGAAACCCTTGGAGGTCAGGGCGATGGCCTCTGCGGCCGCGGCCTCGGCCTGGGCCACGGTCTCGGGGATGTCCTTGGGACCCTGGCAGGCGCCGGCGATGTAGATGCCGTCGTTGACGGTGTTGACCGGAGCCAGCTTGGGGTGCTTCTCCATGAAGAAGCCCTCAGAGGAGCAGGACATGTTGAGCATCCGACGGACATCCTCCTTCTCGGGTGAGGCCTCCAGGCCGGTGCTCAGGATGACCATGTCCACCGGGGTTCGGCGAACCACGCCCAGCAGGGTGTCCTCACCCACGACCACCAGCTTGCCCTCCTCCTCGTCGGTCTGGGCGATGTCGGTGATATGGGCGATCTTGCCCCGGACCATGTTGGTGCCCTCCTCCATCAGACGGAGGTAGAACTCCTCGTAGCCCTTGCCGGGGGTCCGCATGTCGATGTAGAACTCGTGGACCTCGGCACCGGTGCGCTCCTTGACCAGGTGTGCGTACTTCAGCGAGTACATGCAGCAGACCTTGGAGCAGTAGATGTTGTAATTCTCGTCCCGGGAGCCGACACAGTGGATGATGGCCACGGTCTCGGGGGCCTCCCCGTTCTTCATGACCAGCTCGCCGCCGGTGGGTCCGCTTGAGGACAGGACGCGCTCGATCTCCAGGCCGGTGTAGACCTCGGGATACTTGCCGTAGCCGTAATTGGTGGTCTGGGCCGCGTCGAAGGTCTTGAAGCCGGTGGTGACGATGATGGCTCCCACCTCCACCTCCATGAGCTCCTCCTGCATGTCGAAGTCAATGGCGTTGCGCTCGCCACAGGCGTCCACGCAGGTCTGCTTGCACTTGCCGACCTTGAGCTGCAGACATGTGGCGGGATCGATGGTGACGATCTGGGGCACAGCCTGGGGGAAGGATATGTAGACCGGCTTGCGCTTGCCCAGGCCCTCGTCGAACTCGCTGGGGACCTTGGCTTCCTTGAAGACGCAGTCCTCTACACACTGGAAGCAGCCGATACAGGCGTCCTCCTTGATGTAGCGGGGCTTGCGCTTGATGGTGACATTGTAGTTGCCAGTGTAACCCTCGACCTCGGTGACCTCGGAGTAGGTCAGCATGTTGATGTTGGGATGGCTGCCCACGGTGGTCATCTTGGGGGTCAGGATACAGGCCGAACAGTCCAGGGTGGGGAAGGTCTTGTCGAACTTGGCCATGTGGCCGCCGATGGTGGGTTCCTTCTCCACCAGGTAGACCTGACGACCGGCCTCGGCCGCTGTCAGCGCGGCCTGGATGCCGGCGATACCCCCGCCGAGGACGAGGATCTCGTCCCGCACCGAGACCTGCCGACGGTCCAGGGCCTCATGGTGACCCACCCGGGCCACTCCTGCACTGACCAGGGACTTGGCCTTCTCGGTGGCCTCGGCATGGTCGGTTGTGACCCACGAGACCTGCTCGCGGATGTTCACCATGTGCATGATGAAGGCATTGCCTCCAGCCTCTTCCACGGCATTTCGGAAAGTGGTCTCATGGAGGTGGGGTGAACAGGAGGCGACAACCACGCGGTTGATCCCCAGATCCCGGATGTCATCCTTGATCAGGTCCTGTCCCGGGCTGGAGCACATGTACTTGTACTCCCTGGCCACAGCCACTCCCGCGAGCCCTTTTGCATGCTCTACTACCGCTGGAACGTCAACGACGCCAGCGATGTTCGTGCCACAGTCACAGACATAGACACCTATTTTCAGTTCGTCTGTCATAACGCCTCCTCCACTAGTTCGAACAGGTCTTTGATCTGGAGGGAATCCTCCAGGCCAGCGGTCTTCACCGCGTCCTGGAACATCACATAGTCCTTGGGACAGGCCACGACCAACGTGTCCACGTCTCCAAGACTGGCGGCCTCCTTGACCCTGCTTTCGGCGGGACGCTCGGTCTCGCCCTCCAACTCCTCCATCCATATGCGGCCACCGCCGGCCCCGCAACAGTAGCTGTTGGAGCGACAGCGTTCCATCTCGATCAGATCGAGGCCGGTGGCCTTCAGCACATCTCTGGGTGCGTCGTACACCGAGTTGTAGCGCCCCAGATAACAGGGGTCATGGAAGGTCACTTTGCCTTTGAGTTGGTTAGTGAACTTTAGTTGACCGTTTTGGAGGAGTTCGGCCAGTAGCTCACTGGAATGAAGGATCCGGCCCTTGTTGAGGGTCGGATACTCATGTTTGAAGGTATGATAGGTATGGGGATCGGTGGTCACCAGATGGGTGTACTCGGCCGCCTGGAGGGCTTCCAGGTTCTGCTCCTGGAGCATGTCGAAGAGCCCTTCCTCGCCGATGCGTCGAGCATCGTTGCCGGAGTTCTTCTCGCCCTCCTTCAGGGTGCCAAAGTCGATACCCAGTTTGACCATGACACCGGCGGTGACCTTGGTCACATCCTGGCACCGCTTGTCGTAGGTGGCGTAGTCACCCAGGTACCACAGGTATTCCACCGGCTCCTTGCGAGCGTCCTTGACGGCCGGTTCGGCCTTCTTGGACCACTTGGCACGACCCTTGGCCGGACGCTTGAACGAGTTGCCGTAGCGTCCCAGGGCCTCCAGGGCGGTCTGCACGCCACCGTCGAGCATCCCCTGGTTCACCAGGTAGCGACGGCCCTCGACGATGAGGGGCAGATGCTCGATGTGCAAGGGGCAGGCGTCCATGCAGGCCATGCAGGTGGTGCAGGACCAGAGGGTGGTCTGCCCGATGGAGTCCCCAACCAGGGGCTGGGTTTCGCCGCCATTGCCGTTGAGGCCCTGACTGTGGGCCTTGAAGTTGAGGACGAGACCCCGGGGCGACAGGGGCAGGCCGCTGGCCTGGGCGGGACAGCTCTCGTGACAGCGCCCACATCGGACGCAGGCGTCCATCTGCATCAGCTGGACCCAGGAGAAGTCTGACAGCTGGGTGAAGCCGGAGGGCTCCTCGTTGATCGGGGCTTCCAGGCGCTTGCCGGCCTGCTCATCGTGGAACACGAGGCTGCCGAATCCGGACAGCATGTGCATGGCCTTGGAGTGGGGGATGTAGGCCACGAAGGCCAGGGCGCCGATGGCGTGGATCCACCACAACACCTGGTGGATGTCGGTAGCCGTATCTGCGCTCAGGTTCGCCACACCCACGAGGGCCGCCAGACCCACACCGATGGGGGACCACTCGTCGGCGAAGGGAGTATCATCACGGTAGATGCGGATGCCCTCGGCGAAGTAGCCGGTGAAACCCGCGATAACCAGCAGGAACAGGAAGAGCTTGTCGTCCATCAGGAAGGTGCCCAGGGAGGCACCCCTGCCCTCGGACCCATCGGTGCTGTCCTCGTCGCTGTAATCGAGCCTGGGGGTGCGGTCGCCCGAGCGGCGGTAGAACATCATCATCATGCCGACGATGAAGACTATGCCGAAGACGTCCAGCACGAACGAGTAGACAAGGTACAAGGTGCCCTTGAGGAAGTGGACCCCGAAGAACAGCTCGGCCACATCCTCCTCCAGGGTCATTATGACGGTGCCGATGACGAGGACCACAAAGCCCCAAAGCACCAGGTCGTGGGCGATGCCGGCAAAGCGGTCGTTGCGCCAGAGCCGTGAGCGCTGCAGGGTCAACTTCTGGAACGCCACCCAGAGCTTCAGGGGCATGCTGCGAAGATCGAACCGGCCGATGTTGCGCCGGGCCGCCCAGTAGCGCCGGGCGTGAAGCCATATCCCGAAGAGGAAAATGACCACCGCCAGGGCCGAGATGGCGTAGAAGCTCAGGTGCATCCAGTGGGGGAAATGGTCGAAGGCCTCACGACCGATGTCCGGGCCCTCCTGAGCGGACATCAATTAACCTCGCAGCTCCTCGATCTTCTCGGCCAGGGGCTCGACCACGTCAAACAGGTCCTCGGTTGAGCCGAAGTGGGCCACGTCGAAGATGGGGGCGGTCTCGTCGGTGTTGATGGCGATGATGAGCTCGGAGTCCTTCATGCCCTCCACGTGCTCGGGGGCTCCGGAGAGGCCAAGGGCCAGGTAGAACCTGGGCTTGACGATCATGCCGGAACGACCCACCTGGCGAGCGCGGTCCATCCAGCCCTGGTCCACCACAGGCCGGGAGGCGCAGGTGGCCCCGCCAAGTGCCTCGGCCAGTTCTTCGATGTCCTCCAGGTTGTCCTCACCATCGACGCCTCGACCGGCGGCGATGAGCACCGGGACCTTGGTGATGTCCACATCGGTGACCTCGGGTTCGATGAAACGCTTGAAGGTTGTTCGCAGGGTTCCCAGGGGCTCAGGGGGTGCCTGGACATTGACCGCTCCGGGAGCCGCCTGGCCCTCCTCCTGGGCGTAGTTGCCCGGCATCAGCAGGGCGATGCCCATGGGGGAGGAGAACTGGCTGGTGGCCATGACCTTGCCGCCGTAGAGCTGGCTGGTGGCGGAGAGAGCGCCTCCCGCCGCGGTGATCTCGGTGCAGTTGGCGATGAGGGTGGCGTCGCAGGCCAGGGAAAGGGAAGAGGCCAGGTCCATGCCTGAGCCGGTGTTGCCCAGGATGACCAGGCCTGGGGCCAGCCCCTTCAGCATGGGGGCGAGGACCTTGTGATAGGCCTCCGGGTTGAACTCGCCCAGGCTGGCATCCTCGATCACCTCAAGCCGATCAACGTTGAGGTTGCAACCCTTGAAGGTGTCAGGCGCACTGGTGAGCAGCAGGCAGGTCAAGGTCCCCGAAAGGTCGGAGGCCAGCTTGCGACCGCAGGCCACCAGCTCGTAGGTTATCTCGGCTATCTGGCCCTGCCGGTGCTCGGCGATAACAACAATATCGGACTGGCTCATAACAAACCACGCTCCTGCAAGAGCTCGACGATCCTCGCAGCCACATCTTCCCCGTCGCCCTCAAGCATCTCGGCGCGCTCGGCGGGTTCTGGCAGGACCATCTCCTGGATGGCCAGGCCCGAGACCTCGGGAAGCTCGTCACCAAGCTCCTCGACCTCCAGGGTCTTCTTGGTCTGCATGACCTTGCTGACCGGGACGTAGCGGGGAGGCTGCTCGGCCGACTGGACGCCCAGGATGGCGGGGAAGGTCACTTCCATCTCGCCCAGCAGGCCGCCGGGAAACTCCTTCTCGACGGTTGTGACGCGCCGGCCGGGGTCGGCGCTGACCTTGGCCAGCCCTCCCACGTAGGGCAGGTCCATATGGGTGGCCAGGAGGCTGCCCACACTGCCGTCGATATCGTCCACGGCCTGGACACCGGTGAGGAGCATGTCGAAAGTGCGGCCCTTGATGATCCCATCGAGGTGGGAGGCCAGCTTGTGGTTGTCGCACTGGCCCTCCATCTCGGCCTCGACGTAGACCGCCTCATCGGCACCCTTGGCCACGGCGGAAGCCAGGGCATCCTTGGCCTCGTCGCCGCCCACGGATATCACAGTGATCTTGCCGCCATGCTGCTCCTTTAGCAGCAGGGCCTGCTCCAGGGCGTGCTCGTCCAGCTCGTTGGGGATGTACATTACCTCGTCGGTGTCGAGAGCCTTGCCATCATCATCGATTACCAGCTCCTCCACCACATCGGGCACCTGTTTCATCAGAACTATCAGATCCATTTGACTCACCTCATGAGGGTTCCATAGCCTCTGCTATCAACTCGGTTATCTCCTTGACCGCCAGCTGACCTTCCAGCCCCGCGGTCTTCACAGCGTCCTCGAAACGGGACACCTCCAGGGGGCAGGCCACAGCCATCACATCGGCACCGGTTCGGGCCGCCTCCTTCACCCGCTGTTCGGGCAGAGGGACCTCGGTGTGCTCCCAGATGAAGCTGTCCAGCCAGACTCCGCCGCCGCCGCCACCACAGCAGAGGGCGTCCTCGCGATTGCGGTCCATCTCCACCAGCTTGACGCCGGGGATGCTGGCCAGGAGCTCGCGGGGAGGCTCGTAGATGTCGTTGCGCCGGCCCAGGTAACAGGGATCATGGTAGGTGACCTTGAGGTCAAGGGACTTGGTCATCAGGGGTTTCAGCTCCTCGATGCGGTCCATCAGGAACTGGGAGTAGTGGGTGACCTTGTAGGTGCTGCCCAGAGTCGGGTATTCACGGACCAGGGCGTTGTAGGCGTGGGGGTCGGTGACCAGGATCTCGTTGAACTCCCGCTTGGCCAGCTCGGCGGCGTTGTGCTCGTACAGCACCTCGAAGAGTCCCTTTTCACCGCCCAGGCGTCGGCCGTCGCCGGTGCACCATTCGTCCTTGCCCAGGGTGCCGTAATCGACCTTGAGGGCATTGAGGATCCGGGCGAAGTCGCGGGAGGCCTCCTGGTTGCGCTTGTGGAAGGCTGGGAAGCACTCCACGAACCAGAGCACATCGGCCGAATCGCCGGCCTTGAGCTCCCTGACCTCGAGGTCGGTGCCCTTGGTCCATTTGCCCCGCTTGCGCGGAGACTCGCCGAATGGGTTGCCGTAGCGGCCTGAACGCTCGAAAGCGGATTGCAACTCGGTGGGGACACCGGCGCCCTTGATCAGGAACTCCTCGCGCATGGAGGTGATCATGTGGTCCACCAGTTCGATCCCGGCATGGCAACGGTGGGCGCAGGTGTAACAGGCCACGCACAGCCAGATGGTGTCGCTGGTCAGGATCTCATCGATCCATCCCGCTCGCAGGGCGGCGATCATCTTCCGGGGGGCGAAATCCATCACATGGCCGTGGGGACACCCGCCGGTGCAGGTCCCACACTGGATGCAGTTCTGGATCTTCTGGCCTTCCGGCAGAGCGATCACTCGGCGTAGATAATCTCGGGTGGCCTCCTTGGAGGCGGGGTCTATGGTAATCTCCGGAAGTAAAGATTGGGTAGTCGGCTCGTCTTGCATTATAGGAAACCCCCGGCTGCTGCAATGCAACGATAGAGAGTCTAAGCTCCATCGTTGTTCGGTTCGAGCAATTCTTAAAGTTAATAAGAACTCCTTGTCACTAATGTATTTACGATTCCCGCATATTATTGTACACTAGGGAGTGCAGAGCTCACGATTTATTTACAGTAAATGCTTTTTATTTGATGATATTATTGGGATGCTAATTTCATCAGTGCCCTCGCCGGATGTTCTGGCGATGTTTTGGGCAATGATCGTGGAAGGATCGGGATCTCACTCGTTTCTATCACACCATCAGCCAGGATCTCGGGTCGGGCAATTGAAAAACCCATCAATGAGCTTGGAAAATCCTGGAGCCTTGGGCTCAACTGTCAATGCCCTGGGATGGTACTGGGCCGGGCTACTCACTGACCGGGCCGTTCAGCGAAGAGGGGTGACCTGGCCAACAGGGACGAGCGTGAACTAGGGATTGGGGGCTTACCCGCCCTAGTTCATACCCGCCCTAGTTCACCACTTTGGCCAGCTCTTCCTGCAGGATGGGGGCCACCTCGAACAGGTCGCCCACGATGCCGTAATCGGCGATCTTGAAGATGGGAGCCTCGGGGTCCTTGTTGACCGCCACGATGCACTTGGATGAGTTCATGCCCGCCAGATGCTGGATGGCCCCCGATATACCCAGTGCGATGTAGAGGTCGGGACTGACCACCTTGCCGGTCTGACCCACCTGATTGGCGTGGGGTACCCAGCCGGCATCCACCACGGCCCGGGAGGCGCCGGCGGAACCGCCCAGCAGGCTGGCCAGCTCCTCGATGATCTTGTAGTTCTCGGGTCCCTTGATGCCCCGTCCACCGGAAACTATGACCCTGGCCTCGGTGAGGTCGACACCGCCCTCGGCCGAGAGCAGCACCTCCTTCACCTGGGCCCGCAGGTCGGGCATCTCGAAGGCAAAGGGCTCGATGGGCGCGTCACCGCCCGAAGCTTCCGCGGCCGGGAAGATGTTGGGTCGCAGGGTCAGGACCGGAGCGCCTCCGGTCCCGTTCCGGTTCACCAGGATCTGGGCCTTGCCACCGTACACCGAGCGCAGGTAGTGGCCCTCCTCGAAACCGATGATGTCGGGGATGTAGGCCCCTCCCAGGCGGGTGGCCAGGCGGGGGGCCAGATCACGGCCCCGGGCCGTGGCGCCCATCCAGACGGCCTCGGGCTGGTTGGCCTGCACCAGGCCGTTCAGGGCGGCCATGTAACCTTCCATCTGATAATGGGAGAATGCCGCGTTGTCGATGGTGTGGACCCGCTCCACCGGCAAGGCGGCCAGCTGAGGTGCCACCGCCTCGATGGACGCTCCGTCACCTACGATCACCGCCTCGACGGAGCCCTGGGTCGCCAGCTGGCCGATGATCTCTGCGGTCACCGGGCGCAGGACGCCCTCCTTCTGCTCGGCCACGACCAGATCGTGGTGGCTCATCTAGATCACCTTCGCATCGGTCTTGAGATGGCCGACCAGTTTGACCACCTTCTCGGCGGCCGTCTCGCCCTCAATGAGGTAGCCGCCGGTGCGGGCCTCGGGCATCCGGGCCTTGCCGATGATCGCCGTGGGCTCACCCCCGGCCGCCGCCTCGGGCTCGTTGACCGGCTTCTTCTTGGCCTTCATGATGTCCATGAGGGAGGGGAAGCGGGGTTCGTTGAGACCCTTCTGGCAGGTGACGAGAGCGGGCAGGGAGGTCTCGACCACCTCGTGGCCGCCCTCGATCTGGCGGTGGGCCTCGGCCTTGCCACCCTCCACCTCCAGCTTCTGGATGAAGCTCACGTGGGGCAGGTCCAGGTGCTCGGCCAGGGCCGGACCGGTGAGCCCCAGGTTGAAATCGATGCCCGACTGACCGCAAAGGACAAGGTCGGGGTTCAGGGGCTTGATGGCCTCGGCCAGCTGGCGAGCGGCGGTGTCGCTGTTGAAGCGGTCGTAGGCGCTGTCCTTGAGGATCAGGGCCTCGTCGGCGCCCAGGGCCAGGCCGTTCTTGATGACGATGCCGGGGTCGGCCGAGCCCAGGGAGACCAGGGTCACCTGGCCGCCATGCTGCTCCTTCAGCCGTACCGCCTCCTCGATGGCGTACTCGTCATAGGGATTGAGGATGAAGGAGAAACCGCTGTCGTCGACCTGGTCCTCCTTGATGGTTATCTTGGACTCCGAATCGGGTACCTGTTTGACACAAACTACGATCTGCATGCAATCTCCTCGGGGTTTCAATGAGGGATCATTGGATATTGAAGGCCAGAAGCTCGGCCAGGTCTAAAACCTTAACTGCACCCTCCGG
Source organism: uncultured archaeon (assembly GCA_964384995.1). GTDB lineage: Archaea > Thermoplasmatota > Poseidoniia > MGIII > CAYLMJ01 > CAYLMJ01. Next base: position 53,145 of record CAYLMJ010000008.1, on the reverse strand, counting down.
GGCCCCTTCCCGCCCCAGCTCCCGCTCTTGCTCCTGTCCCTGTTCCTGTTCCTTCACGCCATCCTCCAGCATGGTGAGGCAGAACGGACAGCCCACGCCGATGGTGCCGGCTCCTGTGGCCAGAGCCTCCCTGACCCGCAGGGTGTTGACCCGCTGGTGGGCCTCCTCCTCCAGCCACATGCGGCCGCCCCCCGCGCCACAGCAAAAGGAATCGGTCCGTGAGCGTTCCATCTCCACCATATCGATCCCAGCCCTTTTCAGGACCCGACGGGGGGCCTCGTACTCCCCATTGTAGCGGCCCAGGTAGCAGGGGTCGTGGAAGGTTAGGGGTCCGTCGGTTCCGGTGACTCGAGCGGCTTCCGGGTCCACCTTGAGCTTTCCCACATCGATGAGGTCTTGAAGGAACCGGGAATGGTGGACCACCTCGTAATGTCCGCCGAACTGGGGGTAATCGTGGCTCAGGGTGTTGAAGCAGTGGGGGCAGGCGGTGATGATCCTCTTCACGCCATGGCCGTTGAGGTTGGCCACGTTCTCGGTGACCAGCATCTGGAACAGCAGTTCGTTGCCCATGCGGCGGGCGAACTCGCCGTTGCACTTCTCCTCGGTGCCCAGGATGGCGAAGTCCACCCTGGCGGCCTGGAGCAGTTTCACCAGGGCCACCGTCACCTTGCGGGCCCGGGCATCGAACGACCCGGCACATCCCACCCAGAGCAAGTAGTCGAAATCGCCCTCCGAGGCCAGCTTCACCGGGGTCTCCAGCTCCTCGGTCCAGTCGGCCCGCTCGGCCCAGCCGAGGCCCCAGGGATTGCCGTTGTTCTCCAGGTTGCGGTAGACCCCCTGGAGCTCGCCGACGATATCGCCGGTCATGGTCAGGTGGCGCCGCATGGCGACGATGAGGTCCACGTGGGGGATGAGCACCGGGCAGGCCTCGACACAGCCCATGCAGGTGGTGCAGGCCCACAGGGTGTCGGCGGCGATGGTTGCGCCATGGAGGTCCACGGGTTCGGGGGCGGGCGGTGAACGCCAGAGCCTGCCGTAGCTGGTCTCCTGCAGTCCTCTCAGGTCCAGGACCAGCCGTTTGGGGTTCAGGGGCTTGTCGCTGGCATACGCGGGGCAGGCCGCCTGACAGCGGCCGCACATGGTGCAGGCGTCGAAGCTCAGATGCTCCTGCCAGGTGAGGTCCTCCAGCTTCCCGGCTCCGATCATCAGGTCCTCCTCCTCGAAGTCGTCCTGCTCCATCAGGGCCATCAGGTCGCTGGGTTTGGTGAGCTGTCCCCGAGGCTTGAGATCGGCAAAGAGGATGCTGGCCGGCCCGGTGATGATGTGCATCAGCTTGCTGTGGGGCAGGTAGACGATGAAGGCCATGGCCAGGAGGAAGTGGGACCACCACAGGATGGCATGGGGCAGCTCGGCCGCCCCCTCGGACATCCCCAGGGCCGTGCAGAGGGCGGCAAAGCCCTGGCCGGCGAACTCCCAGGCCCCCACATCCGAGTTCACCGGGTCCCGGGCGGCGATGCGCAGACCCTCCACCAGGTAGCCGGTCAGGCCGATGACGAAGAGCAGGCCCATGGCCACCAGATCGTCGATGCCCCGCTCCAGCTCGGGGGCCCTGGCAACGTAGCGCCGCCACAGGGCGATGAGCAGGCCCAGCATGAAGAAGAGACCCAGCAGGTCCAGTATGACGGCGTAGACCAGGTAGAAGGTGCCCTTCCAGAACTCGTAGTCGAAGAGCGGGAGGGTGAGGTCCTCCTGGATGGTGATGATGAGGGTGCCGATGAACAGGGCCACAAAGCCCCAGAAGATCATCAGGTGCATGATGCGGCCCAGGAGCCTGCGGCCCGACCAAGACTGGCAGAGGGCGAACCTGCGCAACCGGCTCAACCGCCGCCGGGGCTCCCGCCTGAGCTCGCTCAACAGAAGGCCCACCTGAGCTCTCAGTCCCTCGGGCGCCCCCTTGCCCCGCATCCAGTACCGTACGAACCGGTGATGCATCCCCCAGGCAAAGAGGGCCATCGCCACCAAACTCAAGAGGTAGATGATGGGACGGCCGATATCCGGGATGTTCCAGAATACCTCACGGGTCTCTTCGGACATGGGTTCGGCCCCCCAACAACATCTGGTTAATCACCCTTTCTTTTCAACTCCAGGAGATGGGGTCCAACTCGCCGTCAATGGCGCTCCCGCTCCCGGTCCATGGCCACCAGCAGGCGGTGCATGTCCCTGGCCGACAGGAACTTGACACAGAGGTTGAAGCCGTCGGTGTACCACACCACCTGGTCCTCGGTGGAGAGCCCCACCTGGCTGCGGATCCTCTTGGGCACGACCAGACGGAACTTGCCATCCATGGTGGAGGTGTCCAGAACCTCGTACCGGTCCCGGGCCAGCTCCACCTCCTCCGCTCCTTCCAGGAACTTCACACAGAGGTCGAACTCGTCCACGAACCAGACGGCGCTGTTGCGGCCAGCCTCCAGCTTCACCAGGTCCCGGGCCTTGCGGGGCACCACGATGCGGTAGATGCGATCGATGAATCCGGTACCCAGGACCTCGTTGTCGTACATGGCAACGCCGGTTAGTTACTGACTGCGGACCGCCGCGTCCAGCCGCTCGACGTCCCAGCCGAAGGGCAACAACAGCGACTCGCCACAGCGCAGGAGGGTCTTGTAATAATAAGCCCTATCGTAGGTCTCGTCACCCCGCATGAGCTGTTCGATGCGGACCCGTTCCAGGTGGGTGCGGCCGCGGGTGTTGGCCACCAGGTAGCGCACCCTCTGGCCCGGTCGGGCCTCCACGCCCGCCTCCAGCAGCTGCTCCATGGCCGCGCTGTTGTCGCTGAAGTTGTGGTAGGCCTCCAGGGAGCGGGTCAGGCGGCGGCGCATCAGCAGTTCCCCCGGTTCCACCTCCCCGCGGCGCAGGGGGCCGGCATGGTCGCGCAACACGGCCACCGCCTCGGGTATCTGGCGGTGGAAGCCATCGACGGTGTCGGCCCGGGCCAGAGCCGCCAGCATGGCCTTCTGGGCCCGCTGATGGTAGGCGGGGGTGTCGTGCTGGCGCAGCTCGATGCCCCGGTACTTCACCTGGCCCGTCACCTTCAGGCCGTAGTAGTGGGTCAGGGAGCCCTGGCCGGTGGAGCGGTTGGGCAGGAAGGCGATCCAGTGGTAGAGGGCCTCCAGGGCCAGGGGCAGTTCCGTGGCCTTGCTGATGCGGCCCACCAGGGCCGGCAGGTCCCTCTTCGGACCCTGGAGCCAGAGGGAGTCCACGATGCCGTGGAGCACCCGGTAGCCGGCCTCCTCGGCCAGCTCGATGGAGATCACCATGGTCTCCCGGGCCGCGGCCTGGATGGCCTCGTGGCACTCGATGCGGCCATAGCGGGCGTTGCGGTAGCCCTGGTAGCCGAAACTGCACACCAACAACCACTTCAGGACATCGGCCACCTTTTTATAGTGGTCGTCGGGAGACTTGCTCAGGGCCTTGCACACCCGGCGGGTGGCCAGCAGGGGGCGCAGCGAGGCCGGGACGATGCCCTCCTGGCGCTCGCAATAGCGATAGGGCAGTCCGGGGATGGCCAGCCTCGAATCGGGACAGCAGGGGCAGTCCAGGGTCTCGGGGGAGATGTTGTACTGGACCATGATGGAGGGGTAGAGGGAGATGAAATCCACCTCGGCCACGTTGCCATGGACCCCCACCTGCGGGTCGCAGATGTAGCCGCCGCGGTCGGCGCAGGCCAGGTCGGCCATGGTCTTGGGCTGCTCGGGATGGTTCTTCTTCCAGAGCACGGGATAGCCCCGCCGCGCCGCCTCGTGGATCTGGATGGTGGAGATGGCGGTGCCGGGCATGGAGCGGGCCAGGGTCTGAAGGGGCACTCCCGAGAGCCGGGCCAGGTGGATGAGCCCCGAGACGCCTCCCTCCTGGAAGAAGAAGGAGTTGCGCACGTCGATGTGAAGCCGGCCGTGAAGGTGCCAGGCCGGGGCCTGGTAGCGCACCTCGCCGTAGGTGGTGTAGGAGCTGGCGCCGCGCCGGGGCCGGGGAGGCTGCCACTGACGGCCCAGGCGAAAGGACCTCAGGCCGGCCAGGTCGGCCCGGGCCCAGAGGTAGCCCAGGTCGAACTGGTCACCACCGCATGTCACCACCACGTCCACCTCCCATTCGTCCAGGACCTCCTGCAGTTGCTCCAGGGCCTCGCTCTCGGCGGGTGTGGTGGGGCCGCGCCCCCCATGTTCCCCTTCAGGGGCCAGCCATTCCCAGCGGTCGGCCCTGCTCCCGGTCCGAGGGGCCGAACTGCTGGTCCCGTCGCCGGCAAGGCCGGGAGAGGGCAGGCGGACCAGCTCCAGCCGGCCCAGGGGGTCCAGCAGGTGGGGCGCGCTGGTCATCATGCGTGGCTCCACGGTCAGCTCGGCCACCTGCAGGGGCGGGGGCCGCACCATTCCCCGTCGGCTGCCCAGGGTCTCGTAGCGGTGGCGGTAGCAACTGACCCGGGCCAGGGGATAGAGTCCCAGGGACTGGAGGAAGCGCTGTTCCAGATCGGGGTCCAGACCGAAGAAACGGTAGCGACCGAACCCTCCCCGCTGGTTCAGGGCCCGCACGAAGCTGCGCTCGTCCCGCAGGCCCAGGTGGACCTTCAGGACCTCGGTCTCCCTCTCACGGCCCAGCTCCAGCTTGACACCCACCCGCTCGCAAGGCGCCCCGGCCTCGGTGCAGAGCCGCTCCAGCTCCCGGTGATCTCCCTCCAGGGCCTGGACGTAGAAGGTGTTGTCATGGTCCTCCAGAAGTCGCACAACATCGCCGGGACCGCGCCAGAGCCACAGGGCCATCTTCTCCCGGCGGGGCAGAGCGTGGACGTCCAGCAGCCAGCCCTCGATGGCCTCGCCCCCCGCCCCTCATCCCCGGTCGCCCGGAGTCACCCTGGTCGGGGTTTCCTCGTCGGTGCGCGGGGCCGAATGGGCCTCCAAGGTCCGTCGGCCCTCCAGGGCCTCCAGCCGCTTCTCCTGCTCCACCAGGACCGCCAGCAGCACCGGCTCGATGGGGTCCACGGAGCCCAGGTAAGCGCCCTGGGCGGCATGGGCCCGGGCCATGGCCGTCACCCGGTCGAAGAAGGGTCGCTCGCGGGGCGAGAGGGCCCGGCGGTAGGCCTGCCAGCGGCCCAGGGTGTGTTCAAGCTGATTGCGATACGAGGGTAAGCTACGTCCCACTCTGCACTCCTCCTGTGTGAACTCTATCCGATACCTGGTCCCGGGCCCTCCCGGACCGGTGTGGCCGTAGCCGCGGCCGGCGGCGGCCGTCAGGATGCCGAAGGCCCAGTTCCGATTCACCAGCCGGGCCATGGCCTTCAGGGAGCGGCCGCGCAGAGCCTCGCCCTCAAAGGGCTGGAGCTGGTCATCGCCCTCGAAGAGGCTCAGCCCCGAGAGCCAGACCAGGCCCAGTCGCCGCCCCTGGGCTCCCAGTTCCAGGGCCAGCTCGGGCAGGTCATGGGTGCAGAGCCGCTCCAGCTGGTGGGCGGTGAAGCCCCGAACCACATGGACCCGCCGGGTCACCTCGTCCACCGGAAGGTCCAGGGCCTTGGCCGCCGCCACCAGGGCGTAGGGGTTGGCGGTGCTGGCGCCGTCCACCATCACTCCGTGACAGTCCAGCTCCATGACGCCCTGGGCCAGCCACTGGTAGAGGGCCGCCGCCGGCAGGGCCACTGGCATCAACCGCCCTCGCTTCATGACGGTCTCCGAAGGAGCCTCTCCGGGATCGTTGTCGGAGGCCGTCTCAGCCCCAGGGCCGAGGGTGGGGCCCGCATTGCCACTGCGGCGGGGCGGCTGTCGGGCTATACTGGCTGGTGTTGTCTCACTGTCGGGTTTCACGGAATTTCCCACAAGTGGGAAATCCGTAATAAGCTTTGGGGTGGGACGCGGTCCAGGTCCCAGGCAAGACCCTGATGGAAACAACTGCGCCCACCTCCCTTTAAAGCCTCCCGGGCCGCTGGCCTGCGTGATACACATGCACGAGTATTCCATGGCCCAGAGTGTCTTTGACTCGGCCCTGGCCCTGGCCAAGAAGCACAAGGCTTTGCGGGTCATCAGGCTCAAGCTGGAGGTGGGGGAGCTGTCGTTCGTGGGCAACGAGCCCCTGCGCCACTCGTTCGAGATGATCGCCCCCGACTCGCCCTTGGAGGGCTGCGAGCTGGAGATAGTCCGGGTCCCGGCCACCGTGGGCTGTTCGGCCTGTGACTACAAGGGTCCGGTGGAGCTGCCGCCCGGCGCCGAGGAGGACCATCACAACCTGCCTCCACTGGAGTGCCCCAAATGCGGCGAGGTGCCCGAGGTCATCGGCGGCTCAGGGGTCATTGTACGGGACATGGAGCTGGAGCTGGAAAAGTAGGATGTCCCCGTCGGTGCTTCTGGTCGCTGTCACATCCATTGTACGCGATCGAGGCGCCAAGGTCACCGGGCTCCGAGGGGGAGGCGGCAGAAGTTACCAAGAGGAGGCATGATGGGTCCCGAGGAAGGTCATGGACACCGGCTGAGGGTCATCATCCACGGGGCCGTCCAGGGTGTCGGCTTTCGACCCTTCGTCTACCGTCTGGCCACCGAGCTTGACCTCGCCGGCTGGGTCATCAACGACGCCTCCGGGGTCCAGATCGAGGTGGAAGGACCGGTCGAACGGCTGCGGGATCTCCTGTCCCGCCTGGAGGCCGAAAGGCCGCCCTTGGCCGTCATCCTGAGCCTGGAGGCCTCATGGCTTGACGCGGTGGGTTTCACCGAATTCAGGATCGAAGAGAGTGCGGGGGAAGGGGCGCCCACGGTGCTGGTCCTGCCCGATGTGGCCACCTGTGCCGACTGCCGCTCCGACATCCTCGAAAGGGGCAACCGGCGCTGTGGCTATCCCTTCACCAACTGCACCAACTGCGGTCCCCGCTACTCCATCATCTCGGGTCTGCCATACGACCGGCCCATGACCACCATGGCTGGTTTCAAGTTATGTCCTGTTTGCGACGATGAGTATAAAAATCCCGAGGACCGCCGGTTCCATGCCCAGCCCAACGCCTGCCCGGCCTGTGGACCCCGGTTGGAGCTATGGGATGAACAGGGTGAGGTACTGGCACGGAGAGAGGAGGCCCTGGAGGAGGCTGCCACCGCCATCGGCCAGGGCAGGATCGTGGCCCTCAAGGGACTTGGCGGCTACCAACTGCTGGTGGACGCGCGGGATGAGAGGGCGGTGGCACGACTGCGGGAGCGCAAGCATCGCGAGGAGAAGCCCCTGGCGTTGATGTTCCCTGACATGAAGGGTGTGAAGGAGGCCTGCCGGGTCTCGGTGGATGAGGCCCGCTCGCTCCAGGCCCCGGAGAGCCCCATCGTTCTTTTGCGAAGGAGGGCCCAACATGAGGGCCTGGCGCCCAATGTGGCACCGGGCAATCCCTACCTGGGGGTCATGCTGCCATACACCCCCCTGCATCACCTGCTCATGACCGAGCTGGGCTACCCGGTGGTGGCCACCTCGGGCAACCTGTCGGAGGAACCCATGGCCATCGGGGAGCGGGAGGCCCTGGAACGGCTGGGAAGCATCGCCGATGTGTTCCTGGTCCACGACAGGCCCATCCTGCGCCATGTGGATGACTCCATCGTGCGCTTCGTCAACGGACGGGAGCTGGTACTCCGCCGGGCCCGCGGTTACGCTCCCCTGCCCCTGACCTTCAGTCCCGGCCTCTTGGCCGACACCCTGGCCAACAGCGAGGTCCTGGCGGTGGGAGCCCACCTGAAGAACAGCGTGGCCCTTGCCACCGGCGGCCGGGTCTTCCTCTCCCAGCATATCGGGGACCTGGCCACCACCGAGGCCTACAACGCCTTCGAGCGGGTCATCCAGGACCTGAGCGAACTGCTGGAGTTCGAGCCCGGGCTGGTGGCCTGCGACCTGCATCCCGATCATCTCTGCTCCCGCTTTGCCCGGGAGCTTGCAACCCAACGTGGCCTGACCTTGATCAAGGTCCAGCATCACGAGGCCCACATCGCCTCGGCCATGGCCGAGAACGACCTGACCGGCCCGGTGCTGGGAGTCTCCTGGGACGGCACCGGCTACGGTCCCGATGGCACGGTGTGGGGCGGTGAGTTCCTGCTGGGAGACCCCACCGGTTTCGAGCGAGTGGGTCACCTGCAACCCTTCCGTCTGCCGGGAGGCGACATGGCGGCCAGGGAGCCCCGGCGATCGGCGCTGGCCCTGCTCCATGAGATGGATATCGAGGCCGAAGGGGGAACTGAAGCCCTGGGCTTTGGTGCCTCGGAACTGGCCACCCTCACGGCGATGCTGGAAAAGGGTTACAACGCCCCGGTGACCACCAGCGCGGGTCGTCTATTCGATGGGGTATCGGCTCTGCTGGGACTAAAGCGGAAGAATGCCTTTGAGGGACAGGCGGCCATGGCCCTGGAGTTCATCCTGCCGCCGGCCAGTGAGGCGGCCAAACAGTGGGCCTATCCCATGCCGATCTCTCCCAGCAGGCGGAAGGCCAGGTTCCAGCTGGAATGGTGGCGGATGGTGGAACACGTCAGGAACGACCTGGGCAAGGGGGTCGAACCGGCCAAGATAGCGGCCCGCTTCCACAATGGCCTGGTGGAGGGCATCGTGAGCGCCGCCCAGCATATCGATGAACACAACGTGGTGCTATCGGGAGGCTGTTTTCAGAACCGCTACCTGCTGGAGCGGACGGTCACACGGCTCAATGAGGAGGGATTCGCGGTCTACACCCATCAGCGGGTACCGCCCAACGACGGCGGCATCGCCCTGGGTCAGGCTGTGATCGGAGCCTACATTTCCAAGTCCTGAATTGATCTCTAAGAGTTCTAAAAGACCTTACTGTGACAGGGTTAGTATTAAAGCCGATAGTGAGCCTTCATCGGCGGTGCCTCTCACCATGTGCCCAATCCCAGAATGCAGAAGAACCTGGAACCAGGAGGTTCTCTGAATGTGCTTGGCAGTGCCCGGCAAGGTCGTGTCCATCGACGCCTCAACCCCCCCTGAAAGCCGAATGGCCAAGGTCAGCTTCGGCGGCATCCTGAAGGAGGTCTGCATCGCCGCAGTACCCGATGTCGAGGTGAACGACTACGTCATCGTCCATGTGGGGTTTGCCCTGCAGAAGCTGGATGAGGAGGAGGCCAACGAGGTCTTCGCCTACCTTGAGGAGCTGGGTGAACTGGAAGAGGCCCTGGCCGCTGAGACCGGAGCGGATGGCGGGAGCGGCCAATGAAGTACCTGGAGGAGTACCGCGACCCCGACAAGGCCCGCGAGTACAGCGAGGCCCTGCACCGGATAACCACCCGGCCGTGGACCATCATGGAGGTGTGCGGGGGGCAGACCCATGCCCTGATGCGCTACGGCATCCCCGAGCTGTTGCCCGACAAGATTACCATGGTCCATGGCCCGGGCTGTCCCGTCTGCGTCACACCCCTGGAGCTCATCGACGCCGCCATCGACATCGCCTCCCGGCCCGAGGTCATTTTCACCACCTTCGGTGACATGCTGCGGGTGCCAGGCTCGGCCAAGGACCTCTTCACCGTCAAGTCAGAGGGAGGCGACATCCGGATCCTCTACTCGCCCCTGGAGGCGGTGAAGCTGGCCCGTGAGAATCCCGACCGTCAGGTGGTCTTCTTTGCCGTGGGCTTCGAGACCACGGCTCCGGCCAACGCCATGGCGGTGTGGCAGGCGGCCCAGCAGAAGCTGGATAATTTCTCCCTGCTGATGAGCCATGTCCTGGTGCCTCCGGCCATGGAGGCCCTGCTGTCCTCGCCCGATTGCCTGGTCCAGGGATTTCTGGCGGCAGGACACGTTTGCACGGTGATGGGATACACCGAGTATCGGCCCATAGCCGCCAGGTACAAGGTGCCCATAGTGGTCACCGGTTTCGAACCACTGGACCTGCTCCAGGGCATTCTGATGACCGTGCGTCAGCTGGAAGAGGGGCGCACCGAGGTGGAGAACCAGTACCTGCGGGCGGTGAAGGCCGAAGGGAATCCCCAGGCCCGGAGTGTGGTCGAGAAGGTCTTTGTGGTGGTCAACCGCAAGTGGCGGGGCATCGGTGAGATACCGGGCTCTGGACTGGGGCTGGCCGATGAGTACGCCAGCTATGATGCCTCGACCCGATTTGGCTTGGCCGACATCGAGGTGCCCGAGCCTCCCGAATGCCAGAGCGGCCTGGTGCTCCAGGGCCTCCTGAAGCCACCCGAGTGTCCAGCCTTTGGGACCAAATGCACTCCCGAGAATCCCCTGGGAGCCACGATGGTATCGGCCGAGGGAGCCTGCGCGGCCTATTATCGATACCGGGGAACCGAGGCCGAGGTGAGAGCATGAGTCACGACGATGAGGTTAAAAAGCCCGATATGGCCGGGATCTCCTGTCCCCTGCCCATCTCAAGGTACGACAAGGTCCAGCTGGCCCATGGCGGCGGAGGACACCTGATGAACGAGCTCATCGAGGAGTTCCTGCGCCCGGCCTTCGCCCCCGCCGACACCACCGACATCGGTCTGACCAATACCCACGATGGCGCGGTGCTGGACCAGGCGGCCCTTGGCCTTGCCGACCGCGATGGCGGCGATACCGGCCGCCTGGCCTTCTCCACCGACTCCTACGTGGTCCATCCGCTCTTCTTTCCCGGTGGCTCCATCGGCGATCTGGCCATCAACGGAACGGCCAACGATCTGGCCATGTGTGGAGCCCGTCCGCTCTACCTCAGCCTGGGTCTCATCCTGGAGGAGGGCCTGCCCATGGAGACATTGCAACGGGTGGTGGAAGCCACGGCCCGGGCGGCCCTGGAAGCCAAGGTCACCATCATCACCGGAGACACCAAGGTTGTGGACCAGGGCAAGGGTGACGGGGTCTACATCAACACCGCCGGGGTAGGGGTCGTGGAGCATGGTCAGACCATCCATCCCTCGTCGGTACGACCAGGTGATGTGGTGATCGTATCGGGTGATATCGGAAGCCACGGCGTGGCCATAATCTCGGTGCGGGAGGGATTGGAGTTCGAGACCTCCATCGAGTCGGACACCGCTCCGCTGTGGCCCCTGGTTGAAGCCATGCTGAACACCGGTGAGCCCCTCCACTGCCTGCGAGACCTTACCCGGGGGGGTCTGGCCAGCGGGCTCAACGAGATAGCCACTGCCGCCGGTGTGGGCATCGAGATCGAGGAGGCTGATATCCCGGTTCGGGAGGAAGTGCAGGGGGCCTGTGAGATCCTGGGATTCGACCCCCTCTACGTGGCCAACGAGGGACGCTTCGTGGCCTTTGTACCAGCCGATTCGGCGGAAACCGTCCTGCGGGCCATGCGGGAAGTACCCGGTGGTGAGGGGGCAGCCGCCGTGGGGCGGGTGGTATCGGCCCATTCCGGCCAGGTGGTCCAGCGGTCCAAGATCGGCGGCTCGCGCATCGTGGACATGCTGTCGGGGGAGCAGTTGCCCCGGATCTGCTGAACCCGAAGGGGCCCTGGGGCGTCAACGTTGGAAAAATGACCGTTGCAATCCAAGGACCAACATCCGCAAAGCTAATCGACAGAAGACCTCTGCGGGGTCATGACCCCAGAACTTGATGAGACCTCTGGACCCAGGGAGGGCGAGTCCATCACACGCCCCAGGGTTGCCGTGATCGGTGCCGGCTCGGCCGATGATGAGCTCTATGAGCTGGCCCGGCAGCTGGGACGCGGTCTGGCCCGGTTGGGCGTGGAAGTTGTCTGCGGTGGCTTGGACGGGGTCATGGAGGGTGTCTGCCGGGGGGCCAGGGAGGAGGGAGGCCTGACCCTGGGGATCCTGCCGGGCTTTGAACGTGAGGAGGCGAACCCCTGGGTGGAGGTTAGCATCGCCACCGGCCTGGGCCACGCCAGGAACCAGATGGTGGCCCTCAACGGTGATGTGGTGGTGGCTGTGGGGGGCGCTTACGGCACCCTCACCGAGCTGGGCTTCGCCAAGATCTACGGCCGGCCGGTGATCGCCCTCTCCAGCTGGGAGATAGAAGGGGTCACGACCGCCCGCACCGTCGATGAGACCCTGGAGCAGGTCACCCGGGCTTTCGTAAAAGCAGGTGTCCATCTGCCCTTTAAGGGCCCTGAACATGAGGCGAAATAACATGAGCACTGACTGTATATTCTGCAAGATAGTGGCCGGCGAGATACCCTGCTCCAAGGTCCACGAGGATGAACACACCCTGGCCTTCCTGGACATCAGTCCGGCGGTGGAGGGTCACACCCTGGTCATCCCCAAGGAGCATTGCACCGACCTCACCGACGCTCCCACCGAGGTGCTTGAGGCCTGCATGACCACGGCGGCCAGGATCACCAGGGGGCTCAAGGGCTGGGGGGCCGATGGCGTGAACCTGTTGCAAAACAATGGACCGGCGGCGGGTCAGGTGGTGTTCCACATCCATTTCCACCTCTTTCCCAGGTACAAGGACGACCAGCGTCCCTGGGGCTGGAAGGGCAGTCCCTATCCCAAGGGGCGAGCCGAAGAGCTCCAAGCGGAGCTGGTCAAAGCCATCGAGGAATCTGGGGACCGGGACCCGAGGTAGCGGAGTGAACTGTCAGTTCGGATCGGGATGGAATATCAGGGTCCCAGGGTCCGGTATTAGACCTTCACCTCTTCGGTCCAGCCGAACTCGTCCTCGGCCTCACCGGTCTGGATGGCCGTGAGGGCGTCGTACAGTTTTCGTGACATGTCCCCAACCTTGCCCTCGTTGATGGCCTGCTCGGTGCCGCGATAGGTAATCCAGCCGATGGGGGTGATGACGGCCGCCGTTCCGGTGCCGAAGGCCTCATCGGAGGTCATGACCTCATCGATGTCGATGCGCTTCTCCACCGTGTTAAGACCGAAGCGGTGGCGACCCAGGTGGAGCACCGACTTGCGGGTCACGCCGGGCAGGATGGAGCCGGTGAGGGCGGGGGTCATGAGCGTGTTGTCGTTGAGACAGAAGAAGTTGGCCGCGCCCACCTCCTCAACGTAGCGCTCGCGGACCGAATCGAGGTAGATGACCTCGGCATAGCCCTGGGCCTTGGCTCCCTTGGCCGGCAGCATCCCCGCGGAGTAGTTGCCGATGGCCTTGATGCCTCCGATGCCCTTCAGGGCGGCGCGATGATAATCGGTGGTGACCAGCAGGCGAATGGGGCGGAAGCCGGTCTTGAAGTAGGGTCCCACGGGACTGACGAAGACGCAGAAGGTGTACGATGGAGCCGGTGATACGCCCAGAATGGGTCCGGTGCCCCAGACCACGGGGCGGATGTAGAGGGCACCCTTGCCGGGCTTGGGGAGGTAGTCTGAATTGTCCTTGACCACCTTGTGGATCGCTTCCATGAAGAGCTCCTCCGATACCTCTGGCATGCAGAGGCGGCGGCAGCCGGCGGCGGCACGAAAGGCATTCTCCGTGGGGCGGAAGAGCAGGACCCGTCCGTCCTCGCAACGATAGGCCTTCATGCCCTCGAAGAGGCCCTGGCCGTAGTTGAGCACCCCTGCGGCCGGGGAGATCTTGATATCGCCAAAGGGTACGATTCCCTGGGATTCCCACTCGCCATCCAGCTGGCAATGGGCCATGAACATGGAGCGGGTCGCGGTGTGGGAGAAGGTCAGGCTGTTCCAGTCTATCTTGTCGGGCGGGATCATATCGGATGGTCCTCCTGGAATTGGCTTAAACGTTCGTGAAGCAGGGGGAACTCGTTCTCGGTGGTGAAGGAGACGCAGGCGCGAACCCCCTCGGTCCTGATGGAGCCGGTGCTGGCCAGGGTGATGGTGCTGATGCCATAGCGGATGAGCTCCAGCAGGAGCCTGCGGCCGTCCATGCCGGGGTAGGACAGGGTCAGGTAGAAGCCGTCGGCCAGGGGCTCGCCCAGGTCATTGTCGTAGACCAGGCTGAAACCGTGGTCGGCGAACAGCTTCTTGCACTCGCGGGCCCGGTCGCCGTAGACCTTGACGTCCTGAAGGAACTCCATATCACCCGACACCGCGGCTCTCAGCAGGGCCGTCAGACCCCACTGGGCGGAGTGGGCCACCCCGGCGGTGGTGCAGTAGATGCCGCCATGGACGTAACCGTGACCCAGGAACTCGGTCTGGAACCAGGGGCGCAGATCGGGGTAGGACTTGTAGAACAGCTCCGGCGAGATGCCCACGATGCCGATGCGCTGGCCGGGGTAGTTGAACACCTTGGCACTGCTGATGATCATGATGTAGTTCTGGGTGTGGCGGGCGATGGTGGGGACGAAGGGGGGTTCATGGGGCTGGCTGTAGTCGCGGCGGAAGTCCATCCCGATGTAGGCCAGGTCCTCGATGGCCAGCACATCGAATTCGTCGCAGAGCTTTCCCAGACCATCCAGCTCAGATTCCTGGAGGCAGATCCATGAGGGGTTGTTGGGACTGGACCAGATCATGCCCCCCACGCCTCCCGCCTCGAACCGCTGACGCACGGCCTCGATGAGGGCCTCGCCCCGGTAGGTGTAGAGGTCCAGGGCATCGTAGCGCAGACCCAGGAACGAGGTCTGGAGCTTGGTCACCGGGAAGCTGGGCTCAAGGAAGAGGATGGTCTTGCGATCATCGAAGCGTCGTCCGGCGATGGCCTGGGCCACAAAGCCGCCCTGCATGGCGCCAACGGTGGGGACCACGCAATGGATGGGCAGGTCCACGTTCAAAAAGGCCTTGATGAAGGCCGCCCCGGCCTCCTTGACCTCGGGGATGCCATCGAATGGGGGATAGCGGGCCACGACGCCCTTGGCAATGGCCTCCTGCTCGGCCTGGGTGGCGATATTGGATACCGGGAGGTTGGGGATGCCGAACTCCATGCGGATGAATTGCACACCCAATTGCTGTTCCAGCTTGAAGACCAGGCGGTTGACCTCGCGGATGGAGAGGCGTTCGGGATCGAAATGCAGCTCATTTAGCACCTCGCGAACCTGGGCTGGTGAAAGGGGGAACGTGTGGTCTGTTTCCATAGGGCCCTCGCTCGGCAAACAGGGAAAGTTATCCGCTCAGGGACTTCGGATTATTAAAACTCCCGCAATCCGCTATATACTATGTCTTATAAGCTCAAGGCGAAGAACGACAAGGTGGGAATTGCCTCAGCCGTACAGCGGGACCTCGTCCTCCTCCACCACCTGGCCAATGGTCATGACCTTGGGAATGGAGTCTTCGATGCGGGAGGCCTCATCCAGCAATGGGCCGGGAACGATGTTGACCTTGGAGAGCAGGGGGTTGATGCACTCGATGAGCTTGGCCGCGGCGCGGGCGTCGGGCATGTCCTCCCGGGATTCGGCCAGCATGGCGATGACATCGAACGAGTGCTGACGACCCAGTCCCAGGAGCACACCGGTGACACCGGTGATGGTGCCATAGCGGAAGCCCTGACAATCGGTCTCCTTCATCAGCTCGCGAGCCCGGGGCGTCGAGGCCACGCCGAAGGCCTCCACCTCCCGATCGCCATTCTCCACGGGACCGTCGCCGTTCTGGTTGCCCACGCCCTCGGGAGAGATTAGCAGACTGCATCCGCGGCTGAGACCCCACTTGACCATGGCCTCGGCCATGGGTCGGACCATCTCGGCCAGGAGGGGGAACTCGGAGATGAAGACCACCACCGTCCGTTCGGTGGACTGGGGGTCCTCGCCCTCGCGGGTGGGGGAGGCGTAGATGCGAATGGGCGACAGGGGCTGACCCTCCTTGATGATGGCCACCGGAGGCACCAGCTCGCTCTCAACGACACCCACCTGTTTCAAGCCCAGGGCGTCGATGATGTAGGAGGCGACGATGGTCGATACGGCGCCCACGCTGGGGAAGCCGTCGATGATCACCGCGTCCTTGCAGTCGAGCATCTCCCACTCTTCGATGTTGACCGATACCATGGCTGTTCGAGCGTTGAGGGTGCTGAGGCTTTTAAAGGATTGGTTGGAGGGGTGGGTCGAAGGGACCGATGTGGCTTTCATTCAAGGCTGAAGCGCCACCTGCAGTACCAGTCCTTCGGGTGGGGGTCGGGAGGACAGCCCAGACACTCGGTGGTGAGCCGGTCGTCGAGTCCCTGGGCAAAGCGGGTGTATTCGATGAGTCCGGCCTGCTTGCAGGGGTAATCGGGCAAGCCCCGTCGCTCCCGGGCCGTCTGGACCCGGCACTCGTTCATCTCGAAATCCAGGGTCCGGTCATCCACCGGGTGACAGCTCTGGCGATTGAGCCAGGCGTAGAGGCGATGGTCCAGGGCCCGGGCCAGGCCGTCCAGTCCGCTGTTGGGTCCCAGGTCCAGGAGGTCACGGAGGCGGCGGGCCTCGGCAAAGGCGAAGCTGTGCCAGGAGGCCTCGTTGCAGGCCATGGCGGTCTCCATGTCCTGCATGCTCTCAACGGCCTGGAACCACACCCCGTCCATGGCCAGCCAGGTCTTGGCCAGGTCCACACACAGGGCTTCCAGCCGTTCGTCGGATAGGTAGGGATCCGCCTCGATATCGTCCTTTGACTGCAGGGCCGCACGCAGATGGGGGGTCATCCGCTTCCGGACCCGGGGATGGAGACGCCGCCAGGCCTGGGACTCGGCCTCCAGGGCGGCCTCCAGACCCAGGCGCTTCTGGGTCTCGGTGAACCAGAGGCTGTGGTGGATGAGGACCAATCGCAGGTAGAGGGTGGGCAGCTCCCTCTTCTGGTCGGGCGTCAGAGCGCCAAGGGTCTCGGGACCGGTCATGTGGCGCTCACAGAAGTGGAACGTTAAAAATGAGGTAACGAGACCCTCCGGGCAATGGGAGAGAGTTGCAATTCACCGACAACGTTCCAGCTGATGCTGGTTCGAACGGATGACTGCCAGGAGCAAGACCGCTCCCTGGCTTCAATTGAGAGAGTCTGTGGATCGGATGGTGTCGATGCCGTATCAGTAGCGCCGGCCGCCGCCGCGTCCGCCGCCGCCGCCGTAGCCACCGCCGCCGCCGAATCCGCCTTCCCGGCGGGGGGCCCGCTCGCGGGCCTCGTTGACGGTGAGGGCACGACCGTCGATCTCGAAGCCGTTGATGGCCTCGATGGCGGTCTGGGCCGCGTCGTCGGAGGTCATCTCCACGAAGCCGAAGCCCCGGGACCGGCCGGTGTCGCGGTCGCTGATGACCTTGGCCGATTCCACTTCGCCGTGCTCGGCGAACATTCTCTGCAGATCCTCGTCTTTTACGCTCCAGGGCAGGTTGCCCACATAGATGTTCTTGCTCATATCGGTCAGCCTTCTCGGTTGATCGAAGGTCCTGGCCCCTCATGCCAACTGCCTTCAAGCCAATTGAGCAGTACAGTGAGTCGTGAAAGCGAAATCCCAAAAACTGAATCGAGAAGCTATCGGAGGCGGGCGTCGGTCAGGGAAAAGACCTTGTGGACGCCAGACCACCAAGGCTGGTATATTAAGGTATGTGCGACAAAATACCTATTTTTGACCTGGGAAGGGGGAGGATTCCACACATTTTCCAGCATTACCACCTTTCGAGTTCACCAACGAACCCCGGCCCGGAACCAGGCAAGCAAACAAGGCAAGCAAACAAGGCAAGGCAAGAAAGTACAGGGATTGACCAGGTAGGTCATGGCAAGGCACTTAACCCAACGGTCATGTCCTGCGCACTCCGATGGAGGTCTTTGGATAACCGATCCCGCGAACCACGATATGCCTCCTGCTGAGCTGGCCGATGCCCCGCTGAACAGTACGATGAAAGTGGTGCCGATGGAGGTGCGGGTCGATGGAGAACAGGCTCTCGAGTACCGGTATCAAAACAGGCCGGGGCGGACCCAGGTCACCCTTCGACTGGCCGACAGCGATGAGACCATGCGCCCCACCCTGAGCACCCAGCTGGCCATCGAGAATCTGGATATCACACCGGGGGATGCGGTGCTGGACCTGGGAGCCGGGACCGGGGCGGTGGCCCTCGCCGCCAGGATGCTGGGGGCCGGATCCGTCACGGCCCTGGAGGTGGTCCCCTCGGCCAGGGAGGATATCCTGCAGAACATGGCCCTGAACCGGCAGGAGGACATCGAGATCATCATCGGGGACCTCTTCGAACCCCTGGCCGACCGCCGGTTCGACCAGATAATCGCCAATCCACCCTCCATGCCCTGCCCCCCGGAACTGGACCTGGCGCCTCCCTACAACGGAGGGCCCGAGGGTCGCCGCTTCCACGAGGTCATCCAGCGGTCGGCCAGGGATTTCCTGACCGACGGCGGCAGGCTGGTCCTGGTCCACAGCTCATTGTGCGGCCTGGACCGGTCCATGGACAATCTGAGGCGTCTGGGTTACCGTCCGGAGATCGTGGCCAGGGCCAGGGAGAGGTTCCTGGACTGGTATCCCATCGAGCACCTTTGCGAGCTGAAGGAGCGGAACATGGCCGATTTCGTGGTACTGGATGGGACTTACCACGTTGACCGGTACGTGATCAGCGCCGTCCTGGAATAGAGCGAACGATGATCCGATAGCTTGATCCTCTGATGACCGATGGTCCGAAAACACGAAAGCTCGACGGTCCGTTCCCTCATTATCGAGCCTTGAGCTCCCTGGCGAACTGGTAGACGAACTCCTCCTGGACCTTGGTCTCGACAGCCCTGGCGGAGCGGACCCGCCGCACCTCGGCGATGGCGTCCTCGGGGGTCTGACCCCGGTAGATGAGGTAGCAGGCCGCCACCAGGCCCGCCCGGCCCAGGCCTCCCACGCAGTGGACCAGGATGGTGTTGCCCTGCTGGATGATATCGTCCATCCACTCCATCAGCTCCATGACATGACGCACGGTGGGGATGCGCTGGTCCTTGATGGGGAAATGACGGACCGTGAAACCGCCCTCCCGGTAATTCTCCAGCAGATCATCCACACCGTACTGGGCGAACTCGTCGCCCATGATGAGGGTCACCACGTGGGTCACCCCCTTGTTCCGCATGGTGGCCATGTCCTCCCTGATCTTGCGGTTGTAATCCTTGCGTCCAGGCAGGAGGGTGATCCCCAGCCGACCGGGCAAAACGTACTTCCCCTTGACCAGTTCGATGCGCAGGGGGCCCCGGTCCCGCAGTCGCTTGGTCAGGATGTGGCTGATGCGACCCGTGGTGTAGAGGGCCCATTTCTTCTGCCATTCATCAGCCTCGAAGAAGGAGAAGGTGTGTCCGGCATAGCGCAGCTGACCCACCAGCATCTGCAGGGTGTTGCGGTCCTCGTGGATGAGGATCTCGTACATGGAGCGGAGCAGGCTGATGGTCTTGTAGGTGCGGATCATCTCGGGGTTGGTCAGTCCCGTCTCCTCCACCGGGGGCAGCATGCGGCTCAGGTCCTGCACGCCCAGCAGTATGTCGGTGAGCTTGGTGGCCTCCCGCAGGTCCTCCTCGTTCTTCACCGGGGTGTAGATGTAGAGCAGGTCGTTCTCCAGCTTGATGAAGTCCCGCAGGATGTGGCCGCGGTGGGTGCTGAAGAAGTCGATGATCCAGACGTTCTCGAAATCGTCGATGATTATGTTGGCGCCGTTGAGGTCGCCATGGATGAATGACAGGTAGGTGGGTTTGTCGGCCTTGGGATAGAGCTCCTTTAAATGCTTCTCGTAGAAGACGCAGGGATTGGGGAACTCCTGGCCGGTGGGCAGGGTAAGCACCTTGCCCTCGGCAGGGGCACCGTAGACCCGCTCCACCTTCTCCCGCATCCGGGGGGCGTAATCGGGGTCGATGCCGTAGTACTCCAGCAGGTTGATGTGCTCCTTCTGCCCCGCCCGGTAGAGGCGTCCCAGCTGGTCCTGGAAGACCGCCCGCAGGTAGCGCTCGACCTTCTCGTCCTCCAGTCCCGACTGATAGAGCTTGTCGAAGGTGGTGGAGAAGCCGCCGCCCATGGCCGTGTAGCGGTACTTGAGGGCGCCGCGGTCGCCGTAGTCGGCGAAGTCCACGATGCGGGGGGCGTTGTTGCCCAGGACGGCCTCGATCTGCTCGAAGACCATCCGCTCCTGGCCCATGGGGCCGTGATGGCCGACCTTGACCACGTGGGGCACCTGCAGATGGCCGTTGAGGTCGATGCTCTCGGCCGCCAGGACCATGTTGCCCGAGTAGCCGCCAGACAGCTCGAAGAGGACGACGCTGGAGCAGTCGCGGAAGAGGTAGCTGACGAGGCCCCGGTCGATGTCGGATATCTCGTGCTCGGTCTCGAAGGTCAGCTCGGGCAGGTCGCGGATCTTGGGAGCGGGGAGGGTGAAATCGGTGTCCTCCTTGCTCAGGAAATCGATGAACTCGCCGATGGAGGGCAGGATGGTGACGCCGAAGAAACGCTCCATCTGCTCCAGGGCGAAGTAGTGCTGGGCCCGGGAGGAGCTGGCGGTGATGGCCGGGCAGACGGCGATCTCCATCTGGGGGTAGCGGGAGTGAAGCTCGTAGGCCAGGAAGGTGACCTTGGCATCGGTGGTGACGCCCATCAGCCCCACCTTGACCTTCTGGCCGCGATAGGGCTTCAGCAGTTGGGCCAGGTTGGTGCCGACAAAGTCGTTCAGGCTCTTGGAATTGACGATCTCGACATGGCGATGCTCGTCGAAGATGGGGAAGGCGAACTGGGCTCCGGTGGTGTTCTCGATGCAGTGGGGCTTGAAGCGCTCGATATGCTCGGCATCGCTCTCATCGTCGCTGGCATGCCAGTCCCGGATGTGGATGATGGCCAGCTTGTTATCGGGCTGACCGTAGGCCCATTCGATGACCTTGGAGACGGGACCCTCGGCCGGGTTCTCGCCCATGAGCCGGCGGGCCTCCTCGTGGCCCACATGGAGAAAGTTGGGGAGCGGGTCGAAGCGGCCCAGGGGGCCCACAAAATCCTTCTGCAGGCTTTCGGTGATGAGGATGGCGTAGGTCATGCATGGCACCCGGTGAGGGAGGGAAGACCGCCAGGGATTGGGGACCCTAAATAAGAAGTTGGCACAAGCCGGCCTGCCCGCCCGCTTGCCTGCCCCTGCGTTCACGATAAAGGCCCATGGATGGCAAAAGGCCAAATACCCCTGGCGGTCATGCTGCGGGGCCGGAATAGGCCGGGGAGCTAGGCGTGCCCTGTGACTTGCCCTATCGTCTACAGCAGGGGCCGAACACCACCGGCGGCGCAACCAGCGCCTTCAACGATCCGCTTCTGACCGTCGACGCCCTGTCCCGCTTGGTTTTAGGTGGAGGTCCCTGCCTGCCGGAGGGCAAGTATACCGCCTTTGCCGTAGGGATCGGGTCAGGCCCGGAAGGGAGCAGCCTTACTATGGACTGCTGACGCTTGCGGGGTCACGGGGCTGAGGAAGGGGGCGGGACCCGTTGTTGGTGACCAGGGTGTCAACGGTGGCTTTCCGGCACTCGATTGACCGCTCAATCGATACGCGGTGGTGGGCCGATGCTCGCCCTGCGGGCGAGATCGACCGAACAGATCATGATACTTGAGAGGGGTGATGTTGATGGGGTGTGGTTTCGTTCTTGACACAGATTTCACGGATTACACAGATAATTCTTATCCGTGAAATCAGTGTAATCCGTGTCTACTCAGGAAAAGGCAGTGAGAAAGCCATACCGGCTACAAACAACCTACGAAGGAGTTACGAACAAGAGGTGGTCGAGCGGGGATGGAACGGGGGATTCGATGAGTACGGGGCCGCGCCCGAGGGAAGGCCTCTCACTCCAGGGGACTGACCTGGTAGCCCAGCTTCAACAGCGAGTTCATCAGGGCGTCCCGGCTGGTCTGATCGGCCCTGGCCTTGACCGTGGCCTGGCCACCCTCCAGGTCCACCTTGACCTTGGTCACGCCTTCGACGCTCTCCAGGGCCTTGGAGACCCGGCCGACGCAGTGGTTGCAGGACATGCCACCCACCTTGAGCTTGAATTCCTGTTGCTTTGAGAACATGCTATTTACTCCGTCAATGGCAGGCAGGCCTTCCGGGTGTTTAAATGCTAGTCTTGAGACTGCGACACAACAGCAGAGCACGTCTCAAGTCCGACCGCGCGGACGACAAACGGGAGGAGGCGCTAAGAGGTCTGTTCAACGGCGACGCCGCAGGGCCAGGGCCAGGGCCAGACCGCCGATGACCAGGGGCAGGCCGGGGGCGGGTAGACCACCGTCGTCATCGTCCTCGGGCTCCGCCTCGATCTCGAAACCGAAGTAGTAGGTGCCCGACAGCTCCTCGATGTCGTAGCTGCTGTAATCGCCCAGGTTGTCCTTGTCGGGTATCTCGGTGTCGTTGCCGTCGTTGGTCTCAACGATGAACTTGTAGCCGTAGGTGTGGCCCGGCTTCAGCGTGGCCTCGTTGTAGACCTCCCAGGTCTCGTCGTCGGAGCTGGTCATGTCCACCGGAGCGTAGCACTGCCCCTCGGTGATGGAGCAGACGTACATTTCGACCCCGGTCACGTTATCCACGTTGTCTATCAGCAGGGTCACCTCCACATCATCGCTCTTCTCAGGGTCATCGGGGTCGTGGAAGGCGTCCAGGAACTCGGGGGTCTCGGCCCGGGCGGAGGCGCCCAGCGAGAGCAGGAGCAGGCATGAGGCCACCAATGCCAGGAGCGTCAGGGCCGATCTGGGGGAGGCGGCGGGCTTGAGGCCGGCGGGATTGTCAGGGTGCATGGGATCACGTTGATGGGAAGGTCGGGTCGCCGTCAAGGTTCCGGAAAACGGAGCGGACGGGGACCGGGATGATACCGTTGAGACCGGCCGGGATAAAAAGTTAGGCCCGGATCATCGGAGCTCGGGCAATGGAGGGTCCAGGCGACAGGGAGCCGATGGGGGCTCAGCTCAGGGCCTGCCAGCCGATGTTGAGGGCGGTCATCCAGCAGGAGGCGACGATCATTCCGATGAAGACATGGTAGTATCGCCGGGGCATCTCAGGTGGCGGCTTGACAAAGGGCTTGCCCTCCTCCCAGGCCTTGCGCAGGGTGCGGGAGTAGGAGATGTCGGTGCCGATGTGGGCGATGACCATTCCCAGGGTCACACCGGTCACCATTCCCGTGAGCAGGCGCATGTTGTTGGTGGACTCGTAGGAGGTCACAAGCTGGGTGCCGCCGTCCATGGCCAGGGGTACCAGACCGGCGACGATGGCGATGAAGGGCAGGGGGTGGGAGCGGCGGAAGAAGAGCAGCATCCCCACCAGCAGGCCGGTGAATATGGCCAGGTCTCGCACGCAAAAGGGCATCTGGTTGCCCTTGAGCTCGTAGGTGCGGGAGTGCTTCTGGTGGCAGTTCAGGTCCCCCATCCAGTAGATGAAGTCCACCCAGCCGGCCATGCCCGCCGCCTCCCGCTGTTGGGCAAAGTCGTTGCCGGTGACCAGACCCTCATCGCCAAAGTCCACCGAATCAGCGGGGAGCATCAGGGGCGCCACGATGATCATGGCCACCACCACGCCGTTGAAGAGGCAGATGGCCCCAAGGACCTTCTGCCGTTTGGGCAATCTGCGCCAGGCCCGGGTCAGCTGTTCCCCCAGGTTGGCGGGAGGTGCAGGGCTCTCTTCGCGGGAGGGTGTATCCGTGTCCGCTTCCCTACCAGCATCAGCCTCGGCATCTGCTTCGGGTTTGGGTTCAGCATCTGCTTCAGTATCTTGATCGGGTTCGGGTTCAGCCTCATCATCAGAATGGATATCACCATCAGCATCGGAATCGGGGCTGGATGAGGGGTCAGGGTCGGCAATCTCGGTCGGATAGGTGGCATCAGCAGTATCGGCAACATCGGGGGAGCCCGGGGGCATCAGCCAGGGCAAGGGCGGGCACTCATTAACCTTTGAGTCCATCGCCGGATCGGCATTGCAACCTTTCATGGGGCGGTTCGGGGGCATTGGAGGCGGCTCAGGAGGCCGGTTGGCCGGTTTCCTTGCTGAACGCGGGGTCCATTGGCAAACTTCAAATGGTAATGTCGCCATTTGGGTAGAATCCAACCATGGATGAGTCAGGTAACATCGAACTGCTCCTGCGCAACCAGCCGCCGATGAGCGACGCCCTCTTCAAGATACTGTTCGCCGCCATCAAGCTCGGTGAGCCGGCCTCCAAGCGGCGCATTGCTGAGGTTGCAGACATCTCCTCCCAGCTGGTGGACTACCACATCGACAAGCTGGTGGCCAACGGTCAACTGCTCTTCGACGGCAAGCTGTACCGGGCCCAGGCGGCCTTCTCCGACCGGAAGCTGTACAAGAACCTGACCAAGACCCTCATCTCCCAGAAGATGATCGAGCAGATAGCCAGGGGACTGGACCTGAGCCAGAAGACGGTGCCCGACAACGAGGTCCTGGAGGAGTCCATACTGACCCTTCTGCGCCTCTTCACCATCCGCCTGCGGGACGAGTACCCCTAGAGGGCCTGGGCACTTAGAGGGCTGTTATTGGGCTAATTGGGCTATTGGGCTATATAGGGCTGGACACCCCTGCGGACCTCCAAAATTCTTTGGCATTTTATTATATAGTTCCAGGGGCTGAATTGACCATTGGCGGAGGCCATTCCATGTCCAACCCCATCCAGATATTCGGTGAAACGCTCCAGACCCCCCGAGCGATGCGCCCTGAACATCCCTGGCCGGTTCCCAGGCCCAGGCCCCAGTTCACCCAACTGCTGGCCACCTGCATGCTGGTCACCCTGCTGGCAAGCAGCCTGGGAGTAATGTACTACCTCGATTCCGACGAGGACGGACCCTACTTCGGACCGGCGGACGACCCGGCCGACATCATCGCCCCCCTGCTGGCCGAACGTCAGATGAGCTCGGCCAACCTGAGGGGCTACGACTCCTGCGCGGTGATGGAGGAGGACCTCAGGGAGAACATCCGCGAGGAGATGCTGGTCGATGTGGGCACCTCCCGCTACAGCTACTGGCGCTGGGGCGATGACGATGTCTTCTTGGGGGGTGACCTTGAGGAGAACGCCATGGATGGCGGCGCACCCCAGGCCGGCGGCGGCGAGAAGCGCGTCGAGGGCGAGGACTACTCAGGGACCAACAACCAGGAGCAGGGCGTGGACGAGGCCGACTTCGTCAAGACCGATGGCTACTACATCTACATGATCAACGGCCGCAAGCTGGAGATCCTGGGGGTACCCGAGTTCGGCCAGCTGAACCACGAATCCACCACCGATCTGGAGGGCTCACCCACCCAGATGCTCATGGCCAACGACTGGCTGGTGGTCTTCTCCTCGGTCTACGGCTACAACCTTCCCGAGGGTCCCCTGCGCGACCTGCTGGTCCGCGACGATGAGCAGTACTGGTGGCGCACCACCACCCTCACCAAGGTCACCGTCATCGATGTCACCGACCGCACTACTCCCCAGGTGGCCCGGGAGCTCTACATGGAGGGCTGGTACAAGACGGCCCGGGAAGTGGAGGGCACAGTGCGCATGGTCACCTACGGCTACCTGGACACCTACGATCTTTACTATTCACCCTATTCATTCATGCCCGAGCGATACTGGGAGCTGGAAGAGGACGAGCTCGACCGTGCCTGGAATGAGAGCATCGCCGCCACCATAGCCCACAACGAGGAGGTCATCGCCGGCTAC
This sequence comes from uncultured archaeon, assembly GCA_964384995.1. Classification (GTDB taxonomy): domain Archaea; phylum Thermoplasmatota; class Poseidoniia; order MGIII; family CAYLMJ01; genus CAYLMJ01. The sequence continues at coordinate 27,721 of CAYLMJ010000008.1, read as the reverse complement.
ACCCTGGACGAACTGGTGCCCCAGATCTACGAGAGACTGCCTGATGGCAACCTCCACATCCACAAGTACACGGCCAACGAGTGCTCCGACTTCGTCATCGCCGAGGACGGCATGAGCCGTGGATTCACCTCCATCTTCACCCTGGACCTCTACGGCGATGCCTTCGGCTACGAGGCCGACCACATCATGTCCAACTGGGCCGAGGTCTACGCCTCCACCGACACCCTGCTCATCGCCGAGCGGGCCCAGGACTGGTGGTGGTTCTGGCGCAACGACGCCTACGAGGAGGCCACCAACATCCACAGCTTCAACATCAAGGAGCCTGGTGTCACGACCTACGTGGGCAGCGGCCGGGTGAAAGGCACGGTGCTGGACCAGTTCTCCCTCTCCGAGTACCAGGGCTTCTTGCGCATCGCCACCACCTCCGGTCAATGGAACCGCTGGTGGCTGGACGCCGAGGAGCAGACCGGACCCGAGAACCACATCTGGGTCCTGGCCCCGGCCCAGCATGAGACCCAGGAGGGCGAGGGCTACCTGGCCCAGATGTCACATCTTAGCGGCATCGCCATCGGCGAGCGCATCTGGTCCTCCCGCTTCGTGGGAGAGAAGGCCTACCTGGTCACCTTCCGCAACATCGACCCCCTGTGGACCATCGACCTCTCCAACCCCCTGAAGCCCGAGATCAAGGGCGAGCTGGAGGTCCCCGGGGTCTCCACCTACATCCATCCCATGGGCGACGAGCACCTGCTGACCATCGGTATCGGCCCCAACGCCGAGGGGGACAACCTGGACTGGCGCATCACCCAGGTATCCCAGTTCGATGTCACCGATTTCTCCGACCCCCAGCTGATGAACGCCCTGCCCCTGACACCGGTGGTGGACGATGGTACCAAGGAGTGGTCCTGGTCCAACAGCGAGGCCACCTACGAGCACAAGGCCTTCCAGTACTGGGCCCCCAAGGACCTGCTGGCCATCCCCCTGTCCACCTATCACTACTACTACGACTACGATGATGAACGGGGCTACTACCGCTACCACTACGAGTACGTCAGCAAGCTGATGCTCATCAACGCGGTGCCCGGCGAGAACCTCACGGTCTACGGCGAGGTGGACCAGTCAGGCCTCTACGATGACACCGACCGGCTCTGGGAGTACAGCTGGGGTTACAACATCCGGCGCTCCATCTTCATGGGCGACTACATCTACGCCATCGGCGCCGGCGGCGTCACCGTCCACGACCTGGACACCCTGGAACTGCAGGTGGCCCTGCCCCTGGACCCGGGTTACGAGGACCGCTACTACTACCTGGAAGGGGACGAGGCCGAAGAGGACGAGAAGGATTAGGCAGACCGGGTCCATCCCAGCCAGTGAGCACCCTGATCCCCCGTAAACCCAGGGCTCCCCATCATCCAGAAGCCTCCCTCCCTACTGATACCGATACAGCCGTTGCTGGCCTGGTTCAGAACTCCACAAGCTGCTCGTTCTCGGTGAAGAGCTTCCGTCCCATGAGGATGGCGGTGGCCATGGCGCTGGCCAGGCCCGAGAGCATCACCATGAACATGATGAGCACCTGGAAGGTGGCGGCCCAGATGGGGTCCTCCCCGGCCAGGAGCATGCCGGTCATGGCTCCCGGGATCCACACCAGTCCCAGGGTCTTTAGCCGGTCCAGGTAGGGGATGAGCGAGGCCTGGAGAGCCTCCCTTTGCTGGGGGGCCAGGGCCTGGACCCCGGTTGCGCCCAGGGCCAGGGTGGCCTCCAATCGGGCCCTGTTGGACCTGACCTCGGCCTTGAGCCGGTCCAGGGTCAGGCTGTTGATGACCATGCCGTTGCCGATGGCCATGCTGCCCACGGGGATGATGAAGGTGGCCTTCAGGGGCAGGCCTCCGGTGAGGGCCAGAAAGAGCAGTACCAGACCGGGACCGCATAACACCCCGACAAGGGCGGGTTGAAGGGGCCGGGGCATGGGCCTTGCCCGCTGGGCCGAGGTGTGGGCCGCGAAGAGACCCATGCAGATGAGGACCACCACCGAGAACCAGATATCGGCCCCTGTGCCCATGAGCTCGAAGAGGGAATCGGCGTTGAAGATGGCCACCAGGAGCAGGGCCATCGCCAGCAACTGGACCGTGGCCCGGATGCCGCTGATGGCCAGCTCCGGCTCCACCTGCAGCTTGCGCCAGCGGACCAGCAGAAGCACGGTGATGGCCAGGGCCAGGGTCACCACCAGATTCCAGAGGCCACCATCCCACCAGTCGCCGGGGATCATGGTCCGACCCCCTTTCCATCGGACGGTCCCTCGTCGGTGCCGCCGACCCTTAGAATCTCGTCGGCAAGACCCTCAGCTACCATCCGGCCCTCCTCAAGACGCAGGGCCCGGTCGGCCAGGCGGAGTCCCTGGGGCTCATCGTGGGAGACCACCACCCAGGCCAGGTTCCAGTCGGCCTTGAGCTTCAACAGCAGGGCCTCGACAGTCGCCGCCGACTCCTTGTCCAGGGCGGCGGTGGGCTCGTCCAGAAGCAGGACCTCGGGGCCGTTGGCCAGGGCCCGGGCCAGGCAGAGCCGCTGGGCCTGCCCCACCGAGAGAGTGTCGGCCTGCTGGTCCGCCCGGTCGGCCAGTCCCACATCCTCCAGGGCTTTGCGGGCCAGCTCGGTCCCGGCCTCATCCTCGAGACCCCGCAGTCGGGGCCCGAAGGCGGCGTTGTCGGCCACTGTGCCTGGAAAGAGGGCCGGCAGCTGGAAGACCAGGCCGATCTTGCGCCGGAGTTGGGTCACCGGATACTCATCGTAATCGCGCTCGTGGAGCCGCAGGGTGCCGGTCGTGGGCTCCAGCAGCCGGTTGAGACAGCGCAGGAGAGTGGTCTTGCCGCCACCCGAAGGGCCGACCACTGCCAGGGTCTCGCCCTGGTGGAGGGCGAAGTTCACTTCATGGAGCAGTCTGGTTCTGTCAGGTGTAGTGTAGCCGAGGCCCCGGGCCTCCAGCAGGCAGGACATGGGGAGGCCAGCCTGTTTCGATATTATACCTTGGGGGTCAACGGAACAATTGTGTAATGGATCAATGGATCAAATGGGTCAGTGGTTCGATAGGTCAACCGAGGGATATCACATTAGCTCCTCGATGGCGGCCCGCAGTTCGTCCTCTGACCTGACCCCGCTCCACTTCTTGACCAGATGGCCCTCCTGGTCCACAAGTGCCAGGGTGGGTGTGCCCTGGACCCCGTAATCATTCACGGGCTGTGACTGGTGGAGGCCGTGAAGCCAGGAAGCCTCGTGGTCGAACTTGTAGTCCTCCAGGTCCTGTGCCGAGTCCGAGGTGCTGACACTCAGAGCGAAGAGCTCGAACTCGCGATCCTGGTAATCGGCATGGATGTTCTTCAGGGCCGTCAACTGGGTTTCACAGGCCGAACAGCCGGTCCACATGAACTCAACGAGAACGGCCTTGCCTCGTTGCTGGGAAAGGGTGAAGGAGCCACCGTCGGAGGTCTGCACGGTGAAATCGGCGGCCATGGCATACTCCTTCTCCGGCTCGGGATCGGTCGGCAGATCCAGGTAGTACTGGACCCCAGCGGCGAGGGCCACCAGGAGCACCAGGGTCAGCAATGTGCCCCCGATGACAGACCCCCAGCGCATTCCTGCGCGCTTCATGTGGTACTCGCGAGCCTCCTGTCTCGCTCGTCCCCGACGGGATGGCTGTTGAAGGGTATGGGGGAAGGGATGACCGGGCCTGCCACCTGATCTCCGCCGGCTTCTCACCGAGGGAGGGGGATGGGAGCGGGCGCGGGGACGGGCACCGGAACGAGAACGGTACTTGCTCATCCTATCGGACCTTCATCGGGCCTTCTCGATGTTAAGGGTTTGTTCAAAATGCTGGACATGAACATCCAACGGAGCGGGGATGGAAATATGGATGACAAGGGGGGACAAGCGTAGCAGATTGCGCATCGAGACCAGTCGACATCGTGGGACAAACTTCTGGGATAACAGCATCATAGCATCTTCGCATATTCGCATCAGAGCAATGGTTCGATCACACTCGTGAGCTCATCCTTGCCTACAAAGCCCCGCTCAATGAAGGCCAGCTCGCCCTCGCTGTCCACAACGGCCATGGTGGGTGTACCGATGGCACCATAATCGTCCTTGGCCTCACTGTCGTAGAGGCCGTGGGGCCACATGGCGCCGGTGTCCTGCTTGTACTGCTCCAGCTCACCGGCCGTGTCGTCATCCTTGGTTGTGACCGAGACGATTATGACGGACTCGTTGGCCAGTTCCTCCTGAAGGTCGATGAGGGCAGGCACCTGCTGGTTGCGGCAGACACTGCAGTAGATGGCCATGAACTCGACGACCACCACGTTGCCCTTCTGCTGGGATAGGGTGAACTCGCCACCATCGGAGGTCGCCACGGTGAAGTCGGGAGCGGGATCGCCCACGTCGGGGGTCGAGCTCAGCAGGTATCCGGGCGAGACGAACAGCAGGACGACTGCCACCACGCCGATGACGGAGAGGGTCGCGCCTCCCAGCAATCTGGTGTTTATCGGTTCATGTGATGGTTGCTTTGAGGTTCTGGCCATTGTATCAAATGTTTTAGGGTGGCCTAAAATAAAAGGGATTGTGGCGTTCATGGGGACAGACAGCTTCCAGGGATCCTGACCCGGCCAGTTCACAGGTGACGGGTTCAACAGGACAGGGGTTCCAGCCTCTCAGTCCCGCCCATCCAACTCCTCAGCACCTCGGGGACCACCACGCCGCCGTCCTCCTCCTGGCAGTTCTCCAGGATGGCGCACAGGGCCCGGCTGGTGGCGATGGCCGTTGAGTTGAGGGTGTGAGGATGGGGATTGCCCTCCTCGCCCTTGCCCCGGTAGCGTAGGTTGAGCCTGACCGCTTGGTACGAGGTGCAGTTGGAGGCGCTGACCACCTCCTTGTACTCGCCGGTGTGGGGCATCCAGGCCTCCATGTCGTATTTTTTGGCGGCGATGGTGCCGATGTCACCGGTGCAGACGTTGACCACGCGATAGGGCAGTCCCAGTCCGGTGAACAGGGCCTCGGCATTGGCCAGTAGCTCCTCGTGAATATCCCATGATACGTCCGGCTCGCAGATGACCACCTGTTCCACCTTGTTGAACTGACGCACCCGCCAGATGCCCCGGTCGCTCATGCCATGGGCCCCGGCCTCCTTGCGGAAATTGGTTGAAAGGCCACAGCATTTGAGGGGCAAAGAGGCGGGCTCGATGATCTCGTCCTTGAAGCGGGCGATGAGGGGATGCTCGGAGGTGGCGATGAGGTAGAGGTCCTGGTCCTCAACCTTGTACATCACCTCCTGGAAATCCTCCAGGGAGACGACGCCCTCGTAGGCGTCCCGGTTCATCACATAGGGGGGGATGATCAGGCCGTAGCCGGCCTGGCTAAGTTGGTCGATGGCGTACATCTGAAGGGCGAAGTCCAGTCGGGCCAGGTCACCGGTCAGGTAGAAGAAGCGGGCACCGGCCACCTTGGCCCCCCGCTCCAGGTCAACGCCGCCCACCATATCCGACAGCTCGTTGTGGGACCGGGGCTCGAAGTCGAACCTGGGTCTCTTGCCCACCTGCCGCAGTTCCACGTTGTCCTCCTCTCCTTCGCCCACCGGAACCGACTCGTGAAGGAGGTTGGGAACGTTCATCCTGGCGACGTCGCGGCTCTCCAGGGCCGCTTTGGTCTCCCCTTCAAGCTCTGGCAGTCTCTGCTTGATCTGGGCCATCTGGTTCTTCCCGGCCTCGGCCGCTTCAGTGTCGCCATCCTTGTAGGCCTGTCCCACCTGCTTGGACAGCTTGTTCCGCTGGGCGCGCAGATGGTTGCCCTCATCGATGAATTGCCTCCATTGGAGGTCGGCATCGATGACCGCCTGGGCCAGTTCGAGGGCGAGACCTCGTTTCTTCAGGTCATCCAGGATCAGCTGGGGAGAATCGCGGAAGATGCTGATGGGGAGCATGCGGGCCCTCGAGGGTTGGCAGGCCGTGGGCGTTATTTATGGGTTGGGGGATGACCGGCCATGGACCAGTGCGACCTGCTCATCTGCAACGCCAGCGAACTGCTGACCATTCCCGACCCCGGTCAGGCCAAGGGAGGTGAGCTCCAGGGAGAGCTGGAGATCATCCGCAACGGGGCGTTGGCAATCAGGGGCGACACCATCATGGAGGTGGGCGGTACCGACGAGGTGAAGGCTCGTTGGCGGGCCGAGAGGGTCCTGGACGCCACGGGTATGACGGTCATGCCCGGCTTCGTGGACTGTCATACCCATCTGCCCTTCGCCGGATCACGGGAGCATGAACTTCAATGGAAGCTGGAGGGCAAGAGCTACTCCCAGATCCTGGCCGAGGGCGGCGGCATCCTCTCCACCGTCAAGATGACCCGGGCCGCCTCCCAGGCCGACTTGGAAGCCCAGGCTCGCCAGCGATTGGAGACCATGCTGGCCCACGGCACCACCACCGCCGAGGCCAAGTCGGGCTACGGTCTTGAGCTGGAGACCGAGGTGCGACAGCTGAGGGTCGTCAGAGCGCTGAACGAGGCTCAGGACCAGCCGGTGGAGCTGGTTCCCACCTTCCTGGGAGCCCATGCATTTCCACCTGAGGTGGAACCTGAGGTTTATATAGATCTCGTCGTGAACGAGATGCTCCCCCAGATAGCCCGGGAGGGGCTGGCTCGGTATTGCGATGTCTTCTGCGAGGAGGGTGTCTACACCGTTGACCAATCGAGGCGCATCCTTGAGACGGGGCGGGAACTTGGCCTGATCCCCAGGCTCCACGCCGATGAGCTGGCCGACTCGGGCGGCAGTGGCCTGGCCGCCGAACTGGGTGCGGCCTCGGCCGACCATCTGGAGTTCACCACCCGGGCCAGCATGGGGGCCATGAGGGAGGCGGGTACCTTGGGTGTCCTTCTGCCGGGGACGCCCCTGGCCCTCTTTTCGGACCACTATCCGGAGGCCAGGACCATGATCGAGGAGGGCCTTCCGGTTGCCCTGGCCACCGACCTCAATCCCAACTGCTACAGCGAATCGATGCTGTTGGCTCTTCAGCTGGGGGTCTTCAGGATGAGGATGACCCCGGCCGAGGCCATCGTGGCCTCCACCCTGAACCCGGCCCATTCCCTGGGACTCCCGGACAGGGGGAGCCTGGCCCAAGGCAAGCGGGCCGATGTTCTGCTTCTGAAGGTCCCCAATCATCTCCACCTCGCCTATCATTTCGGGGTGAATCTGGTTCGCACGGTGATCGTGGGTGGAGATGTGGTTGTCGACGGGATGTAGGTGCTGGGATCGTCATGAAAAGACTTAAGTAACTCAGTTCTATATTTCGAAATATGTCGAATCATCGAAACGATGTTGAAGACTACGCGGCCATGTTCAAGGCCCTTTCCAACCCCCACCGCCTGACCATCTTCCGTCAATTGATGGAGCAGTGCTGCAGCGCGGGTCCTTGTTGCGAATCACCTCAGAATGAGGCTTCATGGCATGTCTCCGAGATCAGCGGATGCTGTGATGTGGCGCCCTCGACCCTGTCCCACCATCTAAAGGAGTTGCGCATCGCGGGCCTGCTGCGGATGGAGAAGCAGGGCAAGTACGTGGACTGCTGGGTGGAACCGGATGTTCTGATCAAGCTGAGCAGGTTCTTTCAACTGTACGATGATCCGCACGAGGAGTGAACATGGACAAAGACAAGGTACATGAGCTGGTGAGGAAGAGATACGGACAGACCGCCAAGGAGGCCCAGGCCCAAGAGGCTCATTCGGAGAGCTGCTGCACCCCCCCTTCTGCCGAACCATCGTGTTGCGGACCCACCACACCCCCGACCTCATGCTGCGACACCGCGGTCGGTGGACCGGGGCTGGATGAGCTCCTGGGATACGACGCCGAAACTATGGATTCCATTCCTGCTGAGGCCAACCTGGGTCTCGGCTGTGGGAATCCCGGGGCCATCGCCGCTCTTCAGGAGGGCGAGACGGTCCTGGACCTTGGTAGCGGGGCCGGCATCGACTGCTTCCTCTCGGCCCGGAAGGTAGGGGCCTCGGGCAAGGTCATCGGCGTGGACATGACCGATGACATGCTGAACCTGGCGCGCCAGAACGCCGCCAAGGGTGATTTTGACAATGTGGAATTTCGCAAGGGTCAGATCGAGAGCATGCCGGTGGAGGACGGTCAGGTGGATGTCATCATCTCCAACTGCGTGGTCAACCTGTCACCCGACAAGCCCGCCGTTTACCGGGATGCCTTTCGGGTCCTGAGACCGGGAGGCCGCCTGGCCATCTCCGATATCGTGGCCACCGCCGAACTGCCGCCGGAGGTGCGCGCCGACGAGAAGCTGCTCACCGGCTGTGTGGCGGGAGCCGAGACCATCGCCAACCAGGAGAGCTGGCTGGCCCAGGCCGGTTTTCACCAGATCCGGATAACACCCAAGGAGTTCAGCGGCAAACTGATGAAGGAATGGGCCCCGGGAACCTCGCTGGCAGACTATGTGGTATCGGCCACCATCGAGGCGGTCAAACCCCTGGAGACGTGAGGTCAAGGTTCACATCTGACCTTGGCTGAATAACCTGGAGAATGGATGATCGCAAGTCATTGATGATCCGCACAAAGATTCTTACCCTTGAACCGATGAAGTGAACCCACCCGATGGTTGCCCGATGGCCTCCGATACCAAACAAGAAGTCCGGCTGAAAGTCTCAGGCATGACCTGTGTGAACTGCGTGGGCGCGGTGGAGAAGGCCCTTCGAAGGGTGGACGGTGTTCATTCCGCCCAGGTGAATCTGGGGAACGAGACGGCGACGGTGGAGTTCGAACCCGGCAAGGTCGAGGCTACGCAACTTGAAGAGGCCGTCCAGGAGGCGGGCTACCAGGTCATCAGGGACCAGGTCACGGTCAAGGTGGGAGGCATGACCTGTGTCATGTGCTCGGGTGCCATCGAGAAGGCCCTGAACGGTCTGGAAGGGGTCATGGAGGCCAAGGTCAACCTGGCCGCCGAGAAGGTCAATGTGGTCTACAACTCCAGCCAGATGGGACCAGCTGATCTCCGGTCGGCCATCGAGGAGGCCGGCTACCAGTACCTGGGACTTGAAGGCGAGGACCAGGAGACGGGCCCGGACGAGGAGGCCCTCCTGCAGACAAGAGCCTTGAAGGGGCTGATGGCGCGGACGTTACTTGGATTCGCGGTGGCCTTCCCGCTGATGGCCATGATGCAGCTGGAGGTGATGCCGCCCTTTGACCTCTCCATGGCCCATTTCATGCTGGCCGTCACCCTTCTGCCCTTCGCCTATCTCAGTCAACCCATCTTTCAGGCCGCCTTCCGGGCCCTGCGCAACGGGACCCTGAACATGGATGTCATGTACTCCATGGGCATCGGAACCGCCTACCTCGCCAGCCTGATGGGTACCTTCGATATCATCCTTGACGGCGACTTCCTGTTCTACGAGACCTCGGTGATGCTGGCGGCCTTCCTCACCATGGGTCGCTACCTTGAGAAGCGGGCCAAGGGCAAGACCTCCCAGGCCATCACCAAGCTCATGGGCCTGCAGCCCCGGACCGCCCTGGTGGTGGTGGACGGAAAGGAAGTGGAGAGACCCATCGCCAAGGTCAGGGCCAAGGATGTGCTGCTGGTCAAACCCGGGCAGAAGGTACCGGTGGATGGAGTGGTGCTCTCGGGTGAGAGCTACGTGGACGAGTCGATGATATCCGGCGAGCCCATCCCGGTGCTCAAGCAGGAGGGCGACCCGGTGGTGGGAGGCACCCTGAACACCAACAGCGTCCTGAGGTTCGAGGCCACAAAAGTGGGCAGGGATACGGTCCTGGCCCAGATAATCAGGCTGGTGGAGCAGGCCCAGGGCTCCAAGCCTCCCATCCAGCGCATCGCCGACAGGGCGGTGAGATACTTCATCCCGGCGGTGTTGACCATTGCCCTTCTGACCTTCATCGGCTGGTACCTGATCTTCGACGAGACCCTGCTCTTTGCCCTGACAGCCCTCATCGCCATCCTGGTGGTGGCCTGTCCCTGCGCCCTGGGCCTTGCCACCCCCACGGCGGTCACGGTGGGCCTGGGCCGGGGGGCCGAACTGGGGGTCCTGATCAAGAGCGGCGACGCTCTGGAGAGCCCGGGGAAGCTGACCACAGTGGTCTTCGACAAGACCGGCACCCTGACCCTGGGACGGCCCGAGGTCACCGAGGTCATCTGCCTGGGACTCGATGAGAAGGAGTTGTTGAGGATGGCGGCCAGCGTGGAGCGGAACTCCCAGCATCCCCTGGCCAAGGCGGTGGTCCGAAAGGCCAGCCAGGCCGGGATAGAACCAGCCGAAAGTCGGGAGTTCGACACCTTCGGCGGCCTGGGTGTTGGGGCCCTGGTGGAGCAGAGACCGGTCCTGATGGGGAATCGCGCCCTGATGGAGGAGCGGAACATCGAGATCGATGATGGGATCCTGGCCAACCTGGACCGGCTGGAAGGGGAGGGCAAGACCACGGTCCTGATGGCCCTGGAGGGCAAGCCGGCGGGGATCCTGTCCATCGCCGACCCACTCAAGCCCACCACCAAGGAGGCCATCTCCCAGTTCAAGCAGATGGGACTGAATGTGGTGATGATAACCGGGGACGCATCCGGCACGGCCAAAGCCATCGCCGCTCAGGTGGGCATCGACGAGGTGTTGGCCCAGGTCCTGCCTGGTGACAAGGCCCTGAAGGTGAGGGAGCTTCAGGAGCGGGGTGAGGTGGTGGCCTTTGTGGGAGATGGGATCAACGACGCTCCCGCCCTGGCCCAGGCCGATGTGGGGATCGCCCTTGGCAGTGGCACCGATGTGGCGGTTGAGAGCGGGGAGATCGTGCTGATGAAGGATGACCTGCTGGATGCCGTGGCGGCGGTTCAGCTGAGCACCAAGGTCATGGGCCGCATCAAGCAGAACCTCTTCTGGGCCTTTGCCTACAACACCGCCCTGATCCCGGCGGCCGCGGGCCTCCTGCATCCCTTCTACGGCTTCACCTTCGAACCGGAACTGGCCGGCCTGGCCATGGCCCTGAGCTCGGTCACCGTGGTCACCCTTTCCCTGCTCCTGAAGGGCTACACACCCCCGGCCGCAAAACTGCGCGAGTCCAGCTGAACCGCTAATCATCGGGACCTCCATCAAGGTCTTAAGAGTCAGATCATTGAAGCCTAGAGCATCATGAGCGTCACCACCACAGCCCTGCGCCGCCTCAAGCTGGGCATCTACGTCATCACCGCCTCGGCAGGGGAGCGTCACAACGGTCTCACGGCCGCATGGGTCACCCAGGCCTCCCACAAGCCGCCCATGGTGGTGGTCTCCATCGCGCCGGCCCGATACACTCTGGAGCTCATCCGCAAGGCCGGGAGCTTTGGCCTCAACGTAATGGCCGAGGGTGAGCGGGGCATCGAGCTGGGGCGGCTTTTCGGCCTGAACTCGGGTCGCAAGATGGACAAGATGGCCCAGGTGGATTGGGAGCCTGGAGCCCAGCGGGGTGTGCCCCTGCTGAATGAGGCCAGTGTCTGGATGGAGTGTCGGCTGGTGGACGAGTTCCCGGCAGGGGACCATTTCCTGGTGGTGGGTGAGGTTGTGGCCTCCAAGGTGCGTGACGACGCAGAGACCCTGACCTACCGGTTCAACGACTACTGGTAGCCATGGCCTGCAACGCGCATTCAAGGACCATCGACGAAATGTCCCGTATCATCGAGACCAACCACATCGAGAACTGGAGGCATTGGGCCCAATGGTCGGAGGTGGAATGGATCGAGGGGGACGAATACACATGGACCATTTCGAACATCCCGTTCGCCCTGTTCAACAACGTCTTCCTCGCCGACCTGGGACCCGATAGGGTGAAGCCAGCCATCGATGGTGTCCTTGACCTTGGCAGATCGCGCAAGGTACCTCTGCGCTGGTGGATCGGCCCCTCAACCCGCCCCCCTGATCTGGCCAGCCAACTGGAGGCGGTCGGCTTTGAGATGTGGTTCACGGGTCTGGGAATGGCCATGGACCTGGCCGAGGTGCCAACCGGTGAGATGGGACCCGATGGTCTCTCCATAGAGCCGGTTCGTGATGCAGAGACCCTCAGGACCTGGTGCGACCTCGTCATTCCCCTCTACGAGTTCCCGGACCTGGCCGGCGAGGCCTGGTTCGAACTGCTGGCCTCCCGGGGTCTGGATGAGGGGCGGCCCTTGCAGCATCTGCTGGCCCGATTGGATGGTGAGCCGGTGGCCACCGCCACCCTCTTTGTCAGCGGTGAGGTTGCGGGCCTCACCTACGTGGGGACCCGGGAGGTGTATCAGCGTCGGGGTATCGGTTCGGCCATCACTCAGGCGGCCCTGAGGGAGGCAAGGCGTCGGGGCTGTCGGACAGGGGTCTTGTACTCCTCCAGCGAAGCCATCGAGATGTACAGGAAGCTGGGATTCGAGGCCCACTGCGAGGTGGGTTGTTACCTGTGGCCCAGGGGTGGTTGATCAGATCCACTTGGCCTCGGTGGTCCTGTCGCCGCCGGTGGAACCGGTGTTGACCGTCGTCGCCGGTTCGATCATCATGACCTGGGCCTCCTCGCCTTCAGGGACCACGGGTCTGTGCTCCACTCCGGCGGGCACGTTGATGAAATCCCCCTCGCCCATCGCCTCCGGGTCCTGTCCCTTCAGCTCCATGGACATGCGGCCCTTCACCACCAGGAACATCTCGTCCTCTGTGTCGTGATGATGCCAGACGAATGAACCGTGGAACTTGACCAGCTTCACGTGGGTGTCGTTGACCCTGGCGATTATCCTGGGCTGCCAGGGCTCATCTATTCGGTCGAACTTGGAGGCCAGGGAGGCCTTGGCGAGGGGAGGCCGGGACATGGAGGGGCAAGGGGAGAGGATGATAAAAACGGGACTAAGAGGACCTTCGGCCCACCGCTACCAGGATGATGGCCGTTCCAAGAGCGCCCACAGCCGGCAACATCCCCTCCTCATCGTCCTCTTCGGTCTGGTTGCCGGTCTGGTTGGTGTCGGTGTTGTTGCCCTGGGGGTCCGGTTCCGGGTCGGGGTCGGGCGGGTCCTCCCACTGGGCCAGGGTGATGTCGCCCCATGTGGATGGATCGTCGGGGTCGGCGCTGTCGGGCCAGAGGGTGACGCCGCCGTAGTTGCCGTAGACCAGGAAGGCCAGACCGAAGCTGACGTTCTCTCCCTCGGGGTCGTCGAGCTTGGCGGCCAGGATGTCGTACTCGGTGGACCAGCGGTCGGACTCGCCGTCGTCCCAGTCGCCGTCCCAGTCCTCGATGTCGGCCTCCTCCCAGCCTCCCGAACCATCGCCCCGGCGCTCCCTCAGGCCGCCGTTGTCGGGATTGATGTAGAGCTGGAAGTCCTCGGTCTCGGGCTCATCGGTGGCGTCGTGGTCCACGTCCAGGTAGACCCGGGTGTCGGGCACGTTGGTGCTGTGACCGTGATCGATGTCGAAGGCCACGTAGAAGCTCTCCCGGTCATGCTTGAAGTGGATGTCGCAGTCGTCGCCCTCGACGGTGATGGTCATTGACCCTGCATCCTCCCATTCGCTGGCTCCAGGCCGCCCATCGATGGTGGGTGTCGAACCATTGGGCCCTTCTATCTCATCACCACTGTGGGCCAGGGCAGGTTCGGACAGGGAGCAGGCAACAAGCAGGCAGGCTGTCATTGTCAGCACGGCAAGCTCGGTCCCGATTCCGCGACCCATGGACAGCAAGGCCCCGGCCGGTTATTTATTGGTTCACCCGGGATCTATCCTGGTGTACGGGCATTCTACCATTGGGCTGTTCTGTCAACCCGGTTGAGCCAGTCTATCAGAGGCAGCATGATCCGAGCATGGTCCAGGCACACTTCCACCAGTTCGGGCGAGGTCAGAGCCTCCTTTGAGATCCAATCGGAGGCGGCCCAGAGACCGTTGTAGCGCAAGTAATCGGCCCGGGGGTGCTCCTTGTCGATCCCCTGGGGGACCCGTTTGTAATGCTCGCCTCCGGTCTCGAAACCCTTCTGGGCCAGGATTCGTTCCATGATGGATACCACCTCGGTGCCCAGCCGTTCATCGACTATGGCCTGCCTGTAGGCCGCGAGAAGGGGTTTGGGTAACCTATAGTGACCGCCGTAGAGCCACGAGCCGTCAAGACCCATGTGGAAGAAGAAGCCGGGATTGTCCATCTTGCGATCGTGGGACCCCTTCCAGAAATGGATCCCCAGGTGGGTCTTGTAGGGGGTCTTGTCCTTGGCGAACCGGGTGTCGCGATAGATGCGCTTGATGGAGCCCGAGCCGCTGGTGCGGGGGTCGTACTGGATATCCTCGGAGAGCTCCTGGAGACCCTCGCCAAGGGCCACCACGAAAGCCTGGGCCGGTTTGAGCACCAGTTCCCGGTACTGCTCCTTGCGGGGGTTGTACCACTCGCGGTTGTTGTTCACCGCCAGATCGGCAAAGAACTCGATGGCCTCCTCAGGGAAGCCCTCGAAGTCGGATATCTCCGGCATCAGTTCACCGGACCTGATGAGCGGGTCCTGATATTTGAACCTGAACCTGTTCTCATTTGGATGCAAGGTTCAGAACGGAGGGGCCCTTCCTGGTGGGAGGGATCCGGGCCTTCGAGGCCGCGGCCATGAGGCCCTTGATCCGCCAGATGAGCATGGTGGCCACAAGGTAGGTGGAGGCGGTGATGATGAAGGCGTAGCGGAATCCAGGACCATCGATGATGAGGCCACCGTTGATCTGCCCCACGGCGAAGGTGACCTGGAAGCAGTTCTGGGAGAGGGCCGAGATCTGGCTGCGATAGCGGCGGGGGGTGTACTCCATCTGCAACGAGTTCTGCACCGGCCAGGCCCCGTTCATCAGGGCGTTGCGCAACAGGAGGGTGGAGAGGGCCAGCCAGAAAGGGGGATAGGCGGCCAGGGAGTAGAGCAGCAGCACCGCCACGACCTGATTGGCCACGATGACCTCCACCCGGCCGAAACGATCGGCGAGATTGGCGGTCATCTTGCCCCAGATGGCGGTGGCCACGGTGAGGGCGGCGAAGGCCAGGCTGAGCTCCGACAGGTCCAGCTCGTAGATGTCGAAGAAGAAGCGGGGAAAGTAGGGGACCGAGGTGCCAGCCCCGAAACCGATAATCACCAGGGCCGTCAGACTGATCATGATGATGGGCAAAGCCCCTGGAGCGAAACGTTCCCTGAGGGCCTGCCAGCCGGTGCTCCCGGGCTCATCGCCCGATGGCCTGTTGCGGTCATGGTCGGTGGCCACACTGCCTTCATCCTCCTCGCTGAGGGT
The DNA here is from genome assembly GCA_964384995.1 of uncultured archaeon. Classification (GTDB taxonomy): domain Archaea; phylum Thermoplasmatota; class Poseidoniia; order MGIII; family CAYLMJ01; genus CAYLMJ01. Next base: position 12,472 of record CAYLMJ010000008.1, on the reverse strand, counting down.
CTGCCGGTCCCGGACCAGGAAGTTCAGGGTGACGCCCACCATGGCAAAGGCCGCACCGACGAGCAGGGAGAGTCGGATGAGATCGCTGTCCAGCTCTTCGATGTCGGTTCCCTGGCCCTGGTAGATGACAAAGAGGATGAGACTGGCGATGGCCCAGCCGGAGGTGTTGAGGAGGAACTGGGTGCCAAAGACCCGGTTGCGGGCGGCGGCCGGCAGGGAGTTGGAGAGCAGGGCGGTGGCCGAGGCCCTAAGGGTGAGAAAGCCGGTCTGGGCCACCACCACGCCAACGAAGATCATCTCCAGGCTATGGGCCGTGGAGAGGGTCAGACCCCCGACCAACGCCAGGAGGCTTCCCAGCCAGAGGACGAGGTCGGTGCGGTAGCGGTCGGCGATGCGGGAGGCGACGATGGAGAGGGCGATGGCCAGCAGGATGGCCGGACCCATGACCAGACCCAGGTCGGTATTGGAACCGCCCAGGCTGTAGACCAGCCAGGTGGGAGAGAACCAGAAGATGGAGATGGCTATGGCCAGAAAAAAGCCGCCGACAAGGAGCCAGCGGACGTTGGGATTGGCATAGGGGCTGTCGGGTTCGGGTGGGGGCAAGGTCCCTGGCCAGTCCGCTCGATGATATAATGACCCCCTGTTGCCCGGCCGGTCGATGGGGCCGTTCCATGGAGTGGTATTGCGATGAACTATCGTGGCTCGGTTCACCAGGAGGCGAAAAAGCCTTTGTAAGCCCTGACCCTGCCTGGCCCCTATGGCCTCCTCGAAGCCAAGCTCTGATCTGGACCTGGTGGCTCTGATACCGGCCGCCGGTTTTGGCACTCGCTTCCTGCCCCTGACCAAGTCCCAGCCCAAGGAGATGCTGCCAGTGGTGGATAAGCCGACCATCCAATGGGTGGTGGAGGAGGCGGTGGCCTCGGGCATCACCGACATCCTCATCGTCACCGGTCGGGGCAAGCGGGCCATCGAGGACCATTTCGATCGCTCGGTGGAGCTGGAGCTGGCCCTGGAAAAGGCGGGACGGACCAGGGAGCTGGAGCGGGTCCGGGCCGTGGCCGAGCTGGCTGACATCCATTACATTCGCCAGAAGGAACAAAAGGGGCTTGGTGACGCCGTCCTGTGTGGTGCCCGCCATATCGGGGACAGACCATTCGCCGTGATGCTGGGTGACACCATCTGCATCGATTCCAAGCCCTGCACGGGCAGGCTGGTGGAGGTCTTCAAGGAACACCGGAAGCCGATCTTCTCGGTATTCAAGGTGCCGCCCATGAAGACCACCTCCTTTGGCATCGTGGGCGGAACACCCGTCGGTGACGGCCTGATGAAGGTGGACCGCATGGTGGAGAAACCACCGCCGGAGAAGGCCCCCTCCGACCTGGGGATCCTGGGTCGCTACCTGTTCACTTCGTGCATCTTCGACGAACTGCGCAAGACCGGACCTGGGGTGGGGGGCGAGATCCAGCTCACCGATGCCATGGCGGCCTGCGCCACCCAGCACGACCATGATATGCTGGCCTTGACCTACACCGGCCAGCGATACGACATCGGCAACATCCCCGATTGGCTGGCGGCCCACACCCAGCTATCGCTGGATTCGAAGTATGGCAAGGATTATGCTGAATATCTGAAGGGACTGGAACATGACTGAGGCGAAGAGGATCCTGGTCACCGGCGGGGCCGGCTTTCTGGGCACCCATCTATGCGAGACCCTGCTGGACCGGGGTCATCGGGTGCTCTGCCTGGACAACCTCTCCACGGGTCAGCTGTCCAATGTTCAACGGTTGCAGAACCGCGAGGGCTTCGAGTTCCTCAAATGGGACCTGGTGGACCCCTACTTTCCCGAGGACCTGGCGGCCATCTACAATCTGGCCTCACCGGCCTCACCGGTGCACTACCAGTACAATCCCATCCGGACACTGAAGATGGGGACCACGGCCATCTACAACGTGCTGGGCATGGCCCGGCGCCTGGGCCTCCCCATCCTGCAGGCTTCCACCTCGGAGGTCTACGGCGACCCGGCGGTCCACCCCCAGACCGAGGGCTACTGGGGCAATGTCAATCCCATCGGACCGCGAGCCTGCTACGACGAGGGGAAGCGGGTGGCCGAGGCCCTCTTCATGGCCTACCATCAGCGGGAGGGGGTGGACATCCGTCTGGCCCGCATCTTCAACACCTACGGGCCCTTCATGGACCTCGATGACGGCCGGGTGGTCTCCAACTTCATCGTCCAGGCCCTGCGCGGGGAGCCGCTGACCATCTACGGCGACGGGGAGCAGTCCCGCTCCTTCTGCTACGTCTCGGACCTCATCGCGGGGCTGATCGCCCTTCTCGAGAGCCCCTCCGATGATGAGGCCCACCTTCCGGTGAACATAGGCAATCCCGTGGAGTTCACCATGCTGGAACTGGCTGAGAACGTGCTCCAGCTGACTGGGTCCGGTTCGGAGCTGAGGTTCGAGCCCTTGCCCCAGGATGACCCGGTACGCCGTTGCCCGGATATCTCCAGGGCCAGAGAGCGACTGGGCTGGGAGCCCACGGTGCCGCTGAAGGAGGGCCTTGAGCTCACCATCCCCTATTTTGCAAAGCTTGTGGAGTAACCGGGGGGGCCTGCCTGCCATTTGCAGGAAAACATCCGTCAGAGTGAAGTGAAACAACAGGGCAGAGGCCTTTAATAAGAACCCGCCGACGATTTGTTTGATGTTCCACTATCAACCCGATGAGGAATCCTTCCGCAAGGCCAAGAAATCTGAAGAAGATTGGCCTCCTGTGGCACCACCGTAGGGACCAGCATACGTTCCAGTCCGTTTTGTGACGGGCCCCATACCGAACGTGGGTCCGTTCAAGTTGGAAGAATTTTATGATTTACCATTGAGGTCCAGTCTCACCGAGTTCGTCACCGATCTGTGCCACGGAACTGACTGACATCCATCATTTGACCAGTATCACTTCCAGCCTGCCTTCCAGCAGATCCGTGCCAACGACCCTTAGCGTCAGCTTCTGACCCAGACGGAGGACGGCCTCGGTCAAGGGACCTTCCATCTCATGCTCTCGGCCCGAAGGGAGGTGGCTCATCTTGTCGGTCATCGCCCGATCGGGACCCAGCAGCAGAGCGCCACTGGCGTCCACCTCCAGGTTGGCTCCCAATGACCTTGTGGAGAGGGCGCCCTCGCAACCATTCTCCAGCTGAAGGAAGACGCGAGCCGGGATGAGTCCCGAAACCCGTCCCGAGATGGTGTGGCCAACCAGACCTTCCAGATGGCCCAAAAGGGCCAGGCAGATGTCGATGATCTGATACTCGAAGGCCGCCGCCTGGCGCGAGCGCTGGGAGCAGTGGTCGGTCATCTCGGCCAGCTCCTCCAGGGAATGGGGCGGCCCATCATCCTTCAGGGCGGCCTTCAGCTGGCGATGGACCAGCAGGTCGGGGTAGCGGCGAATGGGGGAGGTGAAGTGACAGTAGCCCCGGGACCCCAGGCCGAAGTGTCCGGTGTTCGAGGTGGTGTAGTAGGCCTCCCCGGCAGTGCGCAGGACGCGGCCCAGGACCACCGGGACCAGGTCGGCTGGAAGATGGGAATAGAGATGGTTCAGGGTCCGGTTCAGACCCTGCCGGTAGAGTTCGGCCAGGGCCAGTTCCGTTTCCGAGGGATAGAGGTCGGCCTCACTCTTCCCGGTCTCGCCATCGGCCTCGTCCGAGTCCCCCAGCAGCTGCTCCATCCCCTCGGGAAGCTTGAGGGAGATGTTGCCGCCAAAAGTGGTGGCCATCTCGGCCAGGGTAGCTCCCAGATCCCCGCCTTCCTCGTCGGTGCCATCGGTCTTGGAACCGGTCTGTTCCAGCTCCTCTCGCAGTCTTTCTATGGCCTCCCAGTCGAGGTCCACCTCCAGGTCCAGCTGGGCCAGTCGCAGGGTCTCGTTGAGCTCCTCGATGGCACTGCGACCCGGCCGGTCGTGACAGCGATAGGGCAACGGAACCTTGCGTCCGGTCAACCAATCTGCAACCGCCTCGTTGGCGGCCACCATGAAGGTCTCGATGGCCTCGGTGGCCTCGGTGGGCTCCTTCCATTCCAGCCGGATGAGGTCAGGGTCCAGATGGATCTTGCGCTCCTTGCTCTCAACCTCCAGGCGTTGCCGGGGAACTCTCATCAGCCGCGCCAGTTCGAAGAGCGGGGTCAGGTGAGGGTCGCCAGCATGGGCGCGCTCAAGGGCCTCATCGTAGGCCAGGTTCTCGGTGACACGGATGACGGAGTCGCAGGGTTGGGCGTCAACCACCTGACCCGCCTCATCCACCACCAGTCTGACCGACATGGCCAATCGGTCCACCCGGGCTCTCAGGGAGCAGAGGTCATCGGATAGCCGGGGTGGCAGCATGGGCAGGACCCGGTCGGGCAGGTAGACCGAGGTGGCCCTTCTATAGGCCTCCTGGTCCAGCTCGGTCTCGGGTTCCACGTAGTGGGAGACATCGGCGATGTGGACCCACAGTGCGGTCTGACCCTCCTTCAGGCCCTCAGCTTCGCTCTCCAGGCCGATGGCATCATCGAAATCCCTGGCCGTGGGGGGGTCGATGGTGTAGCAGGTCAGATGGCGCAGGTCGGTCCTGTCCTTTATGGTCTCATCGTCGATGGACTCGGGCAGTCGATCGGTGTGACCCACCAGGTAACCGGGGTAATCCAGGTCAAAGGGGAACAGTTCGCTGCCACCATGGCGCTCGGTGAGGGCCGCGATGGCCTGCAAGGGTTCCCAGTGGCCCTGCCAGAGCAGGAACTTGGCGGTGGCATCGGTGGTGTACCTGGAGCCCGACTGGAGCTTGGCCAGCCGTTCCAGACCCGTTCTCCAGTCGAAGCCGGCGGCCAATGCCAACCCCTGGCCGAAGGGGCCGTGGTCGGGCCAATGACCCTCCTGAACGTGGGCGGCCATCAGGGGACACAGCCGTCGTACCAGCTCTTCCTGGTCCGGTGAGAGTGCCACCTCCTTCAGCGGGAAGGCGAAGGTGGCGCGTCGCTGGTCCTCCTCCTGCTCCTTCTCGTCCTTCCTGTCCTTCCTGTCCTTCCCATCATCACCGCCTGCCTCGTTCTCGCCCGCCTCCTCCTGTTCTTCCAGTTCCTCCTCGGCCAGGCCCCGGGCCTGCCTGAAAACGCCGATGAGCTCCTTCAGCTCCTGGGCCTGCCGTCGATTCGCCTTCTGCTGGTCTGCGGTCAGGGGTACGAAGCCGCGACCGTGGGGACCAAAGAGCTCGAAGCCGCGCTGGCGCCATTCCTGCAGGGCTGTTTGGAGCTCGTTCACCTGGGCGCCGGAAGGGGAGGGGGAGTCGAACCAGATGGCGGCCAGGTTGGTCAGGCTCAGGTTGGGCGGCTCTTCTTTGCTTTTGGAATCCTGTTGGAGGGAGTGACGGTGGACCCTTTCCCACAGCTCCCTCTCGGTCAGCTGGACTTTGGCCTGGCCGGGGCCTTTGGAGGCTGTTGTAGATGGACTGGCCCGGGCTGTCTGCCTCAGGTGTTCCTTTATATCCTTGTCGTCGGAAAGCTCTCCTTGGTAGTTGGGGAATTTGCCAGCCTTGATCCTCTCACGGCCCAGGGTGGCCTTGCCCTTGATGGTAGCGACCTTTACCAGACGCTTCTTGCCGGCCTTCTTCAGGGCCAGGACCACGCCCAGGTTCTCGGGCTCGTTGAGCCCCAGGGTGCCGACCTTCAGGCGGACCGTTGTCTTGGGTTTCACGCCGCCTTCAGCCGGACCGGGCTAATAGCCCTTTGGCTGGCTGAACGATCACGTCTTGCGAAAGTAGGGGGCGAGCAGACCCAGTTGATATTTGACCAACTCGGCCAGCGAGGGCTTGGGGCGCCTTCGCTCTGCAACGCCGCTGTATTGAGGCAATAGCCTCGCACGGGTGTAGGACATTTGCTACCAGCAAGAGGTTGTTGGGTTTCGTCTTATATAAAGTTAGTGTAGGAGAGATTTGGATGAGAAATTGGAAGTGATGATGGAAGGAGGAACGGAGGAGGAGCAGAGGAGGAGCTCGAGTCATGAGAAGGAAGGAGTTTAGTTAATTGGAACCGACGACGGGTCCTGACAAGGGGTCGGACCGGTAGGATGACCTGCCCTGGCCTGAGCCTTGCTTATGAGATGAGTGGACCCGGGATGATGGGAAGGGAAGGGAAGGGAGGATGATGGGAAGGGGATGAAGGAAGGGAAAGGGGGTTGGTTCAATCCTCCTGCTGGCCCTCGACGTAGCAGAGGTTGTGGGGGAAGATAGAGCTGACCGTGCGGTCCACCAGCTTGGCGGCGTGGGCTACGCCATCGGTGTCCAGGCCATCGACGTAGACCACCTCCAGGTTCACCAGGACCAGGTCGGGGCTCAGGTGCATGGTCCTGAGCTCCTCGATCTTGTCCACCTGCTCCAGGGCCGTGATGGCCTCCTTGAGGGCCGCCACCTTCTCGGGTCGTGCCGCCTCGCCGATGAGCAGGCCCTTGACCTTGCGGGCCAGGAAGAGGCTGAAGCTCATGAGCAAGAGGCCGATGACCAGGGAGGCCAGACCATCCAGCCAGATGATGTCCAGCTTGTCCACGCCCAGGATGGCCACGAAGGCGATGGCCAGCCCGCTCAGGGCCAGCGAGTCCTCCACCAGAACGGTGGTGGTCACGGGGTCCTTGGAGCCGGCCACCGCCTCGCGGATGGTGGAGTAGCCGTTCTCGTGCTGGAAGTGGCGGACCTCGCGCCAGGCCACGTACAAGGTGAAGCTCTCGAAGATGAAGCTCACGGCCAGGACGCCGTAGATCAGTTTCAGGTCCTCGATCTCGTGGGGGTCGGCCAGCCGCTTGATGCCCTCGAAGACCGATAGCCCGCCGGCGATGCCAAAGAGGGCCATGGCCACGATGAGGGACCAGAAGTACTGCTCGGGGCCATAGCCGAAGGGATGGCGCTCGTCGGGGGGCTGGGTGGCCAGCTTGAGACCGATGAGCAGGAGGACCTGGTTGAGGGTGTCCGACAGCGAGTGGAAGGCCTCCGCCAGCATGGCCGATGAGCCAGAGATAAGGGCCGCGGCGAGCTTGACGATGAAGATGGCCCCGTTGCCAAAGAGGGCCGCCAGGACCACGATCCTTGCGCCTCCGGCCATTTTCACTCACCCCCGGGCCCGTTCACGATGGGAAGGGTGGAAAGGGTGGAAAGGGTGGGCCCAGTTCTCCATTTCCTGCGTGTTCCCCATGTTCCGCAGGTTCCGCATGAGGTAGTTGGGCTCCATGTTCCGCGTGATTCGCGTGTTCTTCGTGTTCCGCATGTTCTGCAGGTTCCGCAGGTTCCGCATGAGGTGGCTGGGCGCCATGGTCGGCTTTGGTCGGTACCCCGGGAGAGCATCAAGGGGCAAGGCGGGCAGGTCGCCTTAAGGTTTGGTCCCGGGTCGGCAATCCTTATAACGAGGGTACTTTCGGGCAGTAGAAATCAATGGGAGACCCCGCCGATGTTGAGCCCCCTCCTGCGTCAAAGCCTGCCTCTTGTAGTGCTGGCCGGGTTGATGCAACTGGGCTCGGGGACGCTCCTGGGCCTTCTGGTTGAGCCGTTCAGGGAGCGGCCGGAACTGCTGGTGATGGTGCCGGCGCTGCTGGGATTGAAGGGTTCGGTGGAGGTGGCACTGGGCTCGCGTCTGGGCTCCACCCTGCATCTGGGTCTCTGGGGTCCCGGCCGGTTCTGGAACCGGGAGCTGGCCCAGAACCTGCTGGCGGCCCTGGTCCTGACCCTGGTGGGCTCCCTGATGGTGGGCCTGCTGGGCTACGGTCTGGTGGCCCAGGACGGGAGGACCGAGACTGGTCTGCTGGTGTTCATGGCCGTGGCCCTGATGGCGGGGCTGGGCGCCGGGGTGAGCCTGATGGGCGTGACCGTGGGCGTGGTGTGGCTGAGCCATCGCCGGGGACTGGACCCCGACAACGTGACGGCCCCCATGCTGACCACCGCCGGGGACATGGTGGGCCTCTTCTGGCTGATGGTGGCCGTGGCCCTCTTCTTCGGGGGTGTGACATGAACGCCTACCGGTGGGAGAGGATAGTGGCCGAGAGCCTGCCCCTGCTGATGGTGACCCTGCTGCTGGAGCTCCTGGCCGGCCGGGTCCTGCTCCATTCGGCCTCGGCCCTGCTGGAGACCGCCGCCCTGCTGGCCCTGCTACCCCTGCTCAACGCCACCGGAGGCAATGTTGGTTCAATCCTGGGGGCGCGGCTGAGCTCGGGTCTGCACGGTGGTACCATGGAGCCAAAGCTGGCGGCAGAGGCGTTGAGAAAGGAGATGCAGGAGGCGGGGCTGCTGGGGGTGCTGGCCTACACCGGCCTGGCTATCCTTATATACCTTGGAGCCCTGGTTTTACCCATCGAACTGGAACTTTCCTTTTTCCAGCTGATGGTGATAATGGTCGGTACCGGTCTCCTGCTGATCCTCTTTGTGGTCTTCCTGGCCGTGGGTGTGGCCCTCTGGGGCTATCGCCGGGGCTTCGATCCCGATAATCTGGTGCCTCCCGCCGTGACCACCGGTTGCGACGTGGCGGGCATCGTGTGTCTTGTAATGATGGTAGGTCTGGTAATTTGAAACTGAAACGAATGCGAGGCTTCTGGCAGAGAGAGAAGGGCGAGCAATTCCGCGAGATAGAGTACACGCCCACCTCCGTCAGGGAGCTGTTGACCGAGATGCTGGACATCTCCAAGCTGGTGGCCGACCTGGCCTACTCCGCCCTGCTGCTGGACGACAAGGAGATAGCCGAGGAGGTGACCTATCTTGAGCGCAGGATGGACACCCTGCTCTACCACATGCGCATCAGCGCCATGCTGGCCGCCCAGAACATCGACGAGGCCGAGGCCCTGTCGGGAGTGCTCCAGGTGGCCCGGGCCGTGGAGTCCATCTCCAACGCCGCCAGCGACATCGCCCAGCTGGTGGACACAGGGTCGGACCTGTCGTTCATCCCGGGACTGATAGCCAAGGCCGACGAGAAGATAAACCGCCTTCCGGTGGCGTCAGGTTCACCCCTTTCCGGTCGGACGGTGGGCGAGTTGCAGCTGGAGACCGAGACCGGCAACCGGGTGGTGGCGGTGCGCCGGCAGGATAAGTGGCACTTTGGCATCGAATCCCACTTTCAGATGCTGGAGGGGGATGTCATGCTCTGCGCCGGGACGGCCGACGGCTTTGCCCATCTGCTCCGCTTCGCCCGGGGCGAGGAGGCGTTGTGATGAGCGCGGACAGGGAGATAGACCCCAACCTGGGGCCCATCGGCACCGAGCTTTTGGCCATGAAGAACCGCTCGGAGCTCATGCTGGACCTGGCCTACTCGGCCCTGCTGGCTGACAACGAGCAGCTGGCCCAGGCCGTGGTGGACCTGGAGGTCTGGATGGATGAACAGCAGTTCAAGCTCCAGCGCCAGGCCCTGGCCAACGTGGCCTCCAAGGAGATAGACCGGGTGCTGACCATCATCCGCCTGGCCGAGTCACTGGAGGCCATCGGCGACGCCGCCCGGGAGATAGCCGACGTTGTGCTGCGGGACGTGGGGCCCCATCCGGTATTGCGCCTGGCCACGGCCGAGGCCGACGCCAACATCTACCAGGTCTGCATCGCCAGCGGTTCGCCGATGGACGGCACCACATTGGGTGAACAGCGCCTGGCCTCGGAGGTCGGTGCGCGGGTGGTGGCCATCCAGCGGGACGGTGAGTGGATCATCGGCCCAGATTCTGGAACGCATCTGTTCGCCGGTGACAATCTCTTCGCCCGGGGTCCGGGAGCCAGCCGGGAACTGCTGGTAAAGATGGCCGGGAACTGAGGCTCCTGGCTCTGGGTCTCTGCCTATCCGTGCGGGGTCCTGCATTGGGCCATGGTGAGGGTGGGAGCGAACATGCTCCTCGGCCCGGGAGGTTCTCGACCGTGAATATCACATATGTGTGAAGGCTACTGACATAGTCCTTTTATAGGGCTCCAAACTACAATCAATATAGCAATGCCAGGATGCGCCACCATGCCAAGCAAGAGTACCCCTTCCAAAGATATCAACGAGTTGAACGATACCATCTCCAAACTGCGAGAGGAAGTGGACTCCCTGCGCAACACCGTCAACATGCTCCTGGAGATAATCATCGAGCAGGACGACGGCGAGTACGAGGAAGGCGCGCCCACCAACCAGTGGGAGGCATTGGTCTCCAACCCCCAGGGATTCCTGCGCATGGGGATGTAAGGCGGCATCTCACACTTTCCTGAGGACCCTCACCTGGCGGCTCACTTGATTTGTTCAGCGCATGCTTTGTTGTTCTGTTCCGTTCTTTAGGCCCAGGCCCTGCCCCTGCTTATGGTGGAGCTGATGGAAGCCATGGCATTGGAACCTGTGCTATCGGCAAAGGCAAGGGAGGCACATGTGGTTCGTCTGCTTAAGGCAAATGATGTGAGGAAGTGCATTTGGGAAAGGCAAGGCAGGCTGAGGCGGTTCAGTCGGCCCAGACGATGCTGGCCTTGAGCCTGAGATAGTCGCCCCTGGAGGCGGCGAACTCCTCCACCTTCTGCCCCTTGTCGTAGAGCACGGTGTAGGGCACGAAATCCAGGTCCTTGATCCAGGGATTGGCCTTCTTCAGCTTCACCGAGCCGGCCTGGTCCAGGATGACCTTGCCGATGTGAAGGTCCTCCAGTCGCCCCTTCTCGATGAGCTCCTGGATCTCCTGGGTGTAGTTGACGCAGTTGCCGCAGGTGCTCCGGGTAAGAAGCAGGGCCACGCGGTCGTGTTCCATGAAGGCCTCGAAGTTGCTATCATCGATGTGCTGGATGGAATTCATACCCTCCTGTATACGTTATTGTATTAAAAGGATGTGATAGTTGCCAATAAACAATCTTACCCGCCCTGTTTTCTTTCGCTTGGTCGTTGTTCTATGCTTAAATGGCAGGAGGAGGTGAGACTTTGGGCAGTTCAATGGACGCCGGTGGCTGGTGCGGCCATGTCGGGACCCAGATCGAGACCGCCCAGGGCGGCGGTGGCTCCGATGAGTCCTCTTGAGCCCACCACCGGCTCCAGCACCACTCGATTTGCTCTGGCTATCTTGGTGACATCCTCCAGGGTCACGCGCTCTCTCCTGGCTGTGTGGGTGAGGTCGGTGAGCTGATGGGGGACCTGGATGCCTTCGTAGAGGGCCACCGCCGCCTCGGGTGAGGCTGAGTTTGCGGCCACATGGTCCAGGATGGCCTCCCTTGCTTTTGGGACCTGGTGGGGTGGCAGGGCCAGGCTGAGGGCCAGGGCCACGCAGTTGCTGGTCTTCTCCTGGATGCCCGGCCAGAGCTGGATGAGCCGATGGTCCAGGACGCTGAGGTCCGGGATGGTGGACTCCAGGTGGCGGGCCAGCTCCAGTCCCAGGACCCAGGTGGCCCCTGTTTCCCGCGTGTCGGTGTCATCGAGACCCACCATCAGCCTTGTCAGGACCGGGACCACGGTCTCCACCGTCACCTCGTGACCGCCGCCGGCCTTGAGCCCGGCTATGCCCTCATCGGCCGATACCTCGGGATAGTCGGTCCACAGGACGTTGGGCGCTCTCGCCAGACCATGGGCCAGGCCCACCCCGGCCCCGGCCAGACCCCGCCATCTGAGCCTCAGCCTTGCCTGGTTCTCTTCCTGTGCCTGCTCCTGAGGTTCGTCTCCGGTCTCGGGCACGATGCTCTCGAGAGCCTGGGCTCCCAGCTGGGTGGACGAGGGGCCGAAGCGGATCTTTCTAGCTCCGGTGCGGCAGTGCATGAGGATGCGGGAGCCGATGACCCGGGTCTGCTCCACGATGCCGGCTGCTGTCGCTCGGTTGGCCACGTCCCATTCGGCGGCGCCCCTGACGGCGCAGTCCTGGACTATCAACGCCTGCCTGGGCCGCTCTGTGAGCCCGGCGAACCATTCCGATGAACCGGCGAACCGATCCGTTGACCCGGCGACCGACTGGGACGACCCGGCGATGGAGGTTCCGGTAGCCTCTTCACGCCCGCCTCCGCCTGCTCCTGTACCTTTCGCCTCAGCCCTTGAGATGGCCCACAGGGTACCTCCTGGCTTGGGAGGGTCCAGGAGGACGTAGAGGCCCTGTACGTGACCGTGGGGTCCGAAGGCCTGCTGGGCCTGGGATGGCGTCAGGCGCAGGCAGTCGGGCCGGGTCATGGGGTGTCAGCCGGGGACGGGGGAAAAAGTTACGTGCTCCAAGAAAAGGTTAGACACGGATTTCACAGATGGCACGGATTATCAATCAGTGTAATCCGTGGAATCTGTGTCAAGTCTCTCTTCTGCACTCGGTGAGGCACAGGACTGCACAAAGCTTATTAGCCGTCCATCAGTCGGCGGACCCGCAAGCGACTCTTGACGCGGTGTCGAGAGCCCGCTTGTGCAATACTCATTCGCGCCCGGGTAGTGTAGCTCGGTTTAACATCTAAGCCTGTCGAGCTTAGGCCTCGGGTTCAAATCCCGGCCCGGGCGCCAATCTTACGTAAGCCTTTATATAGCATGCTACGTAA
>CAYLMJ010000007.1:0-94316 GCA_964384995.1 uncultured archaeon | reverse complement strand
TGGCGGAGCGCTTTTCGGTCATGGTCGGTCATCGAACCAGAGCCTAAAGGGTTTGGCCGCCCATCGATTCGGTTCTCCTTCCCCGGGAGAACTCAGGCCGGGTGTATCAGCTCGTCGTTGTCCAGCAGGATGATGGTGTAGTAGCCCACCCAGGCCACGGTGTTGAAACCGCCCACCAGGGCATCATGGCCACCTGCGTGGAGCTCCATCCCTTCCACGGTATCTGTGGGAGTGTGGTAGTTCGTGGTCCAGCTCTCGAAGGTCATGCCAAAGAAGAAGACCGAGGGGATGCCAGCGGCCATGAAGGTGTCATGATCCCCACTGCCCACCTCCTGCTCCCGGCCGATGAAGGCGATGTCGGGGTACTGGAGGATATCGAAGACCGCTCGGTCCATGAGCTCCAGAAGCGCCGGATGCTCCTCCACCTGATCGTTGTTGTCGGGGCCCACGTAGCCGTGGAAGGGATCCCGTCCGGGCCAGTTGATGCCCGGCATGTCGAAGTTGAGGTAGGTCTTGACCGTCACCTCCTCGGGTAGGTTCTCCAGGAAGTGCTCCGAGCCCCAAAGTCCCTGCTCTTCCCCGCCCCACAGGGCCATGACGATGGTGCGGTCGGTGGAGAGCCGGGCGACAGCCTGGGCTATCTCGGCTATGGCCGAGGCCCCGGCGCCGTTGTCGTAAGCCCCCTGGTAGGTCTGGTCCACGATATCCAGATGAGCCCCCACGACGATCCATTCATCGGGAACTCTTTGACCCCGATGATACCCCAGCAGGTTCCAGACGTCGTAGTTCCTGAGGTTCTCCTGCCTCTGGAACTGCTGCATCTCGGTCTCGAGGCCCCAGCCTTCAAAGAGCCCCTGGAAATGGTTCATTGCCGACTGGAAGTTGTTGGAGCCGGTGACACGCCCGGGATAGGTATCGACCAGGTGGACCTCGGTGTCGTAGTAGTCCTGACCCGAGAGCAGGGGCGAGTTTCCAGGCTCGATATCCACCTTGAACATGACCTTGCGTCCCTCGCTGCGCACGGCCATCTCCAGCTCGCTCAGGGAGTGAGGGAGCAGGGCCTGGAATGAAAGATGAGAACCGCCGAACGAGATGGTGCCTGTGTCGTACAGCCGGCCCTTGATGACCGGGATGATCTCCTCGGGGAGACTGACGGTGCCGTCCTCGCCGGTGGTCTTGATGTTGAAGGTGGTGAGCTCTCCGGCCTTGGCCGATAGAGGGGAGAGGGTGATGGTGACCTTTGGGTCACCGAAGGGGTTCAGGTCATGGCCCCCGAAACCCAGAAGGGCCACGCCCAGCAGGATCAGAAGGGTGAGCCCCACTCCCAATCGCTGGGTCAGGGACATCTGGCTCAAGGGACCGGGACGATGGGTATCGGCCCCGGGATCCCGCAGGGATCGCATCAAGCCCCGATGCTGGACCGGCTATAATAATTGCCGACCAGGAATCCGTGATGGGGTCTAGAGCGTCTGACCCAGGGTCGATGGTCCGCCTGGTTCCAGGACGCGCTCAACATAGTCCAGGTCATCCCGCAGGGCGGGGCCCAGGGTGAAGGTGCCCACGATGCCGGTGTCCCCGTCGGGATTGTGGGACAGCGCCGCCCAGGGCCTGCCCTCCAGGTCGATGGCGATGTCGATGAAGTCGCCGAAGCCGCCACAGCGCGTATTCCCGCAGTTGGGTGTGGTGTCCAGGGGGTCATTGGGGGCGTTGACTGCCACCGTGGTGATCAGGGGGTCATCGGCGAAAGCGTCGGTGATGATGCCCACGTAGCCGTTCCAGGGGCCGGCTGATGCGTTCTTCGAGCCGATGTAGGAGAAGGCCACCCTGCCGCCAGCGCCGCCGGCCACGGTGGGGAATCCGGCGCCCTTGACGCCGGGAGGGGCCACCATCATTGGCTCGCGCCAGGTGTTGCCCTGATCCTGGGAGTTGCTGTAGTAGGGCAGGTCGTTGTCGGCCACCCAGAAGGCGTGGACATGGTTGTCCTCGTCGGTGCCCACCGCTATCTCGTGGCTCTCGCTCTGGATGTCCGAGGTGATGGTGTGCTCGGTCCAGGTGAAGCCGGCATCGGTGCTCCGGTAGACCGCGGGACCATCGCACGAGGGCTGGCCGCGGTAGATGTTGCCGTCGTCGGCTCCCACCAGATGGGCGCTTAGGCCACTGCAGGGGTTCTTGCCGGCCTCGTAGTGGGGTATCTGGGGGTCGTTCCAGGTTAGCCCGCCGGTGAAGCTGTTCTGACCGTAGGAGCCGCCCACGCCTCCGCCCTGCAGGCCGGTGTTGATGCTGTAGACGTAGATGGTCTCGTAGGTGGTGGGATAGCCATGGGGCGCGGCAGGGACGGAGGCGATGGTCTGGTGGTCCTGGGGCGTGTACTTGCCCGAGACCTCCCGGGGTGCGCTCCAGGTGACTCCCTCGTCATCGGAGTACTCGAAGAACATGCCCACGAGGGCGTGCATGTCGAACTTGACGATGCGGTCGGTCCAGGGGTCCACGTAGACGTAGGGGTCGTTGCTGTTGGGCACCGGCTGGGGAACGGGGGTCATGTCCTCCCAGGTCTGCCCGTAGTCGGTGGAGCGGATGATGTGGGTGCCCATGCCCAGGCCCCGATGGCTGGTCATGAAGATGTTGCCTTTGGAGGTGATGCCGATGGTGGGCTCGAAGGTGTCGGTCTGGATGCCGTAGTAGGTGCCGTTGATGAAGAAGGGCTGGTTGTCGCCGGTCAGGTTCACGCTGAAGGATTCGTTGCGATAGGCCTCGATGGCGTCGATGCCGCCGTCGAAGTGGTAGAAGGTGGTGGCCGGGATGGTGAGCGGCTCACCGGTGACCGGGTCCAGGAAATCGAAGGGGGTCGGCTCGGGCTCGGGTATTGGGTCGTCCTCCTCCTCGGTGAAGAAGCCGAAGTAGAGGGCCGGCATGAGCAGGATGAGGATGACCAGGGCCACAAGGATGGGTGTCCGCTTGGACTCGGGCTCCTCCGGTGGCGGTGGCAGGCCTCCTGTAAGGACCGGTTCGGGGCCTTTGGCCTCGGCCTGGTCTTTTGGTCCGGTCTCCTGCTGCTCGGCGTCCAGGACCTCGGTATCCTGGATGGCCTCGAGGGGTTCATCTGGCATGGATATCCCAGGGTCGCCCGCATATATATTAGGCCTCCTGTTTTGGCATGAACAGTGGGAATGGACCGGTTGGAATTCCAAGGTGACCGCCCGATGCCTCCTCCTTGCGATGGGATGGGATGCGGTCCTCGGCGCCAGGGAGCTGTCGATCACATGCAATGGAGGGGAGAGACCTGGCGAGTGTTGATTAGAACTGATAGATGATTCACAATATTCTTATAGCATCGCCAGTCTGGCGAAATGCTGCAGCAGGGATGCGTCCCATTTGGCAAACCCTCCTTTGGTAGCGTTGCCATGCTCTCCTGCTGTAGCAACTCTGCTGAGAATGGAAAGATTGTTGAACCAGGGAGATGTAGCAAAAAGAGACTATACGGTCAATAAGCCAGTACTATGTCAGTACTTTGACAGTACTATGGCAGTAGTATAGCGGTACTATACATTTGATATACAATTGATATACGATCAGTATAGGAAGAGTGCTGGTCGAGTATAGGTTCCCCAAGAACAGAACATTCATTTGCTCAGCATATGCCAGATATATGTTAGAGATATGGTAGTGATATGGTGGTCATATCAAAAGCATAAAGAACGCATATAGAATGCATATAGGATGCATATACCCCGTATATAGCAAGAATGACGCGGGAAACGCCCGCCCCATCCATTTGAGCTGGTTCTTTTAACCCATAATTGAGTCTTAGACACGGATTACACCGATTTCACAGATATAAAAAATCCGTGGAATCTGTGAAATCTGTGTCAATACTGGAAATCTGCCGTCAGAGTGATCATTATCCAAGCGTCCCGTCCAGCACCAGTCTGTCATTCCCCTTCAGTCTCAGCACCGGCAGGCCCTTTCCCTTCAGGGTCCCGATGAGCTCCCGGTCGTTGGTGGCGATGAGGCCGTCAACTTGCGAGGCAAGGGAGGCGAGGAGGCTATCCACATCCCCTTCGGCTGTCTCCGTGTCGTAGGTGGGGAAGGTGGCGGCCAGCTGTCTGGCGGCTTTCGCGTCGGGATGGTCCATGCGCTCCAGCTCGGCCAGGACACAGGAGGGGACATGGGGCTTCCCCTGGGGGCAGGCCGTGGCCAGCTGTTCGGTCAGGTTGAACTTCCGGGAAAATGGCAGAAGGAGCAGGTTGGTGTCCAGCAGTATTATTGGCATGGGCATGGTCACATCAGGAGGGGCAGGCGAAAGCAGGGGCAGGGGAGGCAAGGCACGGGCAAAGACAATGGCGAGCGGGCTCAGCTCTCGAGGGTGCCATAGCCGATGAGATGCCAGCGGCCTCCGACACGTCGTGACAGGGCCACTCTCTGGCCCGGGTCGGCGCACACCGGACGGCTCAGGGTCATCTCGGCGATGTCGTCGCGCACCTGGCCCACCTTGCCCACGGTCGTGCAGGTACCCACCGTCACCATCAGCGCTTCGTTGAACTTCAGGGCTCCCACATCGGTGGTCTCCCGCAGACCCTCCACCTGGTCCAGCAGGTTGGTGTCCAGGGTCAGCTCCTTGAGCACCGGAGGCAGGGTGTCGGGCGGTCCCACCAGGTTGCCCACCAGGGCGTTGGACTTGGTAAGGCTGGGGTCCAGCAGGGTCCCGATGGCCACCAGTCCTCCGGGACGTATGGAATCCCGGTCGGTGCCGCCGGCGAAGAGCGAGACCGCGGTGGTGGTGATGGGCTCGTACTCGTTGGAGCCCACATCGAAGCCCGGTTTTATCTCCACCTCGGAGTCGGCCTCCAGCTGACCCTGGGAAGGCGAACCGCCCAGGACGCCGCCGTTCAGCTCGCCCAGGTCCATGCCCGGCTTGTTGATATCGAAGGAGCGGGCCACGGCCATGCTGAAGGGCTTGTCCAGATGGTACTCTCGGGGTGGGATGGTCTCGAACAAAGCCTGGATGAGTACGTCCAGGTTGCGATTGTGATGGGCCGAGACCGGGATGATGGGGGCTCCCTCCAGGGGTGTGCCCTCGATGAACTTCAGTATCTCATGGTAGGACTTCTCGGCCCGCTCACGGTCCACCACATCGATCTTGTTCTGGACGATGACGATGTTCTCCACGCCAGCTATCTTCAGGGCCGTCAGGTGCTCCCGGGTCTGGGGCTGGGGGCAGGGCTCGTTGGCCGCTATCAGCAGGGCCGCCCCGTCCATCAGGGCCGCCCCCGAGATCATCACCGCCATCAGGGTCTCGTGGCCGGGGGCGTCCACGAAGGAGACCACCCGCTCAAGCTCGGTGGAACAGTCGTGCTCGTCGCACTTGGTGGAGGTGGTGTAGGCCGAAGGGGGCTCATCCTCGGGACAGCGGTAGAAGCTGGTGTCGGCGTAGCCCAGCTTGATGGAGATGCCCCGCTTGACCTCCTCGGAGTGGCGGTCGGTCCATTCTCCCGACAGCGCCTTGGTGAGAGTGGTCTTGCCGTGGTCCACGTGCCCGACCATGCCGATGTTCACATCAGGCTGGCGCGGGACCTCCATGGTCACTCTCCCGGGGTCTGACCCAGGGCCTCGGCCACCGATACCGGGCCGTGGCTGGTTATCTTGAGGTTGACCTGGACCACGTCGGCCGAGATGGTACCGCCCCGGATGAGCTTGCGCTTGCGCTGCCCGGGTTTGGTGGGGTGAAAGCCCACCGAGTCGGTGAGCAGCAGTCGCCGTCGCCTCTGCCCGTCCAGTCCCGGACGCAGGGGTGTGCCCGAGCCGTCCGAGCCGCCGGTGATGGTCAGCTTGAAACCGGGCAGGTTGCAGAAGACGCCGTCTATCTCATCGCCCACTCGCTTCCCCAGTAGGGAATTGGCGTTGGCGCCCTCAAGCTCGTACTTGTAGCAGCGCCCGTCGGTAGTGTCCGCGATAACAGCCTTAAATTGGACCAAGATATACCACCTGAAAGGTAAGGGCGGGCTCCATGCAGGCAGCCCTATTTAAAACTGGGGCCTGGTAAATCGGCTCATTTTACGCCATTTCATCACCCCTGCTCATGGAGTTCACCAAAAGGGGTAAATAAGATGGAAATGCATGTAGAGGCGGCAATGGTTACCTTAGTGCTATGTATTGACCGGGATGATGATTTGGGCCGCAAGACAGGTCGTGTCAGTCCCATCATCTCACGTTCGGCCAACCTGGAGGCAGCCGTGGCTCTGGGTCTCGCCGATCCCGGTGAATCGGACACCAACACCATGTTCAAGGCCATCCGCACCTACGACAAGCTCCGTTCAGAAGGGCACGATGTGGAGATGGCCACCCTCTGCGGCGATATCCGGGTGGGCGACCGCTCGGACATGAAGATAGCCAAACAGCTCGACCATGTCATCAAGACCACCGGGGCCAAGCATGCCGTGCTGGTCACCGACGGCTCAGAGGACGCCTACATCACCCCCATCATCGCCTCGCGGTTGAAGATCAACGCCACCCATCGGGTCTACATCAAGCAGGCCCCCAACATTGAATCCACCTACTACACCATCCGGGCCATGCTGGACGACCCCAAGATCCAGGCCAGTCTGTTCCCCATCGTGCTGGTCATGGCGGCCCTGGCCCTTATCAGCCTCTATCAGGAGAGCCTGATCATCGGCACCATCCTGCTCATCCCCAGCCTCTACTTCCTCATCCGCTACTTCAAGCTGGAAGAGACCATCATCACCTTCACCGGGGACGCCTTCACCGGCATGGCCTCCAAGGTCACCATAGTCACCGGCATCCTGGCCCTGGGCATCATCACCTACGGTCTGGTCTACGGTCTCGACGCGGCCAACGCCGTCCAGGAGGAGAACGAGGAGGCGGGCACCAACGAGGGTCCCCTGGAGCCCATCCTGGTCTTCGTCTCCAACAACGGCATCCTCCTGCCCCTGCTGGTGGGTGTCTGGATATTGGAGTTCGGCCGGGTCATCAGGGACTATCTGAAGGACCATCAGTTCAAGGTCTCCTTCGTGGTCTTCACCTTCCTGCTGGCCGCCGTGGGGCTCATCGTGTCGGGTGTGGTGGACCTGCTCAATTACGTGTTCGTGGATGAATCGGAGCTGGAACTGGCCGAGATATTCACCAACTTCATGATGGGCATCATGGCCGCCCTGCTGGGAGCGGCCCTCCTCAACTACGTGCGCAGCCAGGCCTCCGAGGACGAGGATAAGATACCGGTGGCCGACTGGCAGGAGTAGGACCGCCCATGCCTATGCTGGTGCCCGATCCTCTGCCCATGCCTGTGCCCTTGCCTTTACCCTTACCCTTGCTTATGCCCAGACCCATGCCCATGCCCATGCCCCTGGGAACTGCGTGATCCCATGACCCTAAGCGTGATGAGATTGGGCCACCGTCCCGCCCGGGACGAGCGGCTTACCACCCATTTCTGCCTGGTGGCCCGGGCGCTGGGAGCCGATGAGGTCCTGGTCACCGCTTCCGACGAGGACCTTAAAAAGCGGGTCGATGAGGTGACCAAGCGCTTTGGAGGAGAGTTCAGGGTGGTCACCGGCGTCAGCGCCACAGGCCAGATCAGGAACTGGCCGGGCAAGGTGGTGCATCTGACCATGTACGGCCAGGCCCTGGGAAAGGTGACCCCCACTCTGAGGCGGTGGGTCAAAGAGGACACCCCCATCCTGGTGGTGGTCGGAGCCACCAAGGTCCCCGCCCAGGTCTACCAGGAGGCCGACCTCAACGTGGCCGTGGGCCATCAGCCCCACTCCGAGGTGGCGGCCCTGGCGCTCCTGCTGGACCGTCTCGCTCCCCGCTGGGAGGAGGACGATCCCGTGGGCGAGACCACCGTCACCGACTCTCCGGCCGGCAAGGTCGTGGGCGCCGTCCCCGGACCGGCGGAGTGCCAGGCCCTGCTGGAGGTGAGCGGGGCTCCCCATTGGGTGATGGGCCACAGCCGGGAGGTGGCGGCCCTGGCCGTGAGGCTTGCTGAACGGGTCAGGGGCGCAAGGGTGGGTCTGGTGGAGGCCGGGGCCTGGCTCCACGACTGGGGTCGCGCCGATAGCGACGGTATCGACCACTGCGCCCTGGGCGCCCAGCGGGCCATGGCTTCCGGTCACAGCCCCGAGCTCGCCCACATCATCGCCTCCCATGTGGGAGCCGGCATCACCAGGACCGACGCCCGGCTCATCGGTCTGCCTTCAGGTGATTACATGCCCCGGACCCTGGAAGCCAAGATCGTGGCGGCCTGCGACAATCTTTTCTCTGGCGATGAGCGACGGACCCTGGACGACTGTCTCCAGGACCTTCACCGCAAGGGTCTCGACGGAGCGGTCAGGCGGGTCACTCGACTGCACGGCCACCTCTCGAAAAGGGCCGGTGTCGATCTGGACCTGCTCTAGGCTGGTTCTACTCTGGGTCTGCCTCGCCTTCCCCGCTTTCCTTGCTCTCTTTCTTGCTTTCTGCCTTGCTGTTCTTGCTATCCTTGCTTTCCTTCTTGGGCTTGCGTTCCCGCTTCTCTTTCTTCTTCTTGCTCTTGCCCACCTCGGTGGGCATCTCCCCATGCTGAAGCATGTAGATCTCCAGGTAGGAGACGTTGGATTTGCGGCCATTCTTGTCCTTGAGGTTCTCGGTACCGATCTTGATGTCCTCGATCTTCACGTTGGGCAGGAAGCGATGACGCACTATCTCGGCCACATCGACAGCCTTGGAGATGGTCCGCCCCCGAGCCTTCAGCGCCACCGGTTCGTCGGTCACCCTGAACTGGGTGAGAACCGCCAGGACATAGTTCATGGTAGGTTTGGCCCCCACGAATACCGTATTGTCGTCGTTCATCGTATCACCTGTAAGACCCCGGTATCAGACCCCCAGTACCCTTATTCTGGATTTATACTTTATGTTGGACCCGGGTCCTCCCTCATCATCCATCATCATCCATCATCATCCCTCATCAACCATCATCAACCATCATCATCCATCATTCATCATGTTCTTCCAACCTCTCCCATCATAACTCTTTTGTAGGGCGGCAGGTTTGGTTTTTTTGACTTTATGGCCAAACAGACCCGGGATAGACCCTCCCGATTTATCGTACAGATATTAGAATCTGGAGAACGTCTGAGCTCACGCGATATCTATGAGAGATTGGAAAAGATGGAACCCGAGCGTTTCACCATCCAGCAGGTCTATCGTTCGGTCAATACCATGACCCGCTCTGGCCGCATCCAGCGGGAGGACCACAGCTACTATCTCGAGTCGGCTCCCCAGCCGGACCAGGGCCCCGCTTCCGTGTTGGATGTGGAACCCGCAAACGAGGGAGCGGTCGGGATGGAACTGACTGTGGCCAAGATCAAACGCTGGTTCTTTGACCATCCCGAGCAGGAGGTCCACGATTCCATCCTGCTCCACAAGCTGGAGCTCTCCGAGGAGAAGCTGGTGGAGGGCCTGAAGTTGCTCATCGATGAGGGAACCCTCACGCTGTCCACCGAGTCCGATTTTTTGGGTACCGCCTATCGATTATCGCCCAAGGCCCAGGAGGCCCTAACCGAGGAGGTTACCACCGCCACCCCCGCCCTGGACACCTTCGAGCTGAAGGCCAGGCTGGATGGCATCAAGCGCACCCTGTTCATCATCTCCAAGGACCTGGGCAAGCTGGAATCCCTGGTGCAGAAGGAGATCGAGGGTGAAGAGTTCTAAGGAGCTCGCCTACGGATAGGGCGAGATTCCCCGTTTCCCCGTTTCCCAGGTCTCCGAGTTTCCAATTCTTTCATCGTGAACGTTCGTCATTGGGCCCATGCCCTCGCATCTTGCCATGAGCCTCTGCTATTAGCCTCTGCAATTAGCCTGTGTCATGAACTGGTGCCTTGGGTCTGAGCGTTGGGTCTACAGCTTCAGATAGGATAGGATGAGGCTGCTGAAACCACCGGAGCCGCCGTTGGCCTCGATGAGGCTCTGGGTCACCTGGTAGTTGTTCACCACCAGATAGGCCCCGGCCAGGATGAAGACGGCGGGCATGAAGCGGGCGTCGTGGCCGTTCTCCATCAGGAAGACGTAGGAGTAGAGGAAGGCCACTCCAAGGAGGATGACCTTGATGAGGATGAAGACCATGAAGTTGCCGTGGACGATGTTGTGCAGGAAGGGGTTGGCCTCCTGTGCTCCGTTCTGGATGGCCCACCAGGTGGAGACCACATCGCCGACGCCGAACATGATCACGGCTCCGACCCAGAGGAAATCGAACTGGGACTTCCAGGGAGGCAGGTTCACCTCCTCGTCCGGGGCCTGCAGCTCGTCCTCGTCGGCGTACATATCGTCCTCGTAATCGTACTCGTCCTCCAGCTCGGCCTCCTCGGGGTCCTGGTAGTCGAACTCCACCTCGGCGGGGACATGGGGCCGGGGCCTGCGGCGGCTGGTGGACATCTGGGCCTCGAAGGCGGCCAGGTCGTCCTCCTCCTCAAGGGGCTCCTCGCGGCGCGTCCTGCGGGTTCGGACTTGGGGTCGGACTTCGGGTTCCAGTTCAGGCTCCGGTTCTGGTTCCGGCAGAGCTCGCCGCTCCATAACCGGGGTTTTCACCGTCCGACGGACCGGCGGGGCTGGAAGGCGCTTTGTCTCGCGCTGTTTGGGTCTTTCCACCGGCCGGGCGTTGTCCAGGTTTAGGGGTCGGCCCGAGGAACGCAGAGCCTGGATGAAGGAGTCCACCTCATCGACGGGCTCGTAGTATTCCTGGCAGGTGCCCGGATAGGTCATGCACCCCATGTACTGCTGATCCTCGTAGGATGGGATGTCCGGGGGCAGATGGGAAGTGGGGGCCGGGTTCTGGGCAACCTGGGGTGAAGGGTAAGGGGAGGGGTAGGCTGGATCAGGGGATGAAGGGGGATAGGGAGAATGGGGAGAAGAAGGAGAAGTAGAAGGATCGTAAGCACCCGGGTTGCTCGAGGGTCCCGGGTTGGACGAGGCGGGTTGTGATGTGGGATTCCCGGGGTTGTTATGGCCAGGGTTGTTATGGCCTGGATTGCCTGAAGCATTGGAATTGGGATCGGAATGGGGGTTGGCGGAGGGGTTGTTGTGGGCGTTGGCACCATTGGGGTTGGAACCGCCGTTGGGATTGCCCTTGGAGCCTGGGTTGTTGTGACCAGGGTTGCCACCGGGGTTGCCATTGCTGTTCCCGTTGGGATTCGGGTTTCCATTGGTTTGGGGGTTGCCATTTAAACTAGAAGCGGACCCTCCGTTGGAGTTCTTCTTGGAGGGTCCGTTGGTGGAGGTGTCGGAGCCGCCACTGGAGTTGCCCGAACTGCCGGGCATGATGATCCCGTCCTCGGGATACTCCTGGGCGGCCCCGTTGGCTTCAGGGGGCTTTGCCTCCTTGGAAGCCGGTGGGCCTTCCTGGGATTGATTCACCGGTGGGGATTCGGAGGGAGATTCGGAGGGAGAATCCGAAGCAGATTCCAGCTGGGCCCGCAGGCCGTTCAGGTCGCCCTTGGGTCCACCCATGCTGCCGGGCATGAAGATGCCGTCGTCGGGCTCGGCCGACTGGACCGGCTCGGCCGCGGCCGGTTCCGGCGCTGCCGCCTGAGGTTCAACGGCCTGAGGTTCGGCAGGCGGCTGGGGCTGAGGCTCGGGCTCGCTCTGGGCCGGTGGCTCGGGTTGCACCGGGGCCGCCGATTCCCCAGCTTCCAGCTGGGCTCTCAGACTGTCCAGGTCGCCCTTGGGGGCGCCCATGGCGCCGGGCATGAAGATGCCGTCGTCGGGTTCGGCGTCTGAGGTTGGTTCAGCTGCGTCCTGCTGAGCCTGGGCCTCGGCCAGCTCCTTCTGGTAGGATTCTTCAAGCTCCTGGGGGAACTCCGGGGGTGGGGCCATGGCCTGGGAGGTGACCGTCTCGGTGACCTCCACGACAGTTTCGGCCTCTTCCGGCTCGGGCTCCGGCTCGGGAAGGGCCTCCCGGGGTGGGGCTGGGGGCTGGGCTTCCTGGGGCTCATCGGGCTCTGGGGCTCCCAGCTGCAGTTGCTGATGTTCGGCCAGACTGCGGCTCAGATCTTCACCCGGTGAGGTGGGTTTCGGCTCGGGAAGGGCTTCCCGGGGTCGAGCCCAGGGCGGGGTGAGCATCTCCAGCTCCTCGGCCATCTGCTCCAGGGTAAAGGGGTCATCCGGGGGAGCGTAGGCGGGATCGGACGTGTCGGCCGGGACATCCAGGTAGCGGTAGATGGGAGGCAAGGGAGGCAGAGGCGGGGTATCGATCTTCCGCTTCCGCTCCAGGCGGGTCATCTTGCGGTTCAGGTGACCGAGATTCCGGGAGATGGAATCCAGGGTGGCCGTGATGACCGTGTCGGGCCTGGGGTCTCGCAGTGTGGGCTGATAGCCGGGTTGGGGTCCGGCCTCGGAATAGGGCGGGACCTGATTGGGTGACCCTGGTGGGTGGCGCGGCGCCCGTCCATCGCGACGTCGGCCGCGGCCCTGTGACCGGGGGTCCCAGACCGGCTCGTACTCGTAATCATCACGGTACTCGCCATCGTTATCGTCGAAGTCGTCGTAGTCATCGTAGTCGTCGTCCAGGCGCACCCTGCGACGTTCCCTACGGTCCCTTTGATCCCGGCGGCCCCGGCCCCTGGAACGGGGCTCGGCCTCTTCCTCGACCTGGTCGGGAGCCTGCTCCCTGGCCTTGGCCTGGGTCTTCAGCTCCACGTCGACCTCGGTCTTGGTCTCGGTGTCGGTACCGGCCTGATCGGGTTTGGTCAGGACCTGTTCCAGCAGGGTGACTATCTTGTCCAGTTTGCTGTCCTCGTCCCTGGATCCGGTCTCGGGTGAGGCCTCGTCGGCCGCCGTGGTCGGGGCCGGGCTGGAATGCTTCACCGGTGTGACCTCTTCCACCCGGCTGCCGGGATGGCCCGGCTTGCCGTAGTAGATCCTGAGACGGGGACTCTTGGCTCCAGTCTCGTCTTCCTGCTCTTCAAGCTCTTCGCTCTCCGCCTCGGGAGGAGCCTCATCAACGGTGGCGGCCTGGGCCTTGTCCTTGCGCCCCAATCGGGCGGCGACAGCCCGGCGCAAGCGCCCCTTCTCGGGGGGTGCCGGGGGTGCGGCGGGAGCTTCGGCCTCGCTGGGCACCACGTAGTCGATGAGGTCCTTCAGGATGGCGCGCATCTCATGCCGGAAGTCATCGAACTCCCGGCGATCCACGCCCGGTGGCAGGCTGGGATAGGTCGCTGGCTGGCCGGGATAGGCGGGGTATCGGTCGCCCTCGCGCACCAGGTTCCTGAGGAACTCTTCCCGGGGGGTGTTGCCCCGCAAGCGGTCTATCTGCAGCAGCAGGTCGGCGGACATTTGTTCACTATTGAACGCCATTGTTCATCCTCGAAAGTGTAAGATTGATCTGGTTTGATGTTGGTGTTGATGTGGGTGTTGGGATCGGTTCATCATGTTCAGGTTCGATATCAAGATGCGGTTCAGCGTCGTATGGTCCAAGGGGGCCGTGGCCCCCGTTCACCTGTCCCTTCGCCGTCTCAGGCAAAGGGTCATCCGCCGGGTCGAACACGCCATTGACCTTGACCACCGGACTGGAGCCCGGTGAGATGGTGGATCTGGGAACGGGGGTTGGGCCGATTTTGGAATCGGAGGGGGAGAACCGGGTCCGAACCATGTCGGACCCTGGCTTCCCGGAAGGGGCGACAAGCGGTGACACGCCTTCACCGCCGGTCGGTTCGTAACCTGTGACCGCCCGGGAAACCGTCAGGGTTCCCGATAAGGTCTCGCCGCCACCTCCTGCCTGATCCCCGATCTTGGAAGGGCATTCTCTAGACCTGGGAGCGGGGTTGGAGGGGTGTTGAATTTGGCCGAATAGTGTTTCGGCCGCGAGTCCTGTTGCGTTTCCGGGCGATATCGTCCGAACACGGGTAACAGAACCCGGTTGGTACAGCTTGTACTGTCCAATTCCCTGGCATTCCCCACCGGATCGGCCATTCTCCTGGCAAAAAGGCGAATGAAATTGACCCGATACGGCGGCGAACCAAGAGGTCGGCAACCATGAGGTTGTTTCTAGGACAGTCACAGGTGTTACACTCATCTATCATCACATCTTGGCATAACGCGGACAGTGAACCTTGGCAATATTGATTGTTTTTCAGATTAGATAAGGGTTGTGCCCTATCCAATCTTCAGCTAGGGTCCACCTGATACCGGACGAAGGGTCCCTGAGATGTGGTAGAAATCTGGTGGGGCATCATCGGCCACGGAGATCATGATGCAGACGCCATCGATGACCGGATTGTCGGCCATGCCATTGGAGTCGGCGTCGGCGGTGAACTTCCAGGTCCAGTTGTCGAAGCGGACATCATCATCGATGAGACCGACACCGGCCAGGTCCAGGGTCAGGTGCTCGGCGGCGTTGGCGCTGGTGACGAGTGTCATCTCCACCACGATGTCGCCGTTGGCCTCGTTGCGGACCGGTACGATGACGCCGAACGTATCGCCGTTGTTGACCTCTACACCGGCCGAGAAGGTCGCGCCGTCATCCGATACAGAGGTGAAACTGTTGTCGAAGTCACCGGTGACCACCGGCTTCTCCACCAGGATGGCCTGGGATACGGTCACGGTGACCCCGCCGGGGACCTCGTCGGCGAAGACGATGCCGGTTGCGGCACCGGCGCCGGTGATGGCCAGGGCGACCAGGAGGGTCCAGGTGGGGATCTTGTGCCCCAGGAAGTCCAGTTTGCGCCCGTCATTTGAAACCCTTGCTGGTTTTCCAACTCGTTGATTGACCATTATGAGTTCCTCCTAGACGTTCACGGGGATGAGGGTTCCCTGGGTCTCGTAGAAACCGGTGCTCTGGGCATCCTCGATGGCCACGGTCAGGGTCAGACCGTGACTGCCGCCGGCGGCGGCGCCGTCCAGGGTGAAGACCCAGGCGGCAGGCCCGGTGCGGACCACGTCGTCGTGGACTCCCACACCATCGGCGGCGATGGACATGCTCATTCCGTCGGGGACGGCCATGTGGAGCTCGACCACGACATTCTGTTCGGGTCCGGCCTCGTTCTTCAAAGGTATGAAAACGTAGACGATGTCGCCGTTGTTGGCTTCAAAGTGTACGGCAAAAGCGGTTCCGTCATCCTCGACGGTGCCCAGTCCTTCATCGGCGTCGCCGCCGACGATGGGTGGTGCAGCCACCAGTACGGCCTGGGATACGGCCACGGTGGTTCTGCCAGTGATGGAATCGGCCAGCACGATGCCCGTTGCCGCGCCGGCGCCGGCCATTGCCAGAGCAACGACCAGTAGCCAGGCCGGGAATCGGTGGCCAAAGAAATCCATTTTGCGTTTCAGAATTTGTCCCATTGGCGTGTTCCTCCTAATTCGGAGGATTGAATCTTTTCCGCCGCGGTATAAGTATCCTGAGAAGTTACCTGGCACAACATTTATTAACAAGTTGAAAACGCAAAGCCTTCTGGCTGCCTTGAAAGTGCCTGTAGGATTAGGCTTCACTGGAACGTAGTTGTTTCATTACCTGCAAACCATATTAAAACAAAGTGAAGGATTGTGACACAAGGCTTATATAACAGTGACAAACCGCCCCCCCTTCACTGACAATTATGTGCGCACTGGTGACTTTGGGCGGCCAGGCGATGCAAAGGTGAGTGGCATTCCAGTAAAAATTGGAAAGTGGGTCGATATATCTGTTTACCACGATGTTTGCCCTATACTATATACTGTATATTAGGGCCGTTCAGCGCTATTCAGATTTCAACTCTGATCTTCCCGTTGATATTTGGTCAGAGTTCACCATGAGTGCGGGTTCCCAAAAAGGAGCAAGGGCCTGGAGGAGGCCAGGCCCAGCAGATTCAGGGTTCGGTCACCCGGTCACCGGTTCTGCCCGGTCCCACTACACGTTCACCGGCCGCAGTTTGCCAAAGATCTCGAACATGCAGGTAGACGCGGCGTCCTCCAGGGCGATGGTGATGCGGATGTCCAGGGGCGAGCCCAGGTCGTTGTTGCCCGGCATCAGGAACTTCCAGCCCATCAGGCTGACCTTCACGTCGGGGTGAGGTCCACAGCCCAGTGTCGGTCCGCAGTTCTCGGCCGAGAGCTGGCTCAGGGCGACCGGCAGCTCCACCAGGTTGGCCAGTCCGTTGTGGACCACGAAATCGGTGCTCTCCAGATAGACGAGGGTGTTCCCATCGATCTGATCGATGATGGCCTCGCCGTCATCGTAGAGGCCATCCCAGTCGTGGTCGATGTAGTGGTAGTTGTGATCGTTGGCGCCGTTGAAATCGGTCTCCAGCCGCCACAGGTCCAGGCCCGAGAGCGAGGGCCAGTCGCCGCCATAGCGGGCCAGCACCGTCACGTACGGGGTCAGCAGGCCCTGGGTCTCGATGTCGGCTGTGCCGGTGTAGAGCAGGGGCTCGTAGGCCCCAATGGACCAGTCGTAGACCCCGTCGTGGTCGGTGTCGCGGAACATGATGTTGTCATCATCGTCGATGGAGACCGCCGTGGAACCGGCATAGCCCACCCCGCCCCCGTAGACATCGGTGATGCCGTCGTCGTGGATCAGGGTGTCGGAACCCGAGCTGTAGGTCCCGGCGCCTCCGGTCTGCTCCTCGTAGATGTCCTCGCCGTTGTCCCAGCGCCGGTCGCCATCATCGTCGGAGTAGCTGAACCGCTCGGTGAGGCTGGTGACCAGCTCGTTGCCCGGGGTGATGTCGTTGGTGGGACTGCCTCGCAGGATCAGGTCCCGGGTGGCCTGGGAGCCGCCGTTGACCAGACCCAGCTTCAGGTCGTCGGCCACGTCGGTCCCGGTGGAGCCCGCGGTCACCAGCACCTCGGAGACCGAGGAGGAATCGGCCGAATCCACCTTGTACCGGCCGCCAAAGCCGGTGGGGTCGAACACCGCCGAACCCCTGCTCCCGATGGCCGAGTCGATGGCCATCGCGATGTCATCGCCGGAGTTCAGGTAGTAGTCGTCCAGGTCGGCCACGTTGCCCGAATCGCTCAGGGTGATGGCGTAGAACTGGTAGTTGTCGGGGATGCCTTTGCTTGCCGGACCAAGGACCTCCACCGCCCAGGAGGGGTTGCCGGCGTCGACGTCGATGACCAGGAAGATGGTCTCAGAACCCAGGATACCGTCGTTGTCCAGGGCCCACACGTCACCACCGTCGAAGATGTCGCCATTGACGTTGCCTCCCGAGCCGTTATCCACGCTCAGGATGGCCGAGCCGTCGAAGGCGCTGATGGACTGGGCACCGTCGATGTACACGCCGGTGGGGGCCCCCATGGTCACGGCCTGCTCGATGAGGTCCTGACCCTTCACATCGTCGCCCGAGGTGGACACATCGCCGATGAGCTCGATTGTCGAACGCTGACCCAGGTCGGCCGACTTGTCGTTGACGATGTACCATTTGCCCATAGAATCGATCTGCACGATGTCACCCACGTCGATGGCTCCGGGAGTCCCGTCCTCCAGACCCAGGGTCGAGAAGGTGGCGGCGGTGACGTAGCCGCAGTTCTCCAGGTAGTAGGTGGACGCGGCCCCGCCGTTGAAGGCCATGTCCAGGCTTGCGTCGAAGATGACCCCGGGGCTCACCAGGCTGGTATCGGGATTGGCATCGCTGATGGATTCGCCGTTGGAGTTGAAGTAGACGTTGTCTCCCTTGTCCAGCCAAATGTTGTCACCGCTGGTGAAGGTCAGGCTCACGTCGGCGTCGTCCCAGTAGAGATCGTCGCCGCTGTCCAGGGACTCCAGCAGATCTCCCGGGGAGATGGAGGCCGCGTTGCCCTCCGTGCTGCTGCTGTAGCCGTTGCCATCCACAAGGTCATCGTTGTCGGTGGTGTAGAACTCGTCCCCGTCGTTGTTCAGGAATATGTCCTCGCCGGGGGTCCACCGGTTGCCGGTCCCGCCGGCGTTGTCGGAAAAGAACATCCGGCCCACGGCGGCACTGCCCACGGCGTAGGGGCCGATGGCCTCGGCCAGGGCGGCCTGTCCGGGAGTGATGATGACATCGGGGCTGGTGTTGAGGGGACCGGGGTCCAGGATCCCGTCACCGTCGTCCAGCAGGATGGCCTCAGGAGTATCGCCGTCCCTGTCGGTGAAGACGTCATCGTTGTAATCGTAAGCATCGTAGGGCATGGACCCATCAAAGAACCAGTGATGGGAGGTGAAGTCGGTGAGATCGGCGTAACCATCGGCCCGGACCTCATCGGAGCGGTCCAGGATGTTATCGAGGGTCAGCACGATGGCCTCGTCCCTCGTGGTCAGCTCGTCATGATCGGCATCGGTCCACCACATCAGGGAATCGATGTCCATGGTGAAGGGGCCCTCGCCCCACATGATAAGCTCCACCATGATGTTCTCATCGGCCAGGTTGGCGATGGGCAGATCGATGGTGATGATGTCACCGTTGTTGGTCTCGATGTGCACCATCCACTCGGTGCCGTCGTCCAGGACCGAGGGCAGACCCACATCCGCTCCCACGATGTCGGCGGTGCTGAACCTGGTGTAATCGATGATGATGGCCTGGCTCACGGTGATCGTGGTGGTCCCCTTCACCGTGTCCTTGAACACGAAGCCGGTGGCGGCTCCTGCGGCGGCGATGACCAGAACGGTCACCAGGATCCAGGCTGGTATCTTCTTCCAGAAAAGATTTGTCTTCTTATTTATATTCACTGATTTGCTGTGTCGGGTCATGGCAACAGCCCCTTAGGGTTGTCGCAAACCTTGAGCAAGAATTCTGGCTCATGTGTGGTTTACGATTCAACCAAGAGGCTTTGACATACATTTCTCGGAGTGTCCTCTGAGCGTCCATAGGCGGCATACTTCGAAAGCCTGAGTGGCTACCCGATAATAAATGTATGCCTAAAATAACTCCCCAATGTACCGATATCGGTGATGCTCTGGACATACAATTGGATTTTCCATAGGCCCTTGCAGTTATGGGTCATTATGCCATTGGTATGTCGTCCCATCGCCCCGTTCCAGGCCGGTTTGTGAACTTTCTTATGCCTCCTGCCCAATTATGTGGTGTTTATCTAGCAATAAGGGGCTGGGGCGGCTGAAGGGGGCGGTGAACCATGTTCAACCGTTTTCTCGATGGGTAGAAGTTGGCAAGGGACGCTCGGATGAGCGCCCTCGCCGGGCACACGGGACTAACGATGTGCAAAGTAACTGGGGAAGCTGTGGATAAGGGGGAGGTGAGGGTGCAATGGGGCTCGGCAAAGGGGTCCCTTGACCCCTAAATGGGTTCTTCAGAAAAAAGGGGGGAGGGGGCGGGCCGGAAAGGGTGGCCTGCCCCCGGATGATCCGGATTGCGGATCGTTGTTTGATATGCTGTGGATCTAGACGTTCACAGGCACGGTGGTGCAGCTGATCTCGTAGAAGCCGGTAGGCTGGGCGTCCTCGAGAGCGATGACCCACCCGGTGGGGTAAGCTACAAAGCCGTCGGTGCCGGGCATCAGCTGGCCCTTCCAGGTGTGGGGGGCGATCTCGACGATGTCCCAGGGGTCA
This sequence comes from uncultured archaeon, assembly GCA_964384995.1. Taxonomy (GTDB): domain Archaea; phylum Thermoplasmatota; class Poseidoniia; order MGIII; family CAYLMJ01; genus CAYLMJ01. Next base: position 74,839 of record CAYLMJ010000007.1, on the reverse strand, counting down.
TCGTTGCTGACGGTGATGCCGTCGGGGACGGAGCAGGTCGTCAGGGTGGCGATCTCCTCGCGGCCGTAGTTGGTCATGCCGACCTCGAGGTACAGAACGTCGCCGTTGTTGGCCTCGAAGTGAGCGGCCCAGGCCATACCGTCGTCATCGACGGTGCCTAGGAACTCGTCTGCATCGCCGCCGCCGGTCACGTAAGCGACACGGATGGCTTGGCTTACAGCAATGGTAGTTGTTCCGTTGATCTGATCTTTCAGGACAAGACCAGTCGCAGCTCCGGCGCCGACCACCACAAGGGCGGCCAGAAGCAGCCAGGCTGGCAGCTTCTTGCCGAAGAAGTTGGCTTTTGTTTGGCTCATGATATGTCCTCCTCTGGATTGGAGTAATGCTTTTTTCCATTTGATTTTATATAAAACAAGAGAACCTTTCCGCCACTATCTTTAAATATTATTGAAAAACGGACCAATCGGGTATCAATTTATAAAATGGTGAAAAAGGAACAATACACTTCGAAAAAAAGGGGTGGCAGGGGCATGAGCCTAGAGAGAAGGATCACCCCCGCCGGGCACATGGGACTAACATGTGAGCGTAAAGGTGGCAAGGGTCACCCGGATGGGCACCCTCGCCGGGCACATGGGACTAACATGTGAATGTAAAGGTGGCGAGGAGTCCTGAAAGGGGTACTCTCTCGCCGGGCACATGGGACAAAAAATTGTGCAGCGTAACGGGTGGGTAATGGGACCCGTTGGTCCCGGGAATGATAAGGGCGAATGAGCGTGATAAAGAAAGGGATGAGGCAGGCCCGAAGGCCCACCTCATTTGTTTTTGGTCGTGTGTTCTCGGTTGAACGCTCTAGACGTTCAGGGGAATGATGGTGCTGGAGATCTCGTAGAAACCCGTAGCCAGGGCGTCCTCGAGGGCCAGGGTGATTTCCAGGGTGGTATCGTCATCACTCTCGACAACGAACTTCCACTGGTCGGCAGCGCACTGGACCGCGTTCTCGATGCTGACCGTGATGCCGGCAGGGACATCCATGGTCAGGAGAGCGGCGATGTCGTCGGATCCACCGTAGTTGTGGACCTCAACGAACAGTAAGAGCACATCACCGTTGTTGGCCTCGAAGTGGGCGGCCCAGGCCATGCCATCATCATCGATGGTGCCCAGGAACTCATCGTAGTCCCCGTCAGCATCGATATCGGTCACGGCGAGAGCCTGACTGACGGCTATCGTGGTCGTACCATTGATCTGGTCCTTCAGCACCAGGCCAGTGGCGGCACCGGCGCCCACGACAACGAGGGCGGCCAGCAACAGCCAGGCTGGTAGCTTCTTCGAAAAGAGATTCATTCAATTCACCTTCTAGGAGTGGTTGAACTCTGTTTCGTCTAGACGTTCACAGGCACGGTGGTGCAGCTGATCTCGTAGAAGCCGGTGGGCTGGGCGTCCTCAAGGGCGATCAGCCACTCGGTCTCGAAATCAACACCGCCATCGGTACCGGGCATCAGCTGGCCCTTCCAGGTGTGGGGGGCGATCTCGACGATGTCGTAGTCGTCCACGTTGGAGACAGTGATACCATCGGGCACTGAGCAGGTCGTCAGGGTGGCGATGTCCTGGCCACCGAAGTTGGTGATCCAGACGCTCAGCTCGAGCACGTCGCCGTTGTTCGCCTCAAAGTGGGCGGCCCAGGCCATGCCGTCGTCATCGACGGTGCCCAGGAACTCATCAGCATCGCCGCCGCCGGTCACATCGGTGACGCGGATGGCTTGGCTTACTGCAATTGTGGTTGTACCATTGATCTGGTCCTTCAGCACGAGTCCAGTAGCGGCGCCAGCGCCCACGACTACGAGGGCAGCCAGCAACAGCCAGGCTGGTAACTTCTTGCCGAAGAAGTTGGCTTTTATTTGGCTCATGGCAAAATCCTCCTCTGGTAGGAGTAATCACAGGTTTGACGGACCAATATAAAGGCAAACTGGCGTTAAATGACACAAGATTTATATAGGATGGCCTCAGCCAGTGCTTTCTTCCATAGTTTTCGCCTTCAATTGTCTTTGAAATTGGCATTTATTGTTGCATGGGTGGGCCCACGGGTAAAGAACTCGCAATTCACTGGGCAAATATATACCATATATGGGGAAAAGAGGGGGGTAATGTGAAAATACCTCCCATTTTCGCTGGTTGAACACAATTTGTCCTATCCTATCAACGTCATTCAGCTGTTTCGCTGGTTCGATCACGCTCAGAGGGGACATCCATTGCATCTTTCAACAGCAGGGCGTTGAAGATGGCGGCGACGATGGGCAGAGCCATCATGGCCAGGGCCACCTCCAGGGACCAAAGGTCGGCGGCCCAGCCCACCCAGCCGGTGGCCACCGAGGCCAGACCGAAGCGGGTGGCGAACGTCAGGCCGAAGAAGAGGCCCCGGATGGGCTCGGGGGTGATGTCGGCGATATGGGCGTTCACCACTGGCTGGCCAGAGAAGAAGGCAAAGCCGAACAGCAACATGCCCGCGAAACCAAGGCCCAGGGGCAGTTCCAGCTCCAGTCCGGCCAACTCGAAACCCACCAGGGTTGGCTCACCCGGCCACAGAAGCAGTCCCAGGGCCATCAGGCTCAGGCTGGCAAAGGCCACCAGGGGTTTGCGAGGTCCGTGGCGACCGTGGGCCCAGCCCCCCATCAGATGGCCCAGGGATCCGGCCACCAGCATCAGCGACAGCATCAGGCCTCCCGATTCCTCGGAGAGTCCCCAGCTGTCACGGGCCAGGGCCGGGATGAAGGCCGTGGTGCCCCTGAAGAAGAGTCCCCTGGTGATGGTCAGGGCCACCACCACAGCGATGCTGTAGCTCCACAGGTTCCGCAAGGCGCCCAGGTAATTGGCACCGGGCTTTATATGGGGGTCGTCGAGAACCGGTTCATCGTTCATGCGGGGAGCGACAGGCCTTCCACCCCGCCATGAAAGCCACAGTGGCAGACCCACAAGGGCCAGCAGAACGCCCAGTACCATGAGCCCGCCGTAGACCCACTGCCAACCCAGGAGCACCGCCCCTACCCCTGACAGAATGGGCGAGAGGAACTGGCCGAAAGAACCGCCAAAGCCGTGCAGGCCCATGGCGTGACTGCGCCCCTTGCCCTTGGGAAAGGCCTCGGCCAGGGCCCAGAGTCCGGCCGGATGGTAGGTCGAGATGCCCAGCCCCATCATCATCAGGGCCACCGCGAAGAGGAACAGACTGTCCAGCTCTCCGGCCAGGATGGCCAGACCAGCTCCGGCCAGGCTCAGCGCCACACCGGCCAGGATCACGGCATAGCCCCCCCACCGGTCGGTGAGGATGCCCGAAGGAATGCCGCCCAGTCCGAAAAGAAGCAACGAGGCGGCGTAGATCAGGGCCAGCAAGGCATAGCCACCCTGGTTGAAATCATCCTGGAGGAAGAGCAGCAGCACCGGGAAGGACAGTTCCACCGCATGGGTGAAGGCATGGGCCAGGCAACAGAAGATCAGTACCGTCCGGGAGGCCACGGGCGCTTCCTCCCCGGCGGTTTGCTCCTGTATCATCGGAGGATGACCTCCCGTCGGGAGCCTGCCATGACCTGTGCCCGTAACATTGGACAGCCACCACGATGCTCCCTTTAAAACACAAGGTGAACCCTCAGGGAGGTTTGGAAAGTTAATAACCATGCGTGCCCTGCCAACCAGGCCGATGCCATGACTCCCGGTGAACCTGCCCGGTCGGAACGCGATGAGCTGCTTCATCAAATGGGTGAGCGCATCAAAGAGCTCCGGTGCATGTACGGGGTGGCCGAATCGATCCGCAACAGCTCCAGCCTGGAGGAACTTTTCAACACCATCGTGAAGCTCATCCCCCCCGGATGGCACTATCCCGATATCACCCGTGGTCAGATCTACTTTGATGGAGAGCCCTACCGGTCCCATGACTTCGAGCCCACCTCCTGGCGGCAGGTGGCCAACATCGAGGTGAACGGTCTGGTCCGTGGCTCGGTGGAGGTCTTTTACCTCGAGGAGCGCCCCCCTCTCGATGAGGGCCCCTTCCTCAACGAGGAACGCTACCTGCTGGACGCCATCGCCAGCATGCTCGGGTCGACCATCGAACGCCTGGAGGCCGAGGCCGCCCTGCAGACCAGCGAGCAACGCTACCTCTCCCTCTTCACCCGGTCCAACGACGCCATCGTCATCTACAACCTCTCGGGAGACCTGCTGGAAGCCAACACCAGCGCCTGCCAGCTCCTGGGCTACCGGCAGGAGGAACTGGAGTCCATGACCCTGCTCATGCTCCATCCCGAATCGGAGCTGTCCCGGGTCATCCGCTCCTTTCGGGAGATCGCCAGAAAGGGCCAGCTCCTGTTCGAATCCCGACTGGTGACCGCCGACAGCGAGCATCGGGAGGTGGAGATCAGCTCCAGTCTCATCGATCGGCAGAAGGAGCTGGTACTGGGCATCATTCGCGATGTGACCGAGAAGAAGCGGGCTGAGGAGGAGTTGAAACGCCGATTGATGCGGTTCAGGATCGAGGATGGTTCGCTCTATCTGGTCCAGGAGCGCGCGCCCCACCTCTCGGTGGAGGCCTTCCAGGACCTGATCAACGTCGGCTACCCGGGTCTGATAATCTCGCGGACCCCCGAGCGGGAGATGCGCCACCGCATGGAGGTGGAGACCGAATACTGGTGGGTGGCCGAGAAGGCGGGTGAGGCGGCTCTCCAACCGATCCTGGAGGAGATCGAGCAGCGCATCGAGGACTGGCCAGTGAGATCGGTGATCCTCATCGACCGGCTCGATTACCTTTTGACCCGCCATGGCTTTCCAGAGCTTCTGCTGTTCGTCCAGCACCTGAGAGATCACGCTTACATCATTGGTCACATCATCATCCTCTCCCTGGATCCCCAGGTCCTGACCCGCTCTGAGCTGAGTTTATTGGAAAAGGAGGTTCGCGAGATCGAACCCCAGGTCCAGGCCAAGCTCACCAAGGCCCAGATAGAGCTCTTGCGCTATGTCTACCGGCAGAACACGATGGGTGTCACTCCCTCCTACTCCGAGTTGAGCCGGGACCTTGCCACAAGCAGGCCCACCATCCGCAAGCGGGTCCAGCATCTGGAGTATCTCGATTATCTCAAGGAGACCCTCAAGGGCAAGCGCAAGAACCTTGAACTGACCGAAAAGGGACTGGATCTATTCATCAAGTGATTTTCCATATTTGCCATATTTTTTGCCAATGTCTTATTAGGGTGGGAAAGCCATCTGGTGATTGCCACTGGAGCCCTCAACATGCCCCTCTGCGATTTGCCTGCCCTTCCGCCTGTGCCCCTTGTGGGGGATGCGGCAGGGACCTTGACCCCTTCATTCTCCAGGTTTCACCAAAGCCCCGAAGGAGTTCGGTCAGGCGGTTCGGGATGCGGGGCGGGTTCGAGGTTGACCATGGCCCACAGGAGGGAAGGTGTATGAAGACGGTCTATGACCTATACGAAGCTCGAAACTGGTTCCAAGCCCACAAATGCGACAAGATCAGCTGCGTGCAGGATAACGTGCGTGTCGAATGCCGCAGCTATCCCGAGGCCGAGCGCTTCTTTCTCGGTTGGTTGAACGGTTTTTCAAAGCCTGGTCCTAGGCCTGCGGAATGAATATGAGCCCAGCCGCCTCGTTCCGTTCAGGATGTCGTGAACACCGACGGGTACTATTTAAATGAGCATTCATCCCTTCGGTCCCGGTTTCAGCTCCCTGGGAGTAAATCACAACCTATCCTACGAACAGCTCGTTGAGCACGAACAGCGGCTCCACGAAGGTACGCCGTCGGACAACGGCACCATGATGGTGGACACCGGTGTGTTCACCGGCCGCTCACCCAATGACAAGTACTTTGTGAGAGAATCCAGCTCCCAGGACAACCTGTGGTGGGGCTCTGTGAACCGGCCGGTGACCCAGGAGGTCTTCGATGAACTGCTGACCAAGGTGAAGGGCTCCTTCCACGACCGGGAGACCTACGTGGTGGATGGCTACGTGGGCGCCGACGAACGGTTCGCCATGCCCATTCGCATCATCACCCAGCGAGCCTGGCAGGCCCACTTTGCCCGCAACATGTTCATCAGACCCAGCGCAGAGCAATTGGAAGGTTTCGAACCCGAGTTCGTGCTCATCGACTCCTATGCCACCCTGGATGAGGACTTCCAGGCCCACGGCCTCAACTCCCAGGTCTTCATCATCTTCAACCTGGCCCGCAAGCTTGCCATAATAGGCGGCACAGAGTACGGCGGCGAGATCAAGAAAGGCCTCTTCTCCGTGATGAACTACTACCTGCCCCTGAGGGATATCCTCACCATGCACTGCTCGGCCAACGTGGGCCCGAAAGGCGACGTGGCCCTCTTCTTCGGCCTTTCAGGAACCGGCAAGACCACCCTTTCCACCGACCCCGATCGCAAGCTCATCGGGGATGACGAACACGGCTGGTCCGAGAATGGCGTCTTCAACCTTGAGGGCGGCTGTTACGCCAAGTGCATCGATCTGGACCCCCGCAAGGAACCCGGCATTTACAACGCCATCCGCCCTCCCGGAGCCCTGCTGGAGAACGTGGCCTTCGATCCAGCCTCCCGCAAGGTGGATTATACCGACGGGTCCAAGACCGAGAACACCCGGGTCTCCTATCCCATTGACCTTTTGGCCAACAGCGAGCCCTCGGGTCAGGGTGACCATCCCCGCAACATCATCTTCCTCACCTGCGACGCCTTCGGAGTGCTGCCTCCCGTGGCCCGCCTGACGCCGGGCAAGGCCATGTACTACTTCCTCTCCGGCTACACCGCGAAAGTGGCGGGTACCGAACGGGGGGTCCGGGAGCCCCAGGCGGTCTTCTCGGCCTGCTTTGGAGAACCCTTCCTGACCCTCCATCCCACAGTCTACGCCAACCAGATGATGAACAAGATCTACCAGCATGGGGCTTCGGCCTGGCTGGTCAACACCGGCTGGACCAGTGGGCCCTACGGTGTGGGAAAACGGATCGCTTTGAGCACTACCCGGAGGATAATATCGGCCATTCTCAACGGGGAGTTGAACAACGTCAACTACCACCGCATGCCCGTCTTCTGTCTTGACATCCCCTATTCGGTACCCGGCGTCGAACCCAACGTATTGGACCCGGTCAACACATGGTCCGACAAGGTGGCCTTCCACCGCCAGGTGGATGAGCTTGCCCGCCTGTTCAGGGAGAACTTTCACAAGTACGCCAGCGAGGTGACCGAGTTCGACTACGCCGCCTTTGGCCCTCAGATGGAACCCTCGCCAATGACCCAGTACAACATCATCCTGCCGGCCAGCCCCGGTTCCCTGCCCGTCGGTTCGACCCTGCGTTGAGGACCTCTGGAGCCAGGCTCCTGAAGGTCACAGTCTTCTGAACAGATCAGGCTTGAATCGTCCGGCGGCCATGGCCTCATCGATCTGGGCCAGCACCGCCTCCTTCTCATGGGGCAGGGTCCCCCTGAATGTGACGTAGTTGGAGGCGTGGTTGGCCCGAAAGACGCAATCGGTGAGCTCCAATGCCTCCACCGTGGCATACAGCTCGACCAGCGCCTCCCGTGGATCTAGAAGGGTCAGACGTCCCTTCTTCAGGTCCCGCTCAATGGCCGTTCCAGGCTCCACCATCAGGGTCAGGGCGGCGGCGTAGGGCGGGTCCATGGCGTTGATCACCCTGGCTGTCTCCCGGGCATGCTCCTTCGTTAGCTCGGTACCTCCCAGACCGATGATGTAGATGACCGACAGCGTGAGCCCGGCCTCCTTCACCTTCAGCGCCGTCTCGATCATGGTCTGGGCCACAGCCCCCTTCTTCACCCTTCTGAGCACCTCGTCATCACCGCTCTCCAGGCCGAAGTAGACCATGGTTAGCCCCGCTTTCCGAAGGCGGACCAACTCCTCCACGCTCTTCTCCTTCAGGTCCAGGGGTCCGCCATAGATGGTCACCCGCTCCAGCCGCTTGAACCGGGAATAGAGCATCTCCAGCATGGCCACAAGCTCATCGGTGGGCAGGCAGAGGGCGTTGCCATCGGCCAGGAAGATGCGGGTGGTGTCGGAATGATGGGGATGGACCACGTCCACATCCCGCTCCAGCTCGGCCAGGCTCTTGGCCCGGAACTCCTTGCCCTGGAAGGCCACGCAGAAAGTGCACCGGTTCCAGGAACAGCCGATGGTGGCCTGCAGGATGAGGCTGTAGGCCTCGGAGGGGGGGCGGTATATGGAGCCTTCATAGATGTCGACGAACACGGTCCCAGCCTCAAAGATCTACAATGAACCTCATCTTCACCGGTGGCCCCCGCTCCACCGCCAGGCCATGATAGGTGATGGCCTTGACCTCCGAGCCATAGCCATGATGTTGTGGGTCGTAGGCCTCTCCGGCAAGCTTTCCGTTCAAGCGCCAGCGACCATCCTCGGTTCTCACTTCAATGGAGGTCGCACCGACGAGGAAGTCCTCAGCGTCGAAGCGATAGAGCAGCTCGGAGAGCCAGCGTACCAGCAGGGTTTCAAGGTCAGGGGCCGACAGCTCAAGGACATGGTCGCGGGGAGCCTTGCCGGTATCACCCAGCCGGCCTCCGGTTATCACCTCGGTGAGGCCGTAGGCAGCCTCGGTGAAGGCCTGGTCCAGGTCCGGCGCTTCCACCTCGATGCCGATGTCGGCGGTGTGCTCGAAGGTACGGTAGGTCATCGTTGTTCATCGCAATCAACCACCGTATCTTTAGGATTGGGGCCTTCAGCGTTTACCAATGCCCTCCATCCTGGTCCGCCATTGCCCTGGAAGCTGTTTTTTGGCATTTTCAGACCTGCCCTTTTTTAGCCGGTAAATAATGTAATTATCAACCCTCAGTGACAGGATCCTGTGACTGTAGGACAACCATCTGAGCGAACCATGACGAATCCAACCGATCCCGCGGGCGGAAGTGAGCCTGAGCAAAGCCCAGAGCCCAAAGAGGTCAAACCCAAGAGGCCCAGGGCAAAACGGCGGGGCCAGGTCCATCTCATCACCGAGCGGTGCAAGGAATGCGGCTTCTGCATCGAGTACTGTCCGACCGGGGTGCTGGAAAGGTCGGACCGGCGCAATGCCAAAGGCTACCGCCACCCACGCCAAAGGACCGATCGGGATTGCATCGATTGCGGGACCTGTGTCGCCATCTGCCCCGATTTCGCCATCTACACCACCCGGGTCGAACCCGCGCTTGTCCCCGACAAGGAAGGTGCGGACAAGGCCAAGGATGTTGTCGGAGCCATTGCCTGAGAGGGAGCGAGAGATGGTATCTGGCGCAGAGGAAGGGGCCGTGTTGACCGGGACCCACTTCATGAAAGGTGACTACGCCTGCGCCGAAGGGGCCATCGCCGCCGGGTGCCGGTTCTTCGCTGGATACCCCATCACCCCGGCCACCGAGATCGCCATTCGCATGTCGGCGCGGTTGGACCATATCGGGGGCAACTACATCCAGATGGAGGACGAGGTTGCCTCCATGGCCGCGATCCTGGGCGCCTCCAACGCGGGCGTCAAGGCCATGACCGCCACCTCGGGTCCCGGCTTCTCTCTGATGCTGGAGAACATCGGCCTGGGATTCATGACCGAGACCCCCTGCGTGGTGGTCAACGTTCAGAGAGGTGGACCTTCAACCGGCCTCCCCACCCTGGTGGGTCAAGGTGACATGCTTCAGGCCCGCTGGGGCTCTCATGGCGATTACGAGCCCGTGGCTTACGTCCCCTCCAGCGTTCAGGAGATGTTCGATTACACCCTGAAGGCCTTCAACACCGCCGAGTCTCTGCGCATCCCGGTATTCCTCCTGGCCGATCAGGTCATCGGACACATGACCGGCAAGGTGGTCATTCCCCGGGCCGGAGAGCTTGAGGTCATGGACCGGCCCCGGCCGCAGAAGCCTCCCGGACCTGACTTCAAGCCGTTCGCCCCCGGTCCCGATGGTGTCCCCCCCATGGTCCACGCCGGGGAGGGCTACAACATCCATGTCACCGGGTTGACCCATGATGAGCGGGGCTATCCCAGCATCAATGCGACAGCCCACGCCGATCTTCAACGGCGCCTGCTGGGCAAGGTCCGCTCCCGGGCTAACGAGCTGGCCGAGGTCGAGATCCGCTACGGCGAGGAGGCCCGCCTGATGGTGTTGACCTACGGCTCCATGTACCGGTCCGCGCTACAGGCGGTCCAGATGGTGCGTCAGAAGGGGCTGAAGGTGGGTCTCCTGAGATTGATCACCGCCTGGCCCTTCCCCACCGAGGCCGTTCGCCAGGCCGGCGAGGCCGCCGGGAGGTTGCTGGTGACCGAGCTCAACATGGGGCAGATGCTCCATCCGGTGAAGGAGGTGGTGGACTGTCCGGTGCATTTCGAGGGCCATCCCGGAGGGGCTCTGATCCAGCCGGAGGTCCTGGCCCGCAGGATCCAGGAGGTCTACCGGTGACCGACCCCCTGAGCCTCAGACTGGAGAAGCACTACCATCCCACCGACAAGCATCTTAGACGGGATCGGATACCCCACATATGGTGTCCCGGTTGCGGGTTGGGTGTCGCGGCCAGTTCCTACACCAAGGCGGTGGAGCAGATATCCACCAGGACCGGCCTGACCCACAAGCAGCAGGTGATGGTCTCGGGCATCGGTTGCTCGGGCCGCATGGCCAGCTACGTCAACGTCGATTCCTACCACACCACTCACGGGCGGGCCGTGGCCTTCGCCACCGGCATCAAGCTGGCCAGGCCGGTATTGGAGGTGACCGTCTTCTCGGGCGATGGCGACCTCTTTTCCATCGGTGGCAATCACATCATCCACGCCGCCCGGCGCAACCTTGACCTCAATGTATTCTGTGTCAACAACTTCATCTACGGAATGACCGGAGGTCAGATGGCACCGACGACGCCCCACCAGGCCCGGTCCACGACCTCTCCCATTGGCAACTTCGAATATCCCTTCAACCTGCCCTTCGTCATGGCGGCCCTGGGAGCCACCTTCGTCAGCCGCTGGACCACCTCCCATCCCCACCAGTTGACCAAGGCCATGACCCGCGCCATGGAGCACAAGGGCTTGTCGTTCATCGAGATCGTCTCGCCCTGCCCGGCGGGCTTCGGCAAGCGCAACGACTTCCCCGACGGCCTGTCCGAGATGCGCTACTTCAAGGACCACTCCAAGGTGGACCACAAGGCAGACCTGCGGACCATCGAGCTGGACCCGACCTCGGGCAAGGAGATCATCGTGGGCAACTTCGAGGACCGCAAGAAGCCCTCCTATCTGGAGGTGAAGGATCGCCTGCTGGAGGGACTGGGTGTTGCCAGGCCCAGCAATGGGGGTGGCACCTGATGGGTCGCCACGAACTGCGCTGGGCCGGCTTCGGGGGCCAGGGGGTCCTGACCATGGGCAGTGTCTTCGGACGCGCCGCGGTCCTTGAGGCTGGATGGGACGCGGTGCTAACCGAGGCCTACGGCCCCCAGGTGACCGGGGGCTGGTCCCGGGCCGACCTGGTCCTGGATCCCGAAGGGGTTGACTACCCCCTGGTCACCCGGCCCGAGGTGCTGGTGGCCATGTCCCAGGACGGTCTGCAACGCAACGTGGACACCCTCGGACCCGAGGGGCTGATCCTGGGCGAGGCCGAGCTGGTGAGCCTGGAGGATGACCCCCGCTTCCACCCGATCGATGCCATCGCCCAGGCCGAGGAACTGGGCTTCAAGGTCGTGGCCAACTCCATCATGATCGGCGCCCTGGCGGCCGCTCGTCCCCTCCTGGATATCGAGCAGGTCCGGGCGGCACTTCACGCAAGTGTCCCACCCAAGACCGTTGAGCTCAACGACACTGCCTTTCAGAAGGGCCTCGAGCAGGGTGAGGCCATCCTGAGGACAAGCTCCCCGGGTCCATCATCCGACTGACCCTGTCCATCCATCCCTACAGAGGGAGCCGTTCCCCCACATCCAGCACCCTCAGATCGCCCTTGTTCTTCCCTTCGGCCTCCAGCTCCCTCATCCATCGCAGGGGCTCTCCCAGCGGCTCGTCCGACAGGTCGTAGGTGCCGTAGTGCATGGGCACCAGGGTCTTGCCGCCCAGATCGTTGAAGGCCTGCACGGCCTCGGCGGGTGACGTGTGACTCTCCTTCATGATGAACTCGGGCTTGTAGGCTCCGATGGGCAGCAGGCAGATATCGGGGTCGCCCATCAACTCCCGGAACTCACCGAAGAGGCCGGAATATGCTGTGTCTCCGGGAAAGTATATGCTCCGACGATGAGTATTTAAATGAAAACCACCCCAGAGAACCTTGTTGAAATCAAACAGCCCGCGCCTGTGCCAGTGCTGACTGGGCATGAAGGTGATGTCGAGGTTCCCGATATCGTACCGCTGGTACCATCCTGCCTCCTCCACATTGCCCGGTCGCAGTCTGGATAGAAGCCGACCCATGCCCAGTGGCACCAGGAGACCGACCCCGGGATTCTGTCGTACAAGCCTCTTGACGGTGGGTAGGTTCAGATGGTCCCGATGTCCATGGGAGATGAGGATGTGGTCGATGCCCGTCATGCGCTCCACAGGGCAGGCCATGCCGCAGAGCCGGGGCAGGAAGCGGGAGTCGGAGAAGTTGGGGTCGATGAGGATGGTGACGCCGTTGAGGCGGATCAGGAAGCTGGCGTGACCCAGCCAGACCAGCACGTCATCTTCCCCCTCGAACATTTCGGGGTCCTCGATGACCTGGAGCCTCCAGGGGTCATTGGCCTTCTCCTCCTTCTGGGGATTGGTGGAGCGCATCCAGCGGAAGAGCTTCCCCCATTCGGGCTGCTCCCGCTCCAGTTCATTCACGAACATCCCATCGATGACCGGATTGCCCTTCCACCCCTCCTTGATGATGGGCAGATCGGGAGCGGAGCGGTACTGGACCATTGGCCGGTCACCCTCCTTCCTTCAATTAAGGTTGGTACTGATATTCCATTGGAAAAGGAGAGGGCCACCCCCACAGCAGATATCGGATTGTATCATTTATTTCAGTAATTAGCTTCAGGGGGCTCTTTTAAGATAACATAATCACTCAGGGCGACCTCGTGGATGCAACTCCAATTATCCGTCAAACCAAGCCCCAAGGCGACGATCCCAAGCCAGGCCAACAGCTTCTGCCCGAGCGTAGGCCCGAATCCTATTTCACCAATTTGGGTCTAAAAGTGGGCTTGGAGATCCATCTTCAACTGGATACCCACGAGAAGCTATTCTGTCGATGCCCCACTGGATATCACAACGAACCTTTCCAGGCGGAGATCCTCCGTCATATGCGACCCACCCTATCAGAGATGGGGACCTACGATAGGACCGCTTTAATGGAGTTTCGAACCCACAAGCAGGTCCATTACCAGATCCATTTCGGCTCGACCTGCTCCTACGAGATCGATGACACCCCTCCTTTCCCCCTGAACCTCCAGGCCCTCGAGCTGGGCCTCAAAGGCACTTTATTGTTCGATTGCTCGCTGGTGGATGAGGTCCATATATCACGCAAGCAGTACCTGGATGGTTCTATCCCTACCGGATTCCAACGCACCTCCTTGCTGGGCATTGGAGGCCAAGTTCAGGTCACTGAAGAGTTGCTGGTCCCCATCAGCCACTGCTGCCTGGAGGAGGATGCCTGTCGTGAGGTCTCAGACGAGGGACATCACATAGTGTTTCGCACGGATCGTCTGGGCATGCCCCTGCTGGAGGTCATATCCCAAGCCATACCCATGTCCCCCACCCAGGCCCAGGCAACCGCGGCCACCATCGGTCATCAGCTGCGCTGGGCTCAGCTCGTGCGACGGGGTTCGGGGGCCACGCGTCAGGATGTCAACGTCTCCATAACCGGTGGGGACCGGGTGGAGATCAAAGGTGTCAACCGCTATCAGCTCATTCGACGCCTGGTGTCCCGGGAGGCTTTTCGCCAGGAGCGCCTGTTGGCCCTCCGCCAGCACCTTTTGGACAAGGGGGGCTCTAGCCAGCTCCTGTCCGAGGAGTTCGTGGACTGCACATCCATATTCGGCCGGACCGCATGGGAGCCCATAGCCTCGACGCTGGACCAGGACCACAAGTTACCCGATATAGGCTCACCCGAATACGACACGCTCGAGACCGAACGAGGCAAGGTCATGGCGGTGATACTGCCCGGTTGGAAGGGCTTGCTGGACTGGGAGGTCCAACCAGGTCTAACCTTTGCCAACGAACTGGCGGGACGCATCAGAGTCATCGCCTGCACCCTGGCCCCCTATCTATTGCGACCCGCCCAGCTGGTCAGCATGGGAATCTTGACCTCGGCCGAAATGGTATCCCTTCAGGAGCAGCTGAAACTGGGACCCGAGGATACCTTCGTCATCCTGTGGGGCAGTCAGAGTGACGCGCAGACAGCGGCGGAGGAGGTTCTGGCCCGATGCCGGCAAGCTTACGACGGGATTCCTCAGGAGACTCGCCAGGTGCTGGAGGATGGCAACACAGACTTTGAGCGGGTCCTCCCGGGACCCGACAGGATGTACCCTGACACCGATTCAAGGCCCATCAAGTTGTCACCCCCGCTCATTGAAGAGTATCGATCACAGTTACCACCACCTCTACAGGTTGCACACGATCAGTTGGTACGGAGCGGCCTGCCTGCCGATTGGGCCCGGCGACTGCCCCTCTCAGAATTCTATGATCTCTATCGGAACTGCGTCGGTGATGGGGTTCCACCCCGTCTCGCGGCATGGACATGTCTTGAACTGGTCCCAGCCTTGAGGCGCAAGGGTTTCAAAAGTTCGCACTGGCTCCGAGCCGGGATCAAGGACTCACCACTCACCATCGCGCTCAAGGCCCTTGGCAGCCATCCCGGCGGTCGGGACCTGATGGCCTCATGGCTCAAAGCACTGTACCGGGGTTCGAGCACGACGGAAGGTCTCAAGCGTGAATTGAGAGCCATGAAACAACCCAATCCACAGGAACTGGTGTCCATGAAACTGCAAGAGGAACGGAGATCAAAGGGATCCGCTGTCCCCACCCGGGAGACCAGGCGATTGATCGCCAAGATCATGCTAAAGAACAAAGGACGGGTCGAGGGGGCCGAGATTGCGCGCCTGGTGAATGAGGCACTGGGGGTGGAAGCTTGACCCTGGAAGCCCAGGCAGAATACCGGGGAGCGGCCCGGGCCCTCCTGGAACGAGAATCGGCCCGGGTATGGTCTGATGTGATCATCGAGACCCGACAGGGTCGGTTCGAAGGAGTTGTCCTTCCCCGCTCCGAGTATGATGATGAGTACCATATTGTGCTGAAATTGCACAACGGATACAACACAGGTCTCCATGTGGATTCCATCAATTCCATCAAAGAGGTGGGTTATCGGGAGGCCAAATATCAGATCCCTGAGTCGGAATTTCCATCCCAAACGGGTATGCCTGAAGTTACCTTGTTTGGCACCGGCGGTACCATCGCCTCCCGCCTGGATTATCGCACAGGCGCGGTCATTCCCGCCTTCACTCCTGGGGAGCTCTATGGAGCGGTTCCCGAGTTGGCAGATATATGCAATCTCAAGACCGAGAAGCTCTCTGGGATATTCTCTGAGAACCTGGGACCCGAGAACTACGTGAAGACAGCCCTGAGGATTGGCCAGGAGATCGAGGCGGGTGTAGATGGTATAGTCCTTGGCCAGGGTACCGACACCATGCACCACACTGGGGCGATCCTGTCCTACATGATCCAGAACTCCCCGGTACCCGTTGTCATTGTCGGTTCCCAGCGAAGCAGTGACCGGCCCAGCAGCGATGCCGCCTTGAACCTCATCCATGCCGTCACGGCTTCCGCAACCGGGGATATTGCGGAGGTGATGGTCTGCATGTTCGGACCCACCAGTGATCGCTACGGCATCCTCCACCGGGGGACCAGGGTGCGAAAGATGCATTCCAGCTACCGGGACACCTTTCGCACCATCGGCGATATTCCTCTGGCCACCATCACCGCCCGCCGGTTGAAACACCTGCGTCATGATTTTCGACGTCGTCGGCAGGACCGTGAGGTCGATATCAACACCAGTTTCGAGGACCGAGTCGCAATGATCTACTACTATCCCAACATGCACCCCGACATGGTAGAGGCGCTCATCGACCGCGACTACAAAGGACTGATCATAGCCGGAACCGGTTTGGGGCATGTCAACAAACCCCTCTACCAGCCCTTGGAAAGAGCTGTTCAGGAGGGCATGCACGTTTTCATGACCGTTCAGACCCTCTGGGGCTTTGTTCAGATGTATGTCTACGACACCGGTCGTGACCTGTTGCAGATAGGTGTTGAACCACTGGGCAATATGCTCCCAGAGGCGGCCTACATGAAGCTCTGCTGGGCCCTGGGACAAAGCGAAAATCGGGATGAGGTCACCAAGATCATGCAGACAACCGTAGCCGGGGAATTGACGCCAAGGGAACCTTACAATGGCTTTACGGTTCTTCAAGGTGGTCTTCCCGAAGTTGATAGATTGCTGAACAAAGTCGCTTGACTTGGATTCTGTTATGGTTTGTCCTGTGCTCCTGCGGCCTTGTCTGCTCAGAAAATTTATGGAATGGTGGATATTTTGGGGATCTAATGCCTTGATGTTTGCTATTATGTGGTCAATTCTCTTTGATATTATCAAAAATCCCAGTGTCCATATTCTTTCTCACGTTATCCCATGGGAACAATGTCCCATTCATGCAGATATAAATCCCATGGTCAACGCACTGTGCGAAGGCTAAGGCACTACCTAGGTTGAAGAAGCCATCCGAACTGCCGAATTTGTATGGTATCATCGCTCCGGTGAATATTACTGTTTTATCATCGATACTATCAGCAAGGACTTTTGCAGTTTTCACCATCGTGTCTGTACCATGAGTGATTATTATTTTGTCCATATCAGCCATTTGGCACCTCTTCCTAATCCTAATTCGGTCATCTTCGGTCATATCTAGACTGTCAAGCATCATCAGTTTTTCTACCTGAATTTCAAGCTCACATCGACCGAATTTCAACATTTCAGGTACATGGGTCTCCCTGAAGTACAATACACCTTTGACCTCATTGTATTCTTTGTCAAAGGTACCTCCAGTTACCAATATCAAAATCGACATCTTGTCTGTCCCCATTGGATCGGAATGGCCTCTAAATCATCGGGTCAAAAGTGATTCGTAGTCGTTGGGCAGGCCTGCATCCACCTCTTCGTAGGTGCCTATGCCAGGACCGGCCAGGTCAGCTTTCTTGCCAGCCATAGTCTTCAGCCTCGTTGATTACCGTTTGATTCAATCTCAACCCACCAACTGCCTCCCTTATTGGGGCGCCGAATCAGAATGCGATATTTAAAATTTGGGTAGAAAGGGCCAGAATGGGGCCTCTCTGTGGACCGCGGAACAGGGCACCAGGAGCGGACTCCCGCGGGGGGGTCTCATATCATGTTCCAGATGGAAAAGGAATTATTGAATGGCCTGCCTTCACAATTGGGATTGTTATATCAATATTCAATGCAAAATCTGGAATTATCAACTTGAATAATAACGTAACCTTCATCATTTGTCAACAAATGATTTTTCGTTATTTTGAAAATGATTTCTCTTATTGAGATTCCGGGTATAGAAAGTAATGACAACACTTAAAAATCAGACGAGTAAGACTCAGCATTTACTGCCAATGCGGCGGGGGACAAACTCAATGAACATCGGCGTTTACGTTTGTGAATGCGGTATCAACATTGCAGCCACGGTCAACGTGCCCGAGGTTATGGAATTCGCCAAAACCTTGCCCAATGTGAAGATCGCAAGATATAACAAGTACATGTGTGCGGACCCGGGCCAGGAGCTCATCCGCAAGGACATTCTGGAGAACGACATCGACCGGGTGGTGGTGGCCTCCTGTTCGCCAAGGATGCACGAACCAACCTACCGCAACGTCTTGAAGGATGCGGGGATCAGCCCCCACCTCTTCGAGATGGCCAACATCCGAGAGCAATGTTCCTGGGTCCACAAGGACAAGCGGGTGGGCACCGAGAAGGCCAAGCAGGTGGTGGCCGGGGCCATCGCCCGGGCGGCTCTGCTGGAGCCCTTGGAATACCTCGAGGTGGGCGTCACTCCCTCGGTCATGGTCATCGGCGGAGGCATCGCCGGGATCCAGGCCGCCCTGGATACCGCCGACAAGGGCTTCAAGACCTATCTGGTGGAGAAGGACCCCAGCATCGGCGGCAAGATGGCCCAGCTGGACAAGACCTTCCCCACCATGGACTGCTCGGCCTGCATCCTGACCCCCAAGATGGTGGATGTGGCCCGCCACCCCAACATCGAGCTGATGGCCTACTCCGAGGTGGAGGAGGTCAGCGGCTTCATCGGCAACTTCAAGGTCAAGGTGAAAAAGAAGCCCAAGTATGTCCACATGGACATCTGCACCGGCTGTGGCAACTGTGCCGCCGCCTGCCGGTTGAAGGACCGGATCCCCAACGAGTTCGATACCAACCTCAGCAAGCGCAGCGCCATCTACGTCCCCTTCCCCCAGGCTGTGCCGCTGAAGTACACCATCGATCCCAACAAGTGCCTGATGCTCAAGGTGGGCAAGTGCGGTGATGACTCCCTGTGCGTGGGAGCCTGCGAGCCTGGCGCCATCGATTTCGAGATGAAAGAAGAGATCGTCGATCTGGACATCGGCACCATCATCGTGGCCACAGGCTACGACCTCTATGACCCCAAGCAGGCGCCCCATTGGGGCTACGGCAAGTCCCCCAGGGTCATCACCGGTCTGGAGTTCGAACGATTGGTCTCGGCCTCGGGTCCCACCCTGGGCCACCTGGAGATCGACGGCAAAGAGCCCAAGAACGTGGCCTTCGTCCACTGCGTGGGCTCGCGGGACCGGGAGGGCAACGAGTACTGCTCCCGGGTCTGTTGCATGTACACGGCCAAGCACGCCCACATGGTCATCGACAAGCTCCCCAACTCCCGTGTCGTGGTCTACAACACCGATGTGCGGGCCTTTGGCAAGGGCTTCGAGGAGTTCTACAACCGGGTGAGGGAGGAGGGCGTCGATTACGTTCACCGGGAGCTGGACGATGACTTCGAGGTCATCCCCGGCGAGGAGGGCGTCACCGTCAAGGCCGCCGGTCATCCCGATTTCGAAGCTGATCTGGTGGTCCTGGCCAACGCCATCGAGCCCCGCTTCGACGCCAATACCCTGCGTCACGACCTGAAGATCTCGTGCAGTCCCGACACATTCTACATGGAGGCCCATCCCAAGCTGAGGCCCATCGACACCTTCACCGAGGGCATCTTCCTGGCCGGTTGCTGCCAGGGTCCCAAGGACATCCCCGACACCGTGGCCCAGGCCAGCGGCGCGGCGGTGAGGGCCTGCATTCCCCTGGCTCAGGGTGTGGTACGGGTCGAGCCCATCTTCGCCGATGTGGACGCCGACGTCTGCGCCGGCTGCCGGTTGTGCGAGGCCCTCTGCCCCTACAACGCCCCCGAGTTCAACGCCGAGGACAAGGTCATGGAGATCCAGCAGGTGCTCTGCAAGGGCTGTGGGACCTGTGGGGCCGCCTGTCCCTCGGGAGCCATCACCATGAACCACTACAAGGACTCCCAGGTGATCGCCCAGCTTGGCGGCATCCTGGCGGCGGGAGGTGCTTAGATGCGCATCGGAGTCTACGTTTGCGAGTGCGGCATCAACATCAGCGCCACGGTGGATGTGGAGCGGGTGGCCGAGGCGGCCAAGGATTCACCCTACGTCAAGGTCAGCCGCATCTACAAGTACATGTGCTCGGACCCGGGCCAGGAGATGATCAAGAAGGACATCAAGGAGCACGAACTCGACCGCGTCGTCGTGGCCTCCTGCTCGCCCCTCATGCATGAGCCCACCTTCAGGGGCGCCGTTGAGGAGGCCGGGATGAACAAGTACTGCTTCGAGATGGCCAACATCCGCGAGCAGTGCTCCTGGGTCCACAAGGACATCGAGGCCGGGACCCAGAAGGCCATCTCCATCACCAAGGGCGCCATCGCCAAGGCCGCCCTCCTGCAGGCCCTGGACGAGAAGGAGGTCCCGGTGACCAAGAAGGCCCTGGTCATGGGTGGTGGCATCTCGGGCATCCAGACCGCCCTGGACATCGCCGACATGGGGGTCCCCGTGACCCTGGTGGAGGCCACCCCCAGCATCGGCGGCCACATGGCCCAGCTGGACAAGACCTTCCCCACCATGGACTGCTCGGCCTGCATCCTCACCCCCAAGATGGTGGATGCGGCCCGCCACCCCAACATCGAGCTCCTGTCCTACGCCGAAGTGGAGGATGTGGAGGGCTTCGTGGGCAACTTCAAGGTCAAGGTGCGACAGAAGGCCCGCTCCGTGGACATGGAGAAGTGCACCGGTTGCGGCGACTGCATGGAGAACTGCCCCGTGCTGCTGGTGCCCCAGTACCAGGAGGAACTGGCCGCGGCACCTCCGGTGCGGGACCAGGAGTACATGGATGGCCTGCTGGTCAAGTACGCTGACGAGGGCGGGGCCCTCATCCAGATCATGCTGGAGGTCAACGAGCACTACCGCTACCTGCCCCGGGACACCCTGGAGTACCTGTCGTTCAAGCTCGAGATCCCCTTCACCAGCATCTACCGCATCGCCACCTTCTACAAGTCGTTCAGCCTGGTGCCCAAGGGCGTCTTCCATATCAAGACCTGCCTGGGCACCGCCTGTCACGTGCGGGGCGCCCGCGGGCTGGTGGACACCGTGCGCAACAAGATCGCCAACAGCGAGGAGGGGCTCTTCTCCATCGAGCGGGTCAACTGCGTGGGTGCCTGCGCCATCGGGCCGGCCATCGTGGTCAACGACGACGTCCACGGTCACATGACCCCCAACAAGGTCAGCGACCTGCTGAACTCCCTGGAACAGGAGCATGTCATGGCCCAGGCCGAGGCCAACGAGGGAGGTGAGTAGATGGCACGACTGAGCGACCCCGCGGCCCTGGAGGCCCTGCGTGGCACACTGACCCAGCCCCAGACGCGGCCCCTCATCATAGTGGGTGGCGGCACCTGCGGCGAGGCCCAGGGCAGCCTGGCGGTCCACACCGCCTTCAAGGAGGGCCTGGGCGAGGGGATCGACCTGCGCTACACCGGCTGTCTGGGCTTCTGCCAGATCGAGCCCATCGTGGTCATCCGCAATAAGGAGGGACCGGGCATCTTCTACCAGGGTGTGGCCGCCGAGGACGTGGAGGAGATCATCTCCCAGACCGTCAAAGGCGGTGAGGTCCTCGAGCGTCTGCTCTACACCGACCCCACCACCGGCGCCACCAGCACCTACGAGGACCAGATACCCTTCTACGCCTCCCAGCAGAGGGTCCTGCTGGAGGGCAACCTCAAGATCGACCCCAAGCAGATCAACGATTACATCGGCATTGGCGGGTACGCCGCCCTGCCCAAGGCTCTGGCCATGCGACCCGAGGAGGTCGTCGAGGAGGTCAAGACCGCGGGCCTGCAGGGCCGCGGAGGAGCCGGCTTCCCCACGGGCCTGAAGTGGGAGCTCTGCCGCAAGGCGGCGGGCGAGCAGAAGTACGTCATCTGCAACGCCGACGAGGGCGACCCCGGGGCCTACATGGACCGAGGCTTGTTGGAGGGCAACCCCCACAGCGTCCTGGAGGGCATGATCATCGGCGCCTACGCCATGGGCGCCAGCCGCGGCTTCATCTACGTGAGGTCCGAGTATCCGCTGGCGGCCCAGACCCTGGACATCGCCATCGACCAGGCTCGCGAGCAGGGCCTGCTGGGTGACAACATCCTGGGTTCGGGCTTCGACTTCGACCTTCAGATCTACAAGGGCGCCGGGGCCTTCGTCTGCGGCGAGGAGACCGCCCTCATCGCCTCCATCGAGGGCCGCGAGGGCGAACCCGAACAGCGACCCCCCTATCCAGTTGAATCGGGTCTGTGGGGCTGTCCCACCTGCATCAACAACGTGGAGACCTGGGCCAACATCAACCATATCATCAGCAACGGGGCCGCCTGGTACGCCAGCATCGGCACCGAGCAGAGCAAGGGCACCAAGATATTCTCCCTGGTGGGCAAGATCCGCAACACCGGCCTGGTGGAGGTCCCCATCGGCACGCCCATGCGCGACGTGGTCTACGATATCGGCGGCGGCATCCCCAAGCGCCGCAAGTTCAAGGCGGTCCAGACCGGTGGCCCCTCGGGCGGCTGCATCCCCAACGCCCACCTGGACACCCCCATCGACTACGGGTCCCTGGCCGAGCTGGGCTCCATCATGGGCTCCGGCGGGCTCATCGTCATGGACGAGGACACCTGCATGGTGGACATCGCCAAGTACTTTGTCAACTTCACATCCGACGAGTCGTGCGGCAAGTGCACCTCCTGTCGTGAGGGCTCCGACCGCATGCTGGAGATCCTCACCAACTTCACCAACGGGCGAGGCAAGATCGAGGACCTTCAGCTCCTGGAGGAGCTCTGCGAGGCGGTGAGCGATTCGTCCATGTGCGGCCTGGGCCAGACCCTGCCAAACCCTGTGCTGAGCACCCTGCGGTACTTCCGCCAGGAGTTCGAGGACCACATCCTCCATCTGAAGTGCGAGGCCTCGGTGTGCAGCCACCTGTTCGAGGCTCCCTGCCAGAACACCTGTCCCGCCGACACCAACGTGCCCGGCTACGTGCAGCTCATCATGGAGGGGCGCATCTTCGAGGCCTACGATCTCAACCGCGAGGTCAATCCTCTCCCCGCCGTGTGCGGCCGGGTCTGCCCCCAGAACTGCATCAGCCATTGCAAGCGGGAGGAGGACCACCTGAACGTGGTGGCCCTGAAGCGGGGCATCTCGGACTATGTCTTCGCCAACCGCGACAAGTTCCATTCCCACCTCAAGCGACTCCCCGACACCGGCAAAAAGGTGGCCATCATCGGCGGAGGACCCGCCGGACTCTCCGCGGCCTTCTTCCTGCGCCGCCTGGGCCACTCCCCCACAATCTACGAGGCCGAGTCCAAGCTGGGCGGCATGCTGGTCTGGGGCATCCCCAAGTACCGTCTGCCCCGCGACATCGTGGAGCAGGAGATCCAGGACATCCTGGACCTGGGGGTCGAGGTCAAGCTCAACACCCGCATCGGCAAGGACGTGGAGTTCCAGTCCCTGGCCTCCACCAACGACGCGGTGCTGGTGGCCACGGGCGCCTGGCGGGAGCTGACCCTGCGCAAGACCCTGGAGCCCGTCGAGGGCGCCGCCGGCATCTACTCCAGCCTGGACATGCTCCATCAGGTGGAGCTGGGCCAGTTCAAGCCTGGCGAGCGCGTGGCTGTGGTGGGTGGCGGTGACGCCGCCTTCGACGCCGCCCGTTCGGCCAAGAGGCTGGGGGCCAAGGAGGTCAGCATAGTCTACCGCCGCGAGCGCAAGGACATGCCCGCCCTGGTCCATGAGGTGGAGTCGGCCGTGGCCGAGGGCATCCAGCTCCTGACCCGGGTCCAGCCCAAGGTGGCCCAAGCCAAGGACGGACGCATCTCGGGCCTGACCTGCCTGAAACAGGATATGGGCGTCTTCGACTCCAGCGGCCGGCGCCGGCCCACGGACATCGAGGGCTCCGACTTCACTCTGGACATCGACACCCTCATCATCTCCATCGGCCAGAGGCCCAAGCTGGACTTCATCCCCGAGAGCCTGGGCCTGAAGACCAGGCGCAACGACACCATCAGCGTCAACCGATGGAACATGAAGACCAACCTGGACAACGTGTTCTCCGCCGGCGACGTGGTGCTGGGCCCGGCCACGGTCATCGAGGCCATCGCCCAGGGCCAGCAGGCGGCCATCGCCATCGACGCCCAGCTGATGGGCGAGTCCCGGGCCGGCGACATCATGGGCGAATACGCCTACGACATGACGCCCCCCGAGCTCCCCGAGGAGGTGCCGCCCCGCCTTGAACCGGAGGAGCTGGCCCCCGAGGCCAGGGTGGCGGACTTCACAGAGGTGGTCAAGGGCTTCGACCTGGACCAGATGCAGAAGGAGGCGGCCCGCTGCCTGCGCTGTGATATCAAGGAAGCTCCCGCCGAGGAGGAGGCCGTGGCCATCGAGGTCGAGGCCGGTCAGGGAGGAGGTGATTGAGATGTCCGTCAAGTTCACGATAAACGATAACGAGTACGAGGCCGAGGAGGGCCAGACCCTCCTGGACGTCGCCCGCGCCAACGACATTGAGATCCCCACCCTGTGCCATCACAAGGCCCTGCCCGAGTACGGCGCCTGCCGCCTTTGCCTGGTGGAGCTGAAATGGGGCGAGCGCTCCCAGCTGGTCTCCTCGTGCACCTACAAGGTGACCGAGGGCCTGCAGGTGGCGACCGATTCGGAGAAGGTGGAGCGCAATCGCAAGATGATGATCGAGCTGCTGCTCTCCCGCTCCCCCGAGGAGGAGGCCCTCATCGAACTTGCCGAACGGTACGACGTGGGGACCCCCCGTTTCGAGGAGCGCGATGACAACTGCATCCTCTGTGGACTTTGCGTGCGCATGTGCGAGCGCATGGGCATCCGCGCCATCAACTTCACAGGTCGAGGTACAGAGCGTGAGCTGGGTGTGCCTTACCTGGAGACCTCGCCGGTGTGCATGACCTGCGGCGCCTGCGCCTTCATCTGCCCCACCACCCGGTTCACCGAGGAGAAGGTGGAGCGCATCAGCGGCAACGCCCCTCAACCGATCCCCTCGGAGTTCGACGCGGGCATCGATTCCCGCCATGCCGTCTACATCCCCTTCCCCCAGGCCGTGCCCAAGGTCCCGGTCATCGACAAGGAGCGCTGCGTCTACTACCAGTCGGGCAGTTGCAAGACCTGCAGCGAGTTCTGTGAGCCCGGCGCCATCGTCTACGACCAGGAGGACGAGGTCCTGGACCGGGACGTGGGGGCCATCGTCGTGGCCACCGGTTTCAACCTCTTCGATCCGAAGCTGAAGCCCCAGTACGCCTACGGCAAGTCGCCCTATGTCCTCACGGGCCTGGAGTTCGAGCGCTACGTCTCGGCCTCGGGACCCACCCTGGGCCACATCGAGATCAACGGCAAGGAGCCCAAGCGGGTGGTCTTCATCCACTGCGTCGGCTCCCGGGACAAGGAGACCCACGAGTACTGCTCCCGGGTCTGCTGCATGTACACCGCCAAGCACGCGCACATGGTGGTGGACAAGCTGCCCGACTCCGAGGTCTCGGTCTACTACACCGACGTGCGGGCCTTCGGCAAGGGCTTCGAGGAGTTCTACAACCGGGTCCAGGACGAGGGTGTGGACTACCGCTATCGCGAGCTGGACGATGACATCGAGGTGATACCCAACGAGGAGGGTGTCACGGTGAAGGCCAAGGGCCATCCCGACATCGAGGCCGACCTGGTGGTCCTGGCCACCGCCATCGAGCCCCGGGCCGATCTCAAGAACGTCCGCAATCTGCTGAAGGTCTCTTCCAGCCAGGACGGCTTCCTGCTGGAGGCCCATCCCAAGTTGCGGCCCATCGACACCCACACCGATGGCATCTACCTGGCCGGCTGCTGCCAGGCGCCCCGGGATGTGCCCGACACCGTGGCCCAGGCCAGCGGGGCCGCCTCCCGGGTGACCTCCATGCTCTCCAAGGAGATCCTCAAGATAGCGGCCATAGTCTCCGAGGTGGACGAGGCTGTCTGTCGCGGGTGTGGCTTCTGCGTAGATGTCTGCCCCTATGGCGCCGTGGAGCTGGCGGCCCTGGACCGCGATGGTCGCGAGGTCTTCGTCTCCCAGGTAAACGAGGCCCTGTGCAAGGGCTGCGGGACCTGTGTGGCCGCTTGCCTTTCCGGAGCGATCCAGCAGAGGGGCTACAGTGACGAGCAGCTGCTTGATGCCGTTGACGGCATCGTGGGGGGGTGAAAGAGATGACCGAAACGAACGGATCGACCGACAACGGGTTCGAACCCAACATCGTGGCCTTCCTGTGCAACTGGTGCTCATACACCGGGGCCGACCTGGCCGGAACCAGCCGCATCCAGTACCCGCCCAACGTCAAGGTGATCAGGGTCATGTGCAGTGGCCGGGTCAACCCCCTGCTGGTGGTCCACGCCCTGCAGCAGGGCGCCGACGGCGTCCTGGTCTCGGGTTGCCACCCCGGTGACTGCCACTACACCCAGGGCAACTACTTCGCCAGGCGCCGGATGGCCCTGATGAAGCGGTTGCTGGACTACATCGGTGTTGACCCCCGCCGGGTCCAGATGAGCTGGGTCTCGGCCTCCGAGGGGCAGAAGTTCGCCGACGTGATGCACAAGGTCACCGAGGACGTGAGGGAGCTGGGTCCCAACGGTCAGTTCGCCAGGGGGGTGATCTGATGGACCAGCAATTGATGCGCAACAAGGCCCGGGAGCTTCTGGAGAAGGGCGAGATAAAGTATCTCTTTGGATACGAGAGGTGCGATTTCGGCTCCAAGACCCGGCCGGTGATGATTACCTCCACCGACGAGGTCGACAAGCTGATCTTCTCGCCCCTGTGCAAGAACAACCTTTCGGTCTACCTGACCCTGGAACCGCCCCTGAAGAAGGGGGAGAAGGTGGGACTGGTGGTCAAGGGTTGCGACGGCAGGGCCCTCAATCAGGTCATTCAGGAGAACGGCATCCAGCGCGAGGCCGTGGTGGTCCTGGGTGTGCCCTGCCAGGGCATCATCGACCCCTACCGCCTCCATGCCAAGATCCCCGAGGAACAGGTGGAGGAGGCCAGGGTCGAGGGTGAGCAGATGATCATCAGCACAACCTCGGGGGACCAGACCCTGTCCAAGGACGAGCTGGTCTTCGCCGAGTGCATGGCCTGCCCCTTCCCCACCCCCACCGATGTGGACCATCTGCTGGGCGCGGCGGTGCAGGGACGGCCCCCTCCGGTGATAGACGATCCGTTCGAGACCATGAGCCACGACGAGCGCTGGGATTACTGGTCCGGCAAGTTCGAGGAGTGTGTTCGGTGCTACGCCTGTCGTCAGGTCTGCCCGCTCTGCTTCTGCGAGGAGTGTGCCGCCGATTCCCTGCGACCCAACTGGGTCAGACGCTCGGTCAACGTCTCCGAGAATGCCGCCTGGCACACCCTGCGGGCCTTCCATCTGGCCGGTCGCTGTGCCGGATGCGGCGAGTGCCAGAGGGTCTGTCCGGTGGACATCCCCCTGCACACCCTCAACCGGCTTCTGGGCATCGAGGCCAAGAAACTGTACGATTACGTGGCCGGGGTCGACCCCGAGGCCAAGCCCCTGCTCAGTTCATTTAAGACTGAGGACGAGGAGGGCTTCATCCTGTAGGTGATCACCATGGACGCGACGATCAAAAAGGACGGACTTGGGCCCCTGTTTGACAAACTGGGATACGACATCCTGGCCCCGGTCAGGAACGAGCGGGTGGTCTCCTTCAAGAAGGTGGAGGACCCGGCGGACATCGCCTGGGACCACTCCAACGCGGTGACCCCGCCCAAGAAACTGCTATTTCCCCAGACCGAGGTCATGTACACCTTCGACCCCGAGACCATCACCGACAAGACCCCCGAACCGGTGCCCCGCCTGATACTGGGCATCCGGCCCTGCGACGCCCGCAGCTACCGCATCCTGGACCCCGTGTTCTCCAGTGACTTCGAGGACCCCTACTACCTGAATCGCCGGAAGAACACCCTGCTGGCCGGCCTGGCCTGCGCCGAACCGGGACCCAACTGCTTCTGCACCTCCCTGGGTGCGGGACCATTCGATACCGAGGGCCTGGACCTGCTGGTGGTGGACCTGGGCGATGACCTCTTCTTCAGGTCGGTGACCGAGAAGGGCGAGGCGTTCCTGTCGGACAACCAGGAGCTGTTCACCCAGGCCGCCGGCAAGGAGGCCAGGGTGGAGGAGCTGAAGGCCGCGGCCGAGCAGGCCATCTCCCGTCATGTGGAGACCGCCGACCTGCCAGAGAAGCTCAAGGCCCTGTTCGACGATCCGGTCTGGGACGAGATGTGCCAGACCTGCGTCGGCTGTTACGTCTGCACCTACATGTGTCCCACCTGTCACTGCTTTGACATCCAGGATGAGAACATGGGCGATCAGGGTCGCAGGATACGGGTGTGGGACAGCTGCGCCAATCCCGAGTACACCCTTCATGCCTCGGGTTACAATCCCCGCCCCGGCCGCAAGAACCGCATGCGCAACCGGATCCTCCACAAGTACCAGTACCACCCCGAGAACCACAAGGGGCAGATACTGTGCGTGGGCTGTGGTCGCTGTATAGACCTCTGCCCGGTGAACAACGACCTTGTGGAAGAGCTGAAGATCTTGGGAGGTGTCTGAATGCAAAACCCCTACGTACCCCAGATGTCGGTCATCGAGAAGCTCACCGACGAGACCGGAGGTGACCGGGCCATCAAGACCTTCAGGACCCGCTTCACCGATGACCAGCTGGCCGAAGGCTTCGATTTCATCCCCGGCCAGTGTGCCATGGTGACCCTGCTGGGCCAGGGCGAGTGCTTCTTCGCCATATCCTCGTCCCCGACCCGCAAGGGCCACCTGGAGTTCAGCGTCATGCGTCTGGGCAAGGTGACCCGGGCCATGCACGAACTGGAGCTGGACGCCAAGCTGGGCGTTCGCGGCCCCTACGGCAACGGCTTCCCGGTGGATGAGTGGAAGGGCAAGAACATCCTCTGCATCGGCGGCGGCATCGGCCAGGCGCCCCTGCGCTCCCTCATCGACTACGTCCTGGACAACCGGGCCGACTTCGGCCAGCTGGACGTAATCTACGGCGCCCGCAGCACCCGGGACATGGGCTTCAAGGAGGAGATGGACGAGATGGACCGCCGCGACGACGTGAACGTCCACCTCTCCGTCGACGCCGAGGAGGAGGGCTGGGACCACTTCGTGGGTTTCGTGCCCACCCACGTGGCCCATCTGAAGCCCTCCCCCGAGAACACCATCGCCATCACCTGCGGCCCTCCCATCATGATCAAGTTCGTGATCCAGGAGCTGGAGAAGCTGGGCTTCACCCCCGACCAGATCTACACCACCCTGGAGATGCGCATGAAGTGCGGCATCGGCAAGTGTGGCCGCTGCAACATCGGCAACGTCTATGTTTGCAAGGACGGTCCGGTATTCTCGTGGGAAGTGCTCAAAGAGCTCAAGGGGGAGGTGTGACCATGGCCAAGGACAACGGTTCCGGAGCCGGCAACGGCTACGAGCCCGAGATCGTGGGCATCTTCTGCAACTGGTGCACCTATGCCGGGGCCGACCTGGCCGGCACCAGCCGCCTGGAGTATCCGCCCAACATCAAGGCCATCCGGGTCATGTGCTCCGGCCGGGTTGATCCCGTCTTCGTGGTCAAGTCGCTGAAGGATGGTGCCGACGGTGTCTTCATCAGCGGGTGCCATCTGGGGGAGTGCCACTACCAGTCGGGCAATTACAAGGCGGTGCGTCGCATCGGCCTGCTGCGCCGGATGCTGGGCTCCATGGGCCTCGACCCCGATCGGGTCCAGATGGAGCATATCTCGGCCTCCGAGGGCAAGCTCTTCGCCGAGAAGGTGACCGAGTTCACCGAGACCATCAGGGAGCTTGGGCCCAGCCCCCTTGCCGGAGGTGACTGATATGGCCAAGGCTCAGGTCGCACTCCACTGGCTGGCCTCCTGCGGAGGCTGCGAGGTGGCCGTGGTGGACGTTGACGAGAAGATCCTCGACGTGGTCGAGCTGATGGACATCCACTTCTGGCCGGTGGCCCTGGACGGCAAGTACTCGGACATCAAGGCCATGGAGGACAAGTTCCTGGACATCGCCATCATCAACGGCGGGGTCCGCACCACCGAGCAGGAGGAGCACGCCAAGCTCTTCAGGGAAAAGGCCAAGCTGGTGGTGGCCTTCGGCTCCTGTGCCTGCACCGGCGGCATCCCGGGTCTGGCCAACTGCACCACCAGGGAGGAGATCCTGCAGACCGCCTACCACGACACTGTCTCCACCGCCAACGAGGAGGGGGTGCGACCCCAACCCGAATGGACCGACACGGTCACCGGTGAGACCCTGACCCTGCCCACCCTGTTCGAGGAGGTCAAGCCCCTGGACGAGGTCATCGATGTCGATTACTTCGTTCCCGGCTGCCCGCCCCCCCACGACCGGATCCTAGACGTGGTGGGTGTTGTGGCCAACTTCCTCCAGACCGGTGAACTGCCCCCCAAGGGGGCCATCGTGGCCGGGGTCAAGACCTGCTGCGACGAGTGCGAGCGGGACAAGGAGGAGAAGATCATGGACGGTATCAAGCGGGTCCACGAGATCACCCCCGACCCCGAGAAATGCCTGCTGGAGCAGGGCGTCGTCTGCATGGGGCCGGTGACCCGCAGCGGTTGCGGAACCCCCTGCATGGACGCCAACATGCCCTGCCGGGGCTGCATGGGCACCCCCGAGAACGTGGAGGACCAGGGGCTCAAGATGGTATCGGCCCTGGCCTCGGTGCTGGGGGTCAGGAACGAGGTCGATATGTCTCCTGAAGAGACACAAAACCTTATTGACCAGGTCCCGGACCCGCTGGGCACCTTCTACCGTTTCGGTCTTCCAAAGGCCCTGTTCAACAAGGCCCTTTCAGGTGCAGAACGCGAGACGGAGGCGAAATGATGTCAGACGAAGAACTGCAACAGCAGGCCCGCGAGACCAAGCGGGTCACCATCGACCCCATCACCAGACTCGAGGGTCACGGCAAGATCGAGATCCTGCTCAACGACGAGGGCAACGTGGCCAACGCCTACCTGCAGGTCCCCGAGCTGCGGGGCTTCGAGCGTTTCTGCGTGGGCCGTCCCGGCGAGGAGATGCCCCGCATCACCCCCCGCATCTGCGGGGTCTGCCCCATCGCCCACCACTTCGCCTCCACCAAGGCCCTGGACGCCTGTTACAGCACCCCGCCCACCTCGGCCGCCGCCAAGTTGCGGGAGCTCATGTACGCAGGCGCCTACCTCTACGACCACACCCTGCACTTCTACTTCCTGGGAGGTCCCGACTTCGTCGTCGGCCCCACGGCGCCCAAGATGGAGCGCAACATCCTGGGGGTCATCGGCAAGGTGGGCCTGGACATCGCCGGCGAGGTCATCAAGCATCGCGCCTACGGTCAGAACATCCAGACCATCCTGGGAGGCAAGGCCACCCACCCGGTTAACGGACTGCCAGGCGGTGTGTCCAAGGGACTCAACGAGGAGGAGGTGGCCCAGATCAAGGAGTGGGCCGATTCTTCGGTGGAGTTCGCCAAGTTCACCCTCCAGGTGTTCAACGATGTGGTCCTGGCCAACAAGGATTACGTCGACGTGATCCTCTCCGAGGCCTACAACTTCCCCACCTACTACATGGGTCTGGTGGACGATAACAACAAGGTCAACTTCTACGACGGCAAGGTGCGCGTGGTCGACCCCGAGGGCAAGGAGTTCGCCAAGTTCGAGGCGAAAGATTACCTCGACCACATCGCCGAGGCTGTGGAGCCCTGGACCTACGTGAAGATACCCTACCTGAAGCAGGTGGGCTACAAGGGCCATGTAACTGGCATGGACTCGGGCATCTACCGGGTCGCCCCGTTGGCACGGCTCAACGTGTCCGACGGCATGGCCACGCCCCTGGCCCAGGAGGCCCACGATCAGATGTACGAGGTGCTGGGAGGCAAGCCGGTCCACGCGACCCTGGCCACCCATTGGGCCCGGGTCATCGAGCTGATGTACGCCACCGAGCGACTTCAGGAGCTCATCAACGACCCCGAGGTCCTCTCCGATGACATCCGGGCCGAGCTGGGACCACCGGGCGAGGGCGTGGGGGTCATCGAGGCCGCCCGCGGAACCCTGTGGCACCACTACAAGCTGGACGAGCAGGGATACGTGGAGAAGGCCAACCTCATCGTGGCCACCACCCAGAACGCCGGCCCCATCAACATGTCGGTCAAGCAGGCGGCCCAGGGGCTCATCAAGAACTTCCAGGTCACCGATGGAGTCCTGAACATGGTGGAGATGGCCTTCAGGGCCTACGACCCCTGCTACGGTTGCGCCACCCACACCCTGCCGGGCCAGATGCCCCTGGAAGTGAACATTCGCAAGGCCGATGGCACCCTTCATCACAGTGTCAGCCGAGGCGTCTAGCGTCTAGGACCAGGGTACACCGGAGGACCTGTCCGAACTTGCCGGGCCTGTCCGGGCCTTCAGCTTCGCCTGGCGCAAGGTGATCCTCCCAGCTTCTCCCTTGATGCAGGCCAGACAGCTTGCCACGTCGGCTCGTTCCACCCACAGCTTCATCTTGGGTTTAGGTATCATGTCCAGATGATGGGAGTCGGAGGAGGAGAGGATGTTGAGCTCCCGCCCCTTCAGGTACTTGGCGCGGATATCGTTGACCTTGGACACCTCCCGCACCTCCACCGCGTCCAGTTCCAGTTGCGGTGGGATGAAGCCCAGCTGGGATATCACGCTGAAGGCTCGGTCGAGGTGGGCCGCCACCGCGATGCCGCGATGGTCATGGATGCGTCCCACGAGTTCCTCGAGGGTTAGAGTGAGGGGCATGGAGAGCATGGCCTCCTCCTCT
This sequence comes from uncultured archaeon, assembly GCA_964384995.1. Lineage (GTDB taxonomy): Archaea > Thermoplasmatota > Poseidoniia > MGIII > CAYLMJ01 > CAYLMJ01. The sequence continues at coordinate 42,388 of CAYLMJ010000007.1, read as the reverse complement.
CCAATGACCTTGCCCGAGCCATCCAGAAGGTGCTGATGACCGAACCGTTCGGGGTCGTTCCTCAACCCCCTCATCAGACCCTTTCCCACCACCTGGGTGCAGAATCCGTCCAGTGACGCCAGGTCAGGGAAGTAGCCCAGCAGATGGATCTCCTCGGAGCTCTGGAGCTCGATGCCCGGAATGAAGAGCACCTTCCGGGACTGGGCCGCGGTGGCGAAGGGGCCGCAGTTGGAACCCGCATTGTGATCGGTGATGGAGAAGACCTCCACCCCCAGGTCGAAGCTAAAGATCCGGGGTATCAGCTCCCGGGGTACCATCCGGTCCCCTCCACATGGGGAGAGGGTGGAATGGATATGCAGGTCGGCCACCAGGGGTATCAGGCGCTGGGATCCGGGTCTCTTCATTTGATACCCAGCTGGTAGAGCCTGCCCGCCAGCTGATAGCCGTTCTCCTGGCTCCGGAAGAGGGCGATGCGCTCCTCATCGGCCTTCTGGATGACCTCGTCGGGAACCTCGTGGCCCTCGGAGACGATGATGGCCTTGATCCCGGTCATCACCGCCACCCCGATGATGTTCATGTGGCTCTGAACGGTGATCCAGACCGAATCGCCAGCCGCGCTTCCCAGCACTTGGCTCAACAGGTCGCAGACATACCCTGAGTTTATTTCCCCATCATCATCCATGGGGGCTTGATTGACCCGCTCCAGGTCCAACTCGGTCGCCATCTGGGAAAGTTTCATGGAGCCACCGGTTCCCCCGAAGGTGCGTTTTCATAAAAACCCACCCCTTCTGGCAAGGAGCCCAGATCACTTGCCGATATCCTTTGTCAGCGTATTGGGCCTCGCTCAATCACTTCGGGGTATCGATTATAGGTAGCAATACTTATAACGCCGGTTTTAAATGAAAAGATGACCCGGGGTCTATGATCTCTCCCGCCCCGTGCCCACCGGTGAACCGATGAAGCTCGCTGAAATTGCCGATAAGATCGAGGCTACAGTGCATTGTCAACCCGAGGACAATGATATGGACCTGACCCATGCCGGGGCCTCGGACCTGATGAGCGATGTCCTGGCCCATGTGGCCTACGATATCCTGCTCATCACCGGGCTGTTGAGCCGTCAGGTCATCCGCACCGCCGACATGATGGACATTTCGGCGGTCTGTTTCACCAGGGGCAAGGAACCCGGCCAGGAGATCATCGACCTGGCCCGGAGTTCTGGCATCGCCCTGATGAGCACCGACCTGAAGACCTACACCGCCTGCGGGCGGCTCTATGAGGCAGGTTTAAGGGGGATCGATACCGATGCCGCCTGAGCCCCCACCAGGTTGCCCATGTTCGTGACCAAGAAGAAGATACCCCAATACCATCTCTTTGAATCGTTGCTCGTTCACGACCGGGCCCGGGACGTGATGTCCACCCCTCCCATCACCCTCACCGCCAAGGAGCCCATGGCCCAGGCGAAGGACCTGATGCGGCGCAACCGGATATCCGGCCTTCCCATAGTGGATGACAAGGGGCACCTGGCGGGGCTGGTCACCCTGGAGCATATAATCCTCAGTCTCGAGGAGGGCAGCCTGGAGGATGCCATCGGCAAGCACATGGAGACCGAGATAGTCTACCTCACCGACGAGATGGACATCAAGTCCGTGGTGGAGCATCTCATGACCTACGGTTTCGGCCGCTACCCTGTGGTGGACAAGGACCAGGTCGTGGTGGGTGTGGTGACCAAGGGGGATGTTATCCTGCACCTCCTGGAACGGCTGGGCAACGTCTACCTCCATGACAAGCGCCGCGAGGAGATCCTCACCCCCGGCAAGTACCTGCTGCGCACCGAGGAGCTGGCCGGTGATCAGTACTTCACCTACAAGATAGAGAGCACCGACCTGGACCGGGCCGGCGAGGGGGCCTCCCTTTTCAAGCGTTACCTGAAGGAGCAGGGACTGCCCCGGGCCCTGATCCGCCGGGCCAGCATAGCCCTCTACGAGGCCGAGGTCAACGTGGTCATCCACGCCGGGGGCCAGGGCCGCATCAAGGCCTATGTCAAGGACGACCAGATCTTCGTCAACATCACCGACACGGGACCTGGCATCGATGACATCGAACTGGCCATGCAACCGGGTTTCACCACCGCCTCGGATGCCATTCGGGGTCGGGGCTTCGGCGCCGGGATGGGCCTGGCCAACATCAAGAAGTACACCGACAAGGTGGTCATCCTCTCCAGCAAGAACGGCGTGAACATGGAGATGGTCCTGGTGTCGGCCGAGGACGGTTGAGCCTCGATGCGGCATGCCTCACTGCACCCGCCGGGCGCCCCGGGGTGATGGTCTGCGCTACATCATCGATCACATATTCGAGATGGTCCAGAACTCCCTGAACGCCGGGGCCAAGAAGATAACCGTTAAGGTGGAGGAGGACCGGGCGGCCGACCTGTTCAAACTTACCATCATCGATGACGGATACGGCATCAAGCCCGCCTTCCTGGCTCACATCAAGGACACCTTTTTCACCACCAGGCCACAAGGCAAGCGCCGCATTGGTCTGGGGCTTCCCATGCTCGCCGCCGCGTGCCAGCAGGCTGGAGGGGAACTGGACATCGAATCCCGCTATCGCCATGGCACCACGGTGACCGCCACCATGGAGCACGGCCATATCGACCGACCGCCCCTGGGTGACCTGGCCGACCTCTACGCCTCCCTCATGGTATCCACTCACGAGAACAAGGTCCGCTGGCATCTGGAACACCATCGTGATGGCCGGGGTTACATCCTCAAGAAGCGCCAGGTCCTCGACGAGTTGAACGTGTTCTCGTTCGGGGAGCGAGGGGTCAAGGAGAGATTGCAAGACCTCATCGGCAAAAAGGAGGCTGGGCTCGGGGTTTAGCTGGACCTTCAGCCGTTGGATGAAAAGGTTTATATCATTTTCACCCTGGAATGTTGGATTTGATTGATATTATCACCTCCATACCAGATGTATCTTCGCTATTTCTATCGACTGGGATTGGGAGGCCTGTTCACCATTGGGTCATCGATAAATCCCGGGTATGGCAGGCTCTCCAGGCTCGCCTCTGCGCCACTAGTATTTACATTTACCATATTGCTTTTATTATACAATCATAATCGTTGGCGGCCCATGACCGTCAGGGGGGGGCCTCTCTCTCTTCCCTTATCTCTTTCACTAGGGCATGACCGGTCCGGGCAACGTACACTTCCCATCCAAGGAGTCTGGGCATGACTGGGTCAAAACAGCCCTCCGAAGAATCAAAGCCAGCCCGCCAGTACAGGTTGACCGGCAAGCTGACCGAGGAGGTAAGGAGCCTGTGCGACGAGGATTTTTTTGGCTGCTACCAGTGCGGGACCTGCACCGCCGGCTGCCCCTTCCTCGATGAGATGGACCTCACACCCGATGAGGTGATCCGGCAACTGGTCCTGGACGACAAGGAGGTCCTGGATTCCAAGACCATCTGGATCTGCGCCTCGTGCTTCACCTGCGCCGAGCGCTGTCCCAGGGACATCGACGTCACTCGCATCATGGAGGCTCTCAGGCAGATAGTCCTGAGGCAGAACATCGATGCCACCGACATCGCCAAACTGCCGGTCGAGGAACTGCGCCGCATCCCCCAGCTGGCCTTCGTCAGTCTTTTCCGGAAGAACATCGGGTGATACCATGGAACTGCTATACTATCCCGGCTGCACGCTCAAAACCTCGGCCCGCAACCTGGAGACCTCGGGCCGGGCGGTCCTGGAAGCCCTGGGTCACCAGATGGTGGAGATGGAGGAGTGGACCTGTTGCGGTGTGGTCTCCTCGCTGACCGATGACGACCTGATGCATCACCTGGGCCCCCTGCGCAATCTGATCCACGCCCAGGACCAGGGCCACAATCGCATCCTGACCCTCTGCGACTTCTGCTACAACACCCTGAAGCAGACCAGCCAGCGCGTCGATGGCAGTCCCGAGGACCTGGAGAAGCTCAACAGCTTCATGGACCGGGAGACCGACTACCAGCCCGGCGTCAAGGTCATGCACCTGCTGGAGTTCCTGCGCGACGAGGTGGGCTTCGCCACCCTGAAGAAGAAGGTGAAGCATCCCCTCAAGGGGCTCAAGGTCATGCCCTACTACGGCTGCATGCTCCTCCGCCCCCGGGAGGTGGCCATCGACGATCCCGAGGATCCCCAGATCCTGTCGGACCTGATGAAGGCCCTGGGAGCCACCGTGGTGGACAACCCCTTCAAGATCGAATGTTGCGGCTCCTATCACACCATAGAGCAGAAGGAGCTGACCTCCAAGAGGGCCCAGAACATCTCCCAGTACGGCCTCGACCGGGGTGCCCAGGCCATCACCCTCTCCTGTCCCATGTGCCGTTTCAACCTGGACGTTCGGGGCCAGGAGGCTGAGGAGCTGGTGAAGGGCTACAAGCAGGTTCCCGTGCTATATTACACTCAACTGATCGCGGTGGCCCTGGGCCTCGACACCGAGAGCCTGGGCTTTGACCAGCATACCGTCGATCCATTGCCAATACTTACCCAAGGTGATCATTTGAAAGACCCGGTAGAGGTGGTCGCATGACCGATGGAGCATCTTCCCAAGCAGCAACCACGAGCGAGGCCCCCGAGGGCCAACAGGCGACCTACGACATCTTCGTCATGGGTCAGAAGTACAAGGTCCCAGTGGGCCTGACCATCATGGCCGCCATCGAGCAGGCCGGCTACCAGTATGTCCGGGGCTGCGGCTGCCGGGCCGGTTTCTGCGGTGCCTGCTCCACGGTCTACCGCAAGGGTGACGAGCAGAAGCTCCAGTTCGCCCTGGCCTGCCAGACCCAGGTGGAGGACGGCATGTACCTGGTCCAGATCCCCTTTGTCCCGGCCACCAAGGCCCACTACCTGATCGACCAGCTGAGACCCGAGGAGAACACCGTGCTCTCGCTCTATCCCGAGATCGCCCGGTGCGTCTCCTGCAACACCTGCACCAAATCGTGTGCCCAGGACGTCAGTGTGATGATGTACATCCAGAACGCCCTGCGGGGCGACATCGCCAAGGCCGCCGAGCTATCCTTCGATTGCATCCAGTGCGGCATGTGCGCCATGCGCTGCCCCGCCGACATCAAGCACTACCATGTGGGTCAGCTGGTGCGGCGCCTGCGGGGCAAGTACATGGACACCTGGTCGCCCGACCTGGCCAAGAAGTTGAAGGAGATCGAGAGCGGCAAGACCGAGAAGGAGATCGACGAGCTCATGGCCCTGGACCGCGAGGCCATCACCAAACGGTACAAGGACCGGGAGTTGAAGCTGTAGGAGGTTATGGTATGGAAATGATCGATGGTTATCCCGATTACATGATGGAATCCATCAAGAAGGTGGAGGCCAAGCGCGAGGCCAACCTGAAGAAGAAGGTCAAGGCCATGTCCATGAAAGCCCGGGAGGAGATCCTGGCCAAGAACCACCCCGACTTCATGGCCGAGTCCAAGCGTGAGCTGGCCTTGGGCGTGGACAAGGGCCAGCTGATGTACAACGGGTTCGCCGACCTGCTGGAGTGCAAGTCCATCCTGGACACCTCCAAGGTCGACCTGACCCAGATCGACTACGATGTGGACCTGCTCATCATCGGTGGCGGTGGCGCCGGCACGGTGGCGGCCCTCTTCGCCCACGAGAACGGTGTGGCCCTGGACAAGATCCTCATAACCACCAAGCTGCGCCACGGCGATTCCAATTCCATGATGGCCCAGGGCGGCATCCAGGCCGCCGACAGCGGCGACGACAGTCCGGCCATCCACTACCTGGACATCTACGGCGGTGGCCACTTCTCTAACAAGCCCGACCTGGTGAAGGCCCTGGCCCTGGACGCTCCCGAGCTCATCAGGTGGCACGAGGAGCTGGGCATCATGTACGACCGTCACGAGGATGGCAACTTCCAGCTCCTGCCCGGAGGCGGCACCAGCCGCAAGCGGATGCACAGTGCCAAGGACTACACCGGCATGGAGCTCATGCGCACCATCCGGGACACGGCCCGCAACCTGGACATGCCAGTGCTTGAGTTCGCCCCTGTGGTGGAGCTGCTGCTGGACGATTCGGGAGCCGTATCCGGCGGCGTGGCAATGAACCTGGAGACCCACGAGTACTACGTCATCCGGGCCAAGGCCACCATCCTGGCCACCGGCGGCAGCGGCCGCCTGCACCTGGCCGGCTACCCCACCTCCAACCATTACGGGGCCACCGGCGACGGTCTGGTCATGGCCTACCATGCGGGGGCCAACCTGCGGGACCTGGACACCATCCAGATCCACCCCACCGGCGACATCTACCCCGACCCGGTCATCGGCATCCTCTCCACCGAGAAGATCCGGGGCCTGGGCGCCCTGCCCTTGAACAAGGATGGCGACCCCTTCGTCTACCCCCTGGAGCCCAGGGACGTGGAGTCGGCGGCCTTCATCAAGGAATGCAAGGACGGCAAGGGCCTCATCACCCCCACCGGCATGCCCGGCGTCTGGCTCGACTCGCCCCTCATCGACATGATCCATGGCGAGGGCACCGTGGAGGAGAAGCTGGCCGGCGAGGTGCGCAAGTTCCGCCGCTTTGGCATCGACATGACCACCCATCCCATCCTGGTCTACCCCACCCTTCACTACCAGAACGGAGGGGTGGAGATCAACCCAGATTCGGAGACCAGCATCCCCGGGCTCCTGGCCGCAGGGGAGGTCACCGGCGGGGTCCATGGCAAGAACCGGCTCATGGGCAACTCCCTGCTTGACTTCAACGTCTTTGGCAAGCGGGCGGGCATCCATGCCGCCAAGTACATCAAGGGCCGCAAGGTCGGCAAACTCTCATTGAGCCATATCGACGAATACAACCGCATGGTTGAGGATATCCAGATAGAGAGCGACATTGAGGCGCCCATCATCCTGCCCGAGTACCGGGGCAAGGAGGCCCTGGCCCGTTCTCTCGATATCCTTTAGTGGTGTGGCACATGATCAAGATAACATTGGACTGGTGCAAGGGTTGCGGCATCTGTGTGGACCGTTGCCCCCGGGATGCTTTTGAGTACTCGGACCAGCTTAACAAACGCGGTGTCTTCCCTCCCCAGTTGAAGGAGGAGAACAGCTGCAACTTCTGTGAGCTCTGCGAGCTCATCTGTCCCGACCTGGCCATCGTGGTCACCAAGGAGGATGAGATGCCCGAAGACGCCACAGGCAAACTGATCATCGGAGGGATAACCAATGAAGTATGAACGAGATCCCGAGCGGATCCGCAAAGTGCTAGGGGACAAGGTCCAGTTCATCCAGGGGGACATGGCCGTATCCTACGGCGCTGTCCTGGCGGGATGCTCCTTCTTCGGGGGCTACCCCATCACCCCCGCCTCGGAGGTGGCCGAGGGCATCGCCCGGCTGTTACCCCGGGTGGGAGGAACCTTCATCCAGATGGAGGACGAGATCGCGGGCATCGCCTCGGCCATCGGCGGCGCCTGGTCCGGGGCCAAAGCCATGACGGCCACCTCGGGGCCTGGTTTCTCGTTGATGATGGAGAACTATGGTTACGCCATGATGACCGAGACCCCGGTGGTCATCGCCAACGTCCAGCGCACTGGACCTTCCACGGGACAACCCACCCTGGGTGCCCAGGGGGACATGATGCAGGTGCGTTGGGGCACCCACGGAGACGCCGAGGCCATCGCCGTGGCCCCAAGTACGGTGCAGGAGTCCCTGGACCTGACCATCGAGGCCTTCAACCTCTCGGAGAAGTACCGCCATCCCGTGTGTGTCATGACCGACGGCGAGGTGGGTCATCTGCGGGAGAAGGTGGTGATCCCCGAGGAGGACGAGATAACCCTCATCGACCGGGTCCCGGCCACCATCGAGAGGGAGAAGTACATCCCCTTCACCAACTCCCAGACCCGGGACAGCAAGGTGCCCGACTTCGCCAACTTCGGCACCGGCTACGCCACCTATGTGACCGGCCTGACCCACAACAAGAAGGGTCTGCCGGCCACCGATAAACAGGCCGACCACGAGGAGCTCCTGACCCGGCTGATCACCAAGATCACCGATGATCGGGAAGCCCTGGAGATGGTGGAGGAGGTGGAGCTGGAGGACGCCGAGGTGGCCTTCATCACCCATGGGGCCTCGGCCCGGCCCGCCGAGAGCGCCGTGGCCCTGGCCCGCGCCAAAGGCATCAAGGCCGGCCTGCTGAGGTTGCAGATCGTGTGGCCCTTCCCCCGCTCGGCCATCGCCAGGCTGTCCAAGCAGGTGAACACAATCATCGTGCCGGAGATGTGCCTGGGCCAGATCGTCCACCCCATCAAGGAGTTCGCGGACCCCGATTGCAAGATCGTGATGGCTCCCAAGGTCGGAGGCGAGATGCACCTGCCGGTTGAACTGGTGGAGATAATCGAGAAGGAGGCGAAATGATGAGTGATGCAAAGAACGTACAGGCCCTGCGCGAGCGCTACATCCGCAAGGAGATGTTCCCCACCATTTTCTGCAATGGGTGCGGCCACGGCACGGCCATGGACTACGTGTTCCATGCCATCGATGAGCTGGGACTGGACCTCTCACAGATGGCCTTTGCTTCAGGCATCGGCTGTTCCTCCCGCATCCCCGGCTACATCAACGCCGACGGGCTCCACACCACCCATGGTCGCGCCCTGGCCTTCGCCACCGGCATCAAGGGGGCCAATCCCGACCTCAACGTCGTGGTCTTCTCGGGAGACGGCGACTGCGTGGGCATCGGCGGCAACCACTTCATCCACGCCGCCCGGCGCAACGTGGACATGACCGTCATCCTGCTCAACAACTACATCTACGGCATGACCGGCGGACAGCAGGCCCCCACCGCCCCGGTGGGCAGCTTCGCCTCCACTGCGCCCTACGGCATCATCGAACAGCCCTTCAATGTCTGCGAGGTGGCCAAGGCCCTGGGGGCGGCCTACGTGGCCCGCTGGCCGGTCTCCTACCCCTCCCAGCCCATCAAGTCCATCAAGGACGCCCTGTCCCACGAGGGCTTCTCCCTGGTGGAGATGATGTCCCCCTGCCCCACGGCCTTCGGACGCCGCAACCGCAAGGGCGATATCAAGAAGCTCTGGCAGTGGTACGATGACAAGTACATCATGATCGAGGACTACGAGCGCATCATGGAGTTCGGTACCGAGGAGGAGCAGGAGAAGGCCCAGGACATGATCCTCATCGGCGTCTTCCAGGACGAGCACAAACCCGGTTTCTACGCCGAATATGGCCGGCTCATCGAGAACCTGATGAAGAAGGACGACGCCAAGTGGGCGGGAGGTGGCTGATGAAGCGCGAACTGCGCATTGCCGGCTTCGGCGGCCAGGGGGTCATCCTGGCCGGTTTCATCATCGGCAAGGCCGCCTGTGTCTACGCCGACTTCAACGCGGTGCAGAGCCAGTCCTACGGCCCCGAGGCCCGGGGCGGGGCCGCCCGCGCCGAGGTGATAATCTCCGATGAGCGGATCGGCTATCCCAGGCCCACCGGCGTGGACCTGTTCGTCTCCATGGCCCAGGAGGCCTTCAACACCTACGGGGTGGATGTCACCGACGACACGGTGGTCATCGTCGATCCCGACCTGGTGCCCCACAATGACATCGGACGACCGATCTACAAGGTCCAGGCCCAGAAGATAGCAGAGGGACTGGGCAACAAGGTGGTCACCAACATAGCCATGATCGGGGCCGTAGCTGGCATCTATGACGTTCCGCCGGCCGAGGCCCTCAAGAAGTCAGTGGAGGTCAGCGTGCCGGCACGATTCATCAAGCTGAACCAGATGGCCTTCGACCAAGGACTTGAGGCGGGTAAGAATGCAAGACCAGAGTGATAAATTCGATCACTATTACGAGGATGTCCCGCTGGAGGACGATTACTTCCTGGAAGGTCCGGAGGAGATCATCCAGAAGCGGGAGGGTGCGGAGCTTGATGGCGACATGCGGCTTATGGCCGAGATGGCCTTTCGAAAGTCAAAACGGAAGATGGAGAGCGACGTGCTCATCGTGGGCGCCGGCATCACCGGGATGCAGGCCGCCCTGGACATCGCCGACAAGGGCTACCGCGTCATCCTGCTGGACAAGACCGCCACCATCGGCGGGAACATGGTCAAGCTGGACAAGACCTTCCCCACCAACGACTGCTCCATCTGCACCGCCGCCCCCAAGATGGTGGAGGTGGCCCGCCAGCCCAACATCGAGCTGCTCACCTACTCCGAGCTCAGCGGTCTGAAGGGCGAGGCCGGCGACTTCACCGCCCGGGTCTACAAGAAGAGCCAGTACGTCGATCCCAACAAGTGCACTGGATGCAACGACTGTGTGCCCGTCTGTCCCGTGGACGTCACCAACGTCTTCGAGGAGCGGCTCACCACCCGCAAGGCCATCTACATCGAGTTCCCCCAGGCCGTCCCCGTGGTCTACACCATCGATTACGAGGCCTGCATCGGATGCGGGGCCTGCGAGCGGGTCTGTGAGCCCGAGGCCATCACCTTCCTGGAGAAATCCGAGGACATCGAGGTCAAGGTCGGCAGTGTCATAATCGCCACCGGCTTCCAACTCTTCGAGCCCCTGGAGATGCGCAAGGAGTACGGCTACGGCAAGTACCCCAACGTAATCACCGCCATGCAGTTCGAGCGACTGCTCTCATCCTACGGTCCCACCGAGGGCCAGATACGCAAGCCTTCTGACAACCAGCCGGCAGGCTCCATCGCCTGGATCCAGTGCGTGGGCTCCCGAAGCAAGCAGGAGGGCTTCCCCTACTGCTCCCGGGTCTGCTGCATGTACGCCACCAAGGAGGCCTCCATCGCCAAGGAGATGGCCCCCGACGCCGACATATCCATATTCTACATGGACCTGCGAGCCTACGGCAAGGATTTCCAGCAGTACTACAACAAGGCCGAGGACATGGGCGTGGAGTACATCCGCAGTCGTCCAGCCTCAGTGTATGAGAACGAGGACCACAGCATATCCATCCGCTACCTGGACACCCACACCCGGGAGGTCACCGAGAAGCGGGTGGAGATGCTGGTGCTATCAACGGCCATCATGCCCTCCCAGGACAACCCCCGACTGGCCCAGGCCCTGGGCGTCGAGGTGGACGAGCACGGCTTCTTCAAGGCCGCCGACGTCCTCTCCGACCCCATCGAATCGACCCGCAAGGGGGTCTACCTGGCAGGCTGCATCCAGGGACCCAAGGACATTCCCGACAGCGTGGCCATGGGCAGTGCCGCCGCGGCCAGGGCCATGGAGTCCATCATCGAGAGAGAGCAGGCCGAGGCCCCACCCACTCCCGAAGAACGGGATGTGAAAGGCGAAAAGCCCAAGGTCGGGGTCTTCGTCTGCCACTGCGGCAAGAACATCCACGGCTACCTGGACACCGTCGAGGCGGCCGAGTACGCCCGCGACCTGCCCAACGTGACCTACTCCACGGATGTGATGTTCGCCTGCGCCGAGGACAGCATCAAGGACATCACCCAGAAGATCAAGGAGGAGGGCCTGAACCGCGTAATCGTGGCGGCCTGCTCTCCCATCACCCACGGGCCTCTCTTCCAGGACACCCTGGTGGAGGCGGGTCTCAACAAGTACCTCTTCGAGTTCGCCAACATTCGCCAGCATTGTTCGTGGGTCCATTCCCACGATCGGCCCACCGCCACCCGGAAGGCCATGGACCTCATCCGCATGTCGGTCAACAAGTCCAATCTGCTGGAACCCCTGCCCGAGGAGGAGGTGGACGTGACCCCGTCGGTGCTCATCATCGGTGGTGGTCTTTCGGGCATGAGATCGGCCCTGGCCCTGGCGGACATGGAGATAGTGTCCTACATCGTTGAGCAGGAGGCCGAACTGGGAGGCACCCTGCGCAAACTCCACACCCTCTTCCCCTCCGATGTGAAGGCCAGCGACATCCTGGACCCCGTCATCGAGAAGGTCAAGAGTTCCAAGTTCATCACCGTCTACACCAACTCCAGCCTGGAGGAGGTCACGGGTTTCGTGGGCAACTTCGAAGGCACGGTAAAGACCCCCAAGAAGGACCAGGAACTCAAGTTCGGCACGGCCATCATCTCCACCGGTTTCCAGGAGATCGACCTCGCCGGCCGCTACGGTTATGGCGACAGCGACAACATCATGACCCAGACCCAGCTCGAAGGCAAGATCAAGGAGGACTCCCTGGCAGAACCCAAGCAGGTTGTGATGATCAACTGCGCCGGAGCCATGGAAGAGGAGCGGCCCTGGTGCTGTCGTATCGGCTGTGGTGTCTCCATCAAGAACGCCAAGCTCATCAAGGAGCGCTATCCCAATTCCGACATCTACATCCTCTACCGCGACATCCGTGTCTTCGGGACCCAGGAGGAGGAGTACTTCGCCCAGGTCATCGAGGACCAGGAGATCAAGATCGTAAGGTATGATCTTGAGGACCAACCATTGGTCAGCACCGACGAGGAAGGCAACCTCACCGTCACCGTGACTGACCAGATCTACAAGAACACCCTGGAACTGCCGGCCGACCTGGTGGTACTGACGGCCCAGACCGAGGGCCATCCCTCCACCGACAAGCTGATGGAACTGCTCAAGGTCCCGGCCGGACCCGGCGGCTTCTACATCGAGGCCCACGCCAAGATACGACCCCTGGACTTCTCCACCGAGGGTCTCTACTTCAGCGGCGCGGCCCATTTCCCCAAGAACCTGGCCGACACCATCGCCCAGGCCGAGGGCGCCGCCTCCCGGGCCGCCATCCCCATCCTGAAGGGGCGACTGGTCCTGGAGGGCATCACCGCCTCGGTGACCCCCGAGATGTGCAGTGCCTGCGCCCTCTGCGTGGAGGCCTGTCCCTACGCCGCCATCGCCATCGAGGAGGGTGAGCTGTTCGCCAAGGTCAACCCGGCTCTTTGCAAGGGTTGTGGCGTCTGTGCCGCCGTATGCCGATCTGGGGCCATCCAGCAGGGTGGTTTCACCGATCAGCAGCTGCTGTCGATGATCAAGGGCTCGCTCCACGAGGTGGTCTGATGGCGGACAAGGCCGATTTCGAGCCCAAGATTGTGGGATTTCTCTGCAACTGGTGCAGCTACACCGGCGCCGACCTGGCCGGGACCTCCCGGCTCCAGTATCCCCCCAACATCCGCATCATCAAGGTCATGTGCTCGGGCCGGGTCAACCCCCAGTTCGTGCTCAAGGCCTTCCAGGAGGGGGCCGACGGGGTGCTGGTCTCGGGCTGTCATCCTGGCGACTGTCACTATCACTCGGGCAACTACCACGCCCGCCGCAAGTTGACCCTGTTGCGGGATCTGCTGGATTTCGTCGGTGTCAACCCCGATCGCTTCCAGATATCGTGGGTCTCGGCCTCCGAGGGCCTCAAGTGGGCCGACGTGGTCACCCGTTTCACCGAGCAGGTGCGGGAACTGGGACCCCAGGAGCAGTTGAGTGGGGGTGAGGCTTGATGACCGAGTACGATTATGCCGCAACCACCGAGGAGATCCGCCAGACCGCCCGCAAATGGCTAAAGGAGGGCACGGTCAGGATGGTCATAGGCTACACCGGAGGCACCGGCCCCATGGCTCGCCCCATCGTCATATTCAAACCCGAGGAGGCCGACCAGCTGGTATGGGACCCCACCTGCATCGACAACCTCAGTCGCGTGCTGGTAGCCGAGATCAAGGTCAAGCCCCCTCGGGGTCAGAAGCCCGACACCCGTCCCATTGGCGTGGTCCTCAAGGCCTGCGACACCAAGAGCGTGGTGGAGCTCATCAAGGAGAACATAGTACAGAGGGAGCGGGTCAAGATAATCGGCATTCGCAGCCCCGGCTCGGTGGATCCTGCCAAGCTTGACGTTGCCCTGAGGCAGGTGCCTGTAAAAGAGCGCAAAAATGTTCAGGTGACCATGAAAGGCGGCCAGTTCATCCTCGATCATCCAGGGGGTTCAGTGACCGTCCCGGAAGCCGATCTGATCGCCACAAAGTGCCAGGTCTGTGTCACCCACAATCCGGTGATCTCCGAGGTTGTGGTGGGTACCGACATCCCGGAACCCGTTCAGGCTGACAAGTTCGCCGACCTGGAGGAGCTGGAGGCCATGCCCCCCGAGAAGCGGTGGGCTTTCTGGCAGGACCACATGGCCCGCTGTGTGCGGTGCTACGCCTGCAAGAGCGCCTGCTCCCTGTGCTACTGCGAGGAGTGCGTTTTCGAGAGGGAGAAGCCCTACCGCTGGATCGAGAAGAGCGTGAACCTGAAGGAGAACGCCTTCTACCATCTGGTGCGGGCGATGCACCTGGCCGGTCGCTGTGTCGATTGCGGCGAGTGCGAGCGGAGCTGTCCCGTGGCCATCCCCCTGCGCCACCTGAACCGCTACCTGCAGAAACGCTCCAAGGAACGCTTCAAGGTGTTCCCGGGAATGAACGTCGAGGCCGCTGCCATGTTCGGGTCCTACGATGTGGATGATCCCCAGGGGGAGATCTGGTAGGAGGTGATGATGTGGCTTGGATGATCAAAAAAGACCAGCTCGACAAGCTGTTGACCAAGCTTGCTGATTACGACATTTACGGCCCGGTCACCGGCGATGGCGGGACCCTGTTCACATCCCTCAAGGAGGGTCAGCTGGATCTCGAGTTCGCCAACTCGGGAAAGCCAACCAAGGGGCTATTCTTCCCTCAGACCCAGAAGATGTTCGACTTCGAGGTGCAGGACCACAAGGTCACAGGGGTGTCAGAACCCGAGGCTTCAACAGACCCGCTTCTGCTCTTCGGGGCCCGACCCTGCGACGTGCGGGCCATCGTGACCCTGGACCGGCTCTTCAACTGGGACTTTACCGACCCCTACTACAATCAGGCCCGGGACCGCAGCACCATCATCAGCTTCACCTGCACCCAGCCCCGGGAGAACTGCTTCTGCACCTCCACCGGCGGCGGACCGGCCAGCCAGGAGGGCTCCGACATGCTCTGGACCGACCTGGGTGATTCCTACTTTGTAGAATCCTTCACCGACAAGGGCAAGCAAATAGCTGATCTGGGTGGCAAGCTCTTCACCCCCGCGGCTGACAAGGCGGCCCAACAGGCGGAACAGGTCAAGGGGGACTCCCTGGAGGCTATCGTCCGCACCGTGGACATCGAGGCGGCCCGGGAGGCCCTGGCGCAGAGCTTCGAGAGCGACTACTGGGAAGCCCTGGCCCGGCGCTGTCTGGGTTGCGGGGTCTGCACCCTGCTCTGCCCCACCTGCCACTGCTTCGATATCAACGATGTCGTCTCCCAGGGCCAGATGTCCCGGGAGCGCACCTGGGACTCGTGCCAGTTCAAGTACTACACCATCCACGCCTCGGGACACGACCCCCGGCCGGTCCAGCGTCACCGCCAGCGCAACCGCATCTACCACAAGATAGCCTACATGCCCGAACGGCTGGGCCACGATGGCTGCGTGGGTTGCGGGCGCTGCATCGCCCACTGTCCCGTGAACATCGATATCATCCAGGTCATGGGTGACCTGCAGGAGGAGGTGAAGGCCAATGGCTGAACCCACAGACAACATCTACAAGCCCCATCTGGCCACCATCACCGACATCCAGCTCGAGGCCGGCGGCGCCCGTCCCATCCGCACCTTCACGGTCAAGGTGGACGACGAGAAGCTCTGGCCCAGTTTCGTCCATCAGCCGGGCCAGTTCGGTCTGCTCAACGTCTTTGGCGTGGGCGAGAGCGTCTTTGCCATCTGCAACCTGCCCAACACCGAAGGGGTCATGGAGTTCTCGGTCATGCGTGTGGGCAACGTCACCAACCGTCTGCACCACATGCAGGTCGGGGACCAGGTGGGCGTGCGAGGACCCTACGGCAACATCTTCCCGGTCAAGGAGTGGAAGGGCAAGAACATCATCTTCATCGGAGCCGGCATCGGCATCTCCCCGGTCCGCTCGGTCTACGATTACGTCCTGACCCCCGAGAATCGCAAGGACTACGGCGAGGTCACCATCATCTACGGCGCCCGCACTCCGGCGGACCTGGCCTTCAAGGAGGCCTTCGAGGACCTTGCCGTCAGAGAGGATGTGGACCTGTGGCGCTGTATCGACTGGAGTTTCGGCCCCAAGGGTCCCATCGAGGGTGACGCCGAAGCGGGCTGGCCGGCCGTCAACATGAAGGACCCCGGCAGTACCGTTGTGAAGGGCGAGGCGGCAAAGGAGAAGAAGTTCACCGCCTTTGTGCCCCAGCTGGTGGAAGTGGTCAAGCCCAAGCCCGACAACTCCATCGTGGTAACCTGCGGCCCGCCCATCGCCATCAAGTTCATCACCCAGGCCCTGGAGAAGCTGGGCTGGCCTCCAGACCAGATCTACACCACCCTGGAGAACCGGATGAAGTGCGGCATCGGCAAGTGCGGCCGGTGCAACATCGGCTCCACCTACGTTTGCAAGGATGGCCCGGTCTTCACCTACGAAGAGGTCCTGAAACTGCCCGCAGGCGACATGTAAGACAGTTCGGCCGGCCATGGATCGGCGACTCCCAACCCCCTTCATCGACCTCCCAAAATCCCAAGTACACGGCCTCTGTTGCTCTGTTCATGCTTGCCGAGTTCAGCGTCGCCCCGGTCGGCCTTGAGAAGGGGATGTCCAAGTACGTTTCCCAGAGCCTTCAGCTCATCCGGGAGTCGGGCCTCGATTACGATTTTCATGCCATGGGCACCATCGTGGAGGGGGAGCCCGAGGAGGTCTTCGCCCTCATCCAGGCCTGCCACCTGAACATGCGCCGCCAGGTGGGCCGGGTGGTCACCACGGTCAAGATCGATGACAAGGTGGGTGTGACCGGAGCCCTCAGGGACAAGATCACCTCGGTGGAACGTTGCTTGGAGCAAGGATAATAAAGGTCGTCAAAGACCCGGACCAGAATCCACTTTAAGGCAGCCGGGATAGCCCAGCATGACCTACCGTTTGCCCACCCCCGAGGAGGTCAACACCGCGATAAAGGCAGTGCTTTCCCAGCAGGGCCTGGTGGGCTCCCAGGCTGCGTTTCACCGGATGGTCACGGGTTGCCTGAAGGAGGACCATCCCGATTGCCGGCTGGGCCCCCAGCGCATGCGTCGCCTGGCCGTCCACTCTGGTCTGGTGCGGCTAGAGATCCACACCCGGACCAATCGCCGCCCGGGACCGATGAAGGAGTGTCCGGTCTGTGGCAGTGATTTCGACAAGGTCAGGAACATGACCCTGGAAGGGGATGAGGTGACCCTGGGCCATCAGTGTCCGGTCTGCCACTTTGCCACCGGCAAGGATGAGCGTGAGCCGGCCCGATACATCTTCCATGCCAAACTCGGGCAGGCCCCATCCCCGTCCGAGAAAGGCACGATAACCCTGAGCGGCAGGGAGGCCCATCGGTGAGGGTCCACGCTCAACGGGGCATCTGTCTGCAGGAGGGCGACAACAAGCTCTGGCTTGATCCCGGGAGGGCTCGCACCGACGGGGTGGTGACCCACGGCCATTCCGATCACCTGGTCTCCAAGGCCCACATGACCCAGCCGACCCTCGAGGTCCTCAAGCTCCGCCATGGGAGGTCCCACGGTCAGGTCGCTCCCATGGGGGAGCAATTCAGGATCAACGACTTCGAGGTCACCCTTCATCCGGCCGGCCATTGCCTGGGCTCGGTCATGGTGGAGGTCAACGACCTGCTATACACCGGTGATTTCAATCCCACCGGCTCGGTCACCGCGGGCAAGGCCGAACCCCGGGACTGCGACATCCTCATCATGGAATCCACCTACGGCCGCCCCGACCGCAACCTGCCGCCCCGCCAGGAGGTGATCCAGGACCTCTGGGCCTGGTTCGAGGCGGTCCTGCACAGCCATCCCGCCATCGTGGGAGCCTACTCGCTGGGCAAGGCCCAGGAGGTGGTGGCCCTGGCCAACGCTCTGGGGGCTCCGGTGGCCGTGGCCGAATCGGTGGCCCGGATCTGTGACATCTACGTTCGTCACGGTGTACCCCTGGAGTATCAACATCTGGGAGATATCAGCGAGAAGGAGTTGCAGGACCCGCGGGTCATTGTGGTACCCAACAGCAAGGCCATGGGCAAGAAGATCTCTCCGCTCATCAAACGGATCCGGGATAAGGGCGCGCGTACCGCCTTCGTCTCCGGGTGGTGCTCCTTCTACTCCTATGCCAGTCAGGGTGTGGAAGCCCAGTTTCCCCTGTCGGACCACGCCGATTTCCAGGCTCTGATTGATTTTGCCGAAGCCTGCCATCCCCAGCGCATCTTCACCGTTCACGGGGCCACAAAGGAATTGGCCCGTGAGCTGGAGAGTGCCCACGGTATCCCTTCCCAACCCCTGGGCAGCTCGCCACAGGCCCTGCTGGAGAGCTTCACGACTCTTCATCCATCCAGCTGAGGATGGTCTTCAAGGAGGCCTTGCTGACCGGCATCGCCTGGGTCTGGCCCCATTCGTCCTTGAGAGTGATCTTGCCGTCCTCTGGATACAATCGGGCCCAGATAAGATAACCATGCCAGTGAAGCTGAAGTTTCAGGTGCTGCAGCCCTTCCCGGTCCTTGTCCCAGGCCGCGGCCCGATTCTGCTTGAGGTACTGCTTGCGAGCTTCCTCCAGCAAAGCTTCAGGGCTACCAATGTCACTGCCGGTCATGTTGCATGTTCATGCTTTGGGGAGCTATTAAAAGATGCTGTCACAAGGCCTGTACATTTTTTATCCTTCGGGACTTGATGCCCCCTGTGGGCTGGTGGTCTAGACTGGCCTATGACGTCGCCCTTACAAGGCGAAGATCGGCGGTTCAAATCCGCCCCAGCCCACTTATCACTCAAGCTCGAGCATTTGCCTGACCTTGCCAACGAGGTAGAACGAACCGGTCACGCACAGGATCCCCGGCAGTTCCAAAGCCATCCGGGAGGCGAACTTCAGGGCTTGGCCAGGATCGGGTTCCACCGTTATTGGCGTTCCATTATCCTTCAGAAAGGCACCGATCTGTTCTGGAGATCTCCCTCGCGGGCCACCGATGGAGGTGATGACCATGTGCTCAGCGACTTCGGTCAAGGCCTTCAGGGTCCCGACCTCCTTGTCGTTCATCTGGGCAACCAGTACAACCAGCGGTCCATCCACCTCCTTCAGCAAATTGGCCAGGGCCTCCATGGCTTGAGGATTGTGGGCTCCATCAAGTATCATCAGGGGTTCTCCTTCCACAACCTCCCATCTTCCCGGCGGTCCGGGTTGGTCGAGTGCCTCACTGGTCAGGCTGGGATCCATATCATCGCCCAGCAACTCTTCCCCGCATGCAACGGCCAGGGCGGCCAGAAGGGCCTGATGGGAGCCAGGCAGAGGCACCCGCAAGCTGTTGAACTCGTGCCGGGCGGTCTGCAGATCGAATGTCGAACCGACAGGCATACCCTCAGCCATGACCATCCGATAGTTCTTCACTCTGAAATCCTTCCCCACAACTTTCAAAGGAGCCCCGACCCGAGAGGCTCTGTCCATTATGCTGGCCAAACCATCATTGGCTACTCCAATGATCCCTACCGTCCCGGAATGCAAGATGTCGGCTTTCGTTGTAGCGATATCATTCAATGTCTGACCCAGATGCTCGGTATGGTCCAGACCCACGGTGGTGATGATGGCCGCCTTGGGCACAACGACGTTGGTGGCGTCCCAGGTGCCTCCCAGGCCCACTTCCATGACCGCCCAATCAAGACCCATGGTAGCGAAATGCAGGTAGGCCGTGGCCGTCAAGGCCTCAAAGTAGGTCAGGTCCACCTGGATCATCTCCGCCTGCTCTACGACCTTGGAGAAGGATTCTGCCAGGGCCCCCTTCGTGATCGGGTGTCCATTGACCTTGAAACGCTCCCTGACATCGCTCAGATGAGGCGAGGTGTAGAGTCCCACTCTATGTCCATGGGCCTGAAGGAGGTTGGCCAGGTGGTGGGCGCAGCCTCCCTTGCCATTGGTCCCACCCACCAGAATGGTTTGACAGCGGTCCTGGGGGTCGTTCAGTTCCCTGAGCAGCCTCTTGATCCCACCGAGGTCCGGTCGTATCTTGAACTGCCCGGTCCGGGACAGCCTATCCAACATCTCGGTGAAGTCCATTTTCTCGACGATGAATATTTAAATCAAGCTCCGTCCCATTCCACCTGGTCTGGAGCGGTGAGACTGATGCCTTGATCACGGAGAATGTCCTTGAATCTGTCCAATGGAATGGCCGCCAGCTCGGCGGCCTTGGAGAGGGTCAACTGACCCCTACGGTAAAGCTCCACGGCCGCGGCCTGTTTTAAATGCTCCTGGGTCTCGAACAGGTGTCGAAGGGCGTCCTTCACAACGTCAGACTTGGAGGTGTAGTACCCTGAAGCCACCAATGCGTCGATCTGGAGCTTGTACAGGCGTGGAATCGAGTAGGAACTGGCCATAATGGGCCAATATCACTACCATTTTATAAATATTCGCATCATGTGATAATATTTAATAACCACAAACTTTAAATAAAATGACTTTTGCGAAATATTCGCAAATATTGATAATTAAGTAGGGTAAACCTTTATATCATAAATATGAGCTGGAGTAACCGGTGTCTGTATGTCTACTCTAAAGACAACCCGCTACTTACTCTTTGCGGTCACTATCGCCATAGCAGCCATGGCGCTGCTCTTCCTGTCCCAGCAGGCACAGGCCGGCGATTACGACTTTTCAATGTCTGTCTCCCAAGGCAGTCAGAGCGGAGAGCCAGAAGATATCCAAGAATATCCCATCACCGTTATCAACGATGGTGATGTCAAACAGGTCATCGCACTTGAGATCGATGATACATCGGTTCCCACAGGCTGGGAAGCCTGGCTCTCCAAAGCCCAGACAAAGGAGTTGAGGACCGATTATGATGACCTGATCACCCTGTATGTGGAGATCGGGGTATGGGCCGATGCTGGAGACAAGGCCTTCGTCATCGTCAACGCGGAATCCAAAGAGGATGCCAACATCACGGGTTCGGTCCAGACCACGACCACCACATCTCAGAAATACAAACCTCGTGCGGCCGCTCAGGATCCGACCGCTCAAGATGTGGAGGCTGGAGAGACCGTGGATTTCACGGTCACCGTCAGCAACATCGGCAACGGCGAGGATACCATCACCATCACCATTCCGGAGAAGGATGATGATGATTACGATGGCTGGATCTTCGTCAAACCCAACTCGGTCACCCTGGCCCGGAACGAAACCACCAATATCACCTTGAGGATCACCCCCGTCAGTACCGCCACCGCAGGACAGTATGGCGTTACCGTCAAGGTATGCTCGGATGATGGGGGATTGACCTGCTACACCGATCAGGTCATCGCTACTGTCATCCATACACCCAACCTTGAGGTCTTTCCCTCAGGTGGCAAGAACAAGGATATCGAAGCCGGGAAGTCCGAGGTCTACTCCATTGAACTGACCAACAAGGGAAATGACTACGATGACTTCAACATCACTGTGGTACCAGGTGATTGGCAGGCCGATGGTTGGACCGCCACCGTGGAGCCTTCAAGCGTCACCGACCTGGGTCCCAACGACCCCCTCATCCTGTCCGAGGTCCTGACCGTAGAGGCTCCCGAGGACGCCTCCGCAGATGACAAGGGACGCATCCCCATCAAGGTATGCTCCGAGGCTGACCCCACAAAGTGCAAGACCGTGACCACCACCAGCACGGTGACCCAGGAGTTCGAGCCTTCTCTGCTGATAATCGGTGAGGACACCAAGAACGTAGAGCCTGAAGAAGAGGTCACCTTCGATATCAACATCACCAATGATGGCAACGGCGAGGACAAGATCACCCTCACTCTGATCGGTGGCAACGCCTCATGGGCCTCCTTCAGTGGACAGAGCTCCTTCACCTTGCAGAGGGACACCACCGGAAGCACCATCGTACGTGTCTCTCCACCCAAGGGCACCACCCAGGCCAACAACTACCAGATAATCATCAAGGCCACCTCAGAAGATGGCACCACCATAGACACCAAACCCATCTTCGTCAACGTTGACCAGGTCTTCGATGTATCGGCCACAGTGAAATCGGGTGAGTCCTCTTTGCAATATGCAGACCCTGACACGACGATCGAATGGAACATCACTATCACGAACAAAGGCAACGGGGAGGACACCTTCCGGCTCACCCTGGAAGGCGCTAAGGCTGACTGGGGTTCCATCCAGGATCAGATAGATCTGGTAAAGGATGAGGCCAAGGATGTTATTCTGCTGGTCAATGTACCCGAGGAGGCAGTTCTGGGCGATTACAAGATCTATATTCTCGCCACCTCGGATGAGGATCCGACCAATGCCACCGGCAACACCTCCGTGACCATCTCTGTCAACCAGAAATACGACATTGGGGTCACCATCATCCCCAGCTCCAAGGAAGCCGACCCGGACACCTTTGTCAATTACACCGTTGAGATAGCCAATAAGGGCACTGGCGAGGACACCTTCGACCTCACCGTGGACGAAAAACCGGCGGGTTGGTTCGTCCAGATCGATCCCAACCAGGTAACCCTTGACCCTGCAGAGACAACCGTTGTCAACCTATCCATCAAGGTCGCCGAGGACGCAGACAATATCGAGTATTATGTCAACATCTCAGCCACCTCAGATGGTGACGGTTCTGTATCGATCATCGGTTCCACTATCACCATGGTCAATCAGCACTATGAATTCACCATGGTCTCTTCTTTGACCTACAAGAAGATGGACCCAGATTCATCGACCACGATCGATCTTACCCTTGACAACAAGGGTACTGGCGATGACACCATCGAGCTGGAAGCCGAGACCCCAGCCGGTACAGAAGGCTGGGTTGCTGATGTGGCACCCTCGGTCGATGTTGCCGAAGGACAGAGCGAAATGGTCACCCTGTCCATAACTGTCCCCGATGAGGAGGTCAAAGGAACCTATTATCTGACCGTCACAGCCACTTCAGCAGATTTCCCCGAAGAGACCCACACCCTGGACATACAGATCGATGTCACCCAGCTCTATGACGTTGGATTGGTCATCAATCTCTATCAGAAATCCGTGGATCCGGGCGCCAATGTGGTTTATGACCTCATCGTTCAGAACAAGGGTACCGGGACCGACACCATCGAGTTGGATTTCAACACCGATGAGCTGCCTCCCGGCGGGTGGCAAGCCAACTTCAACCGGTCAGAAGTGGATGTCCCGGCCGGAGATGTCGCCCTGGTCAATTTCACCATTGAGGTTGACGAGGATGCAGACAATCTGATATATTCGCTGAATGTCACAGCCGCCTCCAACGAGGAAGATAACGCCACGGCCACCAGGGAGACCCTCACCAGTGTCAACCAACGCTATGAATTGAGCCTGATCTCGGAGATGACCTACAAGAAGGCCGACCCCGAAGAGGCCTTTACCGTAGACATTACCATCGAGAACAAGGGCACCGGCGATGACACGGTGGATATGGTCGTTACGCCTCCGGTGAACACCACCGGTTGGATCACCGATATAGCCCCCTCGGTTGACGTTCCTGAGGAAGACACTTCCATTACCACCTTGACCATTACCGTTTCCGATGATGCTGTGAAACAATCCTATGTTATCATCATCACCGGAACCTCTCACGATGATCCAAATTCCGTTGCCACCGCCGAGATCACCGTCGATGTTACCCAGCGTTTCGAGGTTCAGATGCTACCTCGCACCGAAACCAAATCCGCAGACCCTGGAGAGAACATCACATTTGATATCACGGTTGTCAACAAAGGCACGGGCCAGGACACCTTTGACATAGTTCTGGGTGGAGAGGTCGGTGTCGATTGGGGCTCTTTGGATCAGGTCAGCGTCACCCTTGAAGCAGGAGAACAGACAACGGTTGTCCTGACCGTGGATGTCGACAAGGACGCGGAGCCCAAACCCGACTACGAGATCATCATCAACATCACATCCGTCGAGGATGATTCCGAGTTCAAGGCCAACGACACAGTGCAAAGATACATCGACGTTCAGGCCTCCGTGGGACTCTCAGCTTCCCATGTCACCGAGTTCCAGACCGTCGATCCCAGCCCTACCCAAGCCCGCAGTGTCAATTTCGCATTCACGGTCACCAATGATGGTACCAAGGATGACAAGTTCAAACTGGAGCTTCTGAGCTCCCAGTACAACAAATGGATCAGCCAGGCATTGCAATCTGATGTGACAGTTGTGGCTGGTGAGACCTCAAGCAACATCAATTTCGCCTTTTCGATACCTGGCTACACGAACGATGATGATGTTGTTCCAGCCGATATCATTTTCACCGTGGACATTACTTCGGACGAGGACGAGACCGTCACCACCTCCCTCGATTTCACCCTCACCATCGAGGAGGTCTTGGATGTCACAATAAATGCTGACACCACAACCGTTTCAGTCGAACCTGGCAAGGTCGCGGCCTTCGATGTCAAGGTGAAGAACGATGGAAATGAGCGCGATACCATAGCTCTGTCCATCCCCACCGATACACGTGAATGGGCGACATTCGAGGCCACCGGTTCCGACACTCATGAGGTGACCGTCAATGCTACAGAGGAACAGTCGGTCCGAGTGCTGGTAAGCCTCCCGGCCTACGACAACGCCACCGGAGCCGACAAGACCACCCTGGAGGGTAGCTCCTACCAGATCTCTGTCAAGGCGTTGACCAGCGATGGGCTGGCCCAGGATACCCAATCCTTGACCACCTCAATATTGGACATTTTCGGCGCCGAGCTCACTATATCGGGTG
Source organism: uncultured archaeon (assembly GCA_964384995.1). GTDB lineage: Archaea > Thermoplasmatota > Poseidoniia > MGIII > CAYLMJ01 > CAYLMJ01. The sequence goes on along the minus strand of CAYLMJ010000007.1, from coordinate 17,717 downwards.
ACAACACGGTCATCACCTACCCCTCCACCGAGTCAGCAGCAGGCGACCGACAGGAGAAGTTTACTCTTAAATTGAAGAACCAGGGTAACCGAGGTGATCAGATCCACCTCAATGTGCTGGCGACCTCTTACCCCAACGAATGGGATGTTGGTATCTATACCAACACTGCTTGCACAACTGCATATACAGATACAACGACTACGAGCGCTGGATCCACTCGTACCTTGTACATCTGTGCGACCCCTGATCAGGATTCCGATCCAGGAAATGTCACCCTGATCATCGAAGCCAGCGCCGATGATGGCAAGGAAGACGCTGTGACCACCAATGCCATTCTGGATGTCCGCGAACCAGCTCGTCAATTCACCGTTCTAACAGATGAGAATGAGATTACATTGGCTCCTGAAGACGGTGATTCCATCGCCAGCACTGCAAAGTTCAAGATAGTGATCACCAACGATGGCACTCATGATGACAATTTCATTGCCCAACTGGACACTTCGCTCAGCAACGACTGGGATTCACCCACCGGAACTAATGATGATTACTTCTTCACCAGTAACTCGGGTAGCCAGACCCACCGCTGGAATGCTAACGGAGAGACCATAGAAAAAGAAGGTGGTACTGACGAACTCTGGTTCATCGTGGTGGCAACTGAAGAGGTAGATACCGACAACTATACATTACGTGTGACCGTCAAGGATGCTGATGAAAAAGGTACTCCTCAAACAATCACCCTCAGGATAAATATTGAAGCACCCGAAAGAAAACTAGAGCTAACAATTTTAGACAACGAAGAAGAACTTACTCCAGAATATGAAGGTTCTGATACTGTTAATCGTGTTAAATTCAAAGTAAAATTGGAAAATACTGGGACTCATATGGACAAGTATATTCCAGAAGTCGAATCAACATTAGAAAATGAAGATTGGGAAGTGGAATTCTATGAAGATAGTGGACACAGCCAAAAATGGCCCACCAATGGTGTTGATATCGACAAAAAAGAAACAGACGATCTCTGGGTTTTCGTCATTGTGGATGATGAGTCTGAAGAAGGGCTCTATCCCATTACAATTTCAGTACGCGATGAAGAAGATGAACCTGATGCAAGAAAAGAGGTCGAACTGATTGTGAATATTACTCGACCTGATCTCATTGTCAATAATGATGATATCGCACTTGAGATAAATGGCGCTGAAGCTGAACCTGATACACTGAAGGATGGAGATTCGTTAAAGGTTGTTATTGACATTGAAAATAGTGGCTTAGCAGACGCAGACGATGCTCTTGTTGAAGTATATCTATATCCCAAGATTGCTCCAGATCCAGAAGATTTTGATGCAATCACAGCCCTTGAGAACGCAGGTTTCGATTTTGATGAATCAAAGAATAACTACCTATATTTCTTGGAGTCAACAACATCAAATTTCAGGGCCAAACAAATTAAACAAATTGTCTCCGACGATTGGATTGTAGAGGGTGGTGAATGGTATGTGGAGGTTAGAGTTGACTTCGATGAGGATGATGATAAAGGTACAATTATTGAGATACTTGAAACCAATAATGACGCCAGATTCCCCGAATTGCTTCAAATCCGACCTGATTTGTCAATAATCGCAATGCGAGTCGACAACAAATACATAACCAAAGCCCCTAACGTTGATGACGTTGTGACCTTTACAGTAACTGTAAGGAACAATGGTGCTGCAGACGTAGATGGTGCTCGCCTCTACATCTGGAATGACAATGCACCCCCAGACGATATGTTACGCGAACGTACAGGAAATAAAGATTACTTCATTTTCGACGTTGCGGCTCTTGATGAGAAGACAGTGCGGTTCAAATGGGAGGCCCAGGTCGGGGAATGGACCGGTTTCCGAGCCGAGGTAAATCCAAAGTGCAACGATATCGGTGAAGGTAATGACCCCGATTGCGATGACCTAACAGGCCGCTACATCGATGAGCTGGACCGGTACAACAACAATGAATTCCCCGCAGGTGGTGCCGAGTTCAAGCAGGAGGTCAGTGGCGCAAACGTCACCGTCACGTTCCTGATCTGGCCCGACTTCATCATCAAGGAGATCGATCTGGACCCATCGAGACCAGAAAGGGATGGTGACGATGTGACAATCAAGGTGACCATCGAGAATATCGGTGCTGCCGATTGGTCCACCGGCATGGGGACCTTGAAACTCCTGGTCGAAGATGGGGAGGACTACGAAGAGGAGATGAGCATCACCAAAGCCATCGACGCAGATGATGAAGAGGAATTTGAGCTCAAAAAGAAATGGGAGACACCGGATGTGAAGAACGTGGAGCTCACATTCGAACTTGACTATGACGGTGGCAAGGAATACGATGAGCTCGACGATTCAAATAACAAATACGAAGACGAAGAGGGTAATGACTACTTTGAGCTTGAGTTGAAAGAAAAAGGTGGTGGAATCGCCGGTACCGGAGATCTAGACCCAATTGTCTTTGTATTGATTGGCTTAGTAGTTCTGATGGCCTTGATGATCCCCATCATGTTTAAGGCTGGCAAGAAGAAGGGCGGAGGAGGCGAACCTGACCTGCCACCCGGTGCCGCGGCCGGCGCCGCAGCCGGTGCCGCAGGCGGCGCCGCGGCTGGTGGAGCCGCCGCCGCAGCCGGTGCACCTACCAAGATGTCGGTGATGATCCAAAGCCCAGATGGCAAGGTGGCCAAACCCAAGATGCCACCTTCCATGCCGGTGTCCAAGCTCCTGGAGATATGCATCCAGAAGTTCGAACTGGCAGACAAGGGAGAGTTCGAGCTGAAAGCCGGTGACGAGGTCCTACAATCCGACAAGACCCTGACCGACGCTGGTGTCAAGGAGGGCGACAAGATCCTGGTGGTCGCCAAGGGTGGCGACGCACCCGAAGGCGGTGCCCCTGCGGCTCCCGCAGCACCAGCCGCCCCCGAGGCCCCACCAGCCACACCGCCTGAGAACAAATAGACCATCGAGGCCAAGCCTCCGTGCTCGACGTAGCCGTTGTCGGCGCCGGCCCAGTAGGAGGGCGAACCGCCTGGCTGCTGGCCCAGGCTGGCCTGCAGGTTGCCCTTTACGAGGAGCACCCGGTCGTGGGTGAGCCCTGTCAATGCGCCGGTCTGATATCGCCTAGGGTCTACGAGGAGCTGGGATTTCGTCATTCGGTTCTAAACTCCCTTTGTGGTGCGAGGGTCCACGGTCCCTCGGGCATCAACTTCAGGTTCCAGAGTTCCAAACCCCGGGGTTTAGCCATCGTTCGACCCGAGCTCGACCGTTCCATAGTAGAACGGGCCATTAATGCCGGTGCTGAGCTGGAGACCGGCGCGAAGGTGAATGGGTGTCAGTGGCGTGGAGATCATGTCAGTTATCGGGTGAGAACTGCTGAGGGGGTACGTGAAAAAAGGGCTCGGATGATCGTGGGAGCGGATGGTCCTTCCAGCCGAGTGGCCCGTGATCTTGGGATCCTCGACACCGGTGAGGTGTTACCGGCCATGGCCTCCGAGATGTCCGGCTGGGACCATGATGAGGAGACAGTAAGGATATTCGTTGGAAGCACGGTGGCACCTCAGTTCTTTGCCTGGATAGTTCCCATCGGAAACGGCAGGGCTCGAATTGGCTTGGGCTTGGCTCCGGGACAAGGGCCAGTCCATCAGTTCTACCGAGATCTCTTAGATCATCCACCGGTTGCCAATTTGATCAAGGGGTGCAAGATTGCCAGACCCGTTGGAGGCACCATCCCCATGGGATACAATCCCCGGGCCTACGGTGATGGTGCGGTCCTGGTAGGTGATGCGGCCGGGATGGCCAAACCGACTTCGGGCGGTGGCATCTACACCGGGTTGGTCTCGGCGCGGCTGGCGGCCCAAACCATCATCGAGGTCCAGGAGCAGGGACAACCAAATGCCAAGGCCATGGCGCTATACCAGCAACGTCTCAATACGACCATTGGCAAGGAATTGAAGCGAGGCGGCCGTCTGCGCAAGGCCTTCCTGAGATTGTCCGATGATAAGCTGGATGAGCTGATCCGCCTGCTGGCCGACCCCGAGGTGGTCAGGCTCATCGAACAGCATGGGGATATCGACTACACCTCAAGGGTGGCGACGGCGGTTCTCAAAAAGAAGCCGCAACTGCTCAAGTTTGCCCCGCTGCTGCTGAAGCCATTTGTTTAGCCTGGGATAGGTGCCCTCCTCCTCCAGATAGAAGACCACTGCCAGCCCGCCGAAGAAGATGGTCAGACAGATGAGCACGTAGAGGGGCCAGCGGGGAATGGGTTTCTTGACCCCGAATGAGGAGTCGGGGATGATGCCGTCGACGCCCAGAAGGGAGATATCGATATTGCCCGGGTCATCATCGGTTGCATTGGCGGTGGCATCCTCCCAGATCGTGGCGTTCCAGTGGCCCCGGGAGAGCATTACGCGGGAGGTCCCGTTGTGCTCGAACTCCAGGGCAAAACGGACAAAGTAGGTACCCTGATCGGTGTTCTCCTTGGTGGAGATGTTGAAGGAGGGGTGGACGGTGGCGTTGGGAGCGATGGTCGACCAATCCCAGCGCATCTGCTGGAGGGAGCTGACCCCGGTCAGACCGTTGGCCTCCACGATGGTGGGTTTGCGCTTGACCTGGTCCATGGGTTCGGAGTCATCGATGTCGGCTCGCATGTAGATCTCGGCCATGAACGAGACGTTCACCAGCTCCTGGCCGCCGAAGTAGGTGTAGCGGTTGGTGAGCTGGAGCTTGAAGACCCCGGTGTCGCCGGGTGCCATCTGGGGGGTGGCGAAGTTGTGGAGATTGGGGATGTTGCCGGGACAGGAGATGTAGGGGATGTCCGGATTGTCCAGATAGCAGGGGTAGGGATCGTCTGCCCCAACCTGGGATGTGACAGCCAGGGGACAGAGAAGCAGGGTCATGACCACGATCGGGCTCAACAGCCAGCGCATTGGCTCGGCCAAAGTAGCCACCCTTTAACCCTTTTTGCGCCCGAGGGCCTCGGCCGCCTTCACGGTATTGGCCACGACCATGGCCACGGTGAGGGGCCCGACCCCCCCCGGGACCGGGGTGATCGCGGCCGCCACCTTGGATATCCCCTGGAAATCCACATCCCCCACCAGCCGGTATCCACGAGGTCTGCTGGCGTCCTCGACGCGATTGACACCCACATCGATGACCACCGACCCGGGTCTCACCATGTCGGCGCTGATGGTACTGGCTCGGCCGGCGGCGGCGATGAGGATGTCGGCCTTTCGGGTGTGCATGGCCAGGTCGGGTGTGCGGGTATGACAGACGGTGACCGTGGCGTTGCCCCCCGGTCGTTTCTGGATCAGCAGGTTGGCAAGGGGCTTGCCCACCAGATTGGAGCGTCCCACGATGACGCAGTGCTTGCCGGCCGGGTCGTTGCCAGAGCGAAGCAGCATCTCGATGATGCCGGCCGGGGTGCAGGGAACCATGCCCTTGATAGCGCCTCTGAGCAGTAGGCCCAGATTGTGGGGATGAAAACCATCCACATCCTTGGCCGGGTCCATGAGCTCCAGCAGGGGTTCGATCCGCAGGTGCGGGGGCAGGGGCAGCTGGATCAACAGACCGTGGACGTTTGTGTCGCCGGTAAGCTCCCTGACCCTGGTTGCCAGTTCCTCCTCGTCGGTGCTCTCGGGCAGGATCAGCTCCTGGAAGGCGATGCCGACCCTCTGGGCGGCCTTGCCCTTGGCCTTGATGTAGGAGACCGAGGCAGGGTCATCGCCCACCCGCACCACAACCAGCTTGGGATGGATGCCCTCCTGTTCGAGGTCCTTCACTCTCTGCGATAGTTCACCTTCTATCTGGGCGGCAATGGCCTTGCCATCGATGATCGTGGCTGTCAAGGTCTCAACTCGAAAGTGGTGAGTGACCGGCCCTGATGGGTTCAAGATCTGGAGCGCGGCACCAACCTGGGAAACGCAGGTCTCTTAAAATCGGTTCCCATTGGCCCGATGATGGGCGCCTCCTCCTTTGAGCGCGAGGTCTATGTCAGTTTCACCGAGGGCCTGCCCCGGGCCCACTTCGTCAAGCACTACGATCGGCGCCATGTGGGCCAACGCCCCTTCGACTTCGAGATATTCTACCGGGGCTGCTTCTTCGGCCTGGAGGCCAAGCATGCCGCAGACCGGTTGCCCCTGCGCCGCTTCCACCCCCATCAACAGGAGGCTTTGGCCAGGGTGGTCGACAATGGCGGCCTGGCCTTTGTCATCATCCGCATCGAGGATACCAAGAAGGTCCAGAACAAGTTCAGGGCCTTTGTCATCACCCCCGACCGCCTGCTGGCCCTGGCGGCGGCGGCGGACAAGCGGTCGGTGAACGCCACCGACCTGGGTGAGGGATACGATAACGCGCCGGGTGCCGATTACGAGGCCGGACGGGTCAAGTTCGGAGCCCGCTATGGCTGGGACTTCGCCCTGTTCTTCGAGGAGCAGGCCGAGAAGATGAGGACCATGAGGCGGGAGTGGGGTTGAGTGAACCTTTGGGTGAAGGTTAATAAATAGCAGCCCGCCCTGGCCTACCCAGCCTGACCCTGCGACCAGTAGGGAACAGCCGAGCCATGATCCCACTCCCGAAACGTCTCGAGCAATCGATCAGCGGATTCACCAAACCCTTCTGGGTGGTCAACATCATGGAGCTCTTCGAGAGGGGAGCCTACTACGGGATGATGGCGGTCCTGGCCCGCCACATGGAGAAGAACCTGGGCTTCGAATCCTGGGTCATCGGCATTCTGTTCTCCATCCTGCTGATCCTGCTCTACTTCGTTCCCATAGTGGCTGCCGCCCTGGCGGAGAAATACGGCTACCGCGAGACCTTCATCGTGGCCTTCATCCTGATGATCATCGGCTACGGCATATCGTTCTTCATGGAACAGCCCTGGCAGTTCCTGGTCACCATATTCCTCTTCGGCATCGGCGCCGGGGCCTTCAAACCCATGGTCTCGGCCACCGTGGCCCACGTGACCACCGTCGAGCAACGCAATCTGGGCTATTCCATCTACTACTGGCTCATCAATTTCGGCGCCTTCCTGGTGCCCCTGATCTTCAGCATCATCTTCTACGAGTCCATCTACGAGTACGCCTTCCTCGTCGCCACGGCGATGATCTGCGTGAACCTGGGCATCGCCATCTTCATCTTCGAGAGTCCCATCGAGAGGAAGCGGGACAAGAGCATCGGCGAAGCCTTCAAGGGCGCGGCCCTGGTCCTGGGCGACCGGCGTTTCGCCATCCTCCTGCTCATCTACTCGGGCTTCTGGTTCATGTTCTCCATGAACCACTCCTTCCTGCCCCTCTACCTGAAGAACTTTGCCATCATGCCCGACTGGTTCCAGACCACCCACCTGGCCACCATCAACCCCGGGACCATCATCCTCCTGGGCCCCTTCCTGGGCAAGTGGTACGAGAAGTACGATTCCCTGAAGATGATGGTGCTGGGCATGACCATCTTCGTCATCGGCTTTGCCATCATCGGCTTCTCCGCCGGCATCTCGGTGGAGGGCCTGCGGTGGGCCATCTTCCCGGCCGCCATCTTCCTCTTCTCCATCGGGGAGTTCATCACTCATCCCAACTTCATATCCTACACCTCCAAGATCGCCCCCAAGGACAAGGTGGCCGTCTACATGGGCTTCATCTTCGTCCCCATCGGCCTGGGCCAGGTCACCGGGACCGCAGTGGGTGGTTTCCTCTACGGCTACTTCGCCGAGGACATGAACCAGCCCCAGATCTTCTGGGCCTTCTACTGCTGTGTGGGCCTGATCACCATATCCTGCATGATCATGTACCATCGCCGCTTCGGCGCCGAGATGACGGTTTCGGCGCGCCAGGAGGCCGACGGGGAAGAGATACTCGAAGCCGAGGGCCCCGAGGGCAAAGAGGAACTGGATGAGAAACACAAGATGGAGGACGAGGTGGCCCACTCGCCAGTGGCCATCTTTGCCCAGCGGTTGTGGAGGCCCGTACCCATGGTGGGCGCGGCCATGGTGGTGATGATCCTCCTGCTGGCGGCCGCCGTGGCCAGTCCCAAGCTGACCTTCTACGAGGACGAGGACGAAAAGAGAGGCATCTACCTCTGGCAGGCCGAGGTGACCCACAGCCAGGACGAGCTGTTCCGGGTAGTTGAAACGGTCAACGAGGGCGAAACGGTCCAGGGAGAGGCGTTCAACGACACCCTTCACATCTACGAGTACATCGTCGTGTTCACCTGGCAGAATCTCGATACCGATTTCTTTGCCCCCGATGTGAGATTGGAGGTGTGGAGCGGCAACGACTCGCGTCCGACGGTGACGGAGGAGGATACGGCCTTCGACGGGACCATCACGGTCCACTACCTCATCAACGAGAGCGAGAAACTGGCCGAGGGCAACATGACGGCCAAGGCCACCAAGCCCGCCACCCTGATCGAGAAGTTCGAGAAGGAGCCGGAGACCGTGTTCGTCGAAGCCACCTATGTCGATGACAACAACGACGCACCCGGTCATCCCCAGGAGCGTCTCGAGTTCACCATCACCATCGATGTGGTGACCTGGGAGATGGAGAACATCAAGCGCGCCCCACGATGAGATAACAAGACATCGTTGGACCGTGGACCGTTGGTATAATCCCGATAGAGAACCCTGATTCATCGGCCGGTGGGCGCTAAACTTAAACCCGCCCCTTGGTATGTCGGCCGGGGACCATTGTGCAACTGCGCTGGCACGGCCATACCTGTTTCGAGTTCCGCAACGATTTTGTGACGGTCACAGACCCGCATGACGGCCGATCCATCGGTCTGCCCCCTCCAGCCGTGACCGCCGATCTGGTGCTCATCAGCCACGACCATTTCGATCACAACGCCTCCCGGGTGGTCAAGCACCTGTCGACCCGCATCATCACCGGTCCCGGCCGCTTCACCCACAAGGGGCTCACCATCCGCGGCATCCCGGCCTTTCACGACGATGCCGAGGGCGAGAAGCGGGGTGCCATCACCATCTACCAGTTCGAGATGGAGGACATCTGCTTCACCTTCACCGGGGACCTGGGCCATCTCATCGATGCCAACCTGAAGCGCCGTTTCCTGCCCACTGATGTGCTCTTCGTTCCAGTGGGCGGCACCTTCACCCTGGACGCCCTCCAGGCCTGGCAGGTGGTGGAGGCCCTGGAGCCCAAGGTCATCGTGCCCATGCACTACAAGTACGGCAGTTTGACCTTCAACCTGGACACGGTGGACCCCTTCCTCGACCAGTCGGCCGGTCCGGTGGAGAAGATGGGCAGCGAGGTGCTCTTTGAGAAGGAAGACCTGCCCCCCGAGCCGGAGGTGTGGCTCTTCACCATCTGATGGGGGTCCTTGACAGATGCGCTCCAGCTCACCCGATCCCCACTGGTTCAGACGGCTGAACCACACCGCCGCCGCCGCCATCATCGTCTACTTCCTGCTGCCCCATGAGATACTGGGCTTCCTCCCCCGCTGGGTCCTGCTCCTGATGGTCCTGCTGGTGCCACTCACCGTGGAGCTTGTGCGCCTGAAGAAGGGCGGGACCTTCATGGGATTGAGAGAGTACGAGAAGGGCAGGCTCTCCTCCTACATGTGGTTCAACATATCGGCCGTGGTCCTGATCCTGGCCTCCGAGGCCGGAATGCCCGAGGCCATCGCCGCCGGCTGCATCGTCCTGGCCGCCATGGTCGATCCCCTGCTGGGTGAGCTGAAACCCCGGGACAGGTCCATGGCCATGCTGGTGGGGGTCGTGGCCGCCACCTTCATCCTGGCCCTCTTCGAGATCCAGTGGTACTACGCCATCATCGCGGCGGCCGCCGCGGTCTGGGCCGAGCAGTTCAACCTCAGACAGCTCGATGACGACATGCTCATGCAATTCGCTCCCGCCCTGGTGTTGATCCTCTTCTGGCTCCTGGGCGATATCGGGCTCCTGCCAGATCTGGGAGGCATCTCCTTCGATAACTTTGGAGGTGACTAACTTGGGCACAAGCGGTTACAAGCACACCTCCCGGGTCAAGGGCCAGTTCGAGAAACGGCTGATGCCCATCTACCTGATATTCCTGCTGGTGGCTCCCTTCGCGGTGGCCCTGCTCTTTGCCCTGAAAGGCCATTACAAGGTGACCGCCCTGCTTATTATCGGCAACGGCCTGCCAGCGTACATGATGCTTCGCACCATGCGATCCAGACGTCGGTGATCCTATGCGCTACCTCGATCATGCTTCCCGTCACTCCAAGGTCAAGAGCCTGCTGAGGAAGGAGAAGGCCCAGGTGTTCGTCTGTTCCAGACCCGGCAACACCCGCTACCTTTCGGGCAGCACGGCCCCAGCCTCCACCCTGTCCTACGTGGTCATTCCGTCCAAGGGCAAGCCTATGGCCATCACCTCCTCCCTGGAGGAGCACCGCTCCCGCAAGGAGTGCCCCATCCAGGACCTGCGGGTCTTCTCGCCCTACCCGGCCCTGGAGGCACCGGCCAAGGAGCCCGACGCCCTGTTGCGGCGCTACCTGAAGGAGATGGCCCCGGCCACTGTCCTCTCCGATACCAAGATGTCCCTCCGCCTGCCCCGGGTGAAGGTGAAACAGCATCTGGGGGTTGAGAAGCTGCGCCAGACAAAGGATCGCCAGGAGCTCGCTCGCATCGAGAAGGCTGTGTCTGCGGCCAACGGCGGTGGTCGTTTCCTGAAGGCTCTCATCGAGGAGGAGGGCGTGGGCCTCACCGAGCGCCAGGTGGCCAATCGCCTTGACTATCACCTCAGGGACAAGCCCGGGGTCCAGCTCAACTCCTTTGAGACCATCGTGGCCTCGGGACCCAATGCCGCCCATTCCCATCACTCCAACACCAATCGCAAGCTCAGGGCGGGGGACCCGGTCATCTGCGATTTCGGGGCCTACGTGGACGGCTACTGCTCGGACATCACCCGGACCTACTTCGCCGGGGGGGAACCCAAGGACAGCACCTGGACCGATATCTATCAGCTGGTGCTGGAGGCCAATCGAGCCGGTATCGCCGCTGTAAAGGCCGGTGTGGCCTGCAAGGATGTGGACTGGGCCTGCAGGGGGCTGTTGACCGAAAGGGGCCAGGGACGCCAGTTCGTCCACGGGACCGGCCATGGCTTTGGCCTCGAGGTCCACGAACTGCCCGCTGTGACCTATGACAAGCCCGAGATCCTGGGACCTGATTTCACCATCACCATCGAACCGGGCCTCTACCTGCCGGGAAAGGGGGGCGTTCGCATCGAGGACGATGTGGTGGTCACCAAGACCGGATGCCGGGTCCTGACCCGGGTGGCAAAAGATATTTACTGAGATGCAAAAAATATATTTTTCGCTCCTTACAAAGTCACCTTTGACCGCCCCTGGATCCCAACCTTCATTTCCACTGGAAACAGCTCCATCACCGTCGAAAGACCCCTCTGGATTGGAAATTCAGCTTATCATCGACGATAATCATAGCAAAATATAAATACTATGACCTGAGTGAATCGTCGGTGACTCTGATGGCCGATAAGGTCAAAACCCTAGACATAAAAAAGGAGCCCGGATTTCTATATTTTGTAGACAAGCAAGGACACGCTGCCAGGACCCCCATGGCCCGTGGGGGCAAGAAGTCTGGCGGAGCCGGCGCCGAGGTCGTAGCCCTGGCCGGCATTGTCCGTGAACCGGGTTTCCTCTACTTCGTGGACACCGACGGCGACATCTCCCGTTCCAAGATGGCCCGCGGTCGCAAGTAGACCGATCCCCTCATCGGCCCGGGCAGGTTCTGCCTGCCTGTCCTCCGATGTACTGTTAGGCCTGGCCCTCCACCATCATCGCCATACTCTTTGGGTCACGCCGTTATCGAAAGATACTGAACAGTGAAACCCATCAGGAGATGGTGACCGAGAAGGTGTAGAACCTCAGCTGATCGCTGGGGTCCTCGCATTCCAGGGTCAGGGCCGGTTGCCCGCTCCCGATCCCCTGACTGCCGGCCGGCACGGAGAAACGGTACTTGTTGTATCCGGCCGAGGTCAGGTCGCTGGCCGTTCCCGGCACGAGGTTGACCGCCAGACCGTAGGGTTTGGTGAGGCTCATGGTCACCGATTCGGCCATCTCGGCGGGATTGGTCACGTAGACCTCCACCTTGTAGGATCCAAGGTCATGGGCGACGGCGTCGATGACCACCTTCTGGACGTTCCACTTGGTGGCTGTCAGTTCGAAGGTGAAGACCGTGGTTTCGGGGACCCCGGGTTCTGGCTGGGGTCCGGGAGTGGGGAGCTGACCACCGCTGTCGCCTCCACTTCCGCTCCCGCCCGAGGGGCCGTTGGGGGAGTAGAGATGGTGGCCATTCTCATCCTCGACCCACAGCTTGCCATCCCCGTACAGCCTGACCAGGCTGATCACCTTGAAGTCGCCGAAGGTCATGCCGGGTTGGGTGTCACAATCGATGTTCACCTGCTGGCACTCCTGTTCCGTTTCCTCGGGACAGCAGTCAGGGCAAACCTCCTCGCAGGCGTCGCCGATGCCATCCCCATCGCTGTCCTCCTGACCGGGGTTGGGGGTGTCGGGACAGTTGTCCAGAACATCCGGTATCCCATCCCCATCGGTGTCGGTGGCATCATCGCAGGCGTCGCCGATCCCGTCGCCATCGGTATCGGTCTGGTCGGGGTTCGGCACACTGGGGCAGTTGTCCGAATCATCATCCACCCCATCACCGTCATCATCATCGTCGCAGGCATCGCCGATCCCGTCGCCATCTGTGTCGGTCTGGTCGGGGTTGGGGATAGTGGGGCAGTTGTCCGAATCGTCGTCCACCCCATCGCCATCTGTATCCTCGTCGCCTCCTGCCTCACACTCGCCCGGGTGGTCCAGGGGATGGTTGTCCAGATGGGTGTTGTATCCGATCAGCGGGAGGGTCAGGGTCACGCCATTGTCGGGATTGCCCGGTGGAATGTGACACAGGGTGTAGAGTTCCTCAGGTTCAGGTTCAGGCTCCGGTTCGGGCTCGGGCTCCGGAGCGGGAGCGAATCCCACGACCTGGAAATCACCGAAGAGGTCGCCGATGGTCAGCTGGGGATCGCCGTCGGTGGGTATCTTCACGTTGGGACCCTTGAAGATCTTGAGCTTGACCTCCTTGCCGAAGGTCCCATCCAGGTAGGGTCCATCGAGGGTGAAGGTGTCTCCCGGTCCCAGCGTCTTGCTTCCCAGGGGCTTGGGACCCGCCATGCAGATGACCATCACTTGCTCGGACCCCACGTAGCGCAGGGTCAGCGAGGTCAGGGGCACGGCTTGGACCGGGTCATCATCGCCATCGTCCTGGCCGCCCCGGGACTCGGTGCGGACCTGGACGTCGAGGACCACGAACTCATCGTATATCTGGCCCACCTGGGGCTGAGAGTGAGCGCTGGTGGGAATGGTCACCCAGGGGCGATTGGTCATGCGCAGGATCAGGGTGTCATCCATGTCGCCGTGGGGGGCCAGGGGACCGTTCAGGGTGATGACCTCCTGGGGATCGAGGAAGGTGGCCCTCACCGGCTTGGGACCGGTCCGGGCGTCCACCCAGACCTTGTTGTCACCGGTGTACTTCAGCGTCACGCTGGTGACGGCCACGATACTTGGTTGCGCGGGGGGGTCCTCGGTCTGGCTGTCGCCATTGGTCTGCCCGTCACCGGAGGGGGCCGGCTGGGGATCCTGTTGCTGACTGCCCGCTCCGTCTTCACCCGTACAGGCGCATAGCTTGAACTCCTGGGGCAGCATTCCCCCATCGATTGCCTTCACCTGGATGTAGTTCCCGATGATGGAGAACTCGAGGCTCGGGTTGCAGGTGGCCAGGCAGGCAGTGTCGAGGGTACCATCTCCGGTGTAAAGGAAGGTCGCCTCCTTCACACCCTGGCACTCTCCCTGAGGCTCGGAAGTACCGTTGATGGTCATGGTGCCGTTGATCTGATCCTTGAGGACCAGACCGGTGGCGGCTCCGGAACCCAGGACCAGCATTGCGGTCACCAGAACCCAGGCTGTTAGATCTGAATAGGCAGTTCGTCTAGGCATAGCACACACCTCTGGACGTGTCTGTTACTGTATCTTTCCTTCCGTTGCCGCCTTATTAAGGTTTGTGCCTTCTTATTCATGCAATTTGGGTTGTACCTTGGTCCCCAAGAGCAAGCAATACGGGGAGGCATCACAGGGCCAGAACCGGACCATTGTAAAGATAGGGGGAATCGAACTCGGTCATCTCGCCCGCCGCCTTGCCTGGTACAACGAAGAGCCTGGCCGAAAGGGGTTTTTCCAGTCGCCTCGCCAGGGTGGCCAGATCGACCAGCAGGGCTGTTATCCCGAGGGGTGGGGTATCACCGGGAAGGGGAACGGTATCCAGGCCACAGCCGCAAACAGTGGCGTAGAGCAGGAGGTCCTTGAGGGTCAGATGGCCCTCCTGGGCCCTTTGCACCAGCAGGGGGTCCTCCAGCAGGGGCAGCATCACTCCCGAATAACCGCACCTTTGCACTGGCAGACGCCTCAGGACCCCGGTGATAAGGGCCACGGCGCTCAGGCCTCCTGGCTTTCCCATGGTGCAGCCAAGGGCCTCCAGGGCGGCTCCGACGGTGAGCTCCTTGCCAATGGCCGGCGTCAGGGAGAGATCCAGCCCACCGTAATCCAGTCCCAGCTTCTCGCATCCCTGTTTGACATCCCGCTCAAGTCTCCACAATTGGGGGGTCAGCAGGTCGTTCAACCTCAAGGTGGCGCTCTCAACACTCTTCGACGAGGGGTCTTTAAAGGCCTTCAACGCCAGGTCGCACCATTCCAGGCCCAGGGCCACTCGGGGCCGCTCCCATTGGGGATCGCTGTAGGCGGTGGGGAAGAAAGGGGTTCCAGGCATACAGTTGGCCAGGGCGGCCAAGCGCAGGTTGCCGTATCCCGAGGGGGTGGTGTGGCCGATATCGATCATGGCCTGGGCTGAAGCATCAATGAGTTCCAGGGACAGGGCATGCTCGGTGGTGATGCTGGTGGCGATGAAGGAGACCTGGGTGGCCTGCAGGGCTTTCACCGCCTCGGCCAGGGCCTCAGGCCGGTCCTTCGGTCCCACCGGTCCCAGCGAGATGAACTGGGCCCCCTTCGAAAGGGCCTCGGCCTCCAGCTGGGGCGCCAGGGCCTCGATCTCACCCGAGGCGGTCCATCCGGGCCACGGCGGGGTTGCCAGACGGCGGGTCTGGACCCCCCAGCCCTTGCGCACGAGCTGACTGGCCAGACGTTGACACAGCCGGGCCCCCTGGCCGATGGCCTCCATCCGGTCCCGCTCCAGCTCCTTCTGGGTCTGGAACAGGGTCACGGTGCGCACCTGCATAATTACCGAAGGGTGCTGGTTCTATATAACGGGTGTTCGGCCTTACCTCGCGTGGCCAACACCCCTCCCGTGACCGCCGTTATCAGTCCTGCCCCCCTTGCTTCGAAGGGAGACATGGAGCTCACCCTCACCGGCCCTTTCCGCCGTCTGCTCCTCTCTGCCGCCTGCTTCTACATCACCATCGGAGGCGCCTATCCCCTGCTGGTGCTCCAGACCAAGTCCCTGGAGGGACTGGACCGGTTGGAGCGCTCCCTGGCCCAGGGTTCGGTTGTGGGCCTGCCGCTGTTGATCACGGTCATCGCCACCATCCTTTGGGGACGGCACACCGACCGGCTGGGAGCCCGGCGGCCCACACTATTGATGACACTTGCCATTGGTGGAGTGCTCTTCCTGCCCATGGCCTGGCTGGGAGCCTGGCCCCTGGTGGCCCTGCGGGTGGTCCAGATGGGATTCTTTGCCGCCGGATACGTGCTCTACTCCAGTCTGGCCAGCGAGTACTATCCAAAGGCCCGGGCCACCTCCCTGGGCTACTACAACATGGCCTCTGGCATCGGCTGGGGCATGGGCGGCCTTTTGGTCAGTTTCATGGTGCCTGAATCGGCCTACGGCTGGGCCTCCCCGGAGGTGATCGGCGCTGGAGCCATGCTCGCATTGGCGGCCCTGCTGGCGGCAGCCCTGCTGTACGGTCTGCCCGAACCGGAGTTCAAGCCCGAGCACGGTACCCTGAGGGACCTCCTCGTCGGTCCCAACCGCCGTCTGCTCCTGCTGGTGGCCCTCACGGCCCTGCTCTTGATGGCCGGCTACAACCAGCTCATCGTCTTCTTCCCCGACTACATCATGGACATCACCGACGACAACAATTTCATCATGGGACTCCTGTTCGCCGCCTCGGGCATCCTGGGCTCTCTCTTCGCCGGCTACATCGGTCGTTTCACCGACCGACACGGCCGTCGGACCAGCCTCTGCCTGGCCCTTTTCAGCTATGTGATGGCCATGCTATTCTACACCCTGGTGGCCTACCCTCCGGTCTTCGAGGTCCTGGATGAGGTCTGGAGCCTGCTGCCGGCCCTGCTCATCGGCATCGCCTGGGCCTTCCCCCTGTGGGTCTTCTTCATGGTGGCGGCCTCCTCGATGATATCGGACCTGTCACCCTCCCATCAGCGGGGCCGGGCCATGGGCCTGCTCCAATCGGCCATGTACCTGGGCATGGGCCTGGGCGCCCTCACTGCCGGTTTGGTCAAGTCCCAGCATGATTTCTGGGTGGTCTTTGCCCTGGGGACCGTGGTGGTGGGTCTGGCAGCCCTGGTGGGGTTCACCCTGCCCGACACCCAGCATCTGGGTGACCAGGAGGCCGAGGCCCGCTAAACTCTGCCCTGCCCCAGCCTTGTCTGAACTTCTATGTTTACATGGCTTTGCCCCTTCAGGAACAGGAATAGAAGGGATCTCGATTAAGCCTGATCTGCCCCTTCGGTCGTGGGTTCAGGGGGGTCGAAGGTCGGGTCCCCTGCGCTCTCGATCCTCATCTTGCGGCGCACCACCCGGGCCCCCTTGGGAGCGGCGATGAGGTAGTTGCGGCCCAGACCAACCAGATCGCCATCCAGGTCGGTGACCGCCTTCTGGAGGTCGTTGAGGGTGGTCCTGAAACCGGGGGGGTCGTTGGCCAGGGACTGGAAGTCCAGCAGGAGCAGTTCACCCTCGTAGAGCAGTTTCAGCAGGGGGCCGATATCCTTGGGCCGGGTGACCTCGGCCGACCGCACCGTCAGGGTGGCCTTCTCGGCGTACTCCTCGGCCCTGGGGCTCACCCAGTCCCGCAGGTCCATGAACTCCAGCTCCTCCTCCAGCTCCATGACACCGGGGGCCATCCCTCGCGGCTGGGGCGGGGCCTCCAGATGAGCTGGTCGTTTCTTCCGTAGGGCCATAGCTGACCTGATATGTTGCCGCCGGGCTATAGCCTTTGCCCTCTGGTTCACCAAGTCGGGAAGGACGGGTGGTGATCGGCTTACACGTTGGAAGGGGTGATTAAACATTATTACACTCTCCTACACACCGTCGTCGACAAACGGGTTGTCACTCAGATAACAATAGTTGTGAAAAATACACGCCATTTGGAACAAAGGCCACAGGGTCATGCGCAAAGGAGCCTTTAGGCTGGGCAGGGAGCTGTTTTTGGCGCCTGCGGGGGCCTTAGACGTTCACCGGTACTATAGTGCCCTCGATCACGTAAAAGCCCGTGGGGGCCGCGTCCTCGAAGGCCAGGCGGATCTCTATCTCCAGCGGAGTGCCGATATTGGCCACCGAGGGCACCAGGAACTTGTAGGTCCAGGAACCGTCGCCTCCGCCTGTCTGCACCAGGGGGAAGGGCAGGAGGTTGGCCAGGCCGTGATGGATGACGTAGTCGGTGGCCGGGGCGAGGGATGCCAGCT
>CAYLMJ010000006.1:53817-94420 GCA_964384995.1 uncultured archaeon | reverse complement strand
TCGGGCTTGCCATCGTCATCGGTGTCCAGCCAGGCGGCCGGGTCCAGCGGGAAATCATCCGATGAGTCGAGCCAGCCATCACCATCGTCATCGGTGTCGCTGTTGTCCCCGGTGTTGTCACCATCGGTGTCAAGGTGCTCGTTGGCGTTCAGGGGGAAGTCATCCTCGGTGTCGTTGTAGCCATCGTTGTCATCATCATTGTCCTCCTCGTCACCCGTCGAATCGCCATCGGTGTCCAGGTATTCCTTGTCGTCCAGCGGGAAGTCGTCGTTGCTGTCCTGGACCCCGTCACCGTCGTCGTCGGTGTCGGCGTTGTCGCCCTGGCCGTCCCCATCGGTGTCGGTCCATTCGTTGTCATTGGAGGGGAAGGCGTCCAGGGTCAGACCGGTGGTGGAGTCATCCTCGCTCTTGCCCGGATTCCACCCATCCGGGTATCCATCCTCATCGCTGTCCAGGGAGGCGGCCGGATCGGTGTCGAAGGCATCGGCATTGTCACCCACCCCGTCACCGTCGCTGTCCAGCCATTCGGCGGGGTCGAACGGGAAGGCGTCGAACTGGTCCAGGCGTCCCTGGCCGTCGTCGTAGTTGCCCAGTATGCCGTCGGGGCCGGCCTTGTCGTTGTCATCGTCGGTGTCGGCATTGTCGCCGGTATGGTCGCCATCGTTGTCCGCCCACTCGGAGGGGTCCGAGGGGAAGGCGTCCTCGTTCTCGGTGCGTCCGTCGCCGTCGCCGTCGAAGTCGATGGCGTAGATCTGGGCGAACTCGTTGACCCCGTCACCCTCTCTGACGTAGAGGATGAGCTTGGAGGTGGGGTCATAGATGCCCCGGTCCTCGCCGGCCGCCGAGTTGGCCACCGGCACGCTGTCCCCGGTCTCCAGGTCGTAGATGTGGACGTCTCGGATGTCCTGGTTGTTAACCCAGTCGCGCAGGGTGTAGAGCAGCAGCTGGGTTCCCGGCATCAACGAAATGGTCTCGTAGTTGCTGCGCCCGGAGGTCACCTGGGTGGCCTGGTTGTTCAGGCTCCACTCGGGTCCCAGGCGCTTGAGCTGCCAGATGTGGGAGTAGTCCTCGCCGCTCTCGTCGGAGAGGTAGTAGATGGTGTCGTCGGTGGGACCAAAGACGCCGGCCCACTGGACATAGGGCTTGTCCGTCAGCCGGGTCAGGTTCAGCTCCTCGCCGCCCTCGAAACGGGCCAGCCAGACATCCCCCTCGCCCAGGACGTTGTTGTAATCGGTGGCGTAGAGGAACTCGTCGCCCTTGACATCACTGACCAGCTCGATGTACTCGGAGGTGATCAGGGGATAGAGCTGCATATCCTGGCGGTCCGAGATGTCCAGCAGGTAGACGTCCAGGGAGCCAAAGCCCACCAGCTCCTCGCCGTCGCCCCGGTCCTCCCAGTACTCTATGAGCACCGTGAGGATGAGCAGGTCGCTGGTGCGGTAGTGGACGGTGATGATGCTGAAGCGGTCCCCGGACCCGAGGTCGCAATCGTTGCAGTTGGCGTCGTTGATGTTCAGCTGGCTGATGCGGTGCTCCTGCAGGTCGTAGAACCAGAGGATGGGGCCGGTGGCCATGTCGGCGGCCCCGTTGCCCCCGTCGCCGTTGTCCTCGTCGTCGTCCTCCTCCAGGCGCTGGCCCAGGAAGACCACCTCCTGGCCATTGGGATTCACCTGGAGCCCGTTGATGGAGGTGGCTGTCTCGGCCCCGGCCAGGGGAGCCACGGTCTGATCCGGGAGGTTGTAGATGAAGAGCTTCTTGTCCTGGGGGGTCCAGCGGGGGTCGTTGGAGGAGTAGATGATATGGTTGCCATCCAGCAATGCAGGGGTGGTGCGCTGGCCCAGTTCATCGGCCGGCTCCACTGGGGTCATGTCCCACTCGTCATCGCCCTCGTCGTACTCGGCCAGCACCAGCTGCCAGTGCTCCACCGAACCGTTGTTGATGGAGGGTTCGGTCCAGGCCAGCTTGGCTCCGTTCTGGAGCGTGGCTGTCAGATGGGTATAGCCCTGACCGGCGATGCCGGTACGCTTGATGGTGACCTTGTCGGCACTGCTCCAGCCATCCCCCTGCTCGTTGATGAACTGGACTATCTCGTACTGTGTCTCGAAACCGTTGTCGGTGACCTCTCTGATATCGGCCCTGAGCATGAACAGGTTGCGAGCACCGGCCCAGGCCGGGGAGTGGTGGACGTAGTTCTCGGCCGAATCGCCCGAATGGTTGTAGACCTCCTGGAAATCGAGCCGCTCCACCGAATCCATCCAGGAACGGGTCGAGGAGCGGAAATGGATGACCGGGGCGTTCCAACGGGCCTGGCTGCTCCCGCTGTCCTGATAGGTCCCGGGGAAGGCCATGAAATGATCCGAGGGGTCGAAGGCGATGTTGGAGGCATTGTACCAGACCCCCTCGTTGGGCCAGTAGTAGGAGCCGGCCAGGTAATCGGATAGCAGTTCCATGTCGCGTCCCTCCCAGGTCTCACCGACCCTGTGGAACAGCAACTGGGCAAAGCGCCACTGGTTGTTCCGGTCCTCCTTCATGTAGTAGACATCCACCACCACGGTGTCGTTGACCTTGTTCATCCTGGGGGAACCCAGTCTGAACTGATCGAAGCCCCACTGGAACATCATCTGTGAATCGGTGAGCTGGGTCACCTCGGTGCCGTCAAGGCGGCCCACGAAGACGTGATGGGCCCCCGAGCCGTCGGGTGACAGGAAGGTGACCATGCCCTCGGTGCCCTCCTGGCCGTGGACCCGGTACATGGTCCGGGGCGCTTTGAAGTCGGTCAGGGGGAAGCCGGGCTGGGAGGCGGTGCGGTAGATGTCGAAGTAGTAGTCTCCATGCTCGTCGGAGGCGAAGTACAGGTTGTCGTATCCCGGGTCGAAGGTGGGCGTGAGCTGGTTGAAGTCCTCGAAGGTGACCTGTTGGCGGTTGCCCTGGCCATCCGCCTTCCAGATGTCGTAGTACTTGTCCCCATCCTCCTTGGAGGCGTAGTAGAGCAGGTTGTCCACCGGGTTGACCACCGGGTCCTTCTGGTTGGCCTCGTCGTCAGTGAGCCGAGTGAGCTTGGCCTCGCCCCAGTTGTAGGCCGCGATGCCGTCCTCCCGCCAGGGGATGGTCAAAAGATAGAGATTGATATAGCTGGAGTTGTCGTAGGCGGCCAGGAAGTACTCCCGCTGCTCCCCCGGCTCTGACTGCCTGGAGGAGAATGAGACCACGTCCAGCCACGAGGGGGTGGAGTAGGCCTCCCGCTGTTCGGGCCAGCAGGGGTGGTTGTCGCAGTCCATCCAGTTGGAGGCGGAGTGGTTGTATTGGGCGTAACTGTAACGCTGGTTGTTGATCTGCCACCAGCTGTACTCCCAGTACGGGGGCGAGGCATGACGGGTGTAGTTGATCCATTTGTCGGGTCCCGAAAAGTACTGGCTCACCACCGGCGGCAGTTCCACGAAGCGCATGCGGCCCCGTTCATCCTGATCGCGGATCTGGGCGATGACCGACCAGTTGCCCTTGTCCACCTGCCACTCCTCGGAGCCCCACAGCCCGTCCAGCATGGTCGGTACCAGGGGGTAGGTGTAGGTGTAGGTGTTGGTGTTGTTGTCCCAGGTCAGGTTCTCCCAGATCTTGTTGTCGGTGTGGGGATAGAGCGAGCGCTGACCCAGGCTCTCGATCAGGTAGGAGTTGCCCCAGCGGTCCACCAGGGAGAGGTAACGGCCGTCGGGGGTGTACTGGGGTTTCACCTCATCCCAGGCATTGTCGGTGACCTGCACCTTGTCGTTCCCGTCGATGGACATGGTCCAGATGTCGAAGTTGGCCCCGCCGTCCTCCATGGAGGCGTAGGCGATGCGGGTGCCGTTGGGCGCTATCACCGGATCCTTCTGGAACGAATTGGCCTCCCCGATGGAATAGTGGGGGGTTTGGATATGCCATTGTTCCAGTGCCGCCTCCCCTTGAGGGGCCAGACCCATTACCAGCAGGGTCAAAGTCAGAAAGCCAAGCGTGACCAGGGTTGTATGACGTAAGCTCACGTTCGCCACCTTGGAGGGCCGGTAAACTTACCACTACAAAGCTCTTGGCACACGCCATGTCGAATATGATGAAAAAAAAGGAAGAAAACGGGAGCTGGCACCAATCCGAACCTATTTATTAGGGTCCCGACCATAGGTTCCAACCAACGGTGTGGCCTTGAATCCCCTACATTATCTGGCCCTGATCAAGACCAGTGTGAAGCGGTACATCCAGATCGACCTGAACTACAAGTTCCAGATCGCCACCGACATCATGGACCTGCTGCTGACCATCGTGGCCTTCGCCATCCTGGGAGCCTTCGTGGACGACGCTGCCTCCCCCGATGAGCTGGGCATCAATTACAACCTCCAGGGCTTCCTCTTCATCGGGGTCTTCTTCTGGGCCTTCTTCCAGCGGGCCTACGAGGACACCATCGAGACCATCCCCGAGGAGGCCTCCCGGGGCACCGTGGGCTTCCTCATCACCAACAACGTCAACCTCTCCACCCTGCTCATCTCTCGCAACGTGGCCTCCATGATCAAGACCTCCCTGATGGCCCTGATCGTGGTCCTGCCCATCCTGGTGGCCATCGACTACCTGCAGGGGCGCGACTCCGACGAGGGGGTCATCGTTGAGGGACTGGAGGTCCAGGGTCCCGAGGGCTCCATGGTCGTGGTCCAGTTCGACACCATCCATTTCTGGGACAACGAGACCCAGGAGGCGGCCGTCGGCGATGCAGGCAAGGTCCAGCTCGATCGCACCAGTTCCAACACCCTGCTCAAGCTCTACGCCATCATCGACTCCACGCCGGGCTGGCAGGCCGAGCTCTCAGAGGAGGCCACCGCGGACCACGCCTCCACGCTCCTGGTGATGGAGAGCTACAACACCACCTCCTCCACCACCCTGCCCTACAAGCTGCCCTCGGGCCACACCAGCATCTTCGCCGCCTTCAAGGTCCAGGACCTGCCCATGGTGCTGATGGTCTTCCTGCTCATCTGGGTCTTCATGCTGGCGGTCTCCATCCTGGTGGCCTCCTTCAACATCATCTCCAAGAAGGTGCGGGCCTTTGCCGTGATGGTGCTGACCTTCCTCAAGGTCATCTCCGGCTACTGGTTCCCCATCGAGGCCCTCCAGGACTACGGCAATCTCTACGACGTCCTGCGCAACGTGCCCATCGTCACCGGGCTCATATTCCTGAGGGACATCGTCCTGGTGGACGCCGATCGGAGCTGGACCGAGATCTGGGACCTCTACCTGCAACCCATACTGGTGGGCACCGTCATCGTGGCCCTGGTGGCCCTGATCATCTACAAGTACCTCGAGCGAAAATCCCAACGCTGGGGGACCCTGGAGTTCTACTGACATGAGCGCGCTGAGAGATATGAGCGAGAGAGACGGGGTGACAGGATGAAGGCCGTGGAGGTGGAGGGTCTGGTCAAGGAGTTCCCCACCGGTTTTCGCAAGCCGCCCCACCGGGTCATCAACAACCTCTCGTTCACTATCGACAAGGGCGAGAACGTGGCCATCATCGGCCCCAACGGCTGTGGCAAGACCACCCTGCTCAAGGCCATCGCCACCATCTACCTGCCCGACGACGGCACCATCAGGCTCTTCGAGCAGGACGTCTTCAGGAACCGGGCCCGGGCCCGCAAGGCCTTCGCCTTCGTATCACCCGCTCTCAACTTCCAGGCCAAGCTCACCCTGCGCCAGACCGTGGAGTACTTCGCCAAGGTGCTGGGCAAGCCCACCGAGGTGGCCATCCCCTTCCTCAAGCGCATGGGGGTCTATCACATGTGGGACAGCCGGCTGGAGGGCTTCTCCGAGGGGCAGAAGGCCATGGTGCGCCTGGCCATCGGCCTCATCAAGGAGCCCCGGGTGATAATGCTGGACGAGGTGATGGCAAACCTGGACGTCAGCAAGCGCGAGCAGGTCATCCAGACCATCCACGAGCTTGAGGAGTTCTCGGACCTGACGGTGCTGATGATCGACCACGACCCCCATGTGGTGGACCGGCTCTGCGACCGCATCATCATCCTGCGGGATGGCGGCACCCTCCACTCCTTCTCCACCGTTGAGGAGCTGATGGCCCAGATGCGCTACACCTACTCGGTGGAGATGACCATGAAGGGCGACCTGTCCGATGACCAGCTGGCCCGCATCGGGTCCACCTTCCGCCGCTACGCCACCAAGGTGCGCTACTTCGCCCAGGACGCGGCCGAGGTGGAGGAGCTGACCCACAACATCCTGGGCCACTCCGACAAGGTCCTGGAGTTCAACACCTCGTCGGTCTCTTTAAAGGACGTTTACTACTTCATGATGGAGGGAGACCTGGGACGCATCTCCTGAGCGAATATCCCTGAACATACATGGCCCGACGCCTCAACGTGGTCGACCCACGGTTCAATGCCCTTCGCAAGTCCCGGCCCAAGTCCCATTCCCTGGACGGTCAGCTCAAGTCGGTGGCCTGCTCCCTTGATGGCAGTTTCGTCACCGCCGCCACCCAGGGCACCCTCTACGAATACCGCCACCAGAAGCTGTTGTGGAAGTTTCGCACCAAGGGCAACAAGCGGGTGCTGATGGCCAAGGAGGGCAACCTGGTCCTGGCCATCACGGTGGAGGGGCTCATGGCCTTCGCCAGGGAGGGTGACACCTCGGGTCAGCCCCACCAGTTGTGGGAGCACCCCACCGACGAGGACATCTTCGACGCCACCCTGTCCACCGATGGCTCCTACATCCTGGCGGCCATCGGCCGCAAGCTGGTGCTCTTCGACGGCGAGGGCCACCGCATCTGGGCCAAGGAGTCCAAGGACTTCGTCTCCGGGGTGGCCATCAGCCCCGACCAGACCCACTTCCTGGCCGGCATGGAGCGCTCGCTCCAGTCCTTCAACCTCAACGGCGACCTGGAGTGGGAGTACCGCACCGGCGGCCTGGTCCTGGGCGTGGACCTCACCCCCTCGGGGGAGTTCATCGTGGCCGCCTCGGGCAGACGCCCCACCAAGCAGATCTACTTCCTCAACAGCCTGGGCCAGGAGATATGGTCGGCCGATGCGGGCCATTACAACGGCCTGCGGGTGGCCGACGACACCAGTCTCATCGTGGCCACCTCCTCCAGCCAGGTCTACGGCTTCTCCATCGAGGGCGAGAACGTCTGGACCTTCACCACCCAGGACTTCATCAACTGGGTCGAGTCCCTGGGCTCCACCCGCCTGACCCTGGTGGCCACCGGCTCGGAGATAAAGAACATCAGCCGCCTCTATTGCCTGGACGAGCTGGGCCAGGTGCTCTGGAGCTACCGCCCCTCGGGGCTGGCCTGGGACGTGGCCCTGCCGGCCAACGGAGGCAAGGTCATCCTGGCCGCCGGACGCCGGGTCTACTGGCTGGACAACAGCCCCTTCCTGAAGGTTGAGGCCCAGCGGCTCCATGCCATGTGCAACGAGTTCCTGGAGGAGCTGGGACCGGTGGAGGTGGACCTGGACGAGCCCACCATGCTGTTGCAGCAATCCCAGCAGGCCCTGGGAACGGGAGAGCTGGTGCTGGCCTACGATGGGGCCCGAGAGGCCTACCACCGCTTCCACCACCTGCACCACCGCTACCTCGACTACCGGGACGCCCTGCCCAAGTTCACCGAGCGCATCCATGTGGACGCCGCCCTGCCCGAGCGGTTGATACCCACCATCTACCCCCTCTACTCCAAGCACTCCGACCTGGTGGAGGAGACCATGGTGGTGCGGACCCTGGAGCTCATCAAGGAGAAGCTGGCCAGCTTCAAGCAGCTCACCACCACGGTGCGGGAGCGGCCCGAGGAGGAGCCCCGGTCCGACTCTCACGCCGCCCGGGAGGTCATGGAGCGACTGACCCTGGCCCAGGAGGGCATCAAGGAACTGCGGGGCCTGATGACCCAGCTGCGCTCCATCCAGAAGCAGTGGGACGAGAACCTGCGCTCCCTGGAGGAGCACAGCCGCCTGCTGGTCATGGACTGGCTCACCTCGGGAGCCATCACCACCGACATCCAGTCCATCGTCACCCGGACCGATCGCACCGCTCGCGACCTGCGCACCCAGGTGGAGGGACTGAGCCAGCGGGTGCACACCATCACCACCATGATCGAGAGCTCCTCATTGAGCGAGGGCGGCGCCATCGCCGGGAGTCTGCGGTTCGAGCCCCATGGCGAGGGAGTGAGGGTCAAGGTCCATCTGACCAACAGGAGCGATGAGGCCCTGCCCCAGGTGGATGTGTCGCTCTACCTGGCCGGAGGGGCGCTGGCCCTGGCCGACCCGGTGTCGGGGACCCGGCACCTGGGTGAACTGGGAGCCGGAGCCCAGGCCGCGACGGCCTTCGAGTGCTCGGCCAGCAAGATGACCCCCACCTCGTGCCACTGCATCGTGGCCTACGAGGACGGCCGGGGGGGCCGCAACTACCAGCGTCTGGACACCCTGAAGACCTCCCTGCTGGATTCGTTCATCGTTCCCTGGAAGCTGGACGAGCAGGCCGGGGACAAGTGGAAGCGCAGTCACGATGACAAGTCCACCGACGAGACCCTGAACTTCACCAACCTGACGCTGGAGGAGGCGGGACGGCTGGTCAAGGAGAGCCTGACCAACTACCATCTCATCGGCGGGGCCCCGCGGCCCTCGGCCAACAACGACGCTTTGGCCTTCAACTACAGCGCCAGCCTCATCGTAAAGCGGGTGAGCTACCTGATGACCATCACCCTGCTCCAGTCACCCACGGCCCTGGAGGTGGGCATGGTCTGCTTCGCCTCCACCAAGAACGACTCCAACATCATGCTGGAAGCCACCTCATCCGTCCTGCGCCAGGCCATGCTGGAACAGGGCGGCCGGCTGACGTAGCGCATCCCACCGATGCATGCTATATAGGCTGTCAAAACCTCGATTCAACAACTATTAATAGAACGGCGAAAGTGATTTGCCCATGGTCGAACCAGGAGGAACCGGCAAAGGCGCGTCCTCGGTGGAATTCAAGTACCTCACCGCGAATCCGCTGGAGCAGTTCAGCGGAGAATGGGTCGCCGTCGTGGGTGAGGAAGTGGTAGCTCACGGCCCCTCGGTCCTGAAGGTCCATGCCAGGGCCATGAAGGCCAGGCCGGGCTCTGCCCCTCTGTTCGCCAAGATACCAAAGGGAGACCTGATGATACTGTAGGACTTGGAAGACCGTACCGACAGGACAGGATCGAAAGAAAGAATTGTAGAAATACCGTGAGGGTTGTCATTGATGATTGAGATGGAATATCGCAAGGAATTGTCAAAGTTATACGGCTCGATCTGGCGTCCGGTGGCTGAGGTTCTGCTGGAAGGACCAAGATGCAGTTTCAGTGACTTGTTCTATGTTGACAGTGGTGCCGACATCACGCTCATCCCCGACGAGATGGGCCGGTTGCTGGGTCTTGAGAGGCCCCAAGAAGGCAAACAGGAGCTTGCGGGTGTGGGTGGTCACACGATCGGTGTCCATGTAGTGATCCTTCCAATGAGCATCGGTGGCCATCGATGCCATGCTCAGGTCGCTTGGGCGTTTAACGACGATGTACCCCTGCTTCTGGGTCGGACTGATATCTTCGATACCTTCAGGGTGGGCTTCGATCAGCAGGCCCTGGTCACCAGATTCGACAGTTATCAATAAGCCGCTCGCCAAAGCCAGGACTTGCGAACTGTCAAGACGGATTGCGACTTAGATCCGGCTCCCGAACTGGCTCTCAGAACGAACGCTCGCGACGCCAGCCACCCAGGAAGGCCAGCAAGGAGAGGACGACCAGTACAGACAGTATCGTGAGCGCTGTTGTCGGCCCTCTGTCTTCCCCCTCCACTAGAACCCTCCGACTTTTTCCAAAGTCATCACTGTACAACCATTCAACCACTTCGGTCTCACCTGTGGCTCCATCGATCATGATATCCGCATGGCAGGCTATGGTGGAGTTCCCGTTCATCAGTCCATACCAATAGTACAGATCCAGATATCCGTCCGGAGCGTAGTAGTAGCCACCATGGCCCGCATAACTGTCAGAAAGATCGGCTACATCCAAGTAGGGGTGCTCATCCATGGTCTTGTTGACCTCCTTGTAGGTGACCGCCCTGGCCTTGTGTTTAGCAAGCTCATGGTCCACGGTGGAATTGAGGGTGATCCAGGGTAGGAGGGTGAAACCTACCAGTTCGTGGGTATTTTTATGAAAGTATAATGATGCAAAATTGGCCCCGCCGACTGGGGTGTCCTCAACCAGCCGCCAGAATTTCACATAGGTGAACTTGCCTTCGGTAACGGACAGGTTCATGGTCTCGTCATATACGATACCAAGTTCATCCAGCAATCTCAAACTGCTAACGAGCACTCTGGCCACCAGGCTTGAGTTTTCGGAAAACTCGTTGTGAGGTCTGAAGCCGAGTCCTTGGGGTCTAATCCACTCCCATTTTTTGCCCTTGATGTACCTCAGTCCCCCGTCTTCATATTCCCATTCGACATCAAGACCTTCGTGGGACCTTAGCTCGAAGCGGTTGGAATGAACGGTATCCGATACGGTACCCTCGAATTCGAAAGCCTGGAGTACATGGTCGATCAAGCGACTGGCGTTCTCCCGCTCGTCCATCCCATCGGTGGGCCAGACGACCTCGGTCTCGATGGGCCTCCACTCATCCGAGCGGGCTTCGGCCTCCCCCTTGCCCTCCTGGGCCCCGACCGTTCCCAGAGTCCCGGGACTCGCGATGACAAGGACCATTGTCATTACTGTCAGGACATTCATCAATTTCATGTCTATTGATCCATGATCGAGGTTTTATTTGACCCTTGTGACGGTCAATTTGTGATGTTCGGCAGCGAAAACTAATAGAGGTACCTCACATTCTTGATCATGACAAGAACATGGGCCGATTCATACCAGATGAGATAGTTGTCGATGAAGAACCTGAAGAGAGACCCATGGGCCGTTTGATGAGATTGAAGAGGTTCCTGAGGAAGCTGTCACTACCGACCATTCTGAAATCCAAAGAGGACAAGTAGGCGAGTCCGCCACCGAATCCAGCCTGTGGTTGACTCCCTCTTTCGCTGACGCTTCCTTGCCGCCTCGATAGTTCTTCGTTGCCGCTTCGCTCACCCTTCGCTCGTCCTTCGTTCATCCTTCGCTCAGCCTTCGTTCAGCCTTCGTTCAGCCTTCGCTCATCCTTCGCTGAAGCTTCGAGGTAGCTTCGAGGAAGCTTCGAGGTAACTTCGATATATCTCCTCTTCATCCACCATCCCACATGTTTCATGGGATATCTGCTTTCTGTATATTTCCTGGGCGAGTGGAGTAATAAGGTTTGCGCGGAACGGTCCCGTGAACGGCCTGTCAGTAGAACATCGTACCCGGTTCAGCTATTCTCTCACAACATTCCAATGAACATGTCCCATCGCGAGGGCCCCTTTTCGGCCCGAGCCGTCATCATGAACCAGTGACCCCACGAGCGAAGCGAGTGCGGGTCGCGAGTTTTTCATCGAAATTTTTCCCAAAAAGTTCGGTTAGTACTCACGCCACTTGTGCTTGCACTTGACGCACTGGTAGATGCGGGTGGCCGGTTCGTCGGCCGCCCGGGTCTGACGCAGGACCCATGACGCGGTGTCGTGCTCGCACTGGGGACACAGGATCGTGGTGGTGGGCAGGGTCTGGGTCTTCTCGTCGATGACCATCCGCTCGCCCCCGGTATCGGCCTCCTTGCGCACCACATCCTGCTGGCCGTCCTTGGCCTGGGTGTAGCCGCACTTGCGGCAGACCTTGTTGTCGCCATCGGGGTATAGCAGACCCTTGCACTCCGGGCAGAACATCCAGCTCCCAGCTCCCCGGGTCCTTAAAGGATTGGCCTTTCACCAAGCGGTAAGCATTCAGGCAGGCGGGCATCCAAGAGGGGGCAGGCATGCAGGCGGGCTGGCATACTTTGAGAGGCAACAGGCAATGAGCAAGCAAAGGGGGGCGGGCTCGCTGACTTACAGAGGCAGGCAAAGGGAGGCAGGAGGCAGGCAGGCGGGCGCTATCGTCCCATCCTACGCTTCGCTCTCTTCCACCGACTTGATCAGGTCAACCACCTGACCGCTCAGCGAGGAGATGGAGTAGCCGGCGCAGATGATGGTCGATTCGTCGGCGTTCCAGATGGCGGCGATTATCTTGATGTTGGTACCCACCGAGCCGAAGAACGTGGTGGAGCTCACCTCGCCATCCCAATCGTACCGGGTGGCCACCGTCCCGTCATCCAGGGTCAGCGTGGAGGTGCTGGGACTGCCCTCGAGCTTCACCCCGGCCTCATCGGCCTTCTCCTCCACGGTCTCCACTATCTTGTCCTTCAACGAGTCGGTGTCGGGGGTGGTCAGGGTGTTGACCCCGGTGACGTAGAGCTTGCCCTGGTTCACCGGGCCCCGGTTCTCGTAGACGTTGGTGTGGAGCTTCACGAAGCGGAGGTACTTGGTGCTGTCCTCCGACTCCCCGTCGTTCTTGTCCCAGCCGTTGACGGTCAGGGCGGCCCCGGAGACATTCCCCTGGTAGGTGGTGATGGTCATTGGCACGAACAGGATGATGAGCACCAGCAGGACGACGATCCCGATGGCTATGTTGCGCTTGGTGAACAGCTCGTTCTCGTCGTCGTAGTACTCGTATTCTTCATCGTCGCTCATGGTCAAGCCCTTGCCTTTCTTGATATTTAAACACTTTCGTGACAGTGTGGGATTTGAGAATCTCGGCGTCTAGCGAATGACCTGCGAATGACCGGTCCGGTCTACCTCACTCGCTCCATGGCGAAGGAGCCGATGAGCTCCAGGCGGCCGGGGCCGAACTCGTAGTTGACCCAGTCGCGGGTGGCCACCTCGCCCACACCCTGCACCCTCAGCAGGGTCTCGGACTCGTCCTCCATCAGCTCCATGACCCCGCCCATCAGGTGCTTGAACATCTGCACCTCGGCGTCGGTGTGCATGCCCTTCTCCAGGGTGTAGTAGGCCACCGAGTTCTGGGCCCGCAGGCGACCGGCCAGTATCTGCAGGAAGCGGAAGGTGGCGGGGGCGTTGACGAAGGCGATGAGCGTCGATATGGAGTCGAAGGCCACACGCAGGTAGTCGCCCTTGCCCTGCAGTTTGCTCTGAGCCTCGTTCACCGCCACGCCGATCTCGTTGAGGTTGACGTTGCCGTCCACGTGGATGGTGTTGGGGTTCTCGGAGGTCACGCCGATGGAGCGGCTGTAGCTGTCCACGAAGACCACCATTCCCTCGGCATCGTACTTCTCGAAATCGGGGTCGATCTGCTTCATGGCCTGGCGCTTCTCGTCCGAGGTGGTATCGGTGACCACCATTATGGCCGGGATCCCCTCCTTCAGTCCGCGGATGGTGAACATGTCCATTATCACATCCTTGCCCACGAAGGGCGGGCCGAACAGGAGCACGTTGGAGGCCGTGGGCAATCCGCCCATCAGCAGTTCATCCAGGCGGGTGATGCCTGTGGACACCTTTCCGTCGTTCATTCAATATCACTCTCCGGGTGCATGATCTGGGATATCAGGGTTTGGAACACAGTCCTCACCGACTCGGTGTCGGTGGCGGTGCAGGGGACGATGAAGGTCCTTTTGGTCAGGCCCAGGCTCTCGCGGATATCCTTCTTGGCCATGGCCTGGCCCAGGTCCTGCTTGTTGGCGGCGATGATCAGGGGCAGACCCCGCTTCTGGACCAGGTCGATGATCTCCTTGGCCCGCGGCAGGTCATCCTTCTCGGTGCTGTCGATGATGATGACGATGCCCAGGGCGTTGGCCGCCAGTTGAAGGATGATGGGGTCGAAGCGCCGCTGTCCAGGAGTGCCGAAGACCTCGGCGGTAACGCCCCCGTGGTCGACGACGCCGTGGTCCAGGGCCACCGTGGTGCCCATGCGCTCCACCGAGACAGAGCGGGTGGAGAGGGTCTTCACGAAGGTGGACTTGCCGGCGTCGAACGGACCGGTGACGATTATCTTGGGGATGTAGACCCGCACACCTCCCAGGGGCGCCACCTTGAACAGGATCGATTCCTGGCTCTGGTCGTCCATCCACTTGGCCTTCTCCACGGTGAAGTAGTGGCCGAAGATGACCTTCTCCTGCACGCCCTTCAGGCTCACCACGCCATCCATGTGGCGCAGGGTCTCGTTGGTCTCGGGATTCTCGTAGTTCCAGTCGGTGGCGCAGGCCAGGGTCAGGCCCTGGGCGGCCAGGAGCTTCTCCAGCCGGGTGTGGCCCTCGATGAAGGCCGGCTCCCCCACGTAGTCCACCATGGTCGACAGGCTATCCAGGGCCAGGATGGCTCCCGGGTGGTCGCCCACCGCCTGCTCCAGGGTGGTCAGGATCGACTCCATGGTGTGGGGGTCGGGCACGATGTACTTGGCCGTGGTCGGGGCTCCAACGAGAGTGGAGTAGGCGTCGATGAACTCGACGCGGTCGCCGAACTCCTCCAGGGAGAAGCCGGCCTTGTCGAAATCGGCCAGGATCATCTCCGGGGGTTTGACGTTGGTGAAGAAGAGACCGTGGGCCCCACTGCGCACGGCGGTGTAGAAGGATTGGAAGACGAAGATGTCGGCCGAGACGGCCGGCTGGTTCAGGTAGAGCAGGGAACTGCCCTCCGGTATGCCACCCCCGAGTTGCTCATCCAGTTGAGGGATACCGGTGGTGAAGGTCACCCTCAACCCCCCACGACACCCTTGATGGCCTCCACGGTGCTCTTCATCTCCATGAAGACCAGGCCCAGGTTGGCCTCGGGGCTGGCCAGGACCGAAAGGAATAGTTCGGAACCGGCGCCCACGGTGATGAGCTTGATGGATTCGGTCTCCACCAGTATCCGGTCGGGGGTGCCCTTGCCCACCACCATCACCGAGGTCTCGGCGGCACCGGTCATGGTGGCCGTCAGGGCGGCGAAGGATTCGGCGTTGGCGTTGTCCGGTATGTGGTGGGTCACCACCAGGCCGTCGCGGCTGATGACGGCGCTCCCGACGATGCCTCCGGTGTTCTCGAGTTGGCTCAGTATCGCGTCAAGCTGTTCCTGTTTGGTCGCCATCATTTCACCCCCTAGATCTGGTACAATTTGAACTCGCAGAGATCGTCACCCGCCGATACGCATCGCTCCTCCTCGCAATGGTACTTGGTCTGGGTCAGTTCAGATACGGTGCCCGCCAGATAGCCCCTGGTGAAGTCGCAGACGTTCTTGCCGGTGCGGTCCATGGCCCGGGCCTCCACCGAGTCCTCGATCTCAAGGTCCATGGTATCCTCCTCGATGGCCACGTCCAGCATCCGTCCCAGGCCCACCTCGGCCCAGATGGAGCGGACCATGTGGCCCAGCTTCTCATCCATCTTGGCTCTCAGCTCGAGCTTGGAGATGACCGTCTCGCCTCCGCGGAAGCCACAGCGGAAGAGGATGCCAGAGGCCACCTTGTTCCCGGTCAGGAATTCGAACTCGTCGTGAAACGATTTCAGGATACCAACAGGCATGGCGAAAAATGGAATGTCGCCTACGTCTTTATCGTCGGCCATGGTACGTCCCCCGTTACCCGTCCGGGCTGGAGGTTATCGTCATTGATACCTGCTACATTAACATTTCCATATGGATTGCCCGCCATGGGCGAGTTCATTGACCATTGGAGCTGCAAATGGCCCAGACCGAACCCCAGGCTGGAGCTGATGAGATGATGAACGAACCTCATGTGATGGCCGGGACCTGACGTTGGCCGCCGCTGAGGTTGCGCCTTCTGCCTCCCCCTGGGACCCCTTGGAGGGTGAGTGGATGGGGGGGTGGATGGGAGAGTGTGGATGGTGTGGACCGGAGAGGGTTGAGGACCTACTCGGTGATGAGGATGGCCTCCACCGGGCAGACCGCCTCGCAGGCCCGGCAGGCGATGCACTCGTCCTGGTTGGCCGGGAAGGACTTGCGCTCCGAGGTGGGGTGGCCCGGGGTGTCCATCCAGACGAAGACCTCGGTGGGGCACGAGTCCAGGCAGGCGCCGTCGGCCACGCAGAGGTCGAAGTCCACGGCGGACATTTCGCCGTAGATGCCGTACTTCTCGGGGATGTTCTGCTCGCCCCAGATGGCGACACCCTCGTGCTCGCCGGTCTTCTCTAGGTTATCTTGGAAATTCTCATCGATGGGCATGGATGCACCCGGTGAGTGGATTTCAAGGGGGGTATAAATGGATTGTTGGACACTACCGGTCAGCAAGTCGGCCAACGGCCCCCAACAGCCTTAAACCGACGCGCCCATCCCCGACCGAGCGGCATGTTCGAGAAGATCATCGTCCCCCTGGACCCGGCCAAGCAACTGGGTGCGGCCAAGGAGTACGGACTGGACCTGGCCGAGCATTTCGGCAGTGTCGTCGTCGGGGTCTACATCATCGCCCCGGTCAAGACCGGTTTTGGCGCCACCTCGGTGAACACCGACATGTTCATGGTCCCCGCTGGCGAGCGGGAGCTGGGAGGCTTCAAGGAGCTGGCCTCGTCCCGGGGTCTGGAGTCCCAGGGCTATGTGGCCCACGGCTACCGCGAGGAGGCCCTCTCCAAGGCCCTGGTCCAGGGTCAGGGCGACACCCTGGTGCTGGGCAGTTTCCGCTCCCATCTGACCCGCTTCTTCACCGGCTCCGAGGACGAGCGCATCGTCGACGCCTGCGACCATCCCCTCTTCGTGGTGCGCCATCAGGCGGCCATCCCCCAGCCGGGCCAGACCCTGCTGGTGCCCTACGACGGCGCCGCCTTCCGCAAGGCCGACCTCATCGCCCTCAGGGCCGTGGCCGACCGCTTCCAGGCCAGGCTCCACCTGCTCCACTTCACCCTCAAGGGCCACCGGCCGGAGGACGACATCCTGAACGAGAGCGTGGCTGACCTGGGCGAGGACCTGGTGGCGGGCTCCGATTCGGTGGTCCATCGTCACTACCAGCATTACGGGCCCCTGGTGGACCAGGCCAGCCTGGCGGTGAGGTCGCCCCTCATCGTCCTGCCGGTGCTCAAGGGCTCCCAGACCGTCTCCTACAAACTGCTCCACGACCTGATCCTCAACGTCCACGCCCCGCTGTGCTTGCTCAGGGGCCGGGCCCCCATCTACAAGTCGCCCTCCCAGACCACGCAAACCTCCCTGCCTCCAAATGAAGCACCCGTGCAAGAGAATCTGACCTCATGAAAGCCCAGGCCACCCTCAGCCAGTTCCTGCCCCCCCATCCCGGCGAGTCCCGGCTCATCCACAACCTGTGGATCAACCGGACCTTCCGCCGCTTCTGCATCGGCCTGCTCATCGCCTTCGTCGTGTACGTGCTCCTCTGGGGCCTGTCGGGCCTCGATAACACCCAGCGCATGACCCTGGTCTGGTTCCTCTTCATCGTCTATCTCTGGGTCTCCGAGACCTTCCCTTTGCCGGTCACCGCCCTGATGGCCGGGGTGGGCCTGCTCATGCTGGGCATCCGCAACAAGCCCGAGGAGGCCTTCGCCCCCTATGCCGCCGACGCCGTCTTCATGATCCTGGGCTCCCTGATCCTGGCCCAGGGCGTGGTCCGGTCCGGGGCCGAGCGCATCATCGTGGTGCGCCTGCTCCGCCACTTCACCTCCTCGACCCACCGCCTGCTGGTGGGCATCGTTCTCATCTGCACGATGATGGCCATGGTCATCCCCGACCACAGCGTGGCCGCCATCATGGTGCCCCTGGTCCTGATGATCATCGACCAGACCGACATCAAGGAGCATCGCAACGAGATGATGGCCTTCCTGCTGGCGGTGGCCTTTGGCTGTTCCATCGCCGGGATGGCCACCCCCTCGGGCGGCGCCCGCAACGTCATCGCCATCGGCTACCTGGACGAGATCGCAGGCCTTCAGATCAACTACCTGGAGTGGATCATCCTGGCCGCGCCCCTGACCCTCCTGCTGGTGGTGCCCACGCTCATCATCCTCAAGTTCTCCCATCGCCTGAAGAACCGCCCCCTCAGTCTCGAGCTGGAGGAGAGCGAGGCCATAACCACCGACCAGCGCCTGGCCCTGGCCATCCTTGGCTTCACCATCCTGCTCTTCCTGAGCTCGGGCTGGACCGGCTTCAGCCTGGGCACGGTGGCCATGACGGGAGCCATCCTGATGTACGCCACCGGGGTCCTGGACTGGGACAGCTCCCGGGAGGACCTGCGCTGGGGCATCATCTTCATCTACGGCGCGGCATTGACCCTGGGGGCGGCCATGCGTGACGAGGAGGTCGCCGCCTGGCTGGCCAACAACTTCCTGGACCTGAATCCCTGGCACGGTGCCGCCGTCATCCTGATCTTCATCGTCATCCTGACCGCGTTCCTCACCCAGGTCATGTCGGCGGGGGCCACGGTGGCCGTTATCACCCCCATCACCCTCAGTTTCGCCCTGGCGACCATCGGTCCCGACACGGACATGACCCGGGAGTTCGAATTCTTTGCCTCGGCCAACCATCTGATCTTCTCCGCGGCCATCCTCACCGCCCTGTGCGCCGCCTTCGCCTTTGCCACCGTGTTCGGAACGCCGCCCAATCTCATCGTCCATTCATCAGGGATACCCACGGGCAAGGATTTCGCCAAGGCCGGACTGCCCCTGCTGTGCGTGGCCATCACCATGACCATTCTCATCAGCCGCTTCTACTGGCCCTGGGCCATGGATTGGCTGGGTCTGTCTTGATGGCTTGATGTTGCAAGCTGAAGGTTTCTGAGGGCCTGCCGGGATTGGGAAATTGCCGGGAACTTGCTGGGAACTGTTAGGAGCCTTTTGGTTGCTTTATGGGAGCTATTGGCATCTTGTGGGTGCTTCAGGGGTGCTTTATGGGAGCTTCATGGAAGCTCAGATGGCTATCGTGTTGCGGCGACCCGGACTGCCTCCGGTGCCTCCGCTGGTGGACACGTCCCAGTTGTCGGCCGCCCTGGCCGAAAGGTCGATATCGATGCGCTCCCAGGTCTCGTTGTTGCCCTCGGCCCCGCCATCGGGTCCCCAGGCCACGGTCTCGATCTCCACCAGTCCCGGGTCCAGCAGGGTCAGGGTCTCGTTGTTGCGCAGGCCTTCGTGGCCCAGGGTGTCATCATTGATGCGCAGGAAGATGGTGGTGTCCGGAATGGTGTAGAACTCCCGCAGGAGGGAGACGTTCACCGTGTTGGTGATGACCAGGGCGTAGCTTTCGCCAGGGACCAGGGTGCCCAGCTGGCCCAGGCCCCTGAAGGAATCGGTATCGTCGTGGGCCCTGAGCTTCCAGTTGGCCACATCCACCGCCATGCTGGTGGGATTGTAGAGCTCCACCCACTCCCGGTAGGTGTTGCCCTGGGGCGGGTAGTACATGGCCTCCGATATCTGGAGCTCCTTGGCCGGATAGGAGCCCGAGAAGAGCCAGCCCTCGATGCGGGCCGCAACCAGGCCGGAATCGCTTTGCAGTTTGACCACCCGGGCCAGGGCCGAGCCGCTGTAGCCATTGGTGTGGTCGCCGCCCCAGTCCAGCAGGGGTTCGGAGGCCCCGGCCACTGTCACCCGCAGTTGCATGTGCATCCCCCGCAGACGCAGGAGGTCCAGCACGTCCTGATAGGTCAGGTTGCGCATGGCCAGGACCTTGGCCTGGGACAGGGTGCCCGGCTGGTCCTCCACAGCGAGGCCCAGGATCGTCAGGTCGTTCTGCTGGTCGGCGCCTCCCGACACCGGCGGGTAGAGCTCCCAGCGGGTGTCGTTGACCCCGTTGTTGTCCAGCAGACCGGGGGAGCTGGTGAGATGACTCATCAGGTTGATCAGGGTGGCGTCCCGTCCCGTGTCCTCGCTCATGGGCAGGGTGAGCCTGAAGGTGACCCCCTCCTGGAAGCCCTGGATGATGAAGATGAAGAAGGTCAGCGCCAGGGTGAACTCGATGACATGGGTGACCCCCCGCTCATCTGAGGCCAGCCTGTGGGGCAAGGGGCGTCGAGGGCGTGGAGCGCGTCGGTGACGGGAGGGCCCAGGAACCATGTTCATCGATTTGAGGTTTGGCGACCCTTAAAAGGATTGGGTGGCCCGTCTGCTCCTGCCCCTGCTTTGGCCTCCTCTTCCAGTTTCGCTCCCGGCCTCAGCCCGCCTCGTCCCCTCCCTCCGCTGGCAATTTGCCGGGCATCCCGACGCCGATGGGGACGTCGAGCCAGGCATCGAGGGTGGCGGTGTCGAGCTTGAGAGCCTCCATGATGGGGCGGTGGATGCGCTCGATGAGCAGGCGCTCCTTGGGCGTCAGGTGGCCCTGCTGGAACTGATTGCGGCTGATGTTGACCCGCTGAGCATAGCGCCACATCTGCACCCGGTCCCAGATCCAGGCGCAGGCCATGATGGCCAGGGCCAGGAGACCGAAGATGATGCCGAAGGCGAACTTCACGCCCCATTCGGGCACCCGCCAGGAGATGTAGGGATAGACCAGGAAGGTCAGCGTGGTGATGTAGAAGGCCGGGCCCAGGACCGACTGGAACTGTTCGAAGCGCCATTTCCAGAGCATGAGGTATTCGCGCATGGTATCGCCGCCAAGGAGGGATTGGATGGGGTGGAGATTCGCCTGCGCCTTAATCAGGGTGTCGTCGGTAATCGCCCCCGATCTGATTGAACCAGCAGTTCCAGCTGACTCCCGGCAACCCTGATTGGCGGTTCAGAGAACTAACGGTTCGCAGTTCAGTAGTTCAGGGGTATGATCCTGCCACTCACCTTGTAGAAGCCAGTGGGTGCCGCGTCCTCGATGGCGATATGTATCTTTATGCGCAGGGGGCTCCCCAGGTTGCAGACGGAAGGCACCAGGAACTTGTATGTCCACGACCCACCACCGCTCTGCACCAGCGGCAGGCGCCCGAGGTTGGCGAGCCCATGGTGGATGACGAAGTCATCCTCCTCCAGCCGGATGAGGTCGTTGGAAGCGCCGTAGATCTGGTCGAGTATCGCCTCTCCGTCGGTGTAGAGCCCGTCGTTGCTGTCGTCTATGTAGTAGTAGTCATGGCCGTTGGCGCCGTTGAAGTCGTCCTCCAGCTTCCACATGTCGGTACCGTGGCTGATACCCCAGGTGCCAGGACCGTCAGCCCGTGCCAGGACCTCGTCCCCAGCGTCCAGGTCCCCATCCGCAGAGACGACCAGCGGCTCGCCGGCATCGTACCAGGTGTCATGGTCCCAATCGCGGTACCAGATATTGTCAGCGGCTTCCAGGTAGGTGGCCAGGGTACCGGCAACTGGCGGGAATCCACCTGAGAGTTGCTGGCCATTGGCCCCTGTGTAGACCACGGTCTCGGGCAGGGTCATGGTGGGCGGACTGTAGGTCGCGGCCCCGGGGTTCTGTTCCCAGTAGATGTCCTCGCCCAGCTGGTAGAGGCCGTCCGTCGCCGCCAGCTCCCCGTCCAGGTAGACCAGGGACCTTCCATTGGCGGTGATGACCTCGATGTTGGTGTTGGTGACATGCTCGATGGGGCCTCCGGTTATCTCGGTATCACCACCCAGGTACTCGGAACCACCCTGGGCCAGGCCCAGCTTCAGATGGGGTGTCAGGTCGGTACCGAGACTGCCGGGCGTCACCACGACGGCGGAGGCGGCGGTGGTGTCCGCGCTGTTGATCTTGTAGGCGCCGGGGAAGTTGGCGTGGTCGTAGGTGGCGGTCCCCAGGGCCCCGACGGTGTCGTCGAGGGCCGCGGCGATGTCGGCGCCCGAGTCCAGGTAGAAGTCGTCCAGATCGGACACGATGGGCATATCGATGGGGTTGACCTTCTTTATCTCCACCGGGGGGATGATGGTTCCGACGGAGAAACCCGTACCTGGAAGGACAAGCACCTTCAGACTGCCCGTCCAATCCGTGGCAAAGGTGTTGTCCACGGTCAATGATTCCCCGGCGATGAATCGTTGAGTGGGCCCTGAGGTCATCAGGATATCCCCGGCCGAGACCTCGGCCTTGGTAAAGGGAGCGACCCACACGTCGAGATCCAGCACCCCGTCAAAGTTCGAGTCCCAATGAGTGCCCAACGGCAGCAAGAAGTCGGTCCCGCTCGTACTGTCGATCCACTGTACGACAAGGTCATCGGCCGCCGCCAGGGTGTCGCCTCCGACCGCAACATCACCTATCAGATCGATGGTGCTTGCCGGCCCCCATGGTATCACACCCGTGACAAGGAAGTAGTCACCCGTGTTGTCGAGCTCCACCCAGTATCCGGCGCCGATCGGTCCGGTGAAGGCCTCGACACCAACCCTTGAGACCGTCTCCTCCAGGATCTCACCGGCGTTATCCAGCAGGTAGGTCTGGGAGGGATCGCCGTCAAAGGCGATGTCAACGGTGCCAGAGAATATGCCGTATGGAGGATAGGCGGCCATGGTCAGGTCCGTGACCGCACCAGCCGTTCCGATGGAGGTGCCATGCACCGAGTAGACACCGTCATCGTTGGGGTCTATCCACAGGCTGTCCGTTCCGTCAAACACATGGCTGACCCCCTGGTCGTACCAGTAGACATCATCGGTGGCATCAAAGGGTTCGAACTGGGTGCCCGCAACAATGGGCAGGGCGGCGGCACCCGAGTGGACGAGGGAATCGGCCTGGCTGGTATAGTAGGTATCGCCGTCGCCGTTGATGAAGATGTCATAGCCCGGTAGCCAGGATGTGCCTAGTGTGGCATCGAAGGATAGCCGGTCCACACCATCGGTCACCGCAGGCGTGCCGGTAAAGGAGTAGGGGCCGAGGTCGCGTTCCAGGGCGGCCTTTCCCGCCGTTATCACGGTATCGGTGGAGCCCACGCCGTCAAGCACGCCGGGGTCCAGGATACCGAGGTTGCCGCCGTCAAGGAGGATGGCCTCCGGGGTGGAACCATCGTAATCTGAGAAGACATCGTCGTTGTAAGAGGGTCCGAGAACGCCTCCGGGTCCGTAGGTCCCAGCGGCGACATCGGACGCGTCGAAGAACCAGTGGTCGGTTGTGAAGCTGGCATAGTCCGTGGTGCCAACAGCCGCCACCGTATCATCCCGCTCAAGGATGAGAGGGGCGTTGCCGCCCCGCGGGTCGATGACCGCCTCGCCGAAGGTGCCCCCCGTGTACCTGCCGTCGTGGTTCGTGTCGGACCAGTAGTAGATGGGGTCGGCCCCGATGGTGTAGGGACTGCCTCCCGACAGGTGGAGCTCGGCGATTATGTTCTGGTTCGCCTCGTTGGCGATGGGAAGCTCGATGGTTATCAGGTCACCGTTGTTGGCCTCAACGTGAACGGCCCATTCCATCCCGTCGTCACTGACCGTGACCAGGGCCTCGTCCGCGTCCCCGGAAACATCTCCGGAGCTGAACTGAGTAGGATCGACCCGGATGGCCTGGCTGACCGCGATCGTCGTCCGGCCTTCTATCTGGTCCTTCAGCACCAGACCCGTGACAGCCCCGGCTCCGGCTATGAGTATTAGTGTCAATATGGCCCAGGCAGGGATCCTGGTGGGCCCTGTCTTGATCGCAAGCGGGCTGGCTCTCGTTGGCATTTGGCTCTGCCTCCTCTGGCAAGGATTGCGAAGAATCGCAAAAAGGCAGTTTTCTTACCGTTATCCATTATTAAAATATTATGCCCTAAGACTGTCTTTGGGCGATCGTCGACAAAGCCCATTTATATGCCGTGATCCCCAGTTCAGATCGGGAAGACGCAGGGCACCCAAGACGCCATACTCCATCTATGGGCAACTGGTCGGGAGCACACAATCACATGACCCAGCCTTTCCGTGACACATTTCCCATACTAAAACATCCTGCCACCCTATACTCTCGCTATACTCTCGCTATACTCTGGCTATACTCTGGCTATACTCTGGCTATACTCTGGCTATACTCCGGCCATATCAATCCTATAGTACTGCCATAGTACTGACAAAGTACTGTCAATGTACTGGTAAACTACTGGTATATCATTTCCGTGATCCGCGGCCCTTTTCCCCATCCCCAGCCTCTGCTTAGACCTCGTACCCGGCTCGCACCAGGCCCCTGGCCGCCTCCTGCCAGCTCAGCTTCGACATCTCGTCCCGGTGCGCGACGACGAAGTCGCGGACCGCCTCGGGCTCGATCCGGGCGTGGGTCCTCAGGGCCCAGCCTATGGCCTTCCGCACCCAGAACTCCTCATCGGCCAGCCGCATCTCGCAGTAGCACAGGAGCAGGCCGGTGTCCGTCCTTTGTTTGATGCGGAGCTGGGCGATGATGGCCGACCTGCGGAGCCAGACATCGTCGTGGGCCGCCCATCGGTCCAGCGTCGGCCTCACTTCCTCAGGTGTGTCGGCTAGCATGGGGCCCACCAGCCAGGGCGCCACGCCGTCCACCAGGTCCCACCAGGCGCCCTCGACTATGAGCCGCTGGTACAGTGGCAGTGAGGCGGGCGTGATGAATGATTTGAAACCCCAGGCGTACTCGATGGCCCCGTACCTCTCCTCCCGGTGGGGCAGGGCCCACAGGGCCAGCACCGCGGCCTCGTACTCCTCGCGGCTGGCCACCGGGAAGCGCTTCACCGCCTCCTTGAAGATGGCCCGCCTGGGCTTGGTCTTCACCCCATAGAAGGGCATCTCGGTCTTCATGTACCGGGCCATGGCGGCGGCGTCCTCCGGGTCGGCCAGCTCTGCCAGGCGGGAGCTTACGAACTGTGTCAGGGTGGTGGGGTTGAAGGACTCCGGTTCGGAAGGGGACATGGTTGACCCGAAGATAGGGGGCGGATTATTATGAAGAATGGTCGAGAATATTATCTTGAAGATATGTTTATATATG
Source organism: uncultured archaeon (assembly GCA_964384995.1). Lineage (GTDB taxonomy): Archaea > Thermoplasmatota > Poseidoniia > MGIII > CAYLMJ01 > CAYLMJ01. The sequence goes on along the minus strand of CAYLMJ010000006.1, from coordinate 69,739 downwards.
TTAACAATATATAACATTCATGCAGACCATTGCAAAAACAATGGCCACAAGGTTGTCAGCCTATGAACAGGAACAGATCGAATCTCTGGTCAAAGCCGGAGTATACCTATCGGCCTCCGATTTCATTCGGGAGTCCGTACGCGACAAGCTCGAAAGTATCAGGATCATCAAGGTCCAGGATGTAGACCATGAGACAGCCAAGCAGATGGTCCTGGGCTATTACCAGCGACAGGGCAAGGCCTACCCATCAGACGCCGCCGCCGACCTGGAGCTCGACCTCGAGCAGGTCTTCTCCATCGTCGAGGAACTGAGCCGTCAAGGAAGGCTGGGTGAATGAACATCCACACCGAAGAGGGCGACGCTCTCAAGGCCGACCGCATCGTCGCCAGCGCCAGAAAGGTCACCAAACCGGAGGTCATTGTGTTCAGTGGCCGCCACCGGGCCATGCGGGTCAAGCTGATAGAGAACGCCACGGCCATCATCGAGAAGGAACTGCGTTTCCTGGGGTGAACGACCTCTGCATCCCCATCTTGCGGGCCACGGGTTCCTGTCTCGTCCTCAACCACAGGCATCCAAACATGCAGCAAGCAGGCGTCCAAGCAGGCAAGCAGGCAGGCAAGCCATCAGCAGGTGAATGACCGTTGAGTGTTCCCATCCAATTCATACCCTTCCGCTCCACAGGCAATCTACCTTGAGTCATTACTTCTGTAATTTCAGTAAATGCAAAATCGCTAATAGTATGACCTTGTCTTTGAAATAATCACACTAACAGCCTGTGCTTTCATGCAGGTGAACAAAATGTCAAATTCCCCTAAATCAGGTTTTACAGTGGAGACGGTGAGCGGAAATGTCGCCGCCTCTCATGTGGCCTACGCCTTCTCCGAGGTGGCCGCCATCTACCCCATCACCCCCTCCTCGGACATGGCCGAGATGGCCGCGGTCTGGAACGCAAAGGGTCGTGACAACATCTTCGGTCAGCCCATGCGCGTCGTTGAGATGCAGTCCGAGGCCGGAGCCGCCGGCGCGGTCCACGGCATCCTCTCGGGCGGCGGCACGGCCACCACCTTCACCGCCTCCCAGGGCCTGCTCCTCATGATCCCCAACATGTACAAGATCGCCGGGGAGCTGATGCCCACCGTCTTCCATGTCTCGGCCCGGGCCCTCGCCGGCCAGGCCCTCTCCATCTTCGGCGACCACCAGGACGTCATGGCCTGCCGCTCCACCGGCTTCGCCATGCTGGCGGCCAACTCGGTCCAGGAGGTGGCCGACCTGGCCCTGGTGGCCCACCTGGCCTCCCTTAGGACCAGCATCCCCTTCCTCCATTTCTTCGAGGGCTTCCGCATCTCCCACGAGTACCAGAAGATCGAGCTCCCCACCTACGAGCTCATGGGCCAGCTGGCCGACTGGGAGGCCATCCAGAAGCACCGCGACCGGGCCCTCAATCCCGAGCATCCCCATCTGCGAGGCACGGCCCAGAATCCCGACATCTACTTCCAGGCCACCGAGCGGTCCAACCCGTTCTACCAGGCGGTCCCCGGCATCGTGGCCGAGGTCATGGCCCAGGTCAGCGACATCACCGGCCGGACCTACCATCTCTTCGACTACGAGGGCGACCCCGAGGCCGAGCGCGTCGTGGTGGTCATGGGCTCGGCTGGCGACGTGGTGAGCGAGACCGTCGAGTACCTGGTGGGCCAGGGCGAGAAGGTGGGTGTGCTCAAGGTCCATCTCTTCAGGCCCTTCTCCACCTCCCACTTCATCGAGGCCCTGCCCGAGAGCGCCAAGCGCATCGCCGTCATCGACCGCACCAAGGAGAGCGGCTCTCAGGGTGAGCCCCTCTACCTGGACATCGTCACCGCCCTCAAGGAGGGCGACATCACCGATCGGCTCGTGGTTGGCGGCCGCTACGGCCTGGGCTCCAAGGACTTCAACCCCGCCATGGCCAAGGCCCTCTTCGACAACCTGGCCTTGCCCGAGCCCAAGAACCACTTCACCATCGGCATCGACGACGACGTGAGCCACACCTCCCTGCCTGTCGGCCCCACCATCGACACCGCTCCCGCCGGCACCATCCAGTGCAAGTTCTGGGGCATCGGCGGCGACGGCACCGTGGGGGCCAACCAGGACGCCATCAAGATCATCGGCACCAACACCGACCTCTACGCCCAGGCCTACTTCGCCTACGACGCCAAGAAGACCGGCGGGGTCACCATCTCCCACCTGCGCTTTGGCAAGGAGCCCATCCGCTCCCATTACCTCATCGACCAGGCCGACTACATCGCCTGCCACAACTCCACCTATCCGGGCAAGTACGACCTGCTTGCAGGTCTCAAGGAGGGCGGCACCTTCGTGCTCAACACCCCCTGGAGCCCCGAGGAGCTGGAGGGCAATCTGCCCGGCTCCCTCAAGCGGGCCCTGGCGGAGCTCAAGGCCAGCTTCTACATCGTCAACGCCGACGAGGTGGCCGCAAAGGTGGGCCTGGGCAACCGCATCAACATGGTCATGCAGGCAATCTTCTTCAAGCTGGCCAACGTCATCCCCGTGGCCGAGGCCTTGGACTACCTCAAGGAGGCCATCGTCACCACCTACGCCAAGAAGGGGCCCGAGGTGGTGGCCAAGAACCACCAGGCCGTGGACAACGCCCTGGCCGCCATGGAGCCGGTGAAGATCCCCGCCGAGTGGGCCGAGGCCGAGATGGAGATGGAGTACTGGCTGCGCGGCTCCGACGGCTCCTCCTTTGTCACCGACTTCATGACCCCCATCGTCCAGCTCAAGGGTGACCAGCTCCCGGTCTCCGCCACCACCCCCGGCATGTTCCTGCCTCCTGGCACCAGCCGCTACGAGAAGCGGGGGGTGGGCCTCCAGATACCCGAGTGGAAGCCCGAGAACTGCATCCAGTGCAACATCTGCTCCATGGTCTGCCCCCACGCCGCCATCCGGCCCTTCCTGCTCACCCCCGAGGAGGCCGAGGCCGCTCCCAAGGGCTTCGAGACCATCAAGGCCCTGACCCGGGACAGGTCCGATATGCGCTTCAGGATCCAGGTCTCGCCCCTGGACTGCATGTCCTGCACCGACTGCGTGGTGGCCTGCCCGGCCAAGACCAAGGCCCTGGAGATGGAGTCCCAGGAGAGCCAGATGGACCAGCAGGCCCTCTTCGCCCACGCCCGCACATACCCCATCCGCTACGGCGGCTGGGACCGCTTCACGGTGCGTGGCTCCCAGTTCAGCCAGCCCCTGCTGGAGTTCTCCGGAGCCTGCGCCGGCTGCGGCGAGACGGCCTACGTCAAGCTCCTCACCCAGCTCTTCGGCGAGCGCATGATCATCGCCAACGCCACCGGCTGCTCCTCCATCTGGGGCGGCTCGGCCCCCTCCAACCCCTACACCACCAACCAGGAGGGTCACGGTCCCGCCTGGGCCAACTCCCTCTTCGAGGACAACGCCGAGTACGGCTTCGGCATCAGCCTGGCCTCCCAGGAGCGCCGCCGCCAGCTCACGCGCATGGTGGAGCAGGCCCTGGAGGGCAAGGACAAAGGCAAAGGCAAAGACAAGGCCAAGGTGTCCAAAGAGCTGAGGGAGGCCCTCTCCGGCTGGCTGGAGAGCCGGGACGACCCCGAGGCGGCCAAGGAGCACGCCGACAGTATCAAGACCCTGCTGGAGAAGGACCACAAGGCTCCAGTGCTTGAGCGCATCTGGAACGCCCGTGACATGCTGGTGCCCAAGAGCCAGTGGGTCATCGGCGGCGACGGCTGGGCCTACGACATCGGCTACGGCGGCCTGGACCACGTGATGGCCCTCAACGAGAAGATAAACATCCTGGTCCTGGACACCGAGGTCTACTCCAACACCGGTGGCCAGACCTCCAAGGCCACCCCCATCGGCGCCATCGCCAAGTTCGCCGCCGCCGGCAAGGAGACTCCCAAGAAGAACCTGGGCCTGATGGCCATGGCCTACGGCAACGTCTACGTGGCCTCGGTCTCCATGGGGGCCAACAGCGCCCAGTGCCTCAAGGCCTTCCGCGAGGCCGAGGAGTACGAGGGGCCCTCGCTGATCCTGGCCTACAGCCCCTGCATCTCCCACGGCCTGATGCGTGGCGGCATGGCCAACACCCAGGAGGAGATGAACGACGCGGTCAAGAGCGGCTACTGGCCCCTCTACCGCTACGACCCCCGCAGGGCTGTCAAGGGCAAGAACCCCTTCCAGCTGGACTACAAGGCCCCCGACGGCAAGATCCACGAGTTCATCATGAACGAGGTCCGCTACGCCGCCCTGGCCCGCAGTTCACCCGAGCGGGCGGAGGTGCTCCACGGACAGCTGGAAAAGAGCGTCGATACCAACTACGAGCGCTACCGCAAGATGGCGGGATAAGGGCCGCGAAGCAACAGGGCCCGTGGGGCTCCGGACGGTCCCGATGTCCCACATCTCGTGCGATGCCCCTGTCACCACCGATTGTGATGGCGCACTGTATGGCTTGAGATGATGTACTGACACTCAGGCCAATCTGTACCACTTTGTACTGACGAACCTTCAGAACATCCACATTTCCACGATCAAATACTCCAGGACCGCCTTCCCTCTGGTTACCAAATATGGAATTTAGCGCCATTATTTTTATATAACCTACATTGGCGTCTGTACGTTTGAAACAGTACATTTAATAACTACTGTGATAATAAAACATTATGATTCGCCGATCCGGGTGGGGTAACCGTAAGCCAGATAGAGTTTGGCTTAAGACCAACGGTTCACCCCACAGCTGCCCAACTCCATGCTGTCTCAGCGGAGTTGGTCTGGCGACAGATATTCGGGGGGCCCGGATACGGAACGGTGGAATTTGGCATGAAAAAAGAGAACGACATCGACAGGATGATCCTGCAGAGAGACTACAACGGTCTGTTGGCAATAATCCTGGATGATGATATAGAACAACGCCTGGAAGCGTTCGTGGCCCTGTGGAACCTGGGTGACATCGGGGCCCACAACACCCTGGTCAAGACCCTCAAGGCCGAGGACACGAACATCCTGTACTACGGCCTGTTCATCCTGGGTCAGCTGGGCAACCAACGCTCCCTGAAACCTGTTCGCGCTCTCCTTTCCCATCCCAGCAACTTCATCGCCTCCACCGCCATCAACACCTTGAAGGAGCTCAAGGACCCCCACGGGGTCTTCCACATCATCAAGCGTATACCGACCCTGGACGGGCCTGGGACCATCATCGCCATCGAGGCACTGGCCGAGCTGGACCAGCCTCGGACCATCGAGACCCTGACCAACCTGCTGGGCGACACCCGTTTCGGAGTGGCCCAGGCGGCCATGGAGGGCCTGCACAAACTGGGCGACCCCGATGTCACCGGGCGTCACACCTACGTGCTCAACAACGGCAGCGCCATGCAGGAGAAGATCGACAGCATCCGGGCGCTGGGCCGCTGGGGCGACCCAGGAGCCATAAACACCCTGCTGGTCTACCTCAATGAGCCCCACCCCCTGGAGATGTACCGTGAGGCCGCCCGGGCCATAATGCGCATCAAGGACCCCTGGGGCATCAAGCTGATGAAGTACATCTACGATCGGACCAAGCGACAGGATGTCAAGAGCTCCATCAAGCATGCCCTTTCCCGCGAGGCGGTCATGGAAGAGGTTCGCGAGCGGATGGCCCGCGACCGAAGGTAACGCGTTCCAAGAACAACGGTTCCTGCGCTCCCACCTGATCAGTACCCATACTCATATTACCAAATCCAGGCTCAGCCCGGCATGGGCACCTCATCCTCCAACGGCAACCAGGAGGCAGGCAAAAGGACACCGGCACAGGGTGTACGAACCCCCCCCGTCAAAGCTTCCAAGCCTGATCACTCAACCGACCAGGCCCTTGCCTGCACCGCCCTCAGGAAGCATTACGGCACCATCAGGGCCCTGGACGGCCTGGACCTGAGGATACGCAAGGGGGAGGTCTTCGGTCTGCTGGGGCCCAACGGCTCGGGCAAGACCACGGCCATCCGCTGCTGGCTGGGCCTGACCCGCAACGATGGGGGGACCATCGAGGTCCTGGGCCGCTCTGAGCCCCAGCCGAGCCGGGTGGGTTACATGCCCCAGGACCTGGCGGTCTACCGGGAGATCGCCGTCGAGGACAACGTGCTCTTCCATCTGGGCCTCCAGGGCATCGTGGGAGACGAGGCCGAGGAACGCCTGGTCAGGGCCCTGGAACTGGTGGACCTGAGACGGCGCCGCCACAGTCCGGTCCATCAACTGTCGGGGGGCATGCAGCACAGGGTCTCCCTGGCCTGCGCCATGGCCCACGAACCCGAACTGCTCTTCCTGGACGAGCCGACCGTGGGTGTCGACCCCGAACTGCGGGAGAACTTCTGGGCCGCCTTCAACAGCTACGCCGAGGGCGGCAAGACCCTGGTCATCACCACCCACTACATGGACGAGGCCCGCCATTGCCACCGGGTGGGCTTCCTCCGCGCCGGCAAACTGCTGGCCGTGGACACGCCCCGGGCCCTGATGGAGCTGACCGGGACCGACAACCTTGAGGACGCCTTCCTGACCCATTGCCGGCGCAAAGAGGGGCCTGATACGAACCTGGGGGTGAAGGCTTGAGCTACAAGTCAGGGAACCCACGGGTCTCAAAGTGTCCAGACACAGATTGCAAGGATTACACAGATCATCCAATCCGTGGAATCTGTGAAATTCGTGTCAGAAAACTATTACATTCTCAGGAGGCCAACCAATGAACCCCCGCCGCGTCATGGTCATCGCCCGGCGCTCCCTGGTCCAGTTCAGGCACGACCGGCGGACCCTGGGCTTCGTCATGGGCATGCCCCTGCTCATGATGCTCATCTTCGGTTACACCTTTGGCGGCGAGGTCAAGAACGTGTCGTTAATTGTAGTCCAAGAGGATGATGGAGCCCCGGTCAATGGGACCGAACTGGAGGTCAACCTGGGCGCGGCCCTCGTGGATGAGCTGAAGCTCAACGAGGCCTTCGACCTGAGCCGATCCTCCGACCTGGAGGAGGCGCGGCGGAAGGTCAGCGATGGGGAGGCCTGGGGGATTCTGTGGCTGCCCCCCGACCTGAGCGCAAAGGCCATGACGGCCCTGGCCACCAACTCCACCCCGGTGGGGGTGCTGGAACTGAGCCTGGACGGGACCAATCCCAACATCGAGGCCGCCATTCGCAAGGGGGTCCAGGAGGCGGTCATCGACATCATCAACGACGCCCGCCAGGCCCAGGGTCTGCCGCCCCTGGAGTTCGCCGACATGATCACTGTCGAGTACGTCTACGGCTCAGACGACCTGGAGTTCATCGACTACTTCGCCCCCGGGGTGATGGGCTTCGCCATCATGATGGTGGGCACCATGCTCACCATCCTGCTCTTCGTCCAGGAGCGCACCGGCGGCACCCTGGAGCGACTGCTCACCTCACCGGCGACGGAGGGGGAGGTGGTCACCGGCTACGCCCTGGCCTTCGCCCTCCTGGGCCTGGCCCAGTCCATCGTCATCCTTACCACGGCCCTGCTGGTCTTCGGGGTCCAGGTCACCGGCAGCCTGGTGCTGATGCTGGTGGTGGTGGTCATCCTGGCCGTGGGCCATCAGGGCTTGGGCATCCTGCTGTCGGCCGGCGCTCGCAACGAGCTTCAGGCGGTCCAGTTCGTGCCCCTGGTGCTCTTCCCCTCCATCCTGCTGTCGGGTCTCTTCTGGCCGGTGGAATCCATCCCCGGCGTCCTCCAGCCCCTGGCCCGGGTCGTGCCCTTGACCCACGGCATCGAGGCCCTGCGCTCGGTGGCCTTGCGGGGCTGGGGCATCGTGGAGATCTGGCGCCAGCTGGCCTTCCTGTTCGGATTCGCCGCCCTGACCCTGGGAGGTTCTGTGGCTCAGCTGAGCCGGAGGGACTGAAGTGTACGGAAACCTGCCGGAGCCCTACGCAACGCGCCTGTCCGCCATAGCGACCGATGAGCAGCGGGGCGCCGCCGAGCTCACCATGGATAGCGCCCACCTAATCCTGGAGCTTCTGGATGATGAGCTCCCGCCGGACAGTAAAGTCGGGCACCTCATCGGGTTGATCACGAACATCGCCACGGTCAAACCCTCGATGGCCTCGATGATAAACCTCGCCAACAGCATGGGATTGGTCTTCGAGGACCATGGCGGACCGGACAGGCCGGAGGAGGGTTTGAAGGCGGCAAGCAACTGGATCAGTGAGTGGCTCAGGGAGAAGGACGAACGTATGGCCAGAGTGATCGACCAGGCTCTGACCCGGTTGCCTGGAAATGGTGGAACAGTGGCATGCTTCTCATACTCCTCCACCCTGGGTGCTTTGCTCGGGGAGGCCTCATCACGGGGGATCCTCTGGAACGTCTGGGTCTCCGAGGCCCGTCCCGGACACGAGGGTCTAGCCTTGGCACGGCTGGCCAACGGGCAGGGTCACCGGGTCACCGTGACCACCGATGCGGCTTTACCGGGTCTATTGGGCAAAATGGATCCGGAGATCTCGGCCGTGGTTCTGGGGACCGACTCCCTGATCCAGGACCGGTTCATCAACAAGAGCGGCACGGACCCTTTGGTGCTGTCGGCTGCCAGGTTCAAGATAACGGTGCTGGTCCTGACCACCAATGACAAGGTCCTTCCCAGTTCGCTCGAACATCTTCTGGAGCCAGCTGGAAAGGAGGGCCGACCCCCAGTTGAGTGGTCGGACCTTCCTCGGAACATACGCCTCCACAACGACCTCTTCGAGTCTGCCGACCTGGACCTTGTGAAGTGGATCATCACCGAGTCCGGTGTCCACCGGCCGGGTACCGTGACCAGGGAAGTCCCCCAGCGGGTGTGCCGTTGGCTTTCACCCCCTTGATATCCGCTTGCAAAACCTTTTGAGCCGCCCGGGTCTGGGTTGACCATGGACCGGAAGGTAGCACTGCCCGACCTCGTTCAGGCCTGTCCCAGGGTCGTGGCCCTCGCCTTGGCCCTGCTCCTGCTGACCCTGGCCTTCACGCCCCTGACCCTGGGACCGATGGGCGGAGCCCGAGGTGAGACCGTGACCAAGAACCTGGGCAAGGACCAGTACTGGCCCTACAAGTTCAAGGCCAAGGCCACCGACACCCTGACGGTCAAGGCCAACGAGGCCAACGGCCGCATCTTCGATCTCTTCCTGATGAGGGACTACATGTTCGACAAGTACGAGGAGGCCCTGGCCCAGAGCGGCAGCATCGAGTATGTCGAGGGACACTCCCGGCTGTCCACCCACAACATGAGCTACGAGAAGGTCATGCCCAATCCCGGGGGCACCTACTACATCCTCATCGACAACACCGAGGCCCCCGACGAATCGGCAGGCGGCAGCTATGCCAACGCAAGCTTGAACCTGACCCTGACCGTCGAGACCGAGGAGGCCAGTCCCGGGGCCGGCCTGCTCCTCACCGGCCTGGTCCTGCTGGCCACCGGCGCCCTCATGGCCGTCAGGCGCAGGCGAACATAAAGCGCCAGAGACAGGTACCGCCCCCACCATATCAGGGTTCGAGCATCCAACCCCACCTCCTTTTCAATCAACGATACCGTCAATCATGGCTCAAGCCAGGCTTGGGCCAGGCCTGGACCACCACAACCCCTTTTGTCCCTTATCGGCTGGACCGCTGGATGGTCGACCCCGGACCAGGAGAACAGCCCGTTGAAGAGGCAGAGGCCGATAAGGAGGCCCAGGCCGATGATGAGGTCCAGCATGATGAGCCGCCAGCCGCCCCCAGGCCCAACGTCATCCTGGTGCGCTACGGCGAGATAGGCCTCAAGTCCCGGAGCGTCAGGGCCCGTTTCGAACGCCAGCTGGTGGACAATCTTCTCGACCAGCTGGAGCTGGCGGGAGTTCCGGCCACCGTGGAACGACCCCAGGGCCGCATCATCGTCCACGCCGATCCGGTGGAGCCGGCCATCGACCCGGTGAGCCGGACCTTCGGCGTGGTCTCCTTCTCCCCCGCCCACCTGATCCCCACCTCGGACCGGGAGCGGCTCATCGAGCTGGCCGTGGGCCTGGCAAGCCCGCCGCTGACCGCAAAGGGTCCCGGGACCACCTTCGGCGTCAAGGTCCGCCGCACCGGCAACCATCCCTACACCTCCATGGAGCTGGCCGGCGAGTCCGGCGCCGCCATCCTCCAGGCGGTGCCCGAGGCCAGGGTCCAGCTCAAGAAGCCCCAGGTCCAGATCACCATGGAGGTCAGGCAGAACCAGACCTACGCCATGGTGGAGAGCCGCCCCGGTGTGGGGGGCATGCCGCTTGGCAGTCAGGGCCGCTTGGCCGCCCTCATCGATTCGCAGGAAGCGGTGGTGGCGGCCTGGCTCCTGGCCAAGCGGGGCTGTCGCTGTCAACTGCTCCTGGCCCCCGGCCTCGCTGAGAGTGCGGCAGAGGTCCTGGAGGCCTTCGGGGCCTGGCATCCCCGGGTCAAACTCCGTCAGCTGGAGCCAGGGGAGGCGAAGGAGGCAGAAGGGACCGAAGCGGCGGAGCCGGATAACGGCCTCATCCAGCAGGCCCTGGAGGCGGCCCGGGAGGGCAAGGCCCAGGCCCTGGTGCTGGGCTGGGAGGTGAAGACCCTCGACCGGCTGCCTGCGGAGCCCGGGATGCCCGTCTTCATGCCTCTCATGGGCCTCACCCCCGCCCAGGTCGAGGGCTACCTCGAGACCCTCCTGGCCCGGCGGGCCCTTGCCGTTCACCCCCTGGAGCCGCCCCGGGGTTCGGGACGGAGGTCGCGGGCTTGACCCCCGTACCAGATGAGATCGACAGGTCTGATGGGGCACACACCAAAGTTGAGCAGGGGGCGGCAAAGCGGTCCCCGAACCCGGCCCCCTCGTTCCTGGTCTACGGCGCTGGAGCCCTGGGCTCACTGTTCGGGGCAAAACTGACCCTGGCCGGACATCGGGTCACTCTCCTGGGTCGGCCCGCCCATGTGGAGGCCATCCGGGAGCGGGGTCTGCTGGTCACCGGACTGACCGAGGCACGAGTTGAGCTGGAGGCGGTTTCGGACCTGGACGACCTGCCGGATCCGTTCCACGCCGATCACATCCTGATCATGGTCAAGGCCTACGACACCTCCCAGGCGGCCGGAGCCCTGGCCCGCTGGCTGGAAGGCAGGATGAATAGCTCTGGAGGACCTGCCAGGGGATCCACCATCGTCAGCCTGCAGAACGGCCTGGACAACCTTACGGCCCTGGCCTCGCGACTTGGACCGAGGCTGTTGTTGGGTGGTCTGACCAGCCATGGTGCCACTTTCATCGATTGGGGTCATGTCCACCATGCCGGTACCGGTTACACCGTTGTGGGCTTCCATCCCGAGTGCTCTGGTGGCGCAGGCCGGGATAGATCGGTCAGGGTTCAGGAGCTGTCAGATGCTTTCATGAAAGCGGGTATCGACACCTCTATCACTCGGGATCTGGCCGGAGAGGTCTGGGCCAAAGGCCTGGTGAACTGCGCCATCAATCCGGTGACGGCCCTGTCGGGCAAGGAGAACGGAGCCCTGCTTCAGGGACCCTTGCGCCGTCTGGCCCGGCTGGCCTGCGATGAGGGAGCAAGGGTGGCCCGGGCGGCCGACGTGACCCTCCCCGGCGAACCCTGGGAGCGAGTGGACCGGGTTATCCAGGAGACCGCCCAGAATCGCTCCTCCATGCTCCAGGACATCCAGAGGGGGCGCCGCACCGAGATCAACGCCATCAGCGGCGCCATCGTCAAGCTGGGAGTAGCCCTTGGCATCGCCACCCCGGTCAACAACGTCCTTTGGCGCCTGGTCCAGGGCATCGAGAACCCCTGAACCTGGATCGGTTGACCAATTTGAATGACAGCTCGTTGGTCCCGGAAAGGAAAAGAGAAGAAAAGAAAAGAAAAGAAGAGAAAGCCCCGGGAGCCGCCCCAAAAAAAGGGGTTGGGGCCTGAGGAGGTATATGCCAAGTCGCGGGAACACAGGGCCAGGGACGGGGCAGCTCCCATTGCGAAAGCCAATTTCGCTAGGCTAACAGGTATTCCAGGTCTTCAAATATAAAAAAAGGACCAGTAAAGGCACCTTTACCAAATGGAGGTTTCTCGACGAACGGCAGAGAAATTGAGGGTTGGATGTAATTTATGTTTTCACCTGGTTCTTGTACAGCCATTCCCAGAGCCCGCCGACAAAACCCATGGTGAGCAGAGCGGCGAACAGCGGACTTGCCGGGTTCCGGGCCTCGGCCACACCTTGACCCAGGGCTCCGACGAAACCCGAGCCCACCCCGAACGAGGGCCAGCCAAATCCGGCAAAGATGGGCGCGGCCAGGGTGGTCACCACCACCCCGATGACCCCCAGGACGATGAACGGTGACAGGGCGGCCATCAGACCGTTCCATGGATTCTTGGCCAGGCGTCCGCCCAGGTAGCCCGCCAGTCCAGCGGCGATGAGGGGCTCCAGCCACAGCAGGAGGCCTCCCATCAGGAAGACCATCAGAGTGCCGCCCCCCAGGATGGACCTGGCGAAACCGGCCCAGGTGAAGGGGAGTTCCCTGGTCTGTGAGGCTCCCTCGGCGGATGAGGCCGGATGGGCGATCTCCTCATCCTCCCGGGTCTCCTTCTTCCAGAGCCTTGGGCCCTCCGCATCCCAGGGGCTGTCCAGCGGCTCGGGCTGGACCACATGATAGGAGGCCATGTCCACGTTGATGTGGGCCGCCCCTGACAGCTGGAATTCACTGGTGGCCAGAGGCTCGGGGTCCACCTGGAAACACTCCGGCGGTTCCAGGAACTGGGACTGCTGGAAACGGCCCTCGCCGATTATCTCACCATCGATCTCATTTTCAAAGGACCCATTTCGGGGCAGGGTCCGGTCGAGGTTCAAAAGGTCGTCGAGTTGCACTCCCAGGTTGTCGGCGGGACCGCCTTCACCCTCACGGTGTTCGGACAATTCTTCCTCAGACTGGTCTAGGAGGTCCTCGATGTCATCGAGGAGGCTTGCCGCTGGACTGGTCGGCACCTTCATCCCCCAGGTGCAATGAGGTATAGCGGATTTCATGTTATTAATCTTGCGATGGCCATTATTGCTTTCGTTTCTCTATTTTCACAGAAATGTTTATATAGGCTTAGGCCCAAAAACAAATTAATCCCGACTGGGGCCCTACACTGTGCCATGCGGAGGATAAACCCAATGAACATGCTGACCGTCGATCGACTGGCAAATGCAATAAAGAAACGGGCAGGCGATGAGAGTATGGGGGAAGACACCTCTCATCTGCTGGCCGAACACGTACTGAACTTCTTTGGTTACTCGGATCGTATCATAGACAATGTCCTGCACCCCGAGGACCGCGACACCTTCTACATGCTGGAGGACTCGGGCCTCCTGGTGACCGAGCGCGAGGAGACCACACTCTACGATGGACGGGAATGGCGGATCCACTACTGGCGCCTGTGCAACGAGGTGGTCAAGGAGCTGGAGGAGCTGAGGCCCCTGCTCCAGGAGATGGAGGCCCAGGAAGAGGACACCTCCATCTACGACGACATCCCCGATGACATCTGGAACCGGCCCACCTCCACGACCACCATCATCAAGTAGGACCAACAGGCGGGGACCATCCCTGAGCTCTGCCGTTGCCTTACCCTATCCCCCCCGCACCGGCCAGCAGGAGATGGTCGAGCAGATCCATAACACCCTCAGCCAGGGCCAGCATCTGCTTTTGGAGGCGGCCACCGGCACCGGCAAGACCGTCTCGGCCCTCTCGGCCCTGCTGCCCCTCCTGGAAAGCAAGGAACAGCTCAGGGTGCTCTACCTGGTGCGCACCAACTCCCAGCAGCAGCAGGTGATGGTGGAGCTGAGCGCCATCCGGGAGCAGGTGGGGACCGACCTGCCAGCGGTGGCCCTGCAGGGACGCAGCACCCTCTGCCCCCAGGCCGACAACGACCCCGAGCTGGCCCGGTCCAACGCCGAGGAACGGTCCCGGCTGTGCACCCGGCTGAAGAACCGGGCGGCCGCCGCCATTGACGAAGGCGCCGAGGAGGGAGGCTGCGGCTACTATCGCCGCCTCTATGCCGGGGGTCCCGAGCTGGTGGACCGCTGGTCACGGGAGTACCTGACCGCCGAGGCCTTCCTGGCACGGACCCGGGCCGCCGGTATCTGCCCCTACGAGCTCAACAAGCTGCGCCTGGCCCGGGCCCGGGTGGTGGTGGCACCCTACATCTTCTACTTCCAGCCCTTCATCCGCCGCCATCTGATGGAGTGGCTGGGAGCCAGGCCATCGGAGCTGGTGGTGGTGGTGGACGAGGCCCACAATCTGCCCGACTACGCCTGCTCCCTGGCCTCGATGCGCCTGGGCCTGCCCAGCCTCCTGGGAGCCACCAGGGAGGCCGACCGCTACGGTTTGGCCCTGCCCGAGGGTCAGCCGGTACCGCCTCTGCTCCAGGCCCTGGAGGCGGCCATGGAGGCCCTGGCCGACCGCTACATACCCAAGGATGAGCACGAGGGCTTGCTTCCCCATCAGACCCTGGGCTGGGACTCGGGACTGCCCACCCTGGAGACCGAGCTGATGGAGCTGGCCGGCACCACCCTGCGCACCCTCCACAAGCAGGCCGAGGGCCTGGTGATGCTGGGCGCCGCGGTGCGGGAGCGCAAGCTGGCCCGGGGCCGTCGACCCCGCTCCTACCTGGGTGTCGTGGGCGATTTTCTCAATCACTGGCTGGCCAATGCCGAGATGCATCAGGTGCGGCTGGTGGCCGACCGTCCCGACCTGTCCCTGGAGTCGGCCTGCCTGGACCCCTCGGTGGTCACCTCGGTGCTGAACCAAACCTCGGGAGCCCTGCTCATGTCGGGGACCCTGTCGCCCATGGGCCATTACCGGGACCTGCTGGGCCTGCCGCCCGACTCGGGCCTGGCCACCTATCCTTCACCCTTCCCGGCCGAGAACCGGGCCGCCAACTACCTGCTGGATGTCACCACCCGGTATGCCGAGCTCACCTCGGACCCCCAGCTGTGGAAGGGGCTCCAGGACCACCTGCTGGCCACCCTGTCGGCCTTCACCGGCAACGCCGCCGTCTTCTACCCCTCCTACAACCTTCTCGAGCGCTCCCTGGAGGACCTGCGCATGAGGGGTCTGGCCAAGCCTCTTTACATCGAGCAGGCCGGGATGGAGCAGGAGGAGCTCATGTCCACCGTCGAGACCTTCAAGTCCGACACCAACAGCGTCCTGCTGGGGGTCATGGGCGGCCGGCTGGCCGAGGGCATCGACTACCCCGACACCGCCCTGGAGCTGGCCCTGCTCTTTGGCATCCCCTACAGCCCGCCCTCGGCACGACAACGAGCCCTGGTCACCTACTACGACCTGAAGTTCGTGGGACGGGGCTGGGAGTACGCCGTCAAGGCCCCTGCGGTGCGCAAGCTGCTTCAGGCCGCGGGACGTCTGATCCGGGGACCCGAGGACCGGGGACTCTGCCTCATCCTGGACAAGCGGGCCGCCGGCTTCAAGGGCTACATCGATGGATTGAGAGCCGTGGCCGACCCGGTGGATGCGGTGCAGGATTTCTTCGAATGAACCGGCGAGTGAGTTGGAGAGGTATTGATGCTCAACGGCCACAACAAGCCGTACGAGAAGATCCCACTGCTGCAGGTGGCCCACAGGTCAGTGGCATTGCAAAACGCCCGATGATGACCGGGACCGGCCTTGGTAACCCTTTAATCCACAGACCGTTGCCGCCTCATGGGCTCGAAATTGATGCTTTCCCGGCGCCTTCTGGTGGGGTTGGGATTCCTTGTTGCTTTTACCGTTCTATTGCTCACCCACCAGCCGGCGGAGGCTGAGGCTCCCGAGGTGGTGCTGACCAGTGTCGGTACCAACGCCTCTGGGGACTTGACCCTCCGCATGACACTGGTGGGGGACCACGCCTACGTTGCCGACATGGCAAACGGCCTTGTCATTCTGGATGTCAGCGACCCAACGGACCCCCAGTAC
>CAYLMJ010000006.1:0-53717 GCA_964384995.1 uncultured archaeon | reverse complement strand
TCAGCGACCCAACGGACCCCCAGTACCTCGGCGTGTACGAGAGTTCGGGGTGGGCCTACAGCGTGGTGGTGGAAGGGGATCACGCCTATGTAGCAGACTACGGCGCGGGGTTGACGATCATCGATGTAAGCGACCCCACGGACCCGCAATTGGCAGGCAGTTACGACACCGATGGAGATGCTCTCAGCGTGGTGTTGGCCGGGGATTATGCATATATTGGTGATCACAAGGAGGGTGTCCTCCTCCTTGATGTCAGCGATCCCACAAACCCCCAGTACGCCGAGGAGATCAATACCATCGGATGGGTCTACGACGTGACTTTGGTGGGGGATCTGCTTTATGCCAGCAACCATGATTACGGGTTCGTTGTCATCGATGTCAGCAACAAATCCCACCTGATCGATGTCGGCAGCTACGACACCAAGGGCTACACGAAGGATGTGGTCGTGGATGGGGACCTGGCCTATGTGGCCGATGGGGACCACGGGGTGGCGGTCTTCGATATCAGCGACGTAGCCAATATCAAGAAGGTGGGAGGTATCGATACCAGTGATTACGTGCGCAGTGTGACCCTGGTCGGGGACCACCTGTATGTCTGCGACACGGGAAATGGTCTGGCCATAATGGAGATCAACTATCGCCCCACACCCACCATCGATTCCATCACGCCCTCACCGGTCAACGAGGGCGAGGAGGTGACCTTCATCGGCTCGGGCACCGACACCGACGGGTCGGTGGCTGCCTATGGCTGGCGCTCCGACCTGGGCGGGGAGCTGAGCACCTCCGCCACATTCTCCACCAAGGACCTCAACGGCGGCGACCACACCATCTACCTCAAGGTCCAGGATGACGAGGGGGCCTGGTCCTCCGAGGCCTCGCTGACCCTCCAAGTGGTCAACCGCCTGCCCAACGCTTCCATCGACTCCATCAAGCCCTCGCCAGCTTATGCGGATGGCGCGGTGACCTTCACCGGCTCGGGCACCGACAGCGCCGGCGATATCGTCGGCTACGACTGGCGTTCCGATCTTGACGATCTCCTGAGCACCAACGCCACCTTCTCTCACGACAACCTGAGCGTGGGAGAACACAACATCTCACTAAGGGTCCAGGACAGCGAGGGCGCCTGGTCCGAGCCGGTCACGGTGAAGCTGGAGGTCAAGCCCGGCAGGTCTCCCGAGGACGATGATGATGGCTTCCTGGCACTGCCATTTACCCTGACCCTTGCGGCAGGAGGCATCGCACTCGTTGCCAGACGCTACCGTCGTTGATAAGCGAAGCAAGGGTGGCCGAGCTCCTCCCTCTCCTGATTAGTTACTTGTAGTTACTAGCCCCGGACTCGCGGGCGTTACCTTTCCATCTGGGTATGGTAGCCTTCCAGGGTGTAGTTTGCAAGGTCCTTGAGAGCCTGCTCATCTTCATGCTCCAGGTCGAAAAGGTCCAGGATATCGGTGAACTCCTCGAATCGGGAACCGATCTTCTGGAATATCTCGGGTTTCAGGTGCAATGAGAAGTCCAGCTTGTCGGCCTCTTGGACATCCTTCATGCGAACCCCCACCTCGTCCGATACCACCGTCAGGAGATGCTCCAGGTTCATGGCCGCTTCGTTCTTGACCTCGAGGACAAGGGTCTCGTCGAAGCTGGCATAGAACTTGTTGTGGGTGTAGTCCATGTCATTGAGCTTGAAGGTCACATCCCATCCGGTGACGAAGTACTGCACCCCCGGTCTGAGGGGTTCGGACCTGGTCTCCGGCTCGCGCTTGGATTTCTTGAGTCTGTCAAGGAAGCCGATGATACACACGCTCCATCTGGTCAATTGAAAGCCCCATTAATCGATTTCGGGCAGGGCGAGATCCAAGTCTCAAAGGCTCGAACGCATGGGAATACCGCAACACTCGCCGTCCTTATGGCTCAACAGGCCGCAGGAACCGCACTGGTAGAAGAAGGGCGCGATGGGGCAACAGCTCATGGCGGTGGTTCAACTTCCGATATGAAAAGGGAGGGCTCCAACCCTTGGATCCCAGGGTCGTGAGCTTCACTTGCCGAACTCGCGACTGCCCCGCAGTTGTTCACCGGTGAGCACCGGACCGTCGGCGCAGACCAGCCACTCGTCCACGGTGCAGATGCCGCAGACCCCGATGCCGCAGGACATGTGACGCTCCAGGCAGAGCTGGGCCGGCAAGGGCTTCGGCCTCCTCTCCTCGGCCCAGTCCAGCACCCGGCGTAGCATTGGCTCCGGGCCGCAGGCGCAGACCAGTTCGGGGTCGCTCGTCTCTGCCGTCCCATCCAGCAGCTCGGTGACGAAGCCGTGATGTCCCGCCGAGCCATCATCGGTGGCCACCTCCAGGGTGGCGCTGTGACGCTCCAGGACCCGGCCGCTGAACAGGGCCTTCTCGCTCCTGGCTCCCAGCAGGGTGTGGACCTGGCACCCATCGGCCGCAGCCCGCTGGGCCAGGTAGGCCAGGGGCGGTGCGCCCACACCACCGGCCACCAGCATGAGGCTCTGTCCCGGTGACCATTGAAAGCCGCAACCCAGGGGTCCGGTAAGGCCCAGCATCTCGCCCTCCCGGCATTCCAGAAGGCCTCGCGTCGTGGGACCCACCCCGGCGATGGTAACCTTCACTCGCCCCGGCTCCCAGCCGGCCACCGACATGGGCACGTTGTCCAGGGCCTCCTTGGAGGTGCCTGGGCCTGTGCCTGTCCCTGAGCCCGAGCTTTCGGAGGCGGGCGGTCGAGGCAGCCAGACCATGACGAACTGACCCGGGGTCGGGGCCTCCCTCCAGCCGGTCCGGGGAGCCAGCCAGAGGCTGTGGCCGGCCTCACATTCAGGTTCCAGCTCCACCACCTCGGCCGCCACCGGCCGGTCCAGCCGGGGCTCCCTCATCTCAGCCACTCCAGGGCTTGGCCCCTGAAATCCTCCAGCCTGCGGTAGCCCTTGCCGGCCATCCAGGCTCCCAGCTCCTCCACAGCCCGGGAGAAGACCTGGTGGTCGTTGCGGGCCGCCGTGCCCATCTGGACCCCGTGGGCCCCCACCAGGATGAAGCGGGCCAGGTCGCGACCGGTGGCGGCGCCGCCGATGGCGATGACCGGGACCGATGCGTGACCGGCCTCGTCCAGGGCCATGCGGCATTCGGCCACCTTGCGCAGGGCGATGGGGCGGATGGCCCGACCCGACAGGCCGCCGTAGCAGTTGCCCAGCACCGGTCGCTCCAGGTCGGGGTCGATGTCCAGAGCCTCCAGGGTATTGATGGTGGATATGGCCTCCGCTCCGGCCTCGGCGCAGGCCACGGCCACGGCGCCGATGTCGGTGACGTTGGGGGTCAGCTTGGCCATCACGGCGATGTCAGTGGAACCTGCTATGTCTGATACCAGACCCTTGGTGGCCTTGGCATCTTGAGAGATAATCTTTACCTTCCCTGGACTGTGGTGGGGACAGCTCAGGTTGAGCTCGACCAGGCTGGCACCGGACCGACCGGCCCTGTTGACCAGCTCGATGTACTCGCCCGGACCCACACCCACCACATTGGGGATGATCGGCACCGGGTAGCCCTCCAGGTCCACCTCGTTCAGGAAGGCCTCGATGCCGGGATTGGGCAGGCCCATGGCGTTGAGGAGCACCCCCGGCCAGGGTTCCACGGCCGTGGGACCGGCGTAACCGGGCCTTGGCTCCAGTGATAGTGACTTGGTGATCAGGGCTCCGGCTCCCGAACGGGCCATGCGTGAGAGTATGCCGGCCGTGGAATCCAGGATGCCCGAGGCCAGAAGTGTGGGATTGTCCAGGTTCAGCCCACCGGGCAGTACGATACTGCAGTCGACCGGTTCGTGTTCGCCGCTTCCGTCCCCTTTGCCCGTCGTCATCCCCACCAACCTTGGGTCTTGGTCTTGCACCTCAGGCGTCGCGTCTCCCTGTTCTGACCGCCACGGCCACCAGGGCCAGGGTCATCAGGCCCCCCATCAGGGTCACCGAGGGCAGCAGACCGTCGTCCTCGTCCTCATCGGCCTTTAGCACCGTCAGGACCACCTCGGCCGAGTAGGTCGCATCACCGTCGGTGGGGGTCAGGGTGAACCGGATGTCGTACTCACCGGGAGCGATGCTGCCATCCAGCTCGATCTCCGCCGTCTTCAGGTCGGTGTCCTGGCCATCCAGGTTCAGCAGGACCGTGTCGCTGAAGCCATTGATGGTCAGGCTGGCCCGGGAGGGCAGGTCCTCGCCCGACAGGGTGAAGGTGGCATCCTCCAGCAGGGGATTGAAGAGGCCGATGGAGAGCTCCCCGGTCCCGCCGGGCCGCAGCTCCAGAGTGACGGGGGTGACCACCAGGGGAACTATCACCGCGCCCTCGTGGTCCAGGTGGGTGGTCAGGCCCGAGATCCGGGCCTCCAGTTCCAGGGTGTAGTTGCCGGGGTCCACATCCTCGGGGACCATGACCTCCAGGTCCAGGTACTCTCCCGAGCGGGAGGGTATCTCGAAGCTCACGGTGTCGGTCTCGCTGGCCTCGAAGGTCAGATCGTCCAGTCCCGTGGCCGTGGCGGTGATGGTGCCCGAGAGGGTCTGCTGGCGCAGGTTGTCCAGCTCCAGCTCGAACAGGAGCAGGTCTCCGGCCTCGGCGGCCTGGTAGGTATCGACCAGGGTCAGCATCAGGGGAAAGAGGACCTCCAGCTGGCGGATCTGCTCGTTGTTGGCGGGGTTGATGTCATCGTCGCTGGTCAGGACCACCTTCAGCAGATGGTGGCCTGAGGTGGGGTTCCAGGGCAGTTCCAGGAAAGCGGTGCGCCCCAGCTCCAGGTCGCTCTCCTCCCGGTATCCGATCAATGAACCGTCGATGTAGAAGTTGGCTCGGACCAGGGTCCCGTCACTGTCGCCCACGTTCTTGACCACGACGGTCAGCGTGGTCTCCTCGCCTTCAACGATCTGACTGGGGACCTCCAGCTTGGATATCTGGTAGTCGGTGCCGCCGGCCTCCACCTCCATGAGGATCAGGGCCTCGTTGTTGTCGGTGTCGGCCTCGCTGTCAACGCGGTCGATGACCACCTGGAGCTCGTGCTCGCCCGAGGTGGCGGTCCACTGGGTGGTCAGGATGGTGCTATCCTCTCCCGCGACCTCAACGTCGGTCCAGCGCTCCAGCCTCGAGCCATCCAGGTTCAGGGTGACCCTGCCGGTGCCATCCTCCTCGCCGATGTTGTGGACCTTGACCTCGATCTCCACATCTTGCCCGCTTTCGGGCAGTTCGGGATCCCAGGTGATGTCCACCGGGGAGAGGGTCAGGTCGGGGTCCATGGGCTTGGCCGCCACATCCACCGTGATGAACATCTCGTTGTTGTTCTCGTTGGCGTCCAGGGGTTCCACATCCTCCACCAGGGCGAAGAGGCGGTAGCGGCCCTCGTCGGGTCCGTCCCAGGGTGCCGAGACCTCGATCTCTTCCTCGGGTTCCAGGGTTCCCACATCCTGGCGGCCCAGACGCACTCCATCGTCGTTGGGATCGCCCTCGTAGATGGACACCCGGGACGAGGTCGAGTCCTCCTGGCCCACGTTGGATATCGTGGCCGTGATCGTCAGGGGTTGACCCTCGGTGGGCTCGGGGTCGCTCAGGGTGATGCTCTCCACCCGCAGGTCGGGGTCCTGGGGTGGTTCGGTCACCTCCAGGGAGAAGGTGTGATTGTTGTTGAGCACCGAGCGCTCGGCCGGCTGGCTCTCCTTGACCACCGCCTCCAGGAGGTGCTCGCCCAGGTCCGGCTCGTCCCAGTCCCAGGATACGGTGACCTCCTCGTCAGGTTCCAGCTCTCCCACGCTGGCCGACCCCAGGAGCTCGCCTTCGGCCTCTCCACCGTCGTAGTAGTTGACCTGGGCACTGTCCAGGGCCAGGTTGCCCTCGTTCTGCACCGTGGCGAAGAGGGACACGGTATCGCCCTCCACGGCCTCGAAGGGTTCGGTCCAGGCATCGAGGATCACCAGGTCGGGAGCCTCGGAATGGACGATGTTGTAGCCATCTGCGTATCCGTGGCCGGTCCAGTTGTTGTAGCGGTCCGAGAGCTCGGGGAACGACACCTCGCCCCAGGGCTCGGCCATCTCGCGCAGGCGGGTCTGGATCGGGTTGGAGCCGGGACCCGGTTTCAGTTCGGGCTCACCCTCCAGGAGCAGGGCCACCAGTCCCGCCATGTGGGGGGTGGCCATGGAGGTGCCGGTCATGGTGGTGGTGCCCGAGGAACCGCCGCCCTGGGAGCCGATCACTGCCTGGGCCGCCACGATGTCGGTGCCCGGGGCCGAGATGTCCGGTTTGAGCTCGTCCCAGTCGTCGTCGTCACCGTCATCGGCCCTGGGACCCCGGTTGGAAGAGTCCTGGTTGATGTCATCGTCATCCCGGGAGATGGTGTCCTGGTCATCCATGTCGGCCACGGCTATGACCCAGTCGCCGGCCGCCGGTGCCGATATCTGCTGGAGGCCGTCGTTGCCCACTGCGGCCACCACCACGATGCCGTTCTCCACCAGCTCGTTGGCCTTCATGGAGATGGCGTCGGTGCCATCCGAATCGCTGCCGTCGCCCACCGACAGGGAGGCCACCTGGATGCCGTTGTTGGCCGGCCCGTCGTCCTCCCAGTCATCGTCCTTGTGGTCCAGGGTCCAGTTCAGGGCCTGCATGATGTAGCCGCCCTGGCCCACGTCGGTCATCATCTTGATGTCCACGAGACGGGCCCCCGGGGCCACGCCGTCGTACTCGTCGTCGGGGTCGTCCCCCAGGGCGGTGGAGCCCACGTGGGTCCCGTGACCATGGTTGTCGTCGGGGTTGGCGGTGCCGTCCCCGTTGTCGAAGATATCGTAGAAATCACGGCCGGCGATGTACGAGCCATCCAGGAAGTCGTGCTCGTCGTCCACGCCGGTGTCCAGGATGGCGATGTTCACCCCGGTGCCATCCAGTTCGTCGTCCCAGGCCACCGGGCTGTAGGTGGCCGAGGGCTTGACCTTGATGGCCGGTACCGAGACGTCAAGAAGGGGGTAGTAGAGCTTCTCCTCCTCGACGAATATCACATTGGGCAGTCTGGTCACGGCCTCGACCTGTTCCATGGTCGCCTCGCCCACAAGGACTGTGTTGATGCCGCCATCCACGAAGCGCACCTTCAGGCCCAGGTCCTCCAGGGCCCTCTGATGGCCCTGGCCAGGATAAACCTCGTAGACCACGAAGAGACCGCGGTAGGGACCCTCGTGAGTCTCCAGGTAATCCTCGATATGATCGCGATCAAGGTCCCGGGTGGTGGTCTCCCACCAGGGTGTTCGAACGGAGGAAAGTGGGGTTCCCGATGGGGTAACCTCATCGCCGCCGGAGGGGACTTCGCTCACCCCGAAAAGGGGCAGCCACAGGGTCGCCAGAAGGGTTGCAGCGATCATCCAGACCGCAGGTGCTCTGACCCTGAACTCCTTGGGGCTCATCTAATATCGATAGATATGGAGGTTTATAAAGCTAGAGCCACAAGCACGGCTTTGCACTTTGACGGTTGGAATTGAGGAACTCGGTGTGTTTTCCCGCCTCTTCCTGGGCCTCCTGCTGGACCGAGAATGCCTCCTTGCTTGCACATATATGTTCATCGAAAGATTGGAAATAGGGGGCGTCTGGTGGCTCGTCTGGTGGCTCGCCTGGTTGCTGGAGTGATGGTTCGCCCGGTTGTTGGAGCGATGATTCGCCAACCGGTGCATCTGGTGGTTCGATGGATGTCCCTCTTGCAATTCAAATGACTCTCGAAAGGCACGTTCAAAGGGTCCGGTCCGACCCTATGGTGACCTTCGACCGGGAATGTGGCGATAAAGGAAGACCACGACCACCACGACCACGGCCAGTGCCACGAGGAAGAACGTGCGGACGGTCAGCAGGCCGTTGTCGTCATCATCATCACCTTCCCCCACCGGCAGGGTCAGGTTCAACGACACGATCTCCCGCTGGTCAGCCCGTTCGCTCAGGGTCAGGTGCAGGATGTAATCACCGGGGGCCAGGTTCTCCTCCACCGTGAGGTTCAGCTCCATCGTGGTGTTCTCAAAAGGTCCTAAATCGATTCCCGAATCCAAAATTGGAGCATCGATTGCTTCGACAAGCACCTTCCGCAGGCTGAACTTGGCCGGCTGGTTGCCCATGTTGATGATGGTCACCAGCACCTGGCCGCTGCCACCGATCTCCAGATTGGGCCGGTCCAGGATGGCGGAAAGGCTCGCGCCGGTGTAGCCGGGTACCGGTATCATCAGGGAGGCTGTGGTCCCCGTTGTACCGTCCCGGGCAACAGCAGTGAGCTGGACCTCGTAATCTCCCGCCACCGTTGGCAGGGGGACCCGAAGGGAAAGGTTGAGCTCGACCGAGTCGCCACCATTGACCAGGATGGGAGCATCGGGCAGGTCGAACTCCCAGTCAGAGGGGGTTGTCCCTTCCAGCTCCATCAGGTCAAAGGGACTGGTGACCGGATCGGTCAGGGTGACCCTGAGCCGGGCGGGAGCGAAACCGGTACCGTTGGCGAGCAGGTCCGGGGCCTCCAGAAGGCTCAAGCCGATGTCAGGCGAGAATGGTGAGGGGGCTGTGGGATGGACCTTCACCGACCGGTTCTGCAGATTGTTCAGGGGGTTGGCCTCGGCCGCCATGTCCTCGGCCTCGACACGGCCCTCGATGAGAAAGGTGGCATCCGACAGGGGCTCCCAGGCCACGTTCCTGATGATGCCGGCTCCCGGTTCCAGGGAGGCCAGGGTGAGGTTGGCGGTCACTTGACCGTTCACCGTGAGGTTCATCCAGCTGGGTGGCGAGGCCACGGTGCCCAGGTTGTCCACCTGGACCATGATGGAGACCTCGTCGCCCTCCACCAGTCCCGATACCTCCTGCCCCTGGTACCGGACCGACAGCTGGGTGAGGGCCAGGTCGGGAAGCCGCAGGTCGAGGCTGTAGGGACCCTGGTTGACCACGTCGGCCAGGTGACCATCGTCGTCGAAGAGCAGGAACTGGAGATGGTAGTCGCCCGAGCGGACCACCTCGACGGGGCCGCCGGTGAGGTTGTCCTGATCGCCGACCAGGTCCAGGGTATCGAAGCTCACCAGACCCATGTGTTTGTCCAGCACCTGGACCATCAGGTGGCCGCCGGGTGCCTCCAGGGTGTAGTTGGCCTCCCACTTCAGGACCTCGTCGTAGCCATTTTCATCCAGGTCGATGGGGGTGGCCCGGGCGGCCTCCAATTCACCGGTGGCGGGTTTGGGATCGAAGAACTCGTCCAGGAACTGGGGCCAGTATGAGCCGTGGGTGAAGCTGAGGTCGAAGTAGGTGCTCTTGATGGAGTTGTCCGGAAAGTAGAGCGAGAGACCGTGGGCATCGGTCACGTCACGCCGGTTGGGCATGAACCAGTGGTCCTGGGCCACCACGGCATTCTCCACGGCCGTCTGCACCTGCAGGGCCGCGGCCTTGACCTGGGGGATGGGGATGCGCTGGGCCACCTGCTGGGAGAGGTCGTAAAGGTCGAGGAAATCGTTGTCGTGGAAGGTCTGGGTGGAATCCCGGATCCCCAGCAGGGCGGCCCGGTAGACCCGGGAGACGTTGCGCAGCTGCCAGGCCAGCTCCTCGATGGCGGTCTCCAGCCGAGCCAGTTCCTCCACCGCCACCGCCGAGTAGGTCACCGAGTAGTCCGAGGACTTGGAGCCGTTGCGATAGGATTCGACGTAGTTGTGGATCAGACGCCGGGCCACCTCCTCGCTCTCCAGCTGTTCAAGGTCGGGCAGCAGGCTCCCCAGCATGGTGTCGTAGGTCCAGCCCAGGGCCGGCTCGTAGGCCTGGGAGCCGATGACCAGCTCGGTGTAGGGGGCCAGGGTGTGGACGATCTCGGTCTGGGCCATCAGGCAGGCGTCGAAGCCGATCATGGTGAAGTTGACCCCAACCTCGTCCAGGGCCCCGGATATCTCCGGCATGGTCAGGTAGGAGCCACCGGAATCCTCGGCCACCTTCTTCCAGCCCTTGCCGTGGTCCCAGATGACCAGCACCCGGTTCTGGGCCGGATAGGCCGTGGTGGCCCAGGTCAGGAAGCTCGACAGGGATTCGCCCTTGCCCATGTCCACCTCCTTGTTCCAGGCCGGGTTCAGTTCATCCAGGGGGGTCTGCTCCAGCTGGCCCTTGAGCACATGGTAGGCCCGGGTGGTGCCGTTCCTGATATCGGCCTCATCCTTGTAGCCGGTGCGCTCCTGGTAGTCGGTGAGGGTCACGATCTCCAGCAGGCCGGGGCGGGAGCCAATGCGCTTCATCTCGTTGAGGTCCCATTCGGCCTCCTCCCAGAGGGAGTTGTCGGCCGCCATGTAGATGTAGAAACCCCACAGGGCCTCCCCCGAGCGGCTCTGCTGGACATCGGGGTCGGAGCTCGTTTGGGAAGCCGATGAGGTGCCCGAGGCCGTCAGTCCGACCATCAGGAGGAGCAACATGACACCCAGGGCGAGTGGCCTCGATCTTGGAACACGAGGGCCGGGCTGAAGGGGTATTCCACCGTGCCCCATTGAGTTACTCACCTCCGGTGTGTTTAAAAAGGGTTTGCTTGCAGACCTAAAAGCAAGCTTGGATCCGGTCGGCCGCCGGTCCTATTCCCAGGCCTCGAACTTCCACTCCACGACGTCATCATCATCCAGGGTCTGGGAGCTGGCACCCATGGTCCCCTTCTCGCCGTTGAGGTAGTAGATCCAGTAGAGCTCCTCGCCCTCGTACTCGTCGCCGTTCTCCACCCCTGCGATGGCGGTGATGAGGGAACCCATGCCCGAGTAGTACTCGGTCTCCACCTCGAAGTTGCCCTCACCGACGGCCGCGGCCGCGTCCAGCAGACCCAGCACGGTGGACCGGTTGGTGGTCAAGGTCACCTCCCAGGAGTTGTTGAGGTAGGTCCCGTTGTTGTCCTGCCCCGAAGCGTATTCCGAATCGAAGTGGATCTCGATGGTTGCGGTGACGGTGACGTCAGTGTCGGGCTCTTCCTTTTCATCGAAAAGATCGGTCTCGTAGTAGAGTCCCGCGATGGCTCCGCCCACTACCAGCAATAGGACCAGCAGGCCGATGACTGCGCCGTTGCCCATCTTACTTGCCTCCCTTGGGGGTTGTCGTGATGATCGTGAATGAGCCAAAGAACCGGCTCAGGGTGAACCTCGGCCGCTGTGACCGGGGGACGGTCGCGTCCTGGTCCCGGGATGCGGGGCGGCCGCAAAGGTGCTGGGCCGTCAGCCAGGCCGGCAGGCCCACCAGGGTGAAGGTCAGGACACTGGAGTAAATGTGCATGATGGCGAATGGCAGGCCCAGGGTGAAGACCAGCAGGAGGTTGCCCGGGGTGTGGGCGAACCAGAACCAGAAGACGCCGAAGTTGGTCCAGGTGTCGAAGATGGCGGTGAAGAGCAGGCCATATCCGGTCACCGCCAGCACCGACCGGCCATCGAACCTTGAAAGGTCCCGGTTGGCCCTGCGCCGCAGGAGCCAGGTCGCCAGTCCCACCATCAGGAAACCGGAATAGGTGAAGAGGTAGATGCCACCGATCTTCCAGAGCATGTGCTCGTAGCCCATGACCCAGTTGGAGGCCCAGTAGACGCTCAGGATGAGCGCCATGGCCCGGCCGGTGGGCAGGAGCATCACCGCCAGGAAGGCGGTCACCATGAGGGTCTCGAAGTTGGCCAGGCCCGACAGCAGGTAGCGGCCCCCAACTCCCAGGACCATCAGGCAGATCGCGGCCGAGAGCTGGGCCTCGGGGCGGCCTTCCAGCAGGGCGCCGTTGGCATCGGAACGGGTGGGTCGGGTCAGGCGGCGTATGGCATCGACGGTGGGAAACGTGATCAATACCCCCGGGGTCAAGGTGACCCAACCACGGTCGGCTATTAACCGTTACGCCCGATAGCCGTGGTATCCGGTCCCCGCAGGGAGGCCCGCCTGGCCTTGGCCTGCCACCACAGCAAGCTATAAAGCCCGAACGGGGATATTGGTGTTGATAAGCCATGGAAGCCTCACGTGGACTCTCCCTGTTGGTGGCCTGCCTGTTGCTGACCATTTTCGTGGCCGGTTGCCTGGACGAGGATGATGAGAACGGACCCCCTGTGGCCAAGGCCGCCGTGGAGGGCAACGATGACCCCCTGGAGAAGGGCAAGCTCTACACCTTCAACGCCAAGGGCTCCTCCGACCCCGATGGTGACGACCTGACGTACCAGTGGGACTTCGATGATTCCGACGGGGCCGACGATGTCAACCGCAAGGGCAAGACCGTGAAATGGACCTTCTACGACACCGGCGACTACACCATCACCATGACGGTCTCCGACGGTGAGCTGGAGGACACGGCCGAGCTGGAGGTGAAGGTCATCAAACCTCCCGGTGTCCTGGAGGCCGACCTGACCACCGCCGACGACACCCGCAAGGTGCTTCACCGGGGCCAGGAGGCCGAGGTCGAGCTGGACGGCTCGAACTCCGAGAACACCGAGGGCGGCAAGGAGAAGATCGAAAAGTACGAATGGGACCTCTCCTACGACTACCAGATCGGTTTCGAGCCGGACAAGGACACCGACACGGAGGACACCTACACCCACGATTTCCCCTCGGGCCGCTACTACACCGCCCTGAGGATAACCAACAACACCGATCACACCGATGTCAGCGACCTGCTCCTGCTGGAGTACAATTTCAACAGCAGTGAATCGGGCATCATCGACAACGACAACACCCCCCAGGAATACGTTCTGCCGGTGAACACCCTGGGCGTGTCCATGATCCGCATCGAACTGCAGTACGACGCCGGCGGGGCCCACGACAACGACCTGGACCTCCATCTGTTCAACGAGTCGGGCGAGGAGGTGGCCACCAACGACACCCACGATACCGGCGACCGACAGCAGTCCAACGTCATCGAACTCTATCGCAGTGACCCCAATCACAACAAATGGTTCGATGACGAATGGGAACTGGGAGACTGGACGGTGGAGGTGGAACATCAAAGGTCCACCTTCGGCGAGGCCGAGTACGACCTCTTCCTGGATGTTTACTACTATTGAACCTGCACATTGGACCTCAACTTCATTCAAGCCGTTGTCCGGCTGGCTCTTCGCCCGGGAAATGGCCCGCCAATTGCAGAATATTGCCCATGTGCCAATGTTTTAATAGCGCATTTTAGTTCACGGCGGTGGTTTTAGATGCGGATTGGCTTGTGTTCACAGCCTGAAGGTAGCCAATGGCCCGGCCAGGGTCAGAACAGGCGGCCAGCCATATCCGCGGGAGTTGCAAGGTGACCTGAACAGTACATCTAGGGGGGCTAATGATGGAAAAGAGTCAGAAACTCAATGTCGTAGCTATCGTTGTGATAGCGCTCAACCTCACGATCTTTCCATGGTGGTATATGAGTGTTGAGTCACAGATGGATTTCTTTGGTCAAAGTATGGAATCGAAAGGTAGTCGGACGACTGGCGTCATGTGGTCCAGGATCAGTATCGAGCTACTTGGTGAATCGGGGTCCAACATGACCCTCATCTCCGAATTCAAGGATGATGAAAACTTTGGATCGGGCCCCGGAAATAAGCTGGTCATCGTTTTCATTTTGGTGTTGATAACCCTGGTCCTGTCAATTTTATCTTTCATTATCTCCAAAAAGCATTCCATTACGAACAATCATCTGATAGCCGGCGGCCTCAGTTTTATCGTTCTTGGTCTAGCCTTGGTTGCACCTTTACTGCACGTTATGGCAATCAGAGGCTATATCGAAGATAACCTCATGATCCTGGATGAGGAAACCATCGAGTACAAGCCAGACGAAGAGGGATACTGGTTTTCCGAAGAAGAGACAAATGACACTTTCACATTTAAGAACAGTCGCGGTGCCCATATTGGATGGTATCTGCATGCTTCCGTAGTTCCGATCTTTGCGGCCCTTTCAGGGATCATGTATATTCGGGAAGGTGGTAGTCCAGGCGGAAGCTTCGGCGCACCCTCCTCCCCAACTGCTGGAAGCGGCGCTCCCGGTGGCTTCACGAGACCGGGCGGCCCTGGCCACATGGGTGGTCTGGGCATGGCCGGGGCGGGAGCTCCCAGGCTTGGCGATCAGCCCTCCATGGGTCCTGCCCCCTCGGCCCCCCCGGGCGGCGGCCCGCCAGCCTGTGCCTCCTGCGGGAAACCCACCGAACACATCGAGCAGTACGACCGCTACTACTGCCACGGATGCGGCGAGTACGCCCCAGAGGATGCCGGACCCGCCGAGCCGGCTCCCGACCACTCAGCGTACACACCGCCAAGGACCGAGAGCGCGGCGCCAGGCCATAAACCACGCTCCCAACTGGGCTCCCGGCCCAGCACCCAGCCTGAGGCAAAGTCAGATGCCCATTCCCAGCCTCCAGCGACCGTCGGTTCCCCGTTGCCCAAACCCATCACCACCTCATCCATGAGCGATAGCATGGAAGTGAGCGCGGGCAAGCAGACCTCTGCCTCCCCATCGACCTCAACATCCTCATCCGCCCCGTCCAGCTCAGGCCCGTCAGGTGAGACCTGCAGGTCGTGCGGCAAACCAGCCACCTACGTCGAACAGTACGACCGCCACTACTGCTACGATTGTTCCGAGTACGTTTAGAGTGCGGCCGTCATGGTCCCTTCGCTGCGGTAGGGGTCAGACTCGACCGGGGATCGACCTGGGGAAGATCCTTCCGACCGGTCATCTCTAGTCAGAGACCCTGGATCATCCTGCCCCAGGCCGCCAAGTTTATTAGGGGCAATCCCATAATGACGATACGAAGTTACCCGTATTGGGGTAGCCCGCCACGGAGTGAGTCTCAATGATGTCCGGAGCTAAGAAAGTATCCAAGAAGATCTGTGTTCTTGGCGATCCTGCAGTGGGTAAGACCAGCCTGATCCGCCGTTTCGTTATCAACGCCTTCGACGACAAGTACCTGACCACCATCGGGGCCAAGATCGTCAAGAAGGAGATCGCCGTCGCCGCCGAGAACAACAATCCCGCCGTGGACCTGACCTTGATGATATGGGACATCGCCGGTCAGAAGACCCTGGGCAACGTGAAGCAGGCCTACTATCGCGGCACCGAGGGGGCCATGATCGTCTGCGACATCACTCGTCGCGAGACCCTGATGACCACCATCGACTGGATCAAGACCCTCATGCAGGTCACCGGCGACGTGCCCATCGTCCTGATGGCGAACAAGTCGGACCTGATGGACCGGGCCATGTTCGGCCAGGAGCAGATGCGCGAAGTGGCCAACGCCACCCAGGCGCCCTTCCTGCTCACTTCGGCCAAGACCGGCCGCAATGTCGCCGAGGCCTTCAATCTGCTGGCCAAGATGCTCGTGGGCAACATGGGATAGACCTTCATCGGTTTGGCGCATGGACGATTTCTACGACGATAATGTCGAAGGCCAGGTCTCGGCTTTGCTCATCATGCCGTCGGCCATCCTGGAGACCATGCGGATCGAGTTCGTCAGGCTCGGTGGACCCGATGGGGCCACCCAGTCCATGTACAAATGTGGGCGCGCGGTGGGTCAGGCCATCGCCGCCAACATCATGCTGGGCGACGACCAGGACCTGGAGGAGATGCTGCATCTCATGTGGGCCGAGGTGGGCCTGGGTCATCTCTTTGTCATCGACAACGAGGACGGCCGCCTGGTCATCCGCGTCGAGCGGCTGCTGGAGGCCACCATCGTGGGTCTCGAACATCCCTGCGATTTCACCCGGGGCTGTCTGGCCGGCATCATCGAGGCCGTGGCCGGGAAGCCCTATGGCGGCATGGAGAACCGGGTCGAGGATACCCCGGATACCCGTATCTTCATCATTGCACCGTTATAACACGACACGATAGACACACACCCGGGTTGAGAAACGATGGCATCCAAAGACTGGCAATATCAGCTCAACGATCTACTCTACAATGGCGACCTTGATGGCGCCATGAACCTGATGCTGGATGTGGTCCGGCGCAGTCCCAACGATATGCGGGCCCATGTCCAGCTGGGCAAGACCCAGATGATGATGGGCGAGATCGACAAGGCCATCGAGGCCTTCGAGGGGGTCCTGCGTCGCAGTTCAGACAATGTGGAGGCCCTCAAGGGACTGGCCGACGCCTCCGAGATCTTCGGTGACTATCCCAAGGCCCTGGAATCCCTGGACCGGGCCACCCAGCTGGCTCCCAAGGATTTCGAGGCCTGGAAGTCCATGGGGATGATCCTGACCAAACTGCGCAAGTACGGCAAGGCCGACGCCTGCTGGAACGCCATCCTGCGCCTGAACCCCGCCGATGCCGAGACCTGGTACAACAAGGGCTCCGCGCTCCAGATGCTGAAGAAGAACGAGGAGGCCAACAAGTGCTTTGACAAGGCCCTTCAGGCCAAGTCCGATTACGCCGAGGCGCTCATCGAGAAGGGGGTCGTGCTCAGACGGCTGAAACAGCTGGATGAGGCCATCAAGGTCCTGGACCGCTACATCAAGCTCAAGCCCAACAACGACACCGGCTATCGCGACAAGGGGGTCCTGCTCTACCAGCTCAAGCAACCTCAGGAGGCCCTGGCTTGTTTCGACAAGGCCGTCGAGATCAACCCCTACTTTGCCGACACCTGGTCCAACAAGGGCACTGTCCTGCGCTCCACCGGTGACCTTCAGGGGGCCCTCACCTGCTTCGAGAAGGCCCTGCAGATAAACCCCGATTTCGGCCCGGCCCAGAAGGCCCGTGACGCCATCCTGGCCCAGGGTGTGACCCCCGCCGGGGGCAAGTCCAAGCGCAAGGGCCTCTTCCGACGCTGAACCCTGGTCACGTCAACCTTCTCATCTCCCTGATGCGCCAGGGCATCCCGGGTCCTTGGGGTCTTCAGCGTCACAAACCCTAAATAGCGGTTGACTCGTGATTAATACACTACCGGAGGTTCTATCGTGCCAAGCGCCAATCGACAAAGAGTCCTGAGACTGGGACGAGGTCTCACAGCCTGGCTACTGGTGGTGCTCATTCTGGGCGCCGGAGCCGGAGGCATCGCCAGTCCGAGGGGCGGATTCAACGGTTCTCCCATTCCGCCCTACTACGTTTTCAACAACTCACCTGGCGATTGGCCTCCCGCAGTGGATTGCCTGGGCTGTCCCGTACCCTGCGAGCCCACACCCCATGTCCAGGGATGCCAAGACCCGGATGAGACCGAGGAGTGTGGTGAGCAGGACGCTGGTTGGAAGTTCTACAAGCCCGGCCCCGCCACCTGCTGTGGCGACTCGTCGGGAGCCATCGATCCCCCCTGCTCCTACCCCCTCACCGACTGGGGCGGCTATCTTGCCTGGACCGGCCATCATCCCTACAAGCCCCTGCCGCTGAGCCCGTACTACTACACCTCGGGCAATGTCTGGCTCCATACCAGCTACCAGTTCTCGGGTCACAGCCAGCACACGACCTTCGAGGTCTCGGGACCGGTCCGCTCGGTGGACCCCTACGCCTACTCCATCACCGTTCAGCTGGAGAACACCCATGCCGTGGACCTCATCATGGAGCTCACCATCAAGTCTCCAGCCCAGCTTCTGGTCTCGGTGGAGGGGACCGGCAGTATCGGCCCGGTCACAAAGAGAGACACCGAGTGCTGTGACGACGGCGAGTCCTGGCTCTTCGTCCTGCCCGCCTACCACACCGGCGACACCGGCCTGCACATCTCGGTGGCCGACCCCTCCCAGATGCAGCAGTCCTACATCCTCTCCGGTGACATCTCGCCCCTCCAGGCCGCATAGACCAATGGTCGGACCGTTGTTTCGAAATCCTTTTGTAACACGGTCAGGATAGATTTGGTGGGTAGTTCCCACTTTCTAAGGGTGAATGCAAAATGGTCCGCCAGTTCATCATCGGATTCTGTCTCTGTTTGTTAGCCGTCCTGGCCTTGTTGCTCCTGTTCTCTCCGAAAACCTCGGCGGGCATGGTCCTTGAACCGACCAATGGGACCGCCACAGTGGAAGCCGAAACATTTCCCGTTTATTTCAACTTAAGTATCCAGCTTGATGGTCCGACAGCAGCTCAGGTCGATTACATCTACTGGCAATCGGACGAAGAATCGCAAAAAGGGGGTGTCATCGGTGGCAGTGTGATCAGATTCTATGTAGATCAGGGTCTTCCAATCAACCAACGCGTAGCCTATGACCAAGCCGGGGAATTCACCATCGTTGTTTATGTTTACAACAATTCTTACTCGGATGGCACCGAAAAACCCGAGGACGAGAAACTAATACTTGAGGGGAGCTATTTTGTGACAGTCCTGGAAGCCGATTCAGAATCACCAAACGATTCGACAACCTTGATGAGGGATATCGTGGTGTATGGTCTCTGGGCCGCAGTGCTAGTCTGGGTCATGTTCGCCTCCATCTTCGGTCAACCACCTCTCGAGGCCGAACAGGAGCAGCTACCTGAAGTAAATGACCCCCCAGATGTTGAAGGCTCGCCTCCTCCTGAACAGGAAGTGGAGTCTCTCCACGAGGATTGAACATAAGTCAATTATCGATCCACGGAAGGTGAGTTGTAGAAAGCCAATAATTCCAGGTTCGTCGGCTTCCTGAGGGTCTCGGATAATCCCCGCAATGACCCACGGACATGCAGTTTATATATAGCTCTTCGGCCCGTTGCACACATTGGTTCCAGAAACCTTTTTTAGTTGAATCCGGTATTCCAATTCCGGTAAGCTATCCAGCGGCTCACCGTGGAGCATCAAGGCATGCAGAGGCGATTCATCATAGCCCTCGGTTTGGGGTTGCTCGGTCTGACCCTGCTCTTGCTTGTATCGGCAGATCAAGCCAGCGCAGGCTTGACCCTGGAGGCCAAGGAGGGATTCAGCAATCCCTACTACGCCTCCTCCTTCCCCGCCGATTTTTCCCTCGACATCATCCTGGAGGGCTCCACCGCCAATCAGGTCGATTACATCTACTGGCAATCGGACATCGGTTCCGCCGAGGGAGGGGTCATCGGCGGCAGCACCATCAGCTACTTCATCGACGCTGGTAAACCCCTCACCCAGTCCATCTCATACGATCAGCCCGGGAGCTACACCATCCTGGTCGAGGTCTACAACAACAGCTATCCCAACGGCACCGATAAGCCCGAGGATGAGAAGATGATCCAGGAGGGCAGTTACCCCCTGACCATCGTCAAGAAGGGCGGCGGCGATGACGACACCGCCACCGGCCTGCCCTTCGACATCATGCAGCTGGTCTATGTTGTTGCAGGCGTCGTGGTCATCATCGTCATCGTGGGCCTCGTCAGGTTCATGCAGAGCCGGGGCGGCCTCTCCATGCCCAGCCTCCCCAAGGGTCCCCTGACCTTCCCCCAGGGCAAATCACCTCTGGGACCCGCCGGATCCCCCCCCATATCGAGCCTGGGATCGGCCCATTCGCCCGACGAAGGACCCAGCGGTCCGGTGGCCAAACGGGACTGCCCCTCGTGCAAGACCCCCATCCCCATCGAGACCGATGAGCGGCCGTTGAAGATAATCTGCCCCAACGAGAACTGCGGCAAGTCCTTCACCCTCAAGGCCAAGAGCGGCGCGGTGCCCGCCAAGGGCCCCTCCAAGCCCTCCAGGCGACCCAAGAAGAAGAGCGCCGGCAAGGCCGCCAGCACCAAGGGTAAACGACCGGCCCGCCGCGGGGCAAAACCCAAGGGGCCAAAAGGTCCCAAAGCGGCCGGGGGCAAATCACCACCCCGACCTCGGACCCCGGCCAAGGGCAAGCCGCCGGCCCCCAAGCCCAAGCCCCTGCACTGTCCCAACGACGGCAACGAGCTAGCGTTCTATCCCGGTGCCGCCAAGCAGTACGGTTACGATTCCGATTACTTCTGTTCCAAATGCGAGCTCTACGTCGAGCCCAGGGAGAAGAGCGGGGGCAAGGCCCGACCCAAGGCCCGGCCGGGCAAACCCGCCGGTGCCAAACCCAAGGCCAAGGCCAAGGCCAAACCCAAAGCCGCTCCCAAGGAGGATGCCGGTGAGGGTCCCTTTTCCGATTCCACCCCCAAGGCCAGTCCGTTGCCCGTTCCCGATGGGCCCGACGGAGAGGAGGGGGACACGGTCACCTGCCCCAGCTGCGACAAGGTCCACGAGGTACCCGACGCCATGACCAAGAACCTCATGTGCACCTGTGGCCGGCGCATCCGGGTCAAGAAATAGGACGGAGCACTCCCGCTCCGGCTCCCGACCCTTCCGGGACCACACCTCAGCCCATCATCATCCTTGCTTGAGCCTTGGCAATGGCAGATGCGGTATCTCCATCAGCGATAAACCCTCCAATAACAGGCCAGGGCAGGCGGGACCCACCACGATATCTTCAGAACTCGGCTTCCCTGGAGGGGTCGCACTGGTGCAGAGCCAGGCAGGAATGGCACAGCGGTATGTCGCAATCGGTGCAGGCCTCGTTCTCCACGAGCATCGTCCCGCACTCTTCACAGAAGTTGCTCATTGGGACCCCAGCAGGTCGATGAGCAGGGCCTTCTGGGCGTGGAGCCGGTTCTCGGCCTGGTCCCATACCGCTTCGGCCTGGGGTCCATCCAGCACCTCGCCGGTTATCTCCTCACCCCGGTGGGCTGGCAGGCAGTGGAGCACGATGCACTCCGGGTCGGCCAGGTCCAGCAGTGACCGGTCCAGGCGGAAGGGGTCAAGCACCCGCAGGCGCTCGGCCTTCTCCTCCTCGTCGCCCATGGAGACCCACACGTCGGTGTAGACCGCCTGGGCACCCTCCATGGCCTCCCCCGGGTTGTTGGTCAGGGTCAGGCTACCCTGGCCATCCTTGCGCGAATTGAGGATCTCGCCGCATCGGGCCACGAAGCTGGCCTCGGGGGCGTACTGGGGAGGATGGGCCACCACCAGGTCCATGCCGGTTAGGGCCGCGCCCAGCATGAGGGAGTGGCAGACGTTGTTGCCGTCGCCCAGCCACACCAGCCTCCGTCCCTCCAGGTCGCCCCAGCGCTCGTACATGGTCAGCAGGTCGGCCAGGATCTGACAGGGATGCTCGATGTCATCCAGGGCGTTGATCACCGGGATGGTGGCGTTATCAGCCAGCTCGGCCATGGCCTTGTGGGAGAAGGCCCGGTAGCTGATGGCCTGGACGTAGCGGGAGAGGACCCTGGCGGTGTCGGCGAT
This sequence comes from uncultured archaeon, assembly GCA_964384995.1. Taxonomy (GTDB): domain Archaea; phylum Thermoplasmatota; class Poseidoniia; order MGIII; family CAYLMJ01; genus CAYLMJ01. The sequence goes on along the minus strand of CAYLMJ010000006.1, from coordinate 32,641 downwards.
GGTCTCCCCCCGGCCCAGCTGAATGTCTCGGGTGGACAGGTAGAGGGCCGAGCCTCCCAGCTGCTGCATGGCCACCTCGAAGCTGACCCGGGTGCGGGTGCTGGACTTCTCGAAGATGAGGGCCAGGGCCTGCCCCTGGAGGGTCTGGTTGAAATCTTCGGGTCGGGTCTTGACCTTCACCGCCAGGTCCAGCAACTGCTGGATCCGGTCGGCCACATCGAGGATGGACAGAACGTGACTTGCCATGATTTATCCCTGCCTGTCTTGGAACTGAGAGGTTGATGAGGTTGGATGATCGTCAAGATCGGGATGGTTCGAGGGGCCCCGGCTATGTATCGTGGTCGATGCGGGGCGCCAGGAGGTACTTGGTGTGGCCCTGGGGACCGGTGAGGTCGTTGTCGGCGATGTCGAACTCGATGAGCACCGGGAAGTCGTTGCCCAGGGAGAGGGTCAGCGAGCGGTCGCCCTTGAGGGCTCCCACCATCTGGGAGAAGTAGTCCAGGGAGAAGAGTGATTTCACCGGCTCGGGGCACACCAGCTCGTCCAGCTGGGTCTTCTCCAGCTTCAGGTCCACCAGGTTCTGGTTGTCTCCCTCACAACGGAGCTGGAACTGGTCGGGGCTGGCCGACAGCTCGATGTGGTCGGCCACCGACTTGGAGGCCTTGATGCCCTGGGCCACCTCCTGGCCCTGAACGACTATCTTGGTCGGCAGGTCCAGCTTGGGGACCTTGGGCTCGGGCATGCCGGTGGTGTCGATGAGGGGCATGGCCCGGGTGAGGTTGCCGATGTAGAGCACCAGCCGGTTCCGCTCGGTGTCCAGATGGAGGATTATCTCATCCCCCGAACGGGCCAGGCTGATGGCGTCCTTGAGCTTGTCGATGTCGATGCCCAGGTCGGTCTCCTCCACCTTGTACTCCTCGAAGGCTCCCTTGTTGAGATTTGCCTCCACCATGGCCACATGGGCCGGGTCCACCGCCTTCAGGCTCAGGCCCTCGGGAGTGGCTTTGATCTTAACCTCGTCAACCAGCGTGGATACGATGTTGACTAGTTCCTTGAGAACTTCGGCCCTAATGCGCGCCTCGAACATGGTCAATCGCCGCTCCGATTATGCCCAGCCTATATAACCATTACACCGGCATCGTTCAACGGTGCTCACACAGGAGATGGGGGCGGAGATCCGAACCAAGGACCCGCCCTGGCGCCTCCTTCTGCCGGTTCCCGTTCCAGATAGGTTTGCCTGCCCGATGAAGCCTCCCGATGAGCTAAAGAGAACGTTCCGGACCAAGGGACCGCAACAATGATATGGCTCTCACCGATGGGCCACCATGGCCCTCTATCGCAAGGAGTTCCACCTGGCCTCCAGCCAGCGCCAGGAGCTCATGGACATCTCGGAACCATTGGCCGAAGCGGTGAAGGAGGCGGGCATCCAGCGGGGCATGGCCACCATGTACGTGACCCACGCCACGGCGGCGGTCATCATCAACGAGAACTGGGACCCCAACATCTGCACCGACCTGATCGAGGCCCTGGACAAACAGTTCCCCCAGGGGGTCTGGCGCCACGACCGGGTGGACGGCAACGGGGCGGCCCACCTGAAGGCCGCGGTGTGCGGACCCTCGGAGATGGTGCCGGTGGAGGACGGGCAAGTGGTCCTGGGCACCTGGCAATCACCCATGATCGCCGACTTCGACGGACCCAAGCGGCGGCGCCTGATAATCACCGTGATCGGTGAATGAGCGAACTGTGAACAGGGGTCACCCGCAAGGTGTGTTCAAAGCTCTGATACGATTGTTCAGTTACCTTTGGATGTCTTGGAGGCCTGGGCGGCATCCATCATTCCCTGGCAGCGGGGGCAATCGGCGATGAAGGCCCGCAGGAGCTCCACCTCCCGCTCCTTGGCGTTCAAGGCCCGCTCCAGGACCTCGAAGAGCGCCTCCAGGCGGTCCAGGCGCTCCGAAGCCTCGTTCCCGGCAGTGTTTGCAGATGAAGGGGGCGCATCGGCTGTGGCCTCCCCCGGTTCGGTCGCTTCGGCAGCTTCGTTCACGTCATCCAGCGCTTCGTCGTTCCGCTTCTTGAATAGTCCCATAATATCACTCACGCCCAGTCCTCGAAGGCCTCGTCGGCCCGCACCAGACCGTAGCCGTAGCCGTACCCGTCATCGTGGGGCGTCGTCTGGCCGTCCAGCTTCTCGGCACTGTCCATCAGGAGGTCCTTCATCCGCTCGATGTTGGTGGAGTCGTCATCGTCGGGATCGCCATCGAAGGCCCGCTTGTACTGGGGATAGGCCTCCAGCAGGAGGGCCAGGACCGACGTGACAAATGGTGTGGCCTGGGAGGTGCCAGCGGCCCTTGCATAGTCGCCCCCGGTCCAGGTCGAGACTATGCTCACCCCGGGGGCCACCAGCTCCACCTTCTTGTTTGGGTCTTCCCGGTCGTCGAACGGGTAGAGGGGAATGCCCTCGTTGTCGCCGTGCTTGGAGAAGGGTGCCAGCTCCTTGCTGGAATCTATGGCCCCCACGGCGATGACCCGTTCCACCGAGGCCGGCGACTTGACATCATCATCGGGGTCCTCCTCCTGGTTGTTGCCGGCCGCCGCCACGACGTAGACCCCCTTGTCGATGGCCTCGTCAACGGCATCCTCGGCGTCGGTGCCCAGGATGATCGTATTATTGCTCCCAAGGGACAGGGTGATGATGTCGGCGCCCTCGTCTGTTGCCCAGCGTACGGCCGCGGCGACGTCATCCGAATTCCCGGTACCATCATCCTTGAAGACCTGAGCCACCAGCAGGTTCACGTTGTAGGCTCCGCCCCGCAGGTCACCGTGGGCCACGATGATGCCGGCCACATGGGTGCCGTGGCCCACCTTGTCATATGGCTTCTCCTCGCTCTTGACGAAATCCTTCCAGCCCACCAGGTTCAGGTCGTCGAACTCGTCGTGGCCCATGTCGATGCCGGTGTCGATGACCGCCACGGTGACGTTGTCGCCGGTGAGCCCCTTGTCGTACAGGGCCTCCAGTCCGGTCATGTCGTAGGCCCATTCCGAGCGATCGGGCTTGGTGGGATCGTTCAGACAGCCTGTCGTTCCCAGGACGATGACCATGGCCGCCACCACGATGGTCCAGCTGATGGATGGAGACCGACCCATGAGGTTCAAGAGGCTCCGCCGATACTTAAAGCTTAGAGGTGGGAAAGGAGCGCTTTTGCCTGAGCCCCGGATGTGCCCCCATGGGTCCCCGCTGACGCCCAAAGGGTTTAACCGACCCGCCCGATACAGTGGTGATACCATGGCACCCGAGCCCGTGGAGACCCTGTGCGCCCTGGACTACCGCTACGGACGGGACGTGATGAAGGCCCTGTTCACCGACCAGGCCCGGTTGGAGTTCTACCTGGTGGTGGAGGCCGCCCTGGCCCAGGCCCAGGCTCAGCTGGGGCTCATCCCGACCGACCATGCCAAGGCCATCACCAAGGCGGCCCGTTCGGGACAGGTGCAGGCCGGCCGGGTGGCCGAGATCGAAGGGGAGATACGCCACGACATCATGGCGGTGGTCAAGGCCCTGGCCGAGCAGTGCGAGCCGGTGGAGGCCGGCGGCTCCATCCACTTTGGCGCCACCTCCAACGACATCATCGACACCGCCAACGGGCTCCAGTTCAAGGCCGGGCTCCAGCTGCTCCAGGATGGTGTGGAACGGCTCATCGGCGCCCTGAGCAGGCAGGCCAAGGCCCATCGCGTCACCCCCATGCTGGGCCGCACCCACGCCCAGTGGGCCGTACCCACCACCTTCGGCCTGAAGATGGCGGTCTACGCCCTGGAGATGGGTCGCCACGGCCACCGCCTGCGGGAGCTGACGCCCCGTCTTGTCACCGGCAAGCTGTTGGGCGTGGTGGGCACCGGAGCCTCGCTCCATCCCCACACCCTGGAGGTCCAGACCCGGGTCATGAAGGACCTGGGCCTCAACGAGCCCCTGGCCACCACCCAGATCCTCCAGCGCGACCGCATCGCCGAGCTGGTCCTGTGGGGGGCCAACCTGGCCGCCAGTCTCGAGAAGTTCACCACCGAGGTGCGCAACCTTCAGCGCTCGGAGCTGGCCGAGGCCCACGAGGGCTTTGACAGGGCCAGGCAGGTGGGCTCCTCCACCATGCCCCACAAGCGCAACCCCATCGCCAGCGAGAACGTCAGCGGCCTGGCGCGCATGGTGCGGGCCCTGGTGACCCCGGCGCTGGAGAACTGCGTCCAGTGGCACGAGCGGGACCTGACCAACTCCTCGGGCGAGCGCCTGCTCATCCCCCACTTCTTCGTCCTGCTGGACGACCTGCTCCACAAGACCGCCGCCATCTTTACGAACCTCTACGTCGATGCCGAGCGGATGGCCGCCAACCTGGCCGCCGCCAGGGGTCTGAACCTGGCCGAGGCGGTGATGATGGCCCTGGCCCGCAAGGGCATGGACCGCCAGCAGGCCCACGAGCTGGTGCGCAAGGCCGCCATGACCGTGGAATCCGGCGGAGCCGAGGGCCCCAGCCTGGGCGAGGTGCTGTCCGAGGACAGTGAGGTCACGGCCCTGCTCGGCCCCGATGAGTTGCGGGCCGCCCTGGATCCGGCCAACTACCTGGGCCACGCTGGCGAGCTGGTGGACCGGGCGCTGGACAAGCTGGGGCAGTGAGCCGGGGCTGTTCGGCTTTCGCCCCGATGGACCACTTGGACAGCCACGACGGTAGAAGCGCGGCTCCTCAACCGCTGGGGGTCTCCTTGATATGCTTGAGCAGGAAGGAGACGCCCTTGTCGGTCAGACTGCAGAGCTTGACCTTGTGCTCCCTCTCGCACTCCACGAAGCCCTTGCGCTGCAGGGTCTTGATGGTGTCGCTGGCCGTCGGTATCGACTTGTCCAGCAGTTCGGCCAGCTCGCTCACCGAGACACAGCCCGCCTGGTGCAAAGCGTTCATGGCGCTCATGGCCGTGGCCGAGATGCGGGTCTGGAGCCTGTAGGGGAAGTGGATGCCGGTCTCGAAGTAGTAGCGGCACCGGCCCTTCTTGATGGACTTGACGAAGCCCTCCCGCTCCAGGACGTCCAGATGGTAGCAGGTGGTGCCGTTGCCGGCCTTCACCGCCTTGCGGATGAGGGAGAAGTGGGTGCCCGGGTTCTCGATGATGTGCTGGTAGATGCGCCCCCGCACCGACTGCTCCTTCAGGTCCTTCTCGATCTCGTTCTTGCGCAGGTGGGAGTAGAGCGGGAAGAGGGTCAGGAAGGCCCGGTAGCGGAGGCCCTCGTGGCCCGCCAGTCCCAGCAGGAAGAGGCCGCCGAACGCACCGGCGCTGATGGCAACCGCCTCCGGGGCACCCACCGTCGCCAGGGGACCATCATCGGAAGCCTCGGCCTTGCCCACCCGCACCATCAGCTCAGCCTGGTTGTCGCCAAGCTCGGTCTCGGGCACCGCCGAGCGGTCCGACAGCACGACCCTCAGCAGGTTCTCCCCGGAGATGCTCGGGGTCCAGGGGATGAGAGCGGTGCCCGAGCCGTTGGCGGGGATGGTGAGCTGGGAACTGCCGATGAGGCCGTCCGGTGCCACAGCACCCAGGTAGAGGCTCACGTTCACCGTTCCCTCCAGGAGTCCCACGTTGTCCACCCGTATCTCGATCTCCGTGGGCGAGCCGCTGACCGGTGAATGGACCGACATGTAGTTACTGGTTATCCTGAAGTCGGGACGCAGGCGGGAGCCGTTGAGGTTGTCGATGGTGACCCGGTAGGTAACTTCGGGCGAATGCTCAAGGCCGTCGTAGGATCGGAAGGACAGGGAGTGTTCGCCATCGGTGTGGAAGGTGGTGTCCAGCTGAAGGTACCACAGGTAGGTCCCGACCGCCTCCTGCCAGCCCTGGCCATCGACCCTGTACTCCACCCGGGTTATATCGCCATCGAGGTCGTAGGCCGTCCCCGACATCTTGACCGTGCCGTAGATGGTGGCCCCATCATCGAGGGATACCACCTTGATGGCGGGGGCCAGGTTCTCCACCACGGCCAGCTGTCGTCCCACCTCCTGGCTCCACAGCCCCTCGTCGTCCTGGACCATGAAGTAGATGTGATGGTCGCCCAGCGAGAGGTTGTCCAGGGTGAAGTTGGCCTCGCTCCCGTTGTAGAGCTCCCCGTCGAGGCTGGAGCGCCAGACGTAGCGGGAGAGGTTCCCGTTGTCCAGGCCGACACCCAGGAAGATCACCGGCTCCCCGGCCTTGGCCGGGGAGGGGGCGATGGACCTGATGATGGCGTCGGGACGGGGACCGGGGCGGATGGTGATGACCCGATTGACATCGTCGCTCCAGACCCCCGACTGGTCCAGGACCCTGAACCAGATGCGATGCTCGCCCACCGACAGGTCATCGGTGGTGAACTGGGAGGCCAGGCCCGTGGTGTGGTTCAGCAGTCCGTCCAGACTGCTGTACCAGGCGCACCAGCCCCAGAGACTGCCCACCTTGGCATGGCCTGTGAAGGTGACGTTGTCGCCCTGGATGGCGGCGGTGGGGGTTATGGAGTCTATGATGGCCCTGGGCAGTTCGGACGATGGTGATATCTTGAAGACCACCGCGTCCCGGGTGTAGCCTTGGCCACTGCTGGAGATGTCGTGGGAGGCCATGGTCACCGGGAAGTCGATGGAGTTGGTGTGGCCGGTGACGAAGGCGGTGGTCCGGTTGTCTGGGTCCAGGACCAGGTCGGTGGCATAATCATAGCTGGCTCCGCCAAAGTAGGAGACGTAGCTGGCATTGGTGAGATCCGCGTTCAGGACCGTCAGGAAGATGTCACCCTTGTTGTTGTACCGCTCCTGGAAGGCGGTGGAGGTGGTGTTGAGGTCCGTGGAGTAGGTGCTCCCCAGGACATGCACATTGGAAAGGTCATCCAGGGCCAGGGCGATGCCCCAGTCACTGCTCGAGCCTCCCAGGTAGGTTCCGGCCTCCACGGTGGATGTGTCGAGGTCCAGCTTGATCACAAAGATGTCCTGGTCCTGTTTTGAGCTCTGGTAGCCCTCCTGGGGGATCGGGAGGTCATCTGACCATGTCTGCCCCATGAGGTAGACCTTGCCCTCCCCATCCACCGCCAGGTCCGAGGCATCGTCGGTGCTCTGGCCCCCAAGATAGGAGGCGTAGGTCAACGAGGCGTTGCCCGACAGGCTGGTGTTGAACCTGGCCAGGAACACATCGTAGCCGCCCCTTGAACTGTTGGCGTAGGCTCCCGGGGTCGTGGGCAAGTTCCGGGAGAGGGTCTCGCCCGCAAGGTACACCGAGCCATCGGGGCCCAGGTCCATCCGGTTGCAGTATTCCGAGCTGTTGCCGCCAAAGTAGGAGGCGTACTCCAGAAATGAGCCGGTTGGGTCGAGCTGGAAGAGAAAACAGTTCCAATCGCTCTGTTGGTCCTTGGCCCATGGATCGAAACCGTTGGCCGTCGTGGGCAGGTCCCAGGAGTTGGTGTAGCCCGTGGCGATGACCCGATGCTGTTCATCGAACACCATGTCGGTGATGACGTCGTAACCCTCGCCCCCGTAGTAGGTGGAGAAGATCAGCCCGTCGCCCTTGGGGTTGAGCTTCAGGACGAAACCTTCCTCGGTGCGCCCGTTGGAGGTGTTGGCAAAGGAACCCTGGGTGGTGGGGAAATCGGGTGAGTTGGTGGTTCCGGACAGGTAGATGTTGCCCACCTCATCGATGGCCAGGCCCGAGCATGAGTCCCGCCCCGAGCCTCCGATGAAGGTGGAGTAGAGCACCTCCCTGCCGGTGGCGTTCAGCCGGGTCAGGAATATGTCGTGACCGCCCTTGTGAGCCTCGGTGAAGGTGGTGTTGGAGATGGGGAAGTCCAGGGCCATGGTGGACCCGCAGACGTAGACGCTGTCGTAGGGACCGATGGCAATGCGGCCGGTGTAGGACTCGTTGCCGTCGTCGCCCCCCAGGTAGGTGGAGTAGATCAGGGGATCGATGACCAGTTCCCGGGTGGTGTCGTGGGGAGCGAGGTCATAGCTGACGGTCTGACCCTCGATGTGAAAATCGGAGTCGACCTCATGCGGCTCACCCGCCACGGTCTGGTAGGTGTAGGGTGGTGCCTCCCGTAGTTCAGCCGTGCCGATGTTCACCAGCAGGGAGCCGTCCGCCCTGAGGGTCAACCTGGGTGCAGACCCCGCGCTTCCGGTGTAGACCTGGCGTATCAGTCCGGGCTCGGCATCCGGGGCCACCAGGTAGTCGTACTTGAGCCCGGAAGGGGTCGAACTGAAGACCAGGTCGATGCCGGGATGGAGCTCCCGGTAGATCACCTTCCCGTAGGTCTGCACCCCAGCCATCCAGTTGTCAGGCTCTTTCCCCATCAGATAGCTGGTGGTCCTCGACAGGGGCTCCACGCCCGCCGGTGAGGCCGGGTTGCCATTGGCGAACTCCACGGTCAGGGTCTCGGCCCGGCCATGACGCCCCGCCAGGAGGATCTGATACCCCCCCACCATGAAGCCGTAGGTTGCGCCCTCGCCCCGGTGGATGAACTTGATCCGGGTGTCCCCCGCCTGGCCGTCGTTGACGGTGAAGCCATGGCCGCCAAGAGGGACCGAGTCTGAAGTGGCGGGGTCAGAGGAGGCAGGGTCAGAGGTGTCCGCACTGTCACCTGCGAGGTTGATGGTGGCTTGGGGATCGATGGAGCCCGTGTCTGAAGAGGGCAAGGGTTGAAAGAAGGTCAGCAGGCCCCCCAGCAGTGGCAATAGGAAGAGGAGGACGACCAGGATGGCTGGGAGGGGCCGGCGCTGACTTGCAAGGTCCATGAAGGGGCTCCTGAGTATGCTGAACGGTCAGCTCATCGATGGGGTTTCCAAGTGACCTGTACTAATATGATTATTGGAGAGGTGCCTAAACGAGAAACGACCTTTCGTTTCAGAAACCTCTCCATAAACGCTTAATAATACTTTGGAACGTTTCCAATTTTGTTATTATAAACCACCTGGTGAAGAGCTCTGTTGGTCCCATTGCATGTTCGATGGGGCCGATAAGGACTCAACTAGGTGTAACACATGAATGATCACGTAGACCAACGTGAGCGAGCACTGCTCCCGAAGCTCGTGGCTTTCGGGATTATTTTTACCATGCTGACCGGCGGGCTGATGATGCTTCTGCCTGCCGCCTCGGCCAGGTCGGGAGGCCCCGACGACATTGGCTATACCTTTGCCGACAGCGATGAGGCCGATGGTCCTCAGTTCAGCTGGATCGACGCCACCCAGGGAGATGTCATCTTCAATGGAAGGACCGACGATGCCTGCTGGACCTTCACCCTGCCCTGGCAGTTCGACCTCTACGACACGACCTTCACCACGGCTTGGGTCAACTCCAATGGCCTGATGGGAATGGGTCCCTCGTGCACCACGGCCCGGACCAACCGGAACCTGCCCGGCAGTGGATACGGCAACCTCATCGCTCCTTTCTGGGACGACATGTACATCAACCGCTCTCCCACCAGCGGCGCCGGCATCTTCAAGACCGAGGGCGGCACGGCTCCCGACCGGTGGGTGGCCGTGGAGTTCCACAAGTTCAACCTGCCCTACTTCAGGGGAGGCTCATCCTACGAGGTGACCTTCGAGGTGGTGCTGTACGAGAACGGCAACCTCCTCTTCCAGTACCTGGACGCGGTGACCTCCTACTCCTCACGCAATCGCGGGGCCTCGGCCACCATCGGCATCGAGAACGGTGACATGACGGTGGGCCTGCAATACTCCCACAACACCTACTACGCGTTGAAGGACCGGCTGGCCATCCTCTTCTCCGCCCCCATCCCGCCCGACGATGACCTGCTCATCGACGCGGTGAACCTGCCCGACCCCCTGGACCTCGTCACCGAGAACCAGGTCCTGGCCACCGTCCTCAACAAGGGACTGGACACCCAGACCGACATCGAGGTCAACACCCAGATCTTCTCGGTGGACACCGAGATTCTCATCGATGAGGACTTCAACTCCGGGGACCCCACCGGCTGGAGCCACGGCATCTTCTCGGGCACCCGGGACGCCTGGGGCACAGGCACCAACGATGACAACTACAATGTGGGACACGGAGGCACTCCCATGGACGGCCAGGCCATGTCCGCCGGACGCAAGGGCAGTGGGCCCCGCTCCCCGGGAACGGCCGAGCTCATCGGCGAGTATGCCGACAACCCCTACGACGTCCATGCCGCCAACGGCAAGCTCTACATCGCCAACTACTACGGCGGACCCCGCGGACGGGGCAACATCGTGGTCATGGACAGCGATGGCACCAATGCCCACTTCCTGGAGGACTATCCCGATATCAACAGGTACCGGGCCCGTTCCATCACCGCCAATTCCGACGGTGACGTCTTCTTCACCACCTACGGCAGCAGCACCGGGCGGCTCTACAAGTACGATTACGACAGCCAGTCGGACACCTACACGTACGCCTGGTACAAGCAGAACAGCCCCTATGGCTCCACCTACTACCCCATGGGCGTGGCCTTCGACGAGCTGGCCGATGAGGTCCTCGTCAGCGCCGGGTACTTCAGCTCCAGCTACATGTACATCAACCGCTTCGACCCCGACACCGGCGACCACCAGGGCCGCAACATCCGGACCTACATCGCCACCTGCCGGACCTACTGCCGGCCCATGGGCATCGACACCGCTCAGGTGGGCGACGAGACCCATGTCTTCGTGGCCTACTACAGCTACTCCAGCTCCTCCTCCTACAGGGGCAGGGTTGTGGAGTACGAGGCCGATTCGGGCTCCGCGGTGCGGACCTACTACAACGTCGCCGCCGGCAGTTACGGCAACCGGTACAACTATCCCTACCGCTACCACTACGACGTGACCACCGACGGCACCAGCATCTTCTTCGGACCCTACCGCAACAGCTACGGCGGCATCAGCCGCTGTCCCATAGGCGGGGGCGACTGCGAGGTGGCCGTGGCCTACAACCAGCTGAGCCACTACAACTACGGCATCGCCGTGGACGGCTCCAACCTCTACACCGCCACCTACAGCCATGACCTGGTGGATGTCCATTCCAGGGCCAGCAGCACGCTGGTCCGCTCCATCGGTCCCAACCCCTACGACGGTTGGCTGCAGATGCCCTCCCTCGACCTGTCGGAGTCCGTGGGCGGCACCCTGTCCTTCGACCACTCCTACGGCTTCCGCTCCACCCAAGAGGGCGCCTTTCTGGAGATCAGCGTCGACGGAGGCAACACCTTCGAGCAGGTGGAGTCGTTCACCAAGGGCGGCTACCATTCCAGCGCCATGTCCAGCAGTTACGACAACCCCTTTGCCGGACGCTACGGCTGGACCTACTACTGCCCCGGCGGCGGAGGCTCCAGCGCCATGTACCGCAAGACCACCGGCGACTACCCGTGGGGCAGTGTGGAACTGGACCTGACCCCCTGGGTGGGGCAGGAGGATGTGCGCCTGCGCTGGCGTGTGGGCTACAACACCTACTGGTACTGGAACTACAACGCCTGGTATCGCCTGGACAATGTCAAGGTGGAGGTGCTCAACAAGGGTACCACCCTGGTGGACAGCACCGTCACCATCGACTCCCTGGGCCACAAGGAGGCCCGGGTCGTGGACCCCTACGCCGATGACCCCCAGGTCGCGGGCTTCAAGCCCAGGGACCACGGGCTCCTATCCGGCGCCATGGTGGGCGTGACGGTCAAGATCAACGACGACTACGGCGACGAGGACCTGCCCAACGGTCTCTGGACCGGTTTCAGGGAGGTCCAGTACATCATCTTCCAGGATGATTTCGAGGACAACGATGTCTCCAACTGGGAGACCCTGTTCCAGGATGGTCAGAGCATCAACCAGTGGGGCGCGTCGGACACCGACCGTCGTGGCGGTCAGTACGCCCTGTTCAGCGGCACCAAGCTGGCCAACGGTTACCCGGGAGCCACGGCGGCGGCCACGCCGACCCTGGACCTGAGCCTGACCGTGGAGGCCACCCTGAGCTACTACCACTCCTACTGTTTCTACTCCTACTACGACGGCCTGGTGGTGGAGCTCTCCACCGACAACGGTCTCACCTACACCGAGATCGCCCCCAGCGACCGCGGCGACGGCTCGGCCGGATACATGGCCGGCTCCTACGGCACCATCTACGCCAGCGCCTCCTACCAGAACCCCCTGCGGGGTCACCAGGGCTGGACCCGGTACGACACCGATCACACCTATCCCTACGGCGACCGGCCCTGGCAGAAGGTGGAGTACGACCTGACGCCCTTCGTGGGCTCCAAGGAGGTCAAGATCCGCTGGCAGGTGGGCTGGAGCACCCGCTTCAGCAGTTCCTACGATCCGTACGGGTACTACCTGGACGACCTGGCCATCTCGGGTCTGGTCTTTGCCAACAACCTGAAGATCGACGACCTGGAGGTCATGGACCCCCTGCCGGTGCGGGGCAAGCCCGACCTGTCGGCTGTGCTCATGAACACCGGCATCAACGATCAGCTGGCCTCGAACACCAAGGTCAAGATGACCATCGGCCCCCTGGACGAGGTGACGGTGCTCGAAGAGGACCACGAGGGATACGCCACCGAGCTGGACCATCCGTTCGGCCACGGCGGCACCCGGGACGAGTGGACCTTCCCCTCCGGCGACGCCCAGAGCGGGACCCGGGCCTGGGGCCCACCGGCCCACAACGACGGCCACGAGTTCACCCGCGGCGGGGCCGATGCCCGACTGATGACGGAGGCCCTGGACCTGAGTGACGCCCCTGGTGATTCCATCCTGCAGATGACCCACCGGTACAACTGGGAGCGCTACGACTCCCACCAGTACGATGACAGCGGCAGCTGGGTGGAGATATCCGTGGATGGCGGGGCCTGGGAGACCCTGAACCCCGTCGCCGGATATCCCGGGACCACGAGCGCCAGCAACAACCCCCAGCCCAACCACGACGCCTTTGTGGGACGCCAGCATGACTGGGTGACGACGACCTTCGACCTGTCCGACCATGTGGGCGCCGGGAACGAGAACATCCGCTTCGCCTTCCGCTACGTGACCTACAACTACTTTGCGCCCTACTCCCACTACCAGGACCTCTACTGGTACCTCGACGACCTCGCCATCGTCGGCTCGGCCCTGAACCTGGCCCAGGCCCACGTGGATGAGTTCACCCTCACCCAGGCTGGATATGAGGACACCTACCTTGTATCCACCCAGCAGCTGGAGCTGGTCTGGGGCAGTGGCGAGGCCGATATCAACCGTCCCGCCTACACCTTCCTGGAGCCAGGCATGTACCAGGTCAGCCTGCTGACCTGGATCGACGGCTTCGCCGGAGAGTTCGACGACTACCCGCTGGACAACCAGCAGAGCGAGGTCCGCGAGACCATGTTCACCGTGGCCTTCACCGACGCTTCCGAGGAGCCGGGGGATTCCGCCTTCACTCCCGTGAAGTACAACGGCGGCACTGGCCTGGGCTGGGCGCCCCTGGCGACCTTCGACGCCTTCAGCCCCCCCCGGGTCTGGGACGTGGGTGACGATTCGCGACTGACCACCTACTCCGGTGATGACATCGCCCTGCTGAGCCCCGTGATCAACCTGACCAAGTCCATCTCGGCCAAGGTCATGTTCACCCATCGCTACCAGTTCTACTCCAGCGGCAGCAACCTGTACGATGGCGGCAACGTGGAGATCAGCACTGACAACGGCACCACCTGGACCGTCCTGGAACCCACCGGCGGCAAGCGCTACGACGGCACCATCTACTACTACAGCTACTACGGCAATCCACTCCGCACCCTGCCCGGCTTCGGAGGCACCCAGTCCACCTGGGTCAAGACCGAGATCCGCCTGGACGACTACCTGGGCGAGGGCATGGACCAGGTCCAGCTGCGCTGGCACATGGGCGGACGCTTCTACGATGACGACCCGTTCTGGCAGCTGGACGACGTGGGCATCTACACCCTGGGCTTCGACCTGGCCCAGGAATCCATGGAGGCCCCCTTCGACCTCGAGCTGGACGAGCCCGCCACGCTGACCACCCGCTTCCTGAACGCCGGCGCCGGCCACCTGGGAGATGACCAGTTGGTGGAGTCGGTGGCGGTCCACGCCTACGTCCTTGACGCTGATGACCAGCTCTACTGGCAGAGCGAGGCCCAGCTCCTCGATGACCTGTCCATGGGCTCCACCAAGGAGCTGCAGGTGAGCCTGCCCGGCATCGGTGAGCCCGGCCTCTACACCATCGGGATCATGGCCGGCGAGTTCGACGGGGACGGCGAGAAGGTGCTCTTCAACGATCTGTTCATGGCCAACAACGAGGCCCACCATCTTCTGGTGGTGGGGACCGCCCAGCAGGAGGGCTCGGCCCTGCCCCTGCAGGGTGAGAGCGAGGCCTTCGAGGTCCTGACCGGCGGGGGTTCCCGGGAGACCGCGGAACTGCCGGATCACATAGCCCAGGGCGTGAGCCTGGTCTACGACGAGACCGACGTCCACTCCGGTTCGATAGAGGTGGACATGCCCGCCGCCCAGATCGCCTTCGCGCCCCAGGTGGTTACCATCACCAAGGGCACCCTGGTGACCTGGACCAACAGCGACACCCTGAGCCACACCGTGACCAGCCCCTGGTTCGACAGCGGCAACCTGGGTCCGGGAGGCACCTTCAGCCACACCTTCGACCAGGCCGGGACCTACGACTACTACTGCAGTTACTATCGCACCAGCGGCATGGAGGGCACCATCATCGTCAGGGAATCCAACCGCATCGACGAGGTGGCTCACACGCCCTACGTGAAGCTGTGGACCTCGGACTCCGTGCTGATGTTCTGGGCCAGGTACGACCTCTCCGAGGGCGACCTGATCACCCTGGAGGCCAGCCGCCGGTCCGATCCCGACCTCAACGTCACCCTGAACCGGGCCAACGGCTTCAACCTCTACGACGGCCTGACCGGCCAGCGCATCAACGAGGCCCTGACCGGTGACACCCGTGACGGCGAGGGTGACCTGCAATGGCGGCCCTACTACCTCGAACTGACCACCACCAAGAACGATGACCGTCTGAACCTGGATTACAGCACCTACCGGACCCAGGCGATGGGTTCGCAAGTGCGCTTCCAGTTCAGGGTGGCCGGTGACGAGGGGAGCGCCTGCCTGGGAGGGGTGAAACTGATCCGCACCCTGCCCTACGGCATGTTCTGGACCCTGGGCACCGATGTCAACGCCGACACCATCATCCCGGGTCTGGATGCGACAGTGACCTACTACGCCCACAACACCGGGGTCTTCGCCAATGAACTGGAGTTCACACCGACGGTCCTCCTGGACCAGGAGCCCCTGGACTGGGAGATGCAGATCGAGGTTGGCGACGCCACCACCGGCTATGCGGTCCAGTACACCCGCAACGACACCCTGGTCAGGGTGCCCATGGTCCCCGACCAGGCGGTGGAGATATCGCTGAGGGTCGTGGCCCCCGAGTACAGCTCCGAGCTGGGTGCCCCGGCCTCGGACCAGTACAAGGTCGTTCTCTCGGGCCGCGAGCTCGGGGGAATGGCCCTGCTGTCCAACCCGCCCTCCTATTACCTGGAGATAATCCCACCCGACATCGCCGTGGCCGGCTCGCAAGTGCCGGTGATGGCGGTGCTGGACGGTCAGGCGGTGGAGCTGACGGTGGAGCTGTCCAACCATGGCAACTACGCCCAGGACGTGGTGGTCTACTTCTACCACGCCGACCCCAATGGTCGTCTGCTCAGTGGTGGAAAGTCGCCGTGGCCCTCGACGCGCATGACCCGCATCGGCACGGCCACCCTGGAACTGCTGGAGCCAGTGCAGGTCCTGGAGAGCCAGGACAAGGCCCCCTTCCGCACGGTGACAGTCGTATGGGAGGAGCCGAGCCTGCCGGCCGGGAGCAATGGTGCCTACCAGGACCTTCAGGTCTACGTGTGGGCCAACCCCTCCCAGCAGGAGATCATCGAGCAGGGTGAGAACGACCTCCACAAGAACCTGAACGAGGACAGCGACAAACTGGCCAACAACTTCCATCAGACCTCGGTGAGGGTGGTCAAGAAGACCGTCACCACCCCCGGTTTCTCCATGGCCCTGTGGGGCATGGCCCTGGCCGGAATGCTGATGGGCCTGAGCGTGGCGATGTTGCGCCGCGAGGAGCGCGCCTGAAGAACCACGGTATCAATACTCGAAATACTCGAACCGGTCGGACCCACCCGCTCGACCGGAAAAATGGAGGCCCGCAGGCTGTCGGGCCTCCGCCCCTTTTTTTCCTCTCGCCCCCAACAAGGCCTACGATTTTCACACTGTCGCGACCGAAAAGGCAGGCAAACGCAGGTATCCTTAATTATTTCATTTATTTTCAAAAAAACGATGTCCCGGGCCGATGGAACTACTCCTCTGGTGGGCCGGCTGGATGAGCTGGCCCAGATCCACGAGGGTCTCCTCGGGGCCAAGGAGGGCCGGGGCTCGACCCTGTTCATCGCCGGGGAAGCCGGCATCGGCAAGACCCGTCTGGCCGAGCAGGCCATGGAGTTCGCGGCCAAGGAGGGTTTCCGCATCCTGCGCGGCTGGTCCCTGCCCGAGAGCTACACTCCCCTGATGCCCATCAAGGAGGCCCTGCGCTCCGGTGGCCTGGAATCCCTCTTCCTGGGCGGGAGGGCACCCCGCATCGAACAGCTCTACCTGCTCACCAACGATGGACGCCTGATCGCCAGGCAGGGCCGCGAGGACGAGAAGCTCGACTCCGACATCTTCTCCGCCATGCTGCGGGCGGTCACCGATTTCATCGCCGATGCCATGACCGGGATGGGCGTCGAGGAAGGCGTCGGATTGCAGACCATGGGCTACGGCAAGCATCGCATCATCATCCAGTTCGCCAAGCATTCGATCCTGGCCACGGTCCTATCCACCCGCGAGAACGAGTTCCTGCTCAACGACCTGCGACAGTTGCTCACCGAGGTGGAGGCCCGGTTCGGTCCCCAGCTGAGGGACTGGGACGGCGACCGCTCCAAGCTGGAGGCCACCCGCGAGCTCCTGGGCCGTTTGATCGGGTCCGGCCGCTACGACGGGGTGGAGTACGGTGACCAGGACCCCCGGGTCTGGCAGGAGAACCTGTTCGAGAACATCCTGCTGGGCCTCGAGCGCAAGGCGGCGACGGAGCCCATCCTGCTCTACATCGACGACATCCAGTGGGCCGACCCCTCCACCTTTGCCCTCCTGCACTACCTGGCCCGCAACATCCATGATCACCCCTGCCTCATCCTGGCTTCCTACCGTTCCGAGGAGATCGCGGTCAGCTACGACGGGAGGCCCCATCCCTGCAAGGACCTCATCGCCCGCATGGGGCGGGAGGAACTGCTGGGGCAGGTCAACCTGGAACGGTTGCCGGCCGACGTGTCCAAGGAATTGATCAGGACCTCCCTGACCGGCGAGATGCCAGCCCGGATCGAGAGCTTCCTCTCCCGGGAGGCAGGAGGCAACCCCTTCTACCTGCTGGAGCTGATCAAGATGTTCCTGGAGGAGGGCCTGCTCGTCTTCAAGGAGGGGGCCTACCATCTTCCCCGTCGCCTGTCAGACCTGCGGGTGCCCCATCGGGTCCAGGAGGTGGTGGCCCGGCGCCTGGCCCATCTCACCCCCGAGATGCGGGAGGTCTTGGATTGCGCCAGTGTCATCGGCGAGGAGTTCGACTCGCGGGTGGTGGGTGAGGTCCTGGACCTGAGCCGGGTCAGGCTCCTGCGCCGGCTCACCGACATCGAGAGGCAGTACCATCTGGTGCGCAGCGAGGAGGCGGGCTGGCGGTTCGATCATGCCAAGATCAGGGAGGTGGTCTATGCCGCTTTGCCCAGGGAGCTCAGGCGGGAGTATCACCGGCTCGCGGGCGAGGCCTGCATGGGAGGCGAGACCGATGAGGAGCAGGACATGGTGGCCTTCCATCTCTGCTCGGCTCAAGATGAGCGAGGCCTGGAGCATTCCCTCAAGGCCGCCGAGCGGGCCGAGTCCGACTACGCCAACGAGGAGGCCGCCCGCTGGTACGGTCTGGCCCTGGGCTACCTTGGTGGCGAGGCCAGGATCGAGGTGCTCATCAAGCAGGGCGATGCCAGACAGCGCGCGGGCGATCTCGAAAGTGCCATCGAGAGCTTCGCTGAGGCCCTGGAGCTGGCACGGGAACCGATCCTGAGGGCGACGCTGTGGCGCAAGCGGGGAGTGGCCGAGACCAGGAAGGGGGCCAGCAATTCGGCCATCGAGAGCTTTGGGAGCGCCCTGGGAGAGCTGGGGGACGAGGAGCATGTGGAACGGGGACGCATCTATGCGGTGAAATCGTATGCCGAGGTCCTGGTGGACCCCAAGGAGGGTCTGAGGTCGGCCAACACCGCCCTGGAACTGCTGACCGAGCACGATGCGCCGCCCAAGGACCTGCTGCCCGTGTACAAGAATCTGGGCATCTTCATATCCTTCGAGGGGGACTATGAGAAGACACTGGAAATGTACGAGAAGGCCCGTGACCTTGCAAAGCAGGCGGGCGACATGGATTATCTTGCAAGTCTCCTGCTGAACAGCGGAGTGGCCTTGATCTACATGGGTGAGCTTGACCGGGCCATTGCGATCCTCAAGGAAGCGGAACCGGTCATCCTGAAGTACGGTTTCCAGACCCAGCTCTCGTACCTGGCGGCCAACCTCTCTTTTGCCCATCGTGAGAAGGGTGAGTTCGACGAGTCCCTGAAGCACATCGAGAAGGGTATGGAACTCTCGAAACGCATGGGGATGGATTACATCCCCATCGATCTTATGGACAACCAGGGCATGATCCATCTCGAGCGGAACGATCTGGTTTCTGCCCGCTCGTGCTTCGAGGGGGCCTTGCGACTGGCCGACGAGAAGAGATTGATGGGTACCAAACCGCCCCTGCTCACCCACCTGGGGATGCTTGCCCTGGCCGAGGGTGACGCCAAGGAGGCGAAAGGGCACGCGGAGGAGGCGCTGACCATCGCCAAGGAGGCCAATATGGCCTGGATCGAGGGTTGCGCGCTCAGGGCCATGGGCAGGACCATGATGGCCTTGGGAGACCTGGGAGCGGCAAGGACCCACTTCGAGAAGATCCTACAGATGCTCGAGCAGGAGCAGTTGGAGCTGGCCCGCACCAGGAGGGACCTGGCCCAGGTCGAGTGGGAGCTGGGGAACAGGGAGGAGGCCCGGCGGCTGCAAGGTGAGGCCCTGGCCTTCTTCGAATCCAAGGGGTTGGATTACGAGGTGGAGCGCACTCCAAAATTATGATCTGAACCGGTTGCAATGGTTCAAAGCTTCAACCAGACCCTTCAAGTTACAGCAATGTACTCGGCGATGGTTCGGGACTCGGGGATGGCCAGCTCTTCGTCCCTGAGGCCTTGCAGATGCAGTTCGATGGCCTCCTTCATGTTCTTCTTCACATCTTCCACATCGTCACCCGTGGCAACGCAACCTGGGAGGTCAGGAGAATAAGCTGAATAATTGCTCCCCGCATCTTCGATCAGTATCAGATATCTGGTCATGGCCGCTCACTCTCCTTTAGATTTGCCTGCTTAAAAATGCTTCTTAGTGTTCCAGGGGCCAACCTGTGATTCGGTTTTCCCGCGAGGGTGACCTTTCCTGGTTTGCTGGGGTGCTTGAACTGCCTGTGACTGCCTCTCATGCTGACCTGATACCAACCATCCTCTCTCAGGATCTTGATGATTTCCCTGATCTTCATTCACCCATTGATACTGGGTACCATATATTCGATATCTGGTTCGATATTTTGACCGAATACAAGAGTCCTTCCCTGATTTGGTACAAAAGGAGATGGGGGCCGTCTGCCACCTCCGCGCCACAAAGGGGGGCTTGCTACAGCAGGGCGCACACACCAAAAATAATGTCGGCATAGTGCCAGACGGCAACCCTAAATTGCTGATGATTCTATTTAAAGATATTCGCCCAAATGTAATGATGGGAGCTGGTTGAATAAGAACCTTTCCCTACCTCTATCGTCGACAAAGTCAAAAATACAGGCCGGTTGCAATCGGATGGTGGGAACGGGGTGAAAAAAGCCAATTTTTGGCACATAACGGGCCATCGCTGGGTCGTTTGGCAGAGGTGGTAAGGCAGGCAAGCTGGGGCTGGATCTGGCCCAGGCATGGGAGGCGGGAATGTCCAACAATGACCGGTGAGTGACGGCCGGTTCAGAGCATGCCTGCTACGGCTAACATAGCTGATCGAGCCCAGCTTGACTGGACTCGAACATTTGCGACCAGCGCGCAAATGGCCTAAGACTGAAATGTTTTCACAACATTTCAGCCATCGTCTTGCCGATGTCGGCCGGGCTCTCGGCCACCGCCACACCCGCCGCTTTCAGGGCGGCCACCTTTTCGGCGGCGGTGCCCTTGCCTCCGGCGATGATGGCCCCGGCATGGCCCATGCGCTTGCCCGGCGGGGCGGTGCGTCCGGCGATGAACGAGGCCACCGGCTTGCTCATGTGCTCCTGGATGAAATCGGCCGCGGCCTCCTCGGCGGTGCCGCCGATCTCGCCGATCATCACAACTCCCTTGGTCTCCGGGTCGCCCTCAAAGGCGGCCAGGGCGTCGATGAACCGGGTGCCCACGACGGGGTCGCCGCCGATGCCCATGCAGGTGGTCTGGCCCAGGCCCAGCTGGGTCAGCTGGTCCACCGCCTCGTAGGTCAGGGTCCCCGAGCGGGAGATGACGCCGATGGGTCCCGGCTTGAAGATGTAGCCCGGCAGGATGCCCAGCTTGGCCTGATCGGGGGTGATGATGCCCGGGCAGTTGGGGCCGATGACCTGGACGCATTTGTCGGCCAGGTAGCGCTTGACCTTCACCATGTCCTGGGCCGGGATGCCCTCGGTGATGGGCACGATGACCTCCAGTCCCCCGTCGCAATCGCAATCGCACTGGCCGGGGCAACCGCAATCACAGGCGCAGGAGGCGGCCTCCATGATGGCGTCACCGGCAAAGGCGGCGGGCACGAAGATCACCGAGGCGTTGGCCCCGGTCTCCTCCACGCATTCGGCCACCGTGTTGAACACCGGTTTGCCAAGGTGCTCCTGGCCCCCCTTGCCCGGCGTCACTCCGCCCACGATGTTGGTGCCGTACTCCATCATCTGCTCGGCGTGGAAGGTGCCGGTGCCTCCGGTGAACCCCTGGATCAGGAGCTTGGTGTCGTTGCCTACCCAGATGGCCATGCTACGCACCTCCCTGGGCGGCCTTGTCAGCGGCTTCAACGGCCAGCTTGGCCCCCTCGGCCATGTCCTTGGCGGGGATGATGGTAAGGCCCGAGTCGGCGATGATCTTGCGGCCCTGCTCCACGTTGGTGCCCTCCAGGCGCACCACCAGGGGCCGGTCCAGCTCCACCGCCTTGGCGGCGTCCACGATGCCCTGGGCGATGACGTCGCAGCGTACGATGCCGCCGAAGATGTTGACGAAGATGGCCTTGACCGCCGGGTCCTTGAGGATGATCTTGAAGGCCACCTCCACCTGCTCGGTGGAAACCCCGCCGCCCACGTCCAGGAAGTTGGCCGGCTCGCCGCCCGCCAGCTTGATGATGTCCATGGTGGCCATGGCCAGGCCGGCGCCGTTGACCATGCAGCCGATGTTGCCGTCCAGCTTGATGTAGTTGAGGTCGACCTTGCGGGCCTCGGTCTCCAGGGGCTCCTCCTCGCTCAGGTCCCTCAGCTCCTCCAGCTGTTTGTGGCGGAAGAGGCCCGAGTCGTCGAAGTTGAGCTTGGCGTCAAGGGCCACGACCTGATCGTCGGTGGTGACCACAAGCGGGTTGATCTCGGCCAGGGAGCAGTCGTGGGCAACGAAGAGCTTGTAGAGCCCCATCATGAAGCTGACCCCCGAGCGCACCTGGGGTCCCTTGAGGCCCAGGCCGAAGGCCAGGTTGCGGGCCTGGAAGCCGGTGAGCCCGGTGAGGGGGTCGATGGCCTCCTTGAGGATCTTCTCGGGCGTCTCGGCCGCCACCTTCTCGATCTCCATGCCTCCTTCCGTGGAGGCCATCATGGTGAGGCGCTCCTTCTCCCGGTCCAGGACCATGCCCAGGTAGAGCTCGGTGGCGATGCCCAGGCCCTGTTCGATGTAGACCTTCTTGACCTCCGTGCCCTCGGGACCGGTCTGGTGGGTGATGAGGGGCTTTCCCAGCATCCCGGCCGCCGCCTTCCCGGCCTCCCCGGCTGATTTTGTTATCTTGACGCCGCCGCCCTTGCCCCGGCCGCCTGCATGGATCTGGGCCTTGACCACGACGATGTTGGTACCCGTGGTCTCCATCAGCTCGCCAGCCGCCTGCTCGGCCTCCTCGGGTGTGGTCGCCAGCCGGCCCTCAGGGACCGGGATCTTGTAAGATGCAAAGAGCTCCTTGGCTTGGTACTCGTGAACCTTCATGGGTCTCCCGGATGGCCAGATGAACAGGGGTTTATTGGTATTGCGGGCCAATGTATCGACTTGACCGCATCATGGGCCCAGCGAGCTGAGAACTTCCGGGTTTTGGAGCATATTGGACCCTTGCCCCCTGCAGGCTCCTTGTTATGGAAGCCGGCAGACCCGGGATGGTGAGGATGCCGCGGTTTTGCCTCCCCCGACGCGCTTTTTGCCACCAAAAAACCCCAAATGCTAAATACCGTCAGCTATATCAAATTGGTCTGGAGGTGTATTTTGTGTCTTATCAGATCGCTGATATCGAGGGCATCGGCGAGACCTATGCCCACATCCTAGAGGACATCGGCATAACCCATGTGGAGGATTTCCTGGCCTCCTGTCGTACGCCCACCGACCGCAAGAACCTGGCCGACCGGGTCGGTGTGCCCTCCGCCACCATCCTGAAATGGGCCAACCTGGCCGACATGTTCCGCATCGGCGGCGTGGCCGAGGAGTGGTCCGAGCTCCTCAGGGATGTCGGGGTCCACACCGTCATGCAACTGGCCCAGCGCAATCCCAACAAGCTCTACTCCAACATCGACAGCCATGACGCCACCCGCATCGTGAGGCAGAAGCCAACGCCCGAGCAGGTGGAGGAATGGGTCGAAACGGCCCGCCAGCTGCCCCGCTCGCTGGAGTACTGAGCAGAACTACTGACCCCGCAACTGCCACCGCAGAGGGTCCCAGGCAGAAAGCCTTATTAGCGCGCAAATCCAAGTATTACTATATGACTGGTGAGTCTGAATTGAAAGAGGCAGGGGCAGGCCCGAGGCTGTTGGGCTACAAGGGTTACGAATTGCGATTGACGCCGTTGAGATTCCCGGGGTGGCCCATCCGTTGGGGCGCGACAGCCTGTCTGCTGGTGCTCATCGCCTCCCTGTGGATGCCCTGGACGGTGCTGCAGTACGGTTTTGCCGGAGTGTTTGAGGGCAAGGAGGACGAGACCTGGAACGCCTTCGAGCACGGCAACTGGGGGATCCTGGTGCTGATCGTGGCCTTGATAGGTCTACCTATCCTTCACACCCAGACCTATCATCACGGCCGGCTTTGCGACCTCATTTGGGTCCAGCGACGATGCTCTGGTTCCTTCAAGCAATGGGGGGATCTTGATGAGTTCCACAGAAAGATGAACCTCGTCGACCCTTCAATGAGCAGGACCTTCCACCTGAACTATTTGTTGAGTTGGGCTTATACACTTCCCTTGATGATCGTAGTGTCATCTGCTGCCTTTGTTGCTTCCGATACCGATATCGATCACGAGACCCTGGATATCGAATATGGAGGTGATGGCATCGAAGTCGCCCGAATTATGATGTGGACCTATTTCCTTCTCTATACATCCATCAGCCTGGGTTGGATCCTCTATCGCAGGAACAAGATAGACAAGGCAGATCTCCCTGAGGTTGAGCCATCCGTAGACGACTGACGCTTCCCAGTAGCCACCTGGGTACGACAATTCTTTTCAGGTACGGCCACTCCAAGCCCAATGTCCCAAACACCGTCCAACTCCCCGCCTCCCGAGCCCATCCACGCACCCACCGGCACCGAGCTGAACTGCAAGGGCTGGCAACAGGAGGCGGCCCTGCGGATGCTGATGAACAACCTGGACCCCGACGTGGCCGAGGACCCCGCCAATCTCATCGTCTACGGCGGCACGGGCAGAGCGGCCCGCAACTGGGAGTGCTATCACGCCATAGTGCGGGAGCTCAAGCGACTGGGCGACGACGAGACCCTGCTGGTCCAGTCGGGCAAGCCGGTCGGAGTATTTGCCACCCACGCCGACGCCCCCCGGGTGCTCATCGCCAACTCCAACCTGGTGGGCAACTGGGCCACCTGGGACCACTTCCACGAACTGGAGCGCAAAGGGCTGATGATGTATGGCCAGATGACCGCCGGCTCGTGGATCTACATCGGCTCCCAGGGCATCCTCCAGGGCACCTTCGAGACCCTGGCCGAGCTGGCCCGCCAGCACTTCGACGGCGACCTGAAAGGGAAGCTGGTGCTCACCGGCGGCCTGGGGGGCATGGGCGGGGCCCAGCCGCTCGCCGTCACCATGAACGGTGGCGTGGCCCTGGTGGCCGAGGTGGACGAGCAGCGCATCCGCCGACGCCTGGAGACGCGTTACTGCGACGAGCTGATCACCGACCTTGATGAAGCCATCGAGCGATGCCTCGAGGCGAAGCAGGCGGGCCAGGCCCTGAGCGTGGGCCTGCTGGGCAACGCCGCCGACATCTTCCCGGCCCTGCTGGAGAAAGACGTCATCCCCGACGTGGTCACCGACCAGACCTCGGCCCACGACGAGCTCAACGGCTACGTGCCCCACGGCCTGCCCTACGCCGAGGCCCAAAAGCTCCGCGGTTCGGACCCGGAGGAGTACAAGCGGCGCGCCTTCCATTCGATGGCGGTCCAGGTCAAGGCCATGCTGACCTTCCAGGAGCGGGGGGCCATCGTCTTCGACTACGGCAACAACATCCGGGCTCAGGCCGAGACCCAGGGCGTGAACAACGCCTTCGACTTCCCCGGCTTCGTGCCAGCCTACATCCGTCCCATGTTCTGCGAGGGCAAGGGGCCCTTCCGCTGGGCCGCCCTCTCCGGTGATCCTGCCGATATCCTGGCCACCGATGAGAAGCTCATCGAGCTATTCCCCGAGGATAAAAGCCTCCACCGCTGGCTGCGCATGGCCCAGGAGCAGGTGCAGTTCCAGGGCCTGCCCTGCCGCATCTGCTGGCTGGGCTACGGCGAGCGGGCGAGAGCGGGCCTGGCCTTCAACGACCTGGTGGCGTCGGGAGCCGTGAAGGCGCCCATCGTCATCGGCCGCGACCACCTCGATTCAGGCAGTGTGGCCTCCCCCAACCGGGAGACCGAGGCCATGGCCGACGGCTCCGACGCCGTGGCCGACTGGCCCATCCTCAACGCCCTGCTCAACACCGCCGCCGGGGCCACCTGGGTCTCATATCACCACGGTGGCGGCGTGGGCATCGGCTACTCCCTCCACGCCGGCATGGTGGTCCTGGCCGACGGCACCCAGGCCGCCGCAACCCGGCTCCAGCGGGTCCTGACCACCGACCCCGGCACCGGGGTCATGCGTCATGTGGACGCGGGCTACGACCGGGCCGTTCAGGTGGCCCGGGAGCGGGGCGTGAGGGTGGGACTGGTGTAGTCGCCGACACTCCCTAATAGCCCCCGCCCCCTAGCCAGCGTCAGCCACCATGAGTGCCCACTAGATGGAGGATTATTCATGACGATGATGGACCGCAAACAGGTGATCGAGCTGGCCGAGAGCTACGACCCCGCCAAGGTGAAGGTGGGGGTCCTGGGCTCCCACTCCGCCGTGGATGTGTGCGACGGAGCGACCGCCGAGGGACTGCCCAATCTCGTTGTCGCCCAGAAAGGGCGCGACAGGACCTACACCAAGTACTTCAAGACCGTGAAGGACGACGCGGGCAAGACAGTTCACGGCTGTGTGGACGAGACCGTCGTGTACGACAAGTTCAGCGATGTGATGGCCCCGGCCGAGCAGGCCAAGCTCAAGGCCGACAACGTCCTTTGGGCTCCCAACCGCTCCTTTGTCGCCTATTGCGGCATAGAGGCCGTTGAGAACCAGTGGGAACTGCCCATGGTGGGCTCCCGCAACATGCTCCGTTCCGAGGAGCGCGGCGACCAGCGGGATTACTACTGGCTCCTGGAGAAGGCGGGCCTGCCCTTCCCTCCCCGCATCATGGACCCCCAGGACATCGACGACCTGGTGGTGGTCAAGCTCCATCACGCCCAGAAGAAGCTGGAGCGGGGCTTCTTCACCGCCTCATCGTACGAGGAGTACCGGCAGAAGGCCGGCGAACTGCTGGCCCAGAACGTCATCACCCAGGACGCCCTGGACGGCGCCCGCATCGAGGAGTACATCATCGGTCCGGTCTTCAACTTCGACTTCTTCTACTCGCCCCTGGCCGAAGAGCAGGGCTTCGAGCCCCTGGAGCTGGTGGGCATCGACTGGCGCTTCGAATCGAGCCTGGATGGCCACGTGCGCCTGCCCGCGCCCCAGCAGATGACCCTTGGTGCCCACCAGATGCTGCCCGAGTACACGGTGGTGGGCCATAACTCGGCCACCCTGCGCGAATCACTCCTTGAGCGGGTCTGGCCCCTGGCCGAGATCTTCGTCAAGGCCGCGAAGAAGCATTACGACCCGGGGATCATCGGACCCTTCTGCCTCCAGACCTGCGTGGACAAGGACATGGACTTCTTCATCTACGATGTGGCGCCCCGCATCGGGGGAGGCACCAACGTCCATCTGGCGGTGGGCCACCCCTACGGCAACACCCTCTGGGGCGAGCCCATGTCCACCGGCCGCCGCCTCTGCCGGGAGATCCGCATGGCCCTGGACCAGGGACGCATCGCCGATATCGTGACCTGAGGCCACCATCGGGTAGTTGAAACCATATCGGACTATCTCAGAATATAGCGGACGATATCGGACTATCTCGAACGGTGCCCGTCAGTCGTCAGAGATCACGTTGTCGGGAACGGTCAGCTGTGCTTTCTCCCGGTTCAGAACCAGTCATCGAAACTGTGCCTGGGCCTCAGGTAGTAGGTCAGGCCGATCACCACCGCCAGTCCCGCCAGCAGGATGTAGCCATCGAATCCCGACGAGTTGTTGAAATACCAATCCAGGGTCCTTGAGATGACATGGAACGGGGAGAGGGCGGGCAGGTTCTCCAGCAGCCAGGGCTTGTTCTTGGAGGCGTAGGAGTAGCTTTCGTCTGTGGCCGCCTCGAGGATGACGATGAGGATGAACTCGGTGAGGACCACCGACAGGAAGACCAGCATCCCGAAGATGATGTTGGAGAAGTAGGCCCGGACCTTGAAGACCGTGACCAGCAGGTCGTTGAGGTTGATGGCCAGCAGTGCCAGTACCGCCATGGTGAGCATCAACCCGAGGTAGAGGCAGACCAGCTCCAGGAACATCCGGAAGGTGCCTCCCACCATCAGGGCCAGGGAGACGGGCAGGACCGCCAGGACGAACATGACGATGCCGCTCAGCACCGTGAACGAGGCTATCTTGTAGAGCTTGAACTGATGGAAGCTCAGGGGGTAGGTGGCCACCGATTTGATGGTCTTGGTCTCGATCTCTTTGTGGATCACCAGGGAGTAGAGCAGGGGATAGGCCAGAAAAGAGGTGATGAACAGGTAGAGGAAGAGCTCCTCGGCCTCGATGAAGATGCTGGGGCCGTCGCGCCCGTCGGGATCCAGTTCCTGCAACCGTTCATACTCATCCTGGAAGATGCCGGGATCGTAGTTGGCCACAAAGAGCAGGCCGAAGAAGAAGCCGAAGAAGAAGGCCAGGAGCACCGCCCATGTGTTCTGGAGCAGGTCCTTGAGCACGAAGGCCTTGAAGGTCTCCAGGTCGATCATCGGTGGACCAACTCCTTGTAGCTGGCCTCCAGGTCGCTGGCGGCTTCCAGGGAGATGGGCTCGATGGCGTTGTCGGACAGCTTCTGGAACAGGGCGGGCAGGCGGTCGGGACCCTCGATGGTCAGTCGGAGTTGGCCATGCTGATGGAGTATCTCCTCCACCCCCTCCAGGGTTCCCAGCAGCCTCTCGGCGGTCTCGTCGTCGCTGGTGCGCATGTGGTAGACATGGCCCTTGATGGTCAGCCGGGCCGTCTCGCCGTCGGTGAGGGACCCCCTGGAGATGAGACTGTAGGTGTGGATGAAGCGCTTGGCCTCGGCCAGGTTGTGGGAGGTGATGAGCACCACCCGGTCCTGCTCCACGAAGGCCTCCAGGAAGTCCTGCAGTTGACGGCGGAACTCGTAGTCCAGGGCGATGAAGGGCTCGTCCAGCATCAGGATCCGGGGATTGTTGAGGATGGCCCGGCCGATCTCCATGCGCTGGAGCTGGCCGATGGAGAACTTCTGGACCCGGGAGCGGGCCAGGTTGGTCATCTCCAGCACCTCCATGGTGTTGTACACTCGGCGGGCCAGCTCTGTCCCCCTGAGGCCTCCCAGCTTGCCGAAGAAGGCCAGGTACTGCTCCAGGTTCAGCTCGTCGTAGACCGCGGGCAGCTCCAACTGGATCCCCATCAGGGTCCGGGCCGCCTCCGGGTTGACCGTGACATCCACCTCCCCGACGCGCACCACTCCCGAATCGGCCCGGGTCAATCCCGATATCACCTTCAACAGGGTGGTCTTGCCGGCGCCGTTGGGACCGAAGATGCCGTGGATGGTCCCCGGCTCTATGTTCAAACTCACGTCCTTGAGGGCCTGGACCCCGGGATAGGCCTTCCAGACCCCTTTCACCTGGATCACGCTACGGCCTCCGCCAAACCCATGCTGTGGCCATCGGTGGGAGATGGACGGCCATCGATAAAAAGGGAGAGGCTGGATGATTCAATTCCATTCCGGCATTCATTGGATTCTTTTCAGAACCAGTCATCGAAATTGTGCCGTGATTTCAGATAGTGGGATAAGCCAACCATCATAGCCATGATCCCGCCCCAGACATATAGGTCCAGCCCTCGCCACCAGCCAAAGGAAATGCAGTAGCCGGTACGGGCAACGACATGATAGAGCGAGAGGGTTGGCAGGACCTTGTAGATCCACGACTTGTCATGGGAATAAAGGGAATAACTACCTCCACCTGAGATCTCCTCAAGAAAGTACAACCCCCACTCGGTGGAAAAAATGAAGAAAAAGACCAAAAGGGCAAACGCAATGTGGGCAAAGTACACTCGCTTCTTGTAAAAGGTAACAACAACATCATTGATAGTAAGGCAGAGATACCCCAGAGCGCCCATGGCTAGGACCATGAACCCCATCAGCATTACCACTTCCAAGGTCGCTCGAAAAACACCCATGCCAATGAGAGCCATTAGGTAGGGCAAACCCACTACGATGGTGAGCACCATGGCACTGTATACCATGAAGGATACCAGCTTGTAGATCTTGATGGCATGGAAGGATGTAGAATACGTGGCAAGGGACTTGAGGGTCTTGTCCTCCACTTCCTTGTGAAAGAAGTTCGGAAAAGCCATTGGAAAAATGAATGAAGAAGCAAGAAAGAGTGGGCCCAATAGCTCCTCTTCTTCGAATATCGAATCCTCCCATGGGTCATCCACTGAACCACCATCATCCGAAACTATCAGAATGACCAATATTAAAAAAAACGCCCCGAAGACGGCGGCCACATATAGCCCCCGGCGAAACTGTAGAATATCTTTCAAAACTACTGCCTTCATCTTTGATAGTTCGATCATCGGCTCACCAGCTCCTGATAACTGGCTTCAAGATCGGTAGAGGCTTCCAATGAACGCAACTGGACCTTATTATCCAGTATCAGTTGGATCAAGGCGGGCAAGTAGCGATCTTCTTCCAGGACGAGGCGCAGGTAAGACGATTCAAGCTGGATGCTCGAAACTCCCTCAAGGTTGTTGATCAAATCGAAGGCTTCCTTGTCGCTGCTTGTATGCAAGTGGTAGAGATAACCCTGAACGGATTTTGAGGCAGCCTCCCCATCGGTGACGACCCCACGGGAGATGAGGCTGTAAGAGTCTATCATGCGCTTGGCCTCCGCCAGGTTATGGGAGGTGATGATGATGATATGTCCATGGTTCGCAAGCCGGCGCAGGTACTCTTGCAATTGTCGTCTGAACTCGTAGTCCAGGGCGATGAACGGTTCGTCCAGCATCAGGATCCGGGGACTGTGAAGCAGGGCCCGTCCGATCTCCATCCTCTGGCGTTGACCTATGGAGAACTTCTGAACCCTGGAATCGGCAAGATTATCCATCTCCAAGATCCTCATTATTTCCTGCACACGGACAGAGAGCTCGGGCTCCTCCATACCTCCGAAGCGTCCGAAGAAAGTGAGATACTGTTCCAGGGTCAGGGCGTCATAGACTGCCGGGAGTTCAAGTTGGATCCCCATGCGCTTCCTAACCGCCTCGGGCTTTGTTACCACATCCACGTTGTCAACATACACCAATCCTGAATCGGGTCGGGTCAGTCCTGAAATCACCTTTAGCAAAGTGGTCTTGCCGGCCCCGTTGGGACCGAAGATGCCATGGATGGTCCCGGGTTGTATCGTAAGGCTTACATTGGACAGGGCTTGGACTCCCGGATAGGCTTTCCAGACTTCCTCAACGTGGATCATCCTGATGTCTCCTTGCTCTCGACACCCTGTGAAAGCATGAAACTATAACTCCATCCAAAGATAAAAAGGGTATAGTAAAATGTAATTTAGGAAAAACAGAATTATAGTGACGTAGGACCGAGTTTCTGACTACGTGCATACCCTGGTTCAAATCAGGATTGAAGAAAAATAAAAGAAAGGTGCGCCCCCCGCCTCAACGAGGGGCGTTGCGGTCCTTGGGCCGATGATTCGTCCCGGGACCTATTTCTGGT
This sequence comes from uncultured archaeon, assembly GCA_964384995.1. Taxonomy (GTDB): domain Archaea; phylum Thermoplasmatota; class Poseidoniia; order MGIII; family CAYLMJ01; genus CAYLMJ01. The sequence goes on along the minus strand of CAYLMJ010000006.1, from coordinate 1,879 downwards.
GGATCTGGATCTCGATGTTGACGCCGTCGGGGACCTGGATCCGCATGAGCTGGCGCAGGGCCCGCTCGTCGGCGTCGATGTTGATGAGCCGCTTGTGGATGCGCATCTCCCAGCGCTCCCAGGTCTCCGAGCCCTCACCGTCGGGGGACTTGCGGACCGGGACCTTGAGCCGTTTGGTGGGGAGGGGGATGGGTCCCGCCATCTCCACGCCGGTTCGCTCGGAGATCTCCTTGATCTGGTTGCAGACGCCATCCACGCGTTGCTGGTCGATGCCGTTGAGTGATATTCGGGCCTGCGTCGTTACCATGGGGTCACCGGTTCATCGAGTCTGCTGGGCAGCCTCAGTCCCACTCTTCCTCGACCTTCATGCACATGCCGGCGGCCACGGTGGAACCCATGTCCCGGATGGCGAAGCGGGAGAGCTGAGGGAACTCCTTCTGCTCCTCGATCACCATGGGCTTGGTGGGCTTGATCATGACGATGCCGGCGTCACCGCGCTTCAGGAAGTCGGGGTTCTCCTCCACCACGGCACCCGTCTTGGGGTCCAGCTTGGCCAGCAGCTGCTCGAACTGGCAGGCCACCTGGGAGGTGTGGCAGTGGAAGACCGGGGTGTACCCGGGGGCGATGACCGATGGGTGGTCCAGGACCATGATCTGGGCCTTGAACTTGCGGGCCACCTTGGGCGGGTTGTCAGAGGGTCCGGCCACGTCACCGCGGCGGATGTCCTTCTTGCCGATGCCCCGGACGTTGAAGCCCACGTTGTCCCCGGCCGAGGCCGTGGGGACCATCTCGTGGTGCATCTCGATGGACTTGACCTCGCCGACCTTGCCGCCCTGGTGGGCGGAGGGCTTGAAGATCAGGTTGTCGCCCGGCTTCAGTGCGCCGGTCTCGACGCGGCCCACAGGCACGGCGCCGATGCCAGAGATGTTGTAGACATCCTGGATGGGCAGCCGCAGGGGCAGGTTGGTGGCGCCCGAGGGCTGTTCCAGCTTGTTCAGGCAGTCCAGCAGGGTCGGGCCCTTGTACCAGGCCATGTTCTCGCTCTTCCCGGCGATGTTGTCACCGGTGAGGGCGGCATAGGGCACGAACTGGAGCTTGTCCTCGCGGAAGCCCACCATCTTGGTCAGCTCCTTCACCGATTTGAGTACCTTGTTGTACTGCTCCTCGGAGAAAGCCGGCTGGGTAGCGTCCATCTTGTTCAGGCCCACGATGACCTGGTCGACACCCAGCACCTTGGCCAGGAAGATGTGCTCCTTGGTCTGGGCCATGATACCCTCAGGGGCGGCCACCGTCAGGACAGCGGCGTCGGCCTGGGAGGTACCTGTGATCATGTTCTTGATGAAGTCCCTATGGCCGGGAGCGTCGATGATCGTGAAGTAGTATTTGTCGGTGTCGAAGCGCTTGTGAGCCACATCGATGGTCACCCCGCGCTCCCGCTCTTCTTTTAGGCCATCCATGACGTAGGCGAACTCGAAACCACCCTTGCCGCGCTCCTCCGCCTCCTTCTTGAACTTCTCAATGATGTGAGGGGAGATGGCGCCGCTGTCCAGCAGCAGTCGGCCTACCGTGGTGGATTTGCCGTGGTCGATATGACCAATGAATACAAGGTTCATATGGGGTTTTTCAGCCATAGGCTAGCCTCCAACGGCTCTATAGCGTCGGCGCCATGTAGCAGGGGTTATATATATGCTATCCCCAACGATGAGCCTGCATGATAATATCTCCAAAGAACGAGAGAAAAACAAGGGGCAAAAAGGGAAGAAGAACCGTGCGTCAGCATGGGCCTGGCCTCCAAGGCAAAGGCGAGAGGGAAAGTAAAAGGGAAATCAAGTGAGATTAAGAAAAACCGATCAGACCATTCAAATAAAAATAATAAAAA